>BTUU01000010.1:161890-217873 GCA_045863555.1 Planctomycetota bacterium | reverse complement strand
CGCCAGAGCCGAAAAATCGCACTGAATTTTTCCAAAGTGCGAAAGTTGGGCTAGCCGGCCGGGTGGCGGCGACGATGTCGGGCTCGGATGGAGTCGCAGGTGGACTCCGGAGGGGTCACGTCGAAGCCGGCCTCCGGCGAGGTCCCCGCAGGTGTACACCGACATGCAACTCTGGACCGAGATTCGACGGGGTCTGTCCGAGGAGCTCAGCGAGCCGTAATCCGCTGCAACCCGTCGTGGTTTCGGGCGGCCCCGACAATCCGGTCGTCGTCAACCCAGCAGGGTCGCCGTCTGGCCGTTCATGCCGCCACTGTGGGGCGCGGCTCGACGCTGGGGACGATTGTCTCGGTCGCGGCAAGCAGCAGTAGGTGGGAGCTGGGGTTCATCACGCAGCTCGGCTCGCCAACGGGCTGATAACGGGAATCTGGTTCAGCCCGGCTCGTCAACGGGGCTTTGGCTCCGCTGACGCCGGTGCCGCTGCCACGATCGCCATGATGGCGCGGCGAAGGGGAGCCGCGAGGCCCCGGCCATGCCCCGGCGATTGCCGAAACGTCACGGTCCGAGGACGTCCGGACCGCCGTTTCGCCAAGCGCGCCGCTTTTTGCGCCGCCTGATCGCTGAACACCTGTTTTCCACTTGGAATCCGAGCAGGGTTCGAGTCCTGTAACGGCATTACCGTCCGCTCTCTGTACGGCACGTCCCGCCCCTACGGTGCGTCGAGCGATTCCACGAGCGCCATCATCGCTCGGCGGATTGGCTCCGGAAGCCGGTGCCAGACCGCGCAAATCCCGGATAGCCGGTCATCCGCGTCAGGAGCTATGGAACTGTCGGGGTTATAGGCGGGGGTATCCGAATTCGGCTGTAACATCTTTCCAGGCAACGGTTTGCTAAACCGTCGTGGCGGAATTACCCGCCACCGGGGGTTCGAATCCCCCCCTTTCCGTTTTTCCTTCGCGCCCCCCGGCGCAAAACCCCCTCGAATTGTGACCGCCTTGCGCTCGCGCGGAATTTCTCAAGATCCGATCCGAATACCCCTTCCCCCGGGTTCACCGGGCGTGTCCAACGCGGTGCCCCCGTCGGCGTGGGTGGGCGGGCCGCGGCGCGTCTGCAATCTGGGTATCGGGCGGCGTCGCCCTCTTTTTCGCTGGAGGTTTCGAATGCGGAAGTCTCTCTGGTTAATCACCGCCGTCGCATCGCTGCTGGCTGCCGGATGCTCGAGCTTCCGTGCCGAGGCGGACTTTGAACTCACCGCGGCGTGGACGAACTTCGAACGAATCGTCGTGCAGCCGCGCTCCGGCTCCGTCACTCTGCGGGCCGAAGCGTCGCCCGGCGGAGATGTCGCCGTCAGCGGCAAGCGCTTCGCCACGGCCGCCTCGCTCGAGGAGGCGCGGGAGAATGTCGACGCCTTCGCCGTCGTCGCCGCACCGGACCCGGCCGACCCGGCCACGCTCCTCGTCACGCTGGAAATCGCCGGCGGGCGCGAGATCAGGAACATCGGCGCAAACGTGAATATCCGCATTCCGGTCCCCGCCGAGGCCAGGATCTCAACCGCCAACGGAGCGGTGAGCGTCGAGCGGATGAACCGCACGGCCGTCACGACGAGCAACGGAGCGATCACGGCCGCGATGATCAGCGGCGACGCCGAGCTGCGCTCGAGCAACGGCCAGATCCGCGCGACCGACGTGACGGGCGGGTTGACGGCGGATTCCAGCAACGGCGTGATCGTTGCCGAGCGCATCGGCGGGACATGCCGGCTGGAGACGTCGAACGGCCGGATCGAAGCCCGGGAGATCTCGGGAATCGAGGCGGTTTCGTCGAACGGCTCGATCGCGGTCGTCGCGCGGCCTCGGGCGGATGAGTCGATTGCACTGCGAACGAGCAACGGGTCGATCTCGATCCGCGTCCCGGAGTCAATTCAGGGCACGCTCGATCTCACGACGAGCAACGGATCGATCGACACGAAGCTCGGGCCGGTCAAGCTGACGAACGCGTCCTGGGCGCGGACGCGCGTCCGGGCGGAGATGAACGGCGGCGGCGAAGGGGGCATTCGCGCGACGTCGTCGAACGGCTCGATCCGCGTCGAGTGCGGCGGGGGCGAGGCGTCCACCGCCGCGGAGGCCCAGCCTCTCCAGAAACATGACTGACGCACGGCGGAAAGGCGCGTGATCGCGCCGCCGCCGGTGATGAGATGACATGAGCCGCGCGGCGCCGAATCGCCGCGCGGCTCTGTCGTAGTCACGCAAGGACCGGTCCGCGTTCAACGACCGGCGCGGGAGCCAGCCCTTACAGGCCCGTCGCCCGGCGGAAGCTGTCGGCGCTCTGCTGCGCTTCGTTCTGGAGGCGGTTCAGCGAGTTCTGGCCCTGTTGCTGGATGAACGCCAGCGCCCGGTCGATGCACTTGGCGAGGCCGCCGAAGTCGTTGATCCAGTCGATCGAGTTTCCGCCGAGATCCGCCCACCATTTCTCGAAGCCCTGGCGCTCGTTCCAGGCGTTGAACCAGTCCTCGAACTTCTGCCAGAGCAGCACGCCTTTCATCAGCGCCCCGCCGCCGTTGATCAGGGTCTCGACGCTGATCGAATCGCCGATGAGCGGGACGTTGAAGGGCAGCTCGACCTCCGCGACCTCGCGATCCTTGAAGATGATGTTCGCGACGACCAGGTCCGGCTGGTGCGTATGGCTGTTGACCGCGATGCGGAACGGGAAGACGCGCGGCACGTTTTCGTTCTGGCGCTGAAAGCGGCGGAGGAACTCGTCGCCGCCGTACTGCACCAGCAGGAACCACTGGATGATGCCCGGCTGGAAGATGGACTGCTCGCGGTGCATCGTGAACTCGTCGAGCAGACCCTCGCCGAACGCGAGTTCCTGGATTTCGTACGCTAGATTCGTGAGGAACGAACCGAACGGCTGACCGTCGATGTTGCTGTCCTCAAAGCGATGCGCGTGCTCGATCCAGAGGCCCGGCTCCGAGTAGTAGGGCAGCGCGGCCCCGAGGCCGTTGTCGCGCGGGCTGCCGCGGTAGTTGTCGTGATTGCCGTAGACGAAGGTGGCGCGGCAGGCGCGGAAGGCGTCGACGACGGCCCTGTTCCAGAGGCCCATGCTGCGGTTCGGGCCGGTGCGGTTGTTGCCGAGGAGCGTCGCATCCTCCTGCGCGCCGGTCGCGTCGGTGCGGAGCGGGGCTTCGAAGGCGAGGACCTGCTGGATGCGGCGATTGGCCTCGGTGCGGAGGTACGTCTTCCCGCGGTAGGGCGAGGCATTGAACGGACGGAAGTTGCCGTCCTGGTCGATATTCGCGATGAACAGGCGCGTGAAATCCACGGTCGGCGCTCGGAGACCCGAGCCCGGCGCCGTGCCGATCTGCCCCGGTCCCGACGAGGTAAACCGCGGCAACGCGAAGTCGTTGCGGACGTTGTCGAGGTTGTACGCATCTTCCGGCGGCAGCATCATCTGGTCGGGGTCCATCCGCGCATCCTGCGCGGCCTTGTTCGTCTCGCGCCGCCACCAGAGATTGTGGTCGTCGGTGCAGTTCGAGCCGCCGAGGATCGTCTTGACCTTGTCCATGATGAGGCCTTTGACGAAGTCGCCCGCCTTGGCCGCGAACTTGCCCGCCTCGTCGCCGAACATGTCACCGACGAAGTTGTCCTCAGAAACGGGCTTCGTGGCCGACTGCATCATCTCGGGCATCTGGCCGACCGGATCGTCGGTCTCGTGGAAGTCTTCGAAGAGGAAGCGGCGATTGGCCCACAGTTCGTAGAGGTCTCCGGTCTGGATTACGTCGATGCCGACGCGCTGACGCTGAAGCTGCTGGATGACGCGGAGGAAGCGGAGCATATCCCGGGCCGGGGCGGCGTCCACGATGTCGTACGATTCCTGCGCCGGCGCCGTGCCGCTGCCCTTCTGGAGCGAGGTGCCGGCGTGCAGGTCTAGGACCTCCTGCGCGAGAACTGGGACGACATTGCCGACCGTTCGATCGCGGGCCGACTCGGGGGCCGGCGCGTTCTTGTCGGTCGTCGAACCGTAGAACCAGTTGAAGAGCAGGTCCTTGGTCCGGCCGTACCCCTTCTCAGGGAAGTTGTCCGGATACTTGCGGGTCATGCGGCGGTAGTCGTCCTGCGTGAAGACGAACGCGCGGTTGCCGACCTGCATGAGGAACTGCTGGGCCTTCTTCACCACGTCCATCGCCTGGGAGACGATGTTCGACCCCTCGGGCTTGAGCGGATTCGAGTACTTGGGTCCGTTGAGAACGTACCAGTGCGGGAGCTTGAGGCGCGGCGCGCCGCCCTCGAAGAAGTCGCGAAGCAGCTCGCGGTCGATCGTCGCCAGCCAGGGCGTCGACGCCGCGGGCAGGCGGTAATCCTGCTTCATCTGGTGCAGCAGCCAGCTCTTGATGCGCTGCACGCGGCCGATGCACTCGTCCGTCGCGTAGGTCGGGTCCTGGTCGTCGAATTTCCGCGGCATGTGCATGTCGGGGAACATGACCTTGAGACGGTTCTTGTTGGGGCCGTCTTCGGCGACCGCCTTGGCCATGATCAGGATGCGCATGTTCTGCTGGCGCAGGGCCTGGTCAAGCTGGAACGTGAGCGGCGTAAGATCCTGGTCGAAGCCCTCCGAGCAGAACCGGGCGTGGCCGGCGTTGTCCGGCGTCTCCAGGTAACACAGAAAAACGAACTGCCCTTCGATGATGCCGAAGTAGCGGTCCGGCGTGCGGCGGAACCCCGCCTGACGCGACGTGTCGAGCGTGCGGCGATCGCCCCAGAAGCCGATGTCCATCTTCACGACGCGGACCTGGCCGGCGCGGATCAGGTTGAAATCGTCGGGATTTTCGCGGTCGTTCGGAGCAATGACGGTCGGCGTGTTGAAGAGATCCTTCGCGTCCACGCCTGTCTTGACCATCTCGTCCATGTAGTAGCTGTAGTGCTCGCCGCGCGGCGGGTGATACTCGCCCTGTGTGACCTTGATCGGCGCGTCGGGGATCCACTTCCAGCCGGTGAACTCGGGCTCGGTCGAAGGCGGGGGCTGCGTGCCGGGCTGGCCCGGCGTGCATTCATCGTCGCGCAGTTCGAGATTCTCGATCTCCTGCTTAAAGCGCTTGTAGAACCGGCACTGACGGTAGCCCTCGCCCTGGCCCGCGCCCGCATGATCCGGCCATGGCTGGTCGCTCAGGAAGTGGCAGATCCGATAGGGCGCGGCCGAGGGCTCGCCGACCGGCTGGCCGTTCTTCGATGCGGCGACCGCGGTCTCCCATTCGCGGATCGTGGGATCATTCGGACTGAATTCGGCGATCCCGCTCTGCGTCCCCGCAGGGCAGGGGAACTGGCCCGGCGTCCACGACGCGGCGGCCGCCGCCGGGAGCGTCGGCGCGAGTTCGCCGTGAATCTGCGTGAGGATTTCGTTGATCTTGCTCGGCTTGCCGGTGGCCCAGTCGGGAATCACGAAGAGCTCGACACGGCGGTTGGTGAGGTTGCCCGACGGTGCACTGACCGTACTGGCGAAGCCGGGGCGCAGCGTCTGGCCGCCGGCGGTGCGGACGGTGGTCGCGTCCTCGGCTGCCTGTTCGTTCGCGTTCGGGCCGCCGCGCGGGTTGAAATCGGCACAGGGAGCGAAGCCCGCGCCGGCGCCGGTGCTCAGCAGCGCGCCGCGCATCCGCGACGACATCACCATGCCCAGCGTCAGGTTGCGGCGATGACTGAGGGCGTGGTTGTACCAGAAGGCCGCGCACATGTCGGCGTGGCCGAAGAGGACGACCTTGCGGGTAAATCGCGACTGCGAAATCGGCACCGACGAGCCGTCGCTGCGACTGAGCGGCGCGTCGAGCTCCGCCTCGGCGACCGCGAGCTTGGCCGCGACGGCGGACGATCCGCCGACGCACGCGTTGGGAAACTGGCTCGTGGGCGTCGTGCGCTTCGGTTCGTCGAACTTGAAGAGCTGATCCGTATCCCACTCGAAGACGCGCGTCCGGATGCAGACGCCGGGAGTCGGCTCGGTCGGCTCCTGCGGCTTGGGTGCTTCGCCGTATTGCGGTTCCCAGTGGCCGTTCGGGTATTCCTTCTCCTCGGTCCATTCCTTCCAGACGGGGAGCTTCTCGATCGGGGCGATCGGATCGAAGACGCGCCAGATCTGGCCGCCCTTCTGGGCGCCAGGGCTGGGCGGGCGGTCGATCGGCGCGGGCGGCGGGGGCGTCGGAGGCGCGGGCATGCCCGCCGGCGGCGGCGAAACCGGAGGCCAGGCGCTGGTATCCGTCGGCGGCGCCCCCTTCTGCTGCGTGACGTAGACGAAGATCGGCCGGGCGTTGCACATGTCGAGCGATACGCTGATGCTCGGCGAGGTGAAGCTGCCGGATATTCCGCCCGGGCCAACGGAAATCGAGCCGCTGCCGGGCGTCATGCTCGCGCTGGGTGCGCCGGGGATTGTCGGAACCTGACTCATCGAACACTCCTGTGCCGTCGCGCGGCGCGGCGCTCAACCGTCGTCACGTCTTCGTCCCGTACCCGCGGCCCCGGGGGGGCGTGCCAATCGGCTGCCTGTTGCGCCGAGGGCGGCCGGGGTCACGTCATTGCTGCGTCTTCAGCCACGCCTCGGCCCACTGCTTCTGCTTCGGCGTCCCACTCGAAATCCACTGCTTGGCCCACTTGTTGTTGTTATCCGTCCAGCGCCGGAAGACTTCGAGCGCGTCGGATCCGTCGTTTTCGAGCGTTACTTCAAAATTCTCGACTGCGCTGAACGTCGCCCGGGCGTGCGCCGCGCCGGCCTTGCCCTCGGCCTTCGCCGCGCCGAGGGCCGGTCCCTGCCCGTCCACCTTCGGTGCGAGCCCTTTCGCCCACGCTTCGACCTTCTTCAGTTCGGCCACATGCGGCGCCGCTTTCGGGCCCGCTGCCTCAAGCTGGCCGGCGCGCGCTCCGGCGGCCGACGCGAGACTGGCGAGCGCCGTCTTGACGTCCGCCTTCTGTCCCGCGGCGAACGCCTCCGGCTTTCCGCCGAACTCGGCCTTCCACTTGCGGCCCTCCGCGCCTTTTTCGCCGGCCTGGTCGGCGAACTGCTTGCGCTTGGCCCGCGCGTCTTCGGCGCGCTTGAATTTGTCCTCGATCGCCTTTTCCATCTTCTTGTCGACGAAGTCCTTGGCCTGTGCCGTCTGCTGTCGAACTTCGCCGAGCTTCTTCTTGAAGTCGGGATCGCCCGCGTCGGCGAGCGCCTGGTACGCGGCCGCGTGCTGGTCGAGCGTCTTCTTCATCTCGTCCTTGAGCTTGCCGACGTCGAGCTGGGCCCGGAGATCCGCTTCCTTGGAGGCCTGCTTTTCGTCCGCGGCGATTTTCTGGTTCCACGCCGCCTCTTCGGCGATGTCGTCGTTCGCCTTCTTCTCCCGGTCGCGACCCCATTCGCTGCCGGAGTCGCCGGTGTCCGCCGCCCAGGTCTCGACCGTCTTGATATCCTGGTCGACCGGGTCGGGGCCGCCGCTGTGGCTCTGCATCTGCCGGCCCTTGTAGGCGTTGTACGCCTTCAATTGCTGGAGCGCCTGCATCGCGGCGCGGTCATCGGGCGGGGGTAATTCAGGCATCGGAATGTCCTCTGCGATTGCCGCTTAGCAGCCGTGTGTCTTCTTGAGCGCCTCGATCGTCGCCTCATCGAGCTGACCGGTCAGGCCGACCGCCGCGAGCATCGGCCCGGCCACGCCCGCGGCGATCGCACCGAGCGGACCGCCGCCGCCGCCGAGCACGCCGCCCGGCGCGGTCAGTTCGCCGAGCGGGCCGCCGGCGCTGTCGGCGAGATTTCCCTGTTCCTTGCACCAGGTCTGGAATTCCATCAACGCCCCGGTAAACGCCGCGGTGCGCTTGTTGTCGACCGGGTCACCGGGCTTGAAGCCCATGCTCTTCAGACGCTGCGCCGCCGAGTAGATGTTCGGATCCTCGTCGCCCGGCACGAGGCCGCCGAGCGCGTTGTTCACCGCGGAAGCGGCCGCGCCGGCGAACGCCGACGCCGAACTCACGAGGTCGCGCGCAGCGCCCGTGCCGATCGCCTGGACCTGCCCGGCCGCACCGGCGATGCCCGATACCGCGCCTCCGAGACCACCACCGCCCGAGCCGCTCGCACTCGCGCCGCCGCTGCCGAGGCTCAGTCCGCCCGAGGCCGCGCCGGAGACGCTGCCCGCAACCCCCGCCGCGACGCCGCCCAGCGCACTCGCCGCGCCCGAGAGCGACGCCCCGGCCGATCCGAGCGCGCCCGCGGCCGCATCGCCGAGCGCGCCGAGTGCGCCTTCGACATCCAGCGACGGCCCGCTCACCGGATCGCCCATGGGCAGCGGCAGCAGGTGGCCGATCTTCAGACGGATGCGGACGTTGTCATCCGGCAGGACGAGATCCGCCTCGATCATCGTGTGCGGGATCTCCTCCTCGATCTTGCCCTCTTCGCCGGTCGTCGTTCCCTGCTGCACGAATACGCCGCGGAAGGTCTCCGCGGGCTCGATCTTGTACGTCTTGTTCTTGACCGGCGTATTGTCGGAGTTCTGGAGCTTCAGCCGGATGAAACGCTTGTTGCGGACGACGTGAAACTCGTGCCATGCGTCGACGGGCCGGCTCTCTTCCTTCTTTGTGAGTTCCGGAATGAAGACTGCATCTTTCGGGACAAGCGTGTTCGGATTGACGCGCTGCGTTTTCAGTTCGGCGTTTTCGCCGGCGTCCCAGACTTTTGCTTCCCAGTCCGTAATGCCGTAGGACGCCGCGATCGAGCTGATCGTGTCGCCCGGAATCGCCTTATGAATCCCGTCGCTCGGACGTTTTCGTGCCCCGTATGCCATCTTGAAACCTCGCCTGCTGCCCGCTCCGATCGCTTGACCCAATCCTGAACCGACCCTAAATCGACGGTACGCTCGGCGTGCCGCCGCCGCTCGGAGCGGCCGCAGTCGACGAACCGCCGCCGGTTCCGCCGGTCGCCGGTCCCGCTTCCCACGTCGCACCATCGAGATCAGGGAACGTGATGGTGCAGCTTCCCGGATCGATGCCGCGCACCTCGACTTCGCCATTCTTGTTTGTCTTGCCCTTCGCCACCTTCGTGCCGTCGGGAAGCGTGATCAGGTAGCGCTCGCCGGCCAGCGGCTCGCCGTTATCGTCGTAGAGGCGCACGCCGATCCAGTGCGTCTCCTCTTCAGTGGTCTCGTCCTCGTCATGGATCGGCGCGTCTTCGAGCGGATCGAAGGGCTTGCCTTCCTGTTCATACGTGACGTCCTGGCCCGGGTCGCCGGTGACGGGTTCCTCTGGGGCTGCGGGATCCGTCGTACCGATGACGCTGATTCCGCCTGTCGAGGCCGCGCTGCCGCCGGAGTTGATGTTGACTGCGCTGCCCTGGATATGCACTCCGCCGCCGTCGACCGTCACGAAATTTCCACCCGACTTAAGCGTAATCGTATCGGCGGTGAGCACGATCGTGCCCGCCCGTAGCGTCAGCTCCCCATCGGCGATGTACTTTGAGTTCGCACCCTTGAGCCCAAGGTCGCCCGAGGCTTCGACTTTGTAGCTCCCATCCGTCTCGACGGCCGAACTCCCGGTCACTTTTAGCGTGCGATCGCCGCCGACCTTTGTATTCTGGTTGCCGCCGACCGAGCGGCCTTCGTCGCCGCCGATCGACTTGGCCTGGTTGCCTTCAATCGTCTCGTGCTTGTGCCGGCCGATGAAGTCGAACTCGTCGTTCTTGATCCGGATGTGCAGATCCTTCTGGCCGTGCATGAAGATCTGCTCGCTGTCCTTCTTGTCCTCGAAGCGCAGCTCGTTGAAGCCGCCGCCGCCGACTGAGCTGTTCGTCTTGATCGTGCTCTTGGTCTTCTCGTCCGGCAATGTGTACGGCGGCATGTTGTCCGCGTTGTAGACCGAGCCGGTGATCAGCGGCCGATCCGGATCGCCCTCGAGAAACTCGACGACGACCTCCTGGCCGATGCGCGGCGTGAAGATGATGCCGTAAAGGCCGCCCGCGAGACTCTGCCGCACGCGGATCCAGAACGAGCTGTTCTCGTCGAACGCGCCCTCGCGATCCCAGTGAAAATGCACCTTCACCCGACCGTACTTGTCGACGTAAATCTCCTCGCCGGCCGGGCCGGTGACGATCGCCGTCTGGCTGCCATGGATGCGCGGCTTGGGCGTCTTGCGAGCTGGCCGGAAGGGAACCGTCGCGAGAACGGTGTCGATCTCTGCCGTGTATTCGAGGCCGCGCTGGGCACCCGCCTCCTCCTCGGTCGACTGCGGCTGCCGGACATGGTGCGTGATCCCGAGGATCAGGTACTCCGTGTTGAGCGACTCGATCGGATGCTCTTCCAGTGTGAACTTGAATCCCGGCAGGAACACGCGCACGGTCGCGCTCATCTGCTGGACCCGCCGGCCCGTCTGAAATTCCTCGAGCCGGGCCCGCGCCCAGGCCGTGCCGATGTCCTTTTCCGCATAGCCGCCCGGATAGTCGTAGAACTCAAGCGACGTGAATTCGGAGCCCGCCTGGTCCGCCGCGACGTCGACCTGCGGCGTCTCGAAGTTGAAATCGTCGAGCGATACCGCCCCGATCTGGATCTCCTGCCGGTCGCGCACGTTGAAGACGTGCTCCTTCTTCTGATCCGGCACGAGGCCCAGCGGGTCCCGAAACGGGACGGTGGCCGCGTTGGGCGTGGCGACGTGCGCGCTGGGCGCATCGCCGAGCACGAGCACGTGCTTGTCCGTGTCGTGCTCGAAAAAGTAGAAGATCCCCTCGTCTTCCATGAGGCGGGAAATGAAATCCCAGTCCGACTCGCGGTATTGCACGACCGACTCGCGGGCGACATACGTGCCCTGCGTCGCGAACCGGAATTTCTCCTCGGGAATGCCGGCGTCCGTGAGCACCTTCTTGATGATGCCGGTGACCGTCATGTCCTCGCAGTTGGTCTCAAGAAAGATCCGCGACTTCACCCGCTTGGTCAGCAGCCAGTGGAGCGGGACCAGCTCGGCCGCGTAGTAGGTCTGCTTGGACCCCTCGCCGAGGCGCTCGAACCGCCGCACGATCCCGTTGATGTACCGCGTCCCGGACGTCGCGCGGATTTCGATCTGGCACGCCTTGCCCACGAGAGTCGTGAAATCGATCTCGGCGTCGTCCGAGCGCAGCTCCAGCCGGAACGAGTACAGCGAGCTGATCTCCTCGCGGCCGGTGATCGAAACGACCTTGAGATCCTCGTTGGTGAGGTCTCCGGCCTTGAACATGAAGTCGGCCTGATTTGCAGTGGTAGCCGGGGCGCTTGCCATCGGTCGATCTCCGCTCGTGCGCATGGGAAAGCGCGCACAGACTCCATGCCGCGCTCAAGAGGTGGGAACCCAGAGCATTTTTAGCCGCGTGCCCCGGCCGAGTCAACCCTTCGACGTACACCCTTCAGGCCCGGGCCACGAAGTACTCCATCAGGTCGCTCCCGCGCTCCAGCCGGATCTCGCCCGCCGCCGCATTTGCCTCGTCGAACGCCTCGCCGCGATTCGACTCGATGCCGGGACCGGCGATCAACAGCGGCGCGGGCGTCGCCGAGTGGACCCGGGTTGCCGTCGGGGTGGAATGCGCTGTGGTGACCAGCAACCGCCAGGCGGGTTCCTGGGCCAGGCGATCGACCACGGGGCGGACCAACTCCGCGTCGCAAGTCTCGATGGCCGCGATCTTTGCATCGCGTTCGCCGCGGTGCCCGGCATAGTCGGGCCAGTCTGTATGAACACAGACGAAATCCCGTCGATCGAGCGCTAGAACGGCTCGACTTGCGAGCGATGCGGTCTCCTCTCGCCGATCGCGCGGCCTGGGTTGCCAGGCGTCCACGTCCAGCCGCGCCACCCGCCCGATCCCCTGCATGAGCGCACAGGAGGTGATGAGTTCGCCGCCGACGCCGAAGCGGTCGCGCCAACTCGGGATGCGCGGAATTTCACCCGCACCCCAGAACCAGACGCCGGTCACTTCGGGTTCACCGAGATCGGCTCGGATGTGATTCAGTTCGTGCCCTTCAAGCCGCGTCATGGCCTGCTGCATCCACTTCGCGAGCGCACGCGACCCGCGCCCGAACGGCAGATGGGCCCGCACCGGCTTTCCCATGACCTCCACGGGGCTCAGCGTCTGGACCGCGCGACACGCGGTCGAATTCCGAACGGCGAGAATGCACCGATGTCCATCCCCACAAAGGACTTCGGCGCCTTCGGGGGCGTCGGTGTTGATCGCGTGCAGAAATCCCCGGACCTCGGCGAGGCGCAGCGGTTCGGGAGCCCAGTCGCTCAGGATTCCATCGTCGACTGTGACAAGGCTTGCCCGGAGGAGCGCGTCCGAGCGGCCGATCTCAAGTCCGTAGGCAAGCGCTTCCGCCGGTCCCCGGCCGATCGAGAATCGCAGCGGGTCGATCCCAAGTGTCGCCGCCAGCGAGACTTCCGCGCCGGGCGCAGAGTCTTCGGGAGTCATCCGCGCGGTCCCGAGGCGGGCGTGACGGGCGAGGGCGTCGAGCGCCGGCGTCCGGGCGGCATGCAGCGGGGTGTCCGAACGCAGTTCAGCGTCACCGCTCTCGCTCGCGCCTTCGAGGATGATGATGACCCGCTTCATCGACGCCCTGTTCAGAGCCGATCCGAACGAGCCCGCGAGGTTGGGGGCGCAGTCATCCGGAATCAAGCCTCGGGCGGATGATATCGCAAAGGACGGACGCGCGCGGCCTCCGGAAGGGCGCCGTCGGTGCTACTCGAAGCGGTGCACGACCGTCCGCACGATCGGCTCGTTGAGCTTGCCGTCGCGGTCAAACGCGCGGACGGTGATGCGGATCGCGTACGGCCAGAGGCGGACCTTGCGATTCGCCCCGGTGTTCGGACCGCCGTAGGACGGCGAACCCGGCGGGATGACCTGACCGAAGCTGGCGAGTCGCGGGGGGTTTGGGAAGCCGATGAGGGACGTCGGAACGCCGTTGGCCGGATTCACGTGGCCCTTGATCAGATCCCGGTTTTCGGCGGAATCGGGCACGAAGACGTACGTCTGGCGCGGCGGCACCTCGACCCAGCGCGGCATATCGTCGCGCTGCGCCGAAAGCGGCGTCTCGATCGAATTTCGCGGATCCTCGGGCATCAGGAACTCGACCTGGAACCACGCACAGGCCGGCAGCGCGACGAGCGCCTGATTCGACTGAATCTCGGGCGGAATATTCCGCGCGAGCGTCGCCACGTGATAGAACGTCGCGGCGGAGGGATCGGTCGGGTTGTACAGCAGGCCGAGCACGCCGGGGTAGAGCCCCGCACCGCCGAAGGCCGCGTTCGACCACGCGGCGGGGTTGTAGGGGCTGCCCAGCGCCGGCGAAACGTAGTAGTTTTCGAGCCGCTGCGGATACGGGGGGAAGCCGACGCGCAGATTCGCCCGCGGATTCGGCCCGTAGAACTCCAGCCAGTCGCGGAACTGGAACTGAACAGAATCAGCCGCCGTGACCAGACGCGTGCCCGGCGCCTCGGCATAGTTGCGGAGGAGCCGCAGCCAGTCGGCCGCGTTGGCATTGAACCGCGGAACCGTTTCCGTCGGAACGCCCTGACCATTCCGCGAAACGCCGTCGGAAACGTCCTCGATCAGGATCTGACGCCGCCCCAGCGTCCAATCCGTCAGCGGAAACTGGCTGATCTGGTACGTGTTTCCGGCATAGCCGATGTGGCGCGTCGCATTGCTCCACGTGTACGTGTTGCCATTGACCGTCACATCCGTGAACGACGCCAGCCCGTAGACGATCTGCGCCGGCGCGACCTTCGCACCCCGCTGGAGCGCCGCCTGAAACGCCGTCAGGTTGCCCGGGTTCGTGTCCGTGGCCGGAGCACGCGATTCCAGCGGCCGCTGCGTGAAGAACATCAGCACGTCGCCGCGCGGATCGCTGTACTGATCTCGGGCAGAGTTGCCCGGCGGATACGCACTCTGCGAGCCGTCGTACCGCGGGTCATACGCGGGGCCCGCACGGGTCGGATCGCCCGTGAGGACGCGCCAGTACTGCCCCGCCTGCCGGAGTTCCTCGGTGCGGGCGGCCGGCTGGTACCGGCCGGCGACGACAAGCACGCTGCGCGACGGGTCGATGCCGTCGAGGTCCGCCCGCATCTGGCGGACGAAGCTGTCCAGCGCGGCCTCGACCTGGCCGACCGCCTGGGCCTGCGCGGCCGTCTTGGCGCTGATGCCGAAGATGTTGGTCACGACGGCCATCGCGACGACGAGCACGCCGAGCGCGACGAGCATCTCGACGAGCGTGAAAGCCAGGCCGGCCCTCGACTGCCGCCGCGCGGAACCGTCATTGCTCAGGAAACGCTTCATCATGGCAGCTCCGGAATGCGGATCAGCCGGCGGTGCACCGCGAGAATGGGCGAGCGGCGGTCGTAGACGGGCTGGCCGTTGCCGTCGCGCTCGACGAACGAGGGCGGAATCACCCAGCAGGGGAACGCGCGGGCCGTGAGGCCGCGGGCGACCCAGGGGTGAGCCCCGTTGTTCTTGCAGATGATCGTGTTGTTGTCCGGCCGCTCGATCACTTCGTAGATCGGCAGCGTGTTCGGCATGTGCGGTGCGAAGCCCGTCAGCCGCTTCGTCGGGGACGGAGGGTTGGATGGATTCCCGGGCGGCTCCCACGGCGCGATGTTCCGCGTCGTCGGGAAGTCGTCATTGGCCGCGGGAATGATGATGCTGCCGACGGGGAGCAACTCTCCGACGGGGTAGCGATTCGTGGCGGGATCGCGCTGCGTGCGGAAGACGAAATTTGCCCGCTGTGAGAAATCGCTCGCGAGCGAGCGGTTGCTCCCCACCGAGTCGTCGAAGTTGTCCGGCCCATTGATGCCCCAGCCGGTCGCGCGATTCAGATCCTGCATGATCGCGTTCTCGACGGGCATGTCGCTGGCGAAAGTCACCAGCCAGGGCATCGGAGCCAGCCGGTCAACATTCGTCGCCTGGGGAAGTTCCGTGAAGTTATTCGGAGTCGGATTCTGCGTCGGGAATCGGTGCGTATCCGTCGGCCGCCGCGTCACCACGACGATGATCTCATAGATGTGCGGATCGCGGGCGCTGCGGATGTCGTCGGGCGTTCCGAACGTGTTGTCCGGTCCGGGTCCGACGATCGCGTCATAACTCACCCGGCGGTAGAACGCCGTCCACGCGATCCTGCGGCTCTGGGCCTTCTCAAGCTCGGCACTATAGACACCCAGCCCCGACCCCTGCCGGGACTTGTATTGATAATAGTTCGGCTGATCGCGAAAGTACTCATCGACCAGCATCGGCCGGATCGGCGTCACAGGCGGGTAAACGCGCGCCAGCGGCGAGAGGATCGGATTGTCCGCGAGAAGCAGCCGGCGGTTCGTGGGAAGCTGAAATCCCGAATCAAACTCGACCGCAGGCTGGGCCGCGGCAAACAGGTTGTTGGTCCGATGGAAACGCTCGATCACGAACTCCGAGAAATCGACGAACGGCGCCGTGCGGTTCTGATTGTTGACCCGGTATTCGATGCTCGACAGCTCGAACGGCCGAACCTTGATGAACGGTTCGAAGTCGTCGCGCCGCGGCCGCTGGAAGAATGCAGACAGCGTACGGACCATACGCGGCGTGAAGAGATCGTCAGCCCGCGCATACTGATCGGCCGTGTAGTTCACGCGCGGGTACATCAGCTCGCGCGACGTGCGGATGTGCTGCTCGATCAGGTCGAGCGCCTCTTCCGCGGCCGCGTCGGCCACCGCGAGGTCTGCCGACTCCCGCGCGACGCTCACGCCCGCCGGCAGCGCCGCAGCGATGAACAGCAGCCCCAGGCCGAGGATCGCCAGCGCGATCATCATCTCCGCCAGGCTGAACGCGAGCCGCCGCCGGACGTCGACCCGGGCACCCGCGTCCGGCGCTCCGCCGCTGATATCGCTCTTCGCTATCCGCTGTTCGCTCGTCGCGTTCATCGTTCCGCCACCAGCGCGCCGCCCGCGCCGCTCACGTAGTACTTGTACGGACTCGCTGCCAGCAGCGCCCGCCGGGCCTGACGCACCGACGCGTCATCGCCGCTCGCACCCAGCGCCACGAACCGGTCGCGCTGATACAGCACCAGCCCCGTGAAGTTGTTCCGCTGGAACGGGTTGTAAATGTACGGCCGGCCGAACCGGTCATTCCGCCACTGTCCGGCCGAGTCGCCCTCGTCCAGCCCCGCCGGGTTGTTGGCCGGGACGTACGCGGACATCCGCCACGGGAGGCGCTTGGTGCTGCCCACGAGGCCGAGATTCGGATCGAAGACGATCAGGAAATCGTCGGCGTCGAGGAACTTCTCGCCGGTCTGCGCCCCGGGCGCGCCGCGATCGCCATACTGTCGCGGGCCGGCGTTCAACTCGAACCGGCCGACGTCCCCCTGGAGGACCGTGTCGTAGTTGTTCGGCAGGCTTGTATTCGTCGACAGCGCCTCGATCGGCGCCGCCCACGTATCCGCCGGCAGCAGCACCGGGTCGTTGCCCTTCAGCCGCTCGAACCGCTCACCGTAGATCACCCGCGAAATGTCGCTCGGCTCGCCCGTCCCCGTGACGTAGCGGTAGATCACCGCGGTCTGCGCCTGGAGCGCGTCAAAGCCCGTCTGGCTCAGCGGCCGGTCTGATTGATCCCACGCGGCCGGGAAGATCCGCACGGCCGTGAGCGCTCGGTCGGCCGTGGCGATGACTGCGGCGCGGGTCATGATGCCGTTGAGGAGCTGGCGCGAGCGCGTCAGCCGTGCCTGCGATGACATCGCGTTGAAGCCGGGAATCGCGATCGCCAGGACGAGCGCGATGATCGCCACGACGACAATCAGCTCGACGACGGTGAACGCCGGTTTTGCACTGCGATGCCGCATGGTCATCTCGCTACGTGTAGCACAACCGCCCCCGGCCGGGCCTTGGCAAACGCCCGCGCATCTCGCCCCGGCCGACGTGCGAGCCGACCGGGTTGGGCTCGGCCGCCGCTCTCATAGTCTCGAGGCAGGCGAGCGGACTTCACCCGCGGGCGAATTGTACGCCAAACCCAACTGTCCAAGCCAGCCGAGCGAACGGAAGTGTCAATTGGGCCTGTAGTTATATTCGTCGAGCTTGCCCACGACCCGCAGCCAGCCGTTGCCCTGCGTCTCCGAACCGGTCGGCGAAAGGAACCGGCCGGTGACGGGGTCCGCGTTGGCCCAGGGTTTCGAAAGCTCCGCGCTGTAGATTGACGCGTTGACGTCGATCAGGTTCGCCGCCCGCTGGCGGGGGTTGGCCGGGTTTGTGGCCACCCAGGCCTTGTATTTCTCTTCGTCCATCCCGCGGGATCGCAGGACGACCTGGCGATCGACGACCTTGTAACGCGCCTGTTCCACGCCGTCCTGGTCGCGGACGAGCGCCCACTCGTACTTCGCCATGACCATGTAATCGATCGGCACGCCCCAGCCGTCGACAAAGCCGAGCACGTCAACATGATCTGCGTGGCCCGTCCCCGACGAACGGCCCTTCTGGTTCATATGGAACACGGCCGTTGCGTTCTGCGAGTGGGGGATCCGCTTGATGTTCGCCTCGGGGACCGAGGCGAGGATGCCGGGGGTGAACGCCTTCATATAGGCGTAGAGCCCGCGGTTATCCATGTGTTCGTCGTCGATCCGGGGAATCGGGCCCGAAGTGACGTCGACCTCCCACCACTTTTCGATGTCGTTGTCGCGGCAGCCGAGGTCGCGCGCGATCCGGTCGGAGAAGAGATTCGGCCCGCTGATGCCCGTGGGTGACGGCGGGTTCGCCTCAAACGCGTATGCCGCGCTCTTCTGCACATTGGCCGGGCGATCGAGGTCGAGCTGATAAGGCGGCAGCGATCCGAACGTCTCGCGGCCGCGCACGTCGTAAAAATTCCGCAGCGGATTAGTCTGCCGAAACTGCTCGATCGCCGCCGTGAGCGACTGCATCATCGCCTGCGTATTGCGGGCTTTCTGCTGGCTGAATACATGGCTCGTGCCCGCGACCATCAGCCCGACGAGGAGCAGGATGACGGCGATGACGACGAGAATCTCGACGAGCGTAAAGCCCCGGCGGCTGGTGTATTTCATGGCAACTTCCGTTACGACCGGCCGGACCCGCCGGCCGCGGGCATACCTGCCTACCGCGGGACTTCCGCGCCGTTGTGATCGAAGTTCGCGATATCGTCGTCCGTGCCGAAGAGGCCGTCCTCGCCGGCGCTGACGATCACGTACGAATCCGCCTTCTGCGGCTCAACCCGCGCGGTCGTGCTCTTGTTCCGCAGGTACGTCGCCCAGGTGTACTCCCGGTTCAGGTCAGGATCGGTCGGATCCATCGTCTGATTGGTCGGCGTCCCGAGCCCGTTGTACGAAAAACGCAGCGGGTGCGTCGGATTCGGGAGCGAAGGATTCACCGCCAGATTCGTCACAAGCAGCGAATTTCCCGACAACAGCAGTGAATTGTCACGGTAGTGATACTTGCCGCGGAACGCCTGCTGGTTGTTGCCCAGGTCGTTGGGCGTCGTGTCCGCCGCCTGCTCGCCCGCCGGATCCGCACGCCAGTACAGGAACGGCCGCCCGAACGAGTCGAGGAAGACCGGGTACTCGCGCTTGGTCGGCCGCAGACCGAGCTTCTTCGCGGTTTCCGCTTCGTCGGGAATCTCGAAACTGCCGTTCGAACTCGACGTCTCCGCCTGCTCGATCCAGCGCGTGATCTTCACCTTGCTTACGTCAACCAGCGGCCCGACGCGCGGCCGCAGCGGCTTGCGCGTGTTTGAATCGAGCGCGTAGCCGCCGATGCGGTTCGGGTCGGTCTGGTTTCCGCCCGAGTTGTCCGTGTCCTGCGCCCAGTACGTGCTCGAAGAGCGGTGCGGCCGGAACCCGGCCGTCCCCAGCAGATCCGCTCCGGCGAGCGCCCAGACGAGCAGGCCCGCGCCGGAAATCTCAAACGGCGGCGTATTCGGCGGCAGGGCGTTCCCGGCGAGGTACGCATTCTGAACCTTGTAGGTCAGGCGTCCGCTGCTGTCGCGGTAATCGGACGCGGACGGCGGGTATGCCCCTCCGAGCGTCTGATCCCCGCGGAACGCCTCGATGCCCGTTTCGAGCGACGAGATGGTCGCCCGCGTCGCGGTCACCTTCGCCCGCGTTCGCACAGCGCCGATCGCGGGAACCAGAATGCCGACGAGCAGCGCGATGATCGCGATCACCGTCAGCAGTTCGACCAGCGTGAAGCCACGAGCCGCCAGATTGCGAATACGCATGAATCTCTCCACTTCGGTAGCTCAGTCCGACAACTCGGGCGCGGCGGGCTGAGTCCGTCCCGCAGCCCACACGCAGGTCAGCCGCTGCGTCAGTTGAACGGGTAATTCCGAACGTCGTCGTTCGTGCCGTACCGCCCGTCGCGGCCCGGCGAAACCAGGATGTACGAATCCGCCCGCAGCGGCGCGAGGCGGCCCTGGTTGCCGCGCTGCGTCGTGTCAAAAATGTTGCGGTCGCAGATGCTCGCCGCGAACGTATTCGAGGCCGGCCACGTCGCCTGCCCCTGCGTGTAGCCAAGGACGCCGAACGGGTGAATCGGCGTCTGGTTCGCAGACGCGAAATCCCAGCCGGGGCCGGGCACGGGGAAGCGGCCGAAATTGCCGTTCCCATTCGTCGCGCTCTCCACCGCACCCGTGATCGCCGCGTTGTCCGACAGATCGTACGTGCCGATCTTCAGATTCGAACTCGGGTTGCCCGTCGTGATCGGCTGCTCGGCGCCAAGCGTGGCCGCGTAGTAGAGAATCGGGTAGCCGAACGCGTCGATGAACATCGGGATCTTGTCGTTGTTCCACTCACTCGAGCCGGCGGTCATCGCCGCAGGCAGATCGCCGTATTCGGGATGCTCCGCGACCAGCTTGGCCGGCGTGCGGAGCGTCTTGCCGTCCTGGTCGACGAGCGGGTTGAGCCGGGCGAACTTGCGCCCGCCGGCCGGGCTGAGCGAATACCACTGGAGCCAGTCGGTCGCGTTGATGCGCCCGTCGGCGGTGCCGCTGTTGCTGGTGTCGTTCTTCAGGTCGTCCTTCACGAAGCCCGCCCCATCCGCACCGACGAGCTGGAGCGCGAGCCACTGCGCGCCGGTCAGCGGAACCGTCGATGTCTCGAACGGGTTCGCCCGCGTCGAGACGGGGTACTTGTCCAGCTCCGTGTGAAAGAGCTGAATGCCCTTCTCGATCGCACCGATCTGGCCGGTCGTCGAGGCCTTCTTGGCCTGGTCGCGGGCGGCCGAGAGTGCCGGCACGAGAATCCCCACGAGCAGCACGATGATCGCCATGACCGTGAGCAGTTCGACGAGCGTAAACGCGTTTCTCTGGTTTCTCTTCATGTCTTCCCTCGTGCCTTGCGTCGCCTTACTGATTCGTGAGCGACTGGATCAGGCTGATCATGGGCATGTACAGCGCGACCACGATGAAACCGACGATCGAGCCGAGCACGACGACCAGGATCGGTTCGAGCAGGCTCACGAGCGAGGCGACGAGCGTGTCGACCTCGTCGTCGTAGTTGTCCGCCACCTTGTAGAGCATCTTGTCGAGTTCGCCGGTTTCCTCGCCGACGTCGACCATGTTCACGACGATGGAGTCCACGCACTTGCTCGCGCGAAGCGGGTTCGCGAACGAATCGCCCTCGCGGATCGAGTCATGCACCTTGTTCAGCATGCTCGCGTAGACCTCGTTACCGGTCGTGTCACGCGTGATCTTCAACGATTCCAGGATCGGCACGCCGGCCGAGATCAACGTGCCCAGCGTGCGCGTGAAACGCGCAATGCCGGACTTGGAGATGATCTGCCCCATGACCGGGACCTTCAGCCAGAGCATGTCGAGGATATACCGGCCCGTATACGCCTGGCGAATCAGCTTGTACGTCCCCCAGACCAGCAGCGGCGAGAAGATGATCACCAGCCAGCCGGGCGGCGAGCCTTCCAGCAGCCAGTTCGAGAAGATGATCAGCACTTCCGTAATGCCCGGAAGCTGCTTCACGCCGAAATCCTTGAAGATGTCGCGGAACTTCGGCACCAGGAAAATGACGATCAGCAGCGTGATGGTCATGGCGATCGTGATCACGACCGTCGGGTAGATCATCGCGCCGATGACCTTCTTTTTGAGCCGCTGCGCCTTTTCCAGGAAGTCCGCAAGACGCTGGAGAATCACGTCGAGCACGCCGCCCGCCTCGCCGGCGGCCACCATGTTCGAATAAAGCCGGTCGAAGA
This sequence comes from Planctomycetota bacterium, assembly GCA_045863555.1. Classification (GTDB taxonomy): domain Bacteria; phylum Planctomycetota; class Phycisphaerae; order UBA1845; family Fen-1342; genus JACRLV01. The sequence goes on along the minus strand of BTUU01000010.1, from coordinate 196,712 downwards.
CCTTCGGGTGGCGGGCCATCGCTTCCGAAAGCGTGGCCCCGCCCTCGATGTCTTCAGCGACCTGTTTGAGCGAGTTCTTCATCATGCCCGGCTTCTGCTGTTGCTCGAGAATGCGAATCGAACGCAGAATGGGCAGGCCGGCGTCCTGAAGCGTCGAAAGCTGGCGGGTGAACTGTGTCAGGACCTTGGTCGAGACCCAGCCGAAGCCGGTCCCGGCCGCCTTGCGCTTCGGCCCGCCGCCGGTCTCCTTGACCAGCTTCTTCTTGCCGGCCTTTTCGATGACCTTGGTGGGGAAGAATCCGAGGCTGCGCACCTTGGCGACAGCCTCTTCCTTCGTCGGTGCTTCGACCTCGTCCTTGACCTCCTGGCCCGACGAGTTCAACGCTTCATAGACGAAAACCGCCATGTGTCCGCTCCCCGCGATACAAAACGGCCCGACATGCCACCCCGCCGGGGAGGCAGGGCCCCCGGACCGACCGGATCAACTGATTATGGACGACCCCAAGTGGCCGGACAACCGAAGTCTAACCGATTCCGCAGCCACGTGATACAAAAAGAGGCGAAAAGCCGTCCCGACGCAATCCCGATCGCCGAACCGGCTGCCTCGTATCCCCTGAACCTCGCCCCGGTTACGCCTCCGCTCCCCCAAGCGTCTCCCGCACGACCTCCTCGATCGTCGTGACGCCATCGTAGATCGCCAGCAAGCCCGACTCCCGGAGCGTCCGCATGCCGCGTTTCCGCGCCTCCCCCCGGAGAACGCCCGTCGAAGCGTGGGTCATGATCAACTCCCGGATTTCGTCGTCCGCGACCATGATCTCGAAGATCGCAAGACGACCCTTGTAACCCGTGTTGTTGCAATAATCGCAGCCCTTCCCGTAGTAAAACACGCGGCCGGCAACGTCCTCGGGAGTCAGGCCGAGCTCCATCAACTGCACCTCGCTCGGCTGATACTCCTCCTTGCAGTTGGTGCAGATCCGGCGCACAAGTCGTTGTGCAACAATGGCTTCGAGCGTGGCCGTAATCAGGAACGGCTCCAGGCCCAGGTCGACCAGTCGGGCGATCGAGCTGGGGGCGTCGTTGGTGTGCAGCGTGGTGAACACCAGGTGGCCCGTAAGTGACGCCTGCACAGAGATTTGCGCGGTTTCCAGGTCGCGGATCTCGCCCACAAGGATGACGTCCGGGTCCTGCCGCAGGAAGCTGCGCAGCAGCCGCGCGAAGGTCAGGCCGATGTCCGAACGAACTTGGCACTGGCACATCCCGTCGATGTCGTACTCAACCGGGTCTTCCGACGTCAGGATCTTTACGTCCGGCGTGTTGAGTTCGCGCAACGCGGAATACAGCGTCGTGGTCTTTCCCGAGCCCGTGGGACCTGTGACGATCACCACCCCGTGCGGCTTGTTGATGAGCTGCCGGACGACGGCCAGCTCCTCCTCGCGGAGGCCCACGTGCTCCAGGTCCAGGTTGACGTTCGCCCGGTCCAGCACGCGAAGCACGACGCTCTCGCCGAACATCGTCGGGAGCACGGCCACGCGCAGGTCGACCGGCCGCTTTTCGACCAGCAGCTCGATACGGCCGTCCTGGGGCAGGCGGCGTTCAGCGATATCGAGGTTCGCCATGACTTTGATACGCGAGGAAATGGCCATCGCGACGTGCTTGGGGGGCGGAACCATCTCGAAGAGGATGCCGTCGATGCGGTAGCGCATCTTGAATTCGTCTTCAAACGGCTCGAAATGGACGTCCGACGCGCGGTCCTTGATCGCCTGGAGAAGCACGAGGTTAATCAGTTTCTTGACCGGGTTGCTGTCGGCGACCGCCTTAATGTCCTCGAGGTCGATCGATTCACCGCGGTTCGCCAGCTTGGCGAGATCGGCATCCTCGTTCAGTTCGCCGATGATGTCGTTGATGCTCTGGGCCTGCTCTTCCGGGTAGAACCGGTTGAGCGCCTCGTTCATGTCCTCTTTGGAGGTAATGCGGGCAACAACGTTGAAGCCCATCAGCGTCTTGAGGTCGTCCGTGGCCTGGAAATTGTCCGGGCTGTCCAGCACCACGCCCAGCGAGTTGGACTCGCGGTCGTATTCGGTGGGGATGATCCGGTACGAATGGGCCATCTGCGACGGGATCATGTCGATCACGTTCTGCTGGATGTCCACGCTCGCGACCGTGAGCCACTCCATGCCCACCTGCGCGGCCAGGGCACGGTGGACGTCCTTCTCCTTCACGAAACCCATCTCGATCATGATCTGGCCGATGGGCCCGCGGCGCTCCTTCTGGATATCGAGCGCTTCGGATACCTGGGCGCGCGTGACGCGCCCCATCTTGATGAGAATCCGGCCCAGTGGCCGCCCGCGCAACTGCGAGATCGGCGGCATTTCGTCGGCCATGCTGTCGCTCCTGCTTTTCAGACGCCCTGCGTTTGAGGAACCGCGTAGTATAGCCGCACGCAGCGCCGCGGGTAGGGGGCCCGAAGGCCGGCGCTCCGACCGCCCACACGCAAAAATCTAGACTATACTACGAGACACGCGGCGCACCGGGCGCTACAATCGCGGCGATGCAACGGGGGACCGGCGGGGGGCGCCGCGACCGCGTGGATCACTTGCGTCGGTTGCTGCGCACGCCGGGTCGCCGTCGCGAGGGGATTCGCGCATCACGGGAGTTCGCCCGCCAGAACATCGACGACGCCGCGGCGATCCGAATCGTCGCGGACGGTTTGACGGCCGTGGGGGAGCACATCCACGCCATCCAGGCGTGCAACGATGCGCTCGCCCGCACGGGTCCGCACGCGGGACTGCTGTGCAGTCTGGGGCTGGCCCTGCTGGCGGCAGATCGCGCCGCCGACGCCCTCGCTGCGTTTTCCCAGGCCGCGCAGCTCGACCCGCGCAGGGCGGAGCCCAGGCTCCGGATCGGCCAGGCACTCACGCGCCTGCTTCGATTCCAGCCGGCGATCGCGTCCCTGCGCGAGGCGGCCGCGATCAACCGCGGCGATTTCGAAACCGAGTTCGCGCTCGGCGTCGCTTTGCAGGGGTGGGGGCGGGCTCACCTGGCCGTTCCTCATTTTCGTGCCGCGCTCGCGCTGAGACCTGAGTCGGCCGAGGCGGCCGCCGGACTCGGGCTGGCATTGCGGCTGACCGGGGAGTTCGAGGCGTCGCTGGACGCCTACGAATCCGCAGCCCGATGCGAGCCCGATTCACCGTCCATCCGTGCGGGGATCGCGGAGACGCTCATCGCGATGAACCGGACCGACGAGGCCCGCCGCGTCCTGGAACCCGCGCTCAGCGGCCCGGTTTCCCCCACTGTCGCCGCGGCGTATGCCCGGCTCGCGCGCAAGGCAAAGCAGATTTCGCCGGCGATCGAGCTTTGCCGCGAGTGCATCGCCTGCACCGGTATCCACGTCGGTGATCGCGTGACGCTGCTGTACTCCCTCGGCTCGCTGTACGAGGAGGCGGGCGACTACGAAGCCGCGTTTGACGCATTCGAGGAGGCGAATTCGTACTATCCCGCCGATCAATTCCGCGCCGCGGACTACCGCGGATTCGTCGACCGGCTGATCGCGGCCTTCGACCCGGAGCGGCTGTCCGGACTTTCGCGGAGCAGCTCGAATTCCGAGATGCCGATCTTCATCGTCGGCGTCCCGCGCTCGGGAACCAGCCTCGTGGAGCAGATTCTCGCCGCCCACGCCGACGTCTTCGGCGCCGGCGAATTGCAGGACGTCCCCGAGATCTTCCTGAGCCTCCCCGAGCGCCTCAACGCGAACGCCGATTATCCCGAGTGTCTCGCGGCGGCGACTCCCGACATGCTGCGTTCGATCGCCGATGAACACCTCGAACGACTCGCCGAACTGGGCGGTGGAGCACGATTCGTCACCGATAAGCTCCCCGGCAATTTCCAGCACCTCGGCCTGATTTGGATGCTCTTTCCGCACGCGCGGATCATCCACTGCCGCCGCGACCCCCTCGACACGTGTCTGAGCTGCTTCACGACGATGCTCCCGGCGGCGCATTCGTATTCGCACGACCTCCGCAACCTGGGGCTTTTCTACCGCGAGCACGACCGGCTGATGAAGCACTGGCGCACGACGCTTGATCTGCGGCTGCTTGAGGTCCGGTACGAGGACGTCGTCGCCGACCCGGAGCCCCAGACGCGCCGCCTGCTCGATTTCTGCGGCCTCCCCTGGGACGACGCCTGCCTGCGATTCCACGAATCCCGCCGCGTCGCCCTGACCGCCAGCATCGACCAGGTCCGCCGCCCGATCTACCGCACTTCCGTGAGCCGTGCCGCACGCTTTGGGGCCCGCCTCGATCCGCTCCGGCGGGCGCTCGCGGGCGAATCCTGATCCCGGGCGCTTGTGATCCCGCGACAACCGGCGACAATAGTCGCACGCAGGGCGGGCGCCAGGCCTGGCCGCGCAGGTTCAACCAGTCAGGAGCGATCGCGATGTCGGGCATGTATCGCAGAGGTCTTATCGTCGGCGGGGTCGTCGGGGCGGTTCTCACGGCGGCTTCCGCTTATCTCTGGGCGGCTCCCCAGCCCCTGGCCGGCGCCGCCGGGCGCACGGTCACGGTCGATCTCGTCACCGTGTTCAACGAGTCGCAGCGGCAGAAGGATCTGGCCGAGGAGATGAAAATCAAGCAGGACGGACTCCAGAAGGAGAACCAGACCCGCCGCGACAAGATCGACCAGGAACAGGCGCTGCTCGACAAGATGAACGCCAGCGACCCGACCTTCGCCACGCGCGCCCGCGAACTCCTCCGCATGCAGATCGAGTACAAGAACTGGTTCGACCTCATGCAGGCCGACCTCGCCCGCGAGACCGGCGTCTGGACCGTCCGCGTCTACGAGGAAATCCTCGCCGGCATCAAGGACCTCGCGGAAAAGGACGGCATCGAACTCGTCCTCTACCGCGATGAGTTCGTCGCCACGACCTACAACGTCGAGCAGGTCCGCGAGCAGATCCGCGCTCGCAAGGTCCTGTACGCCGCCGGCACGACGGACATCACGCAGCAGGTGATCCAGAAGCTGAACGAGGCCTACCGCGCCCAGCCGCGGCAGCCCATGCTCCAGGTCGGCCCGGTCGGCGGCGCGCCGGCGCCCGCCCCAGCCCCGAACAAAAAGCCCTGATGACGCCGAACGCCCCGGTCACCCAGGTTGCGCGCAGCGTTCCCGGCGGTTGCAGAGAGATGAACACGCCTGATTCACTCACGGTAGCCGAGATCGCCCGGCGGCTCGCCGCGCCGTTCACCGGCGACGGTGCACGCCGCATTGCATCCATCGCGCCGCTCGACGCCGCGGACGGCGACTGCCTCTCGTGGCTGGGGTCTGCGAAGTACGCCGAACGCCTGGCTGGAACGCGGGCCGCCGCCGTTCTCGTCCCGGCGGGCGCGCCCGTGCCCCCCGGCGTCGCCGCGATTCGCGTCGCCGATCCCGACCTCGCCGTCGCCCAGGTCCTCGGAATGCTCGCGCCCCCGCCGCCGCGCGTTCCCCTCGGCGTGGATCCCCGCGCCGTCGTTCAGCCCGGAGCCAGGGTCGAGGGCACGGCCATCGGCCCCTATGTCTTCGTCGGCTCGGGCGCGGAAATCGGCCCGGGCACCGAGCTCCACCCCGGCGTCTACATCGGCGAGAACGCAAGGATCGGCCGCGACTGCGTCCTCTGGCCAAATGTCATCGTCCGGGAACGCTGCCGACTCGGCGACCGGGTCATCATCCACGGCAACTCGACCATCGGCACGGACGGCTTCGGCTACCTTCCGCGCAACGGCCGGCACCACAAGGTCCCGCAGGTGGGGATTGTCGTCATCGGCGACGACGTCGAAATCGGCGCGAATTCGTGCGTTGACCGCGCCCGCAGCGGCGAGACGCGCATTGGCCGCGGAACCAAGATCGACAATCTGGTTCAGGTCGGCCACAACTGCGACATCGGCGAAGACTGCATTCTCGTCGCACAGGTCGGCATCTCCGGCTCCTGCACGATCGGCCGAAACGTCATCATGGGCGGCCAGGTCGGCGTTGCGGATCACATGAAAATCGGTGACAACGTCCAACTCGCCGCCGGAACCGGTATCATGTCCAACGTGCCGCCCGGCGTGTCGCTCGCGGGCGTCCCCGGCGTGGATCGGCGCCGGTCGATGCGACAACTCGCGGCGGTTGCGAGACTTCCGGAGCTGCTTACACAGGTTCGCGACCTCGTGAAACGGATCGAACGGCTTGAGTCGGCAAAGAACGATCAAGGGTGAGGCGGAAGTCAGCGGGCGCGGACTCTTCACCGGCCTGCCCGTCACGGCCCGCTTCAAGGCCGCTCCGCCGAATACGGGCGTGGTTTTCGTGCGCTCCGACGCTCCCGAGCCCGTCCAGATCCCCGCGCACGTCGACAACCTCACCAAGCGGGCCCGCCGCTCCTCCCTGCGAAACGGCACGCTCGCCATCGAGACCGTTGAACACTGCCTCTCCGCACTCCGCGGCCTCGCGATCGACAACGTCTACGTCGAGCTGAACAACGCCGAGCTCCCTGCCGGCGATGGAAGCTCCCAGCCCTTCGTCGAAGCGCTCGCGGAGGTCGGGTTTGAGGAGCAGGACGCCGATCGCCAGTGCCTGAATATCCGCGACACCGTCCGCGTCTGCGAGGGCGATTCCGAACTCGTCGCCTGGCCGGGCGAACCCGACCAGCTCGACATCATTTACGAACTGGATTACGGCGACGACAGCCCTGTCGGCCACCAGGTTTACCGCTATTCGCTCCAGTTCGACTCGTACGTCCGCGAAATCGCCCCCGCCCGGACCTTCGTCACCAAGGCCGAGGCCGAAGGCCTCCGCGCGGCCGGCCTGGGCACGCACCTGACGTACAAGGACATCCTCGTCATCGGGCCCGAGGGGCCGATCGAGAATGAATTCCGCTTCCCGAACGAGTGCGTCCGCCACAAGGTCCTCGACCTCATCGGCGACCTGATGCTCTATGGCGGCTTCGTCTGCGGCCACATCTACGCCCGCAAGAGCGGCCACAGCCTGAACCATGAGCTCGTCCGCAAGCTGATCCAGAGCCGCGACGCCCTTTCGCTGCACGAGCGCCTGACCGCGCCGCCGAAGCTCGACGTCAACCGCGTCCAGCGCATCCTGCCGCATCGATTCCCGATGCTGCTGGTCGATCGCGTCATCGAGATCGACGGCGACCGCCGGGCCGTGGGCATCAAGAACGTGACGATCAACGAGCCGTTTTTCGTCGGGCACTACCCGCGCCAGCCGATCATGCCGGGCGTGCTGATCATCGAAGCCATGGCCCAGCTCGGAGGCATCCTGCTCTCGCAGAAGCTGGAGCACACGGGTAAGGTGGCCGTGCTGCTGAGCCTGGATGACGTGAAATTCCGCCGGCCGGTGACGCCGGGCGACCAGCTCGTGATCGAGGCGATCAGCAAGCGCGTCAAGTCTCGGACGGGCGAGGTGGATTGCAAGGCTCATGTCGGAAACGACCTGGCGGCGGAGGCGTCGATCCGTTTCATGCTGGTCGACGCGGAGCCGAATTGAGGGTGGACTTGGACGATGGGGGACCGGTCTCCGACCGGTCTTTTGGATGAACTGGCTTTGCAGGGTGGGCTCAGCCCACCAAGTGTGCGTCGCGAAACGGCGGTCCTGGTAGGTGGAGCGACCCTGCGGGGGGGGGAAGGATGCCGGCCGAGGTGGAGAGACTGGGATGAGTTCGATACATCCGATGGCCGTGATCGATCCGACCGCGGAGATCGGCCGCGACGTGACGATCGGCCCGTTCTGCCACGTCGGCGCGGGCGTCCGCCTCGGCGACGGCTGCCTCCTGCACACGAACGTCACGCTCCTTGGCCCCGCGACGATCGGCCCGCGCAACATCTTTTTCCCGTGCACGACGATCGGCACGGCCCCGCAGGACCTCAAGTACAAGGGCGGCCCCACGTCGGTCGCCATCGGTTCGGACAATATCTTCCGTGAGAATGTCACCATCCACCGCGGCACCGAGGTCGACCGTGTCAGCGGCGGCGTCACGCGCATCGGCGACCACAACCTGCTCATGGTCGGCGTGCACATCGCCCACGATTGCGACATCGGCAGCAACTGCATCATCGCCAACCAGGTCCAGCTCGCCGGCCACGTGAGAATCGAGGACTGCGTGAACGTCGGCGGCGCGTCGGCGATGCACCACTTCGTCACGATCGGCCGCAACGCGTTCGTCGGCGGCATGACCCGTGTCACGCACGACGTGCCGCCGTACGTGAAGGTGCAAGGCTACGATCAGGAGGTCCGCGGGCTGAATCTCGCCGGCGTGCAGCGCTGGCAGCTCCCCGAGGCGTCGATCTCCGCCCTGAAGACGGCCGTGCGGCTGCTCTTCGTCCGCCGCGGCGAGAACGCCCCCGGCCGAACAGTCGAAGGGATCCGGGAGATCGAGGCCAACGGCCTGATTGCGGATGAGCACGTGCGGACGCTGGTCGAGTTCCTGAAGCGGAAACTCGAAATCGGCATCTACGGCCGCGTCCGCGAACACTTCCGCCAGGACAGCGACGCCGACCGCGAATCGTTCTACCGCGCGGCCGGTACTGACGGGGCGGTGTAACGCCGCGCCGCGCTCCATTGCTGAGCGAACGCACAGCGTCCGATTCCGAGCCCGACACGCCAGCGAGGACGCCCGCCCGCAGGGCGGCCGATCAGAGCCCCAAGCGCAAGCGCGGGGTCATCGCGCGAACGGCGCACAATCCGAGCCCGACGCGCCAGCGAGGGTCTTCGCCCGGAGGGCGCACGATCGTTGCCAGGGGCTTCGAGCCCCTGGGTCACGCCTCTCCTGCTCCTCGCCCGGAGGGCGAACGAAGCGTCGGTCCCACGATAGAGTACGCCAGTCTACCGTACCCGCCGCCACATTCCGCCAGTCGGCGCGCCGGAAGCGCTCACACGTCGCGGCCGGCGCAATAATCCCCGCACCAACAAGGTCAGGAGGCGCACTCATGTGCAAACCCGCCGCACTTGATATCACCATCGCACCGAAGAAGCTCAATTCACGCCCTGCGCAAAATCGCGCACCCGACTTGAAGAGCTAGAATCGATAGATTATCAGAAGGAGCGCAAAATCAGTGTACACACACCATGCTCCCCTTGCTCCCCTTGAAACTTCATTCACGCCCCCGGCGCCGCTCGCCCGACGACGGACCCACACACTCGAGGCGATCCTGAAGACGCGCGGACGATCGACTACGATAACACCCCAGCGCGATCCGGCCGTACCCGAATCGCAAATGCCGTTACCGAGGTCCCGAATGTCCGATCGAATCCCCGTCGCCGTCGTCGGCGCAGGCCACATGGGCAAGCACCACGTCCGCCTCTACTCCCAGATGCCCCAGGCCCAGCTCGTCGCGGTTGTCGATGCCAACCTCGACCGTGCGAAGGCCCTCGCCGAGCCCGTCGGAGCCAAATACGCGACCGCGCTGACCCCCGACCTCGGCGAAATCGCCGCCGTCTCCATCGCCGTGCCGACCATCCACCACCTCCCGGTCGCAAAACCGCTCATGGAGCGCGGCATCTCCGTCCTGATCGAAAAACCCCTCGCCCCGACCGCCGCCGAAGCCGAGGAGATCGCCCTGCTCGGCCGAAAGCACAACGTCATCGTCGCCGTCGGCCATACCGAGCGCTTCAACCCCGCCGTCCGCGCGATCGAGAAGCTCGGCGTCCGGCCGAAATTCGTCGAGACGCACCGCATCAGCCCGTTTCCCTTCCGCTCGGCCGACGTCGGCGTCGTCTTCGACATCATGATCCACGACATCGACATCATGCTGCACCTGGTCAAGGACGAGGTCGCCCGCGTCGATGCCGTCGGCGTCAACGTCCTCGGCAAGCACGAGGACATCGCCAACGCCCGCGTCGTCTGCCGCCGCGGCGCGGTCGCGAACCTCACCGCGTCGCGCCTCGCCCTAAAAACCGAGCGCCGCCTCCGGGCCTTCGCCGAAAACGCGTACATCTCCGTCGACTATCAGAAGAAGGTCGGCATCGCGATCACGCTCGACCGAAACGTCGACGTGATCAAATTCGCCCGCGAGCGGAACCTCGAAGACCTGTCGCAGCTCACGTCGGCGGACTACAGCAAGATGGTCCAGGTCGAGCCGCTCGTCATCGACGACCGCGACGCGCTTCAAAACGAGCTGGAGACGTTCCTCCACTCCGTCCATACGCGCGAGAAGCCGCCGGTCAGCGGCGAAGACGGCGTCGCCGCCGTCCGGCTGGCCGAGATGATCGTGAACTCGCTCAAGGCACACCGCTGGGACGGCGACCCGGCCGGCCGCGTGGGCCTGGAGGCCGACATCGTCAGCCGCGGCGCGAACCTGCCGCGGTAGCGGTGGGCTGGACAGAAGGGTGGGGCGGGCATTCTGCCCGACGTGGGTGGGGCGGGCGTCCCTGCCCGCCGGGGCCGGCGGCGCTACAGCCCGAAGAACTCCAGCATCATCGCCGTCGCATCCACCCGGTCCGTCGCCGGCCCCGAGATCTTCTCATTCAGCACCGACGGCCCGCCCGGCCAGACATGCCCCGCGCCCTCGATCGTGACGAACCGCACGACCGCGTCGGTGGGGCGGGCATTCTGCCCGCTCATGCTGAAATTCGATGCCGGCAGGATATCCGCACTATCAAACTCTTCCAGCGTCACGCCCGCCGCCGGCGACGAAACACGCCCGGCCGCCGCGCAGCCATTCCACTCTGCCCACAACTCGATCGTCTCACGCACCGGCGGCAGCGCGTACTCGCTTCCCCACGGCCCCTGCACGACACCACCGGCCGGCGGCACGATCGGATCGGCCGTCCCGATTATGTACAACAGCGGCACCGGCCGCGCCGGCCGCCGGTCGCGGCGCCACAGGTGCCCGGCGATCGCTGTCACGGCCCGGATGCGCTCGCTGAGATCGACGGCGACGCGCAGGGCGAGCGCCGCCCCATTCGAGAATCCCGCGACGTAAATGCGATTCCGGTCGATCGCGTAGCGCCGCTCGACATCGTCAAGCACCGCCCCGATGTACGCCGTGTCGTCGATGCGAAGCCGCTCGGCATGACCGAAGCCGCTACCGACGTTCCAGAAGGTGGGATTGCGGAGAAAACTCACCGGTTGTCGCGGGTCGCGCGGCAGCGCCGCCGGATAGACGACCAGAAACCCCCGTTCGTCCGCCGCCCGGGAAGCCCCCGTCGCGAACGCCGCGGTGCGGGGAGTCCCACCGCCCCCGTGAATCATCACGAGCACGGGCAGCGGTGACCGGCCATTCCAACCCTGCGGAGCATGGACGACGTATTCGCGCGGCGGGGTCAGCCCAGGCAGCTGGTGGACGGCGTGCGTGGCGTTGAATTCGGCCGAGGAGAGCACGACCAGAGGATATCCGGCGTTAGCACTCTGCGCCTGACGTCGCCTGTTCAAAACCCGGCGTCGTTCGGTCGCAGATAAACACGAGGTGAGCAAGGTCGGCGTACACCGTGTGCGCGACCGGCATAAGCCGCAGCCGCGCCGCCACCCGTAGCGACGGCACGTTCTCCGGCCGGATCATGCACAGCACGCGCGGTGCCCCGAGCACGTCGAGCCCGTAACGGAAGCACGCCGTCGCCGCCTCGGACGCGAGCCCCTGCCCCCAGGCCCGCTTTGCGAAGATGTACCCCACGCTCGGTTCCAGCGTTTCGAAGACCTTGCGCATCAGCACGCCCGCCTGACCGATCGGTTCCCCCGTCGCTCGAAGCCGCGCCAGCCAGTACCCCACGCCGTGACGGGCATAGTCCCCCTGCGCCGTCGCGATCCACGCCGCCGCGTCCTCGCGCGTGAACGGCTCCGGCCAGAACCCCATCACCGCCGGGTCGCCGAGCAGGGCGGCCATGAAATCGAGGTCGTCGGGCGTAAGCCGGTGGAGCGTCAGCCGCGGCGTTTCGAGGACCGGGGCCATTTACCGGAAGCTCCCCAGCAGAACGGCGACCAGGAACACCAGCGTCAGCGTGATCACGAGGTATTTGAGCCAGAATCCCGCATTGTCGCGGTATTTCTCGCCCCTCGAACCCGGCATGGCGAGAACGGCCGCAGCGTGGAACGACGCGAGCGCGAGCAGAAACTTCAGGCCGAAAAGACCATGGTAGAGCCCCTTGGACGGGTGCTCCTTGAGCAGCGGGATCTTCACGGCGACGAAGTTGTACAGCCCCGAAATGAGCAGCAGGCCGATGCACACGAAAACGATCATGCTCCAGCGGCCGACGACGGATTCGCGGAAATCGCGGCGGCGGTCCGGTTCAAGCGTTTGCAGCGCGGGGTGCAGCGCCGTCAGCTGAAAGACGGCGCCGCCGACGGCCAGCATGGCCGCCCCGATATGCAGCAGCCGGATGGCGGCGTGGGTGAAGTCGAAGGGCAGTCCGTCCGCGAGCAGCAGGGTCATTTCGTTCATCGGTCAGGGCTCCCAGTCGTGTGTGTGGCGGATTCTAGCGTGGCCGCGCCGCTGCGGCGGGCGAAACGCGCCGGTTCCGACGGGGCCGCCGTGGCGCACTCTTGCGGCGCGGAGTCGATCCGGCGGTCAGGCGAGAGATTACCGCGACCCGGTCGCCGGAAAATGACGCGGGCAGCACGACCAGTCGAAACCGACCGTGCTACCCGTCGTCGCGTCGCAGTTTCTGTCGCAGCCCCATTCCTCGCCAGACGGAAACGGCGCTGCCGCAGCGCGGATACGCTTACTCAGTACACGGATGCACCGCGCCGCACGCGCGGATCTGCATCGCGATAAGACAAACTCTATTTGCGTGGAGAGACGTGAACCCGTGGTTTACGGTCTCCAGCGTTCGCCTGCGAGGTTAGCTGTCGGGCTCGTCAGCGCTGAATCGACGTCCGCTTTCGCGGATTCGCCCCGAGCCGCCGGATCGCTCCACGCGGCTCATCTCGGTTTCCCCGCTGTCGGCCTCATTTCGAGGCCGACATTCGGCACAAGCTCGAAAGTAACAGACGAGCCGCGGCCGCACAACCGGTTTTGGTCAAAAAAGCGAGAAAAATCTTGCCCCGAAATCTTGAATGGACGACGTGCACGCGCGCGTCTACTTTCAGACCTTTGGTCCGATCCGCCACGGGCGTATCTGAGCCGCGTTCGCCTCTGCCTGGAATCCACATGAACCGAATTTCGCGTTTCTTCGCCGCGACACTCGCCATCCCGGCCATCTTCAGCTCCCCTGCCGGCGCCGACTGGCCCCAGTGGGGCGGCACCGGACGCGACTTCACGGTGGCCGCCACGGGCCTGGCGGACAAGTGGCCCGAGGCCGGCCCCAAACGGCTCTGGTCGCGCGAGCTCGGCCCCGGCCACTCGGCCATTTCACTCGTCGACGGCACGCTCTACACGGCGTTTCGCCGTAACGACCAGGATGTCATCGTCGCCCTCAACGCTGCTACCGGCGAGACGATCTGGGAATCGGCCTACGACGCGCCTCCAAAGATCGGGATGCTCCTCGACTTCGGCTGCGGCCCGCATTCGACGCCGCTGGTGGTCGGTGACCGGCTCTTCACGGTCAGCGCAACGGTCATCCTGAACTGCCTCGACCGAAAGACCGGCAAGATCCTCTGGACGCACGACCTCGCCGAGGAGCTGAAAGCCAGCAACATCCAGCGCGGCTATGGCCCCAGCCCGATCGCCTGGAAAGACACCATCATCCTGACGGTCGGCGGCCCCGAGGCGGGCGTGGCGGCCTTTAAGCAGGCGGACGGGGCACTGGTCTGGAAAACGCCGCCGATGCGCCCCAGCCAGTCGTCACTGATCCTGGCGACCATCGGCGACAAGCCGCAGCTCATCGGCGCACTCGGGGCCGACCGGTTCGGTCTCGACCCGGAGAACGGGGACATCCTCTGGCGAACGCAGACCGACCAGCAAGGCGCGGCCATCATGGCCACTCCCGTCTTCATCGCCCCGGACAAGGTCTTCTACTCCGCCGCATACGGCTTCGGCAGCCACCTCTACCAGGTCAAAAAGACCAGCTCCGGTTTCGAGGCCGAAGAACTCTGGCGCGAAATGAAGATGAAGGTCCAGCACGAATCGATCGTGCATGCGAATGGCGTCATCTTCGGCTCCAGCGGCGACTTCGGGCCGGCGTTCCTGATGGGCATGGATGCGGCCGACGGCAAGGTCCTCTGGCGCGAGCGCGGATTCGCCAAGACGAATTTTCTCCGGGCGGGCGACAAGTTTCTCCTGCTCGACGAAACCGGCCTGCTCGCGCTCGCGACGGCCAACCGCGAGGGCATCAAGATCATCTCACAGGTGAAGCTGCTCGAAGAAAAGGCCTGGACGGCCCCGACGCTCGACGGCACGCGCCTGTTCCTGCGCGACAACAAGACGATCATGGCGCTCGACCTGTCGGCAGCGGCGAATCCGTAACACGAGGTTTCGACGGTCGCTTCGCGATAGGCTGTGCAGCGCGTCGCCGGAGACTCGCATGGCCGATCGAAAAACCCCCGCCTCGAAGCCGCTCAAGGCCGAGTTTCATCCGCTCACGCCCGACCGCTGGGCAGATTTCGAGATCCTCTTCGGCCCGCGCGGCGCGTGCGGCGGCTGCTGGTGCATGGCCTGGCGACTCCCGCGTAAGGACTGGGAGGCGAGCAAGGGCGACGGCAACCGGCGGCTCATGCACGACATCGTCCGCAGCAGCGAACGACCGCCCGGAATCCTTGCCTACGTCGACGGAACGCCCGTCGGCTGGTGCGCGATTGCTCCGCGGCAAGTCTACGTCGCCCTCGAACGATCGCGCGTGCTCAAACCCGTCGACGACCAGCCCGTCTGGTCGATCACGTGCTTCTTCATCCACAAGGACCACCGTCGCCAGGGCCTTTCGACCGCATTGATCAACGCGGCCGTCGAATTCGCGGCCCGCAGCGGAGCGAAGATCGTCGAGGGCTACCCGGTCGAGCCCTACACCCCGAACATCCCGGCCGCCTTCGCCTGGACGGGGCTTCCCGCGGCGTTCCTGAAGGCGGGTTTCACAGAAGTGGTTCGGCGCTCGAAGACCCGGCCCATCGTCCGCCGCATCGTCGGCCGGCAATCGCGCGCTACGCCGCGTTCGACAGCAAATAAGCCGGACGCGAAAACTGCGAACGCGAATCAGCCGCGCCGGCCGAAGCGCCGCACCAGGTAGCGATACTCGCGCCACGTCTTCGCCAGATCGCCGAGCAACCGCACGCGGCTCGACCGATCATTCGCCCACCGGACACCGACCTCGACGATCCGGCAGCCCCGCTCGGCCGCCAGCGCCAGCACTTCGCAATCAAACAGCCATCCCGTCAATGTCTGTCCGCCGAAGACTTCGTGCGCGACGGCCCGTCGAAAGAGCTTGAAGCCGCACTGCGTATCGCGGATCTCCGGCAGAAGCCGCCGCCGCCGCGCCGCCCGCAGCAGTCCCGCCACGATCCGCCGCACCCGCGGCTGGCGCGGCGAGATGACCGATTCCGGCAGGTCGCGCGAGCCGATTGCGACATCCGCGCCCGCGTCGAGCGCGGCGCCGAGCTTCTCAACCTCGCCGATCGGCGTCGAACCATCGGCATCGCAGATCAGAATTCGCTCTCCGCGCGCCGCGAGCACGCCCCGGCGCACACTGTGACCCTTGCCGCTGTTGACGGGGTTGCGGATGAGCACGACGCCCGGCCGGCCCGCGGCCGCGGCCGCGGTTTCATCGGTCGAGCCGTCGTCGACCACGATGATCTCGATCGCGCCGCGCCTGCGGAAGAACGCATCGATCGCCGCCAGCGTCGCCGGAAGCCGCCCCGCTTCGTTGAATGCGGGGATGACGATGCTCAGCAGCGGCACGGGACCATCCGGCGACATGCGGGAGATGGTAGCCGCAGCCCGAACAAGGGCGACACGTCGAACACTCCGGCGTCACGTCCGATCAGCCCCGCGCCGTCCGTACGACCTCTCTCTGCCGACCGAGCAGATCATGCAGCGCCTCGCGAAGCCCGGGGAACCGGAATTCGAACCCCTCCTCACCCAGCCGCCGTGAAACCACATACCGCCCATACAGCGCCAGTTCCGGATCAGTGCGGAGAATGAGCGGTGCGGCCAGGCGAACCATCCATCCCGCCGCGGGCAGTCCGATCGGCATGCCCACCGCGCGGCGCAGCTCGCGCATAAACTCCCGGTTTGAGACCGGCTGCGGCGACGACGCAACGTAAACTCCCTGCGTCGATTCATCGCGCAGCCCGCGCTCGAAGAGCCGGTTCATGTCCAGCCCGTGGATCCAGCTCATTCCCTGCCGGCCGTTGCTGACTGTCCCCCCGAATCCCCAGCGGGCCAGCCGCGCGAGCTTCGACAGCGCTCCTCCGCCGCGGCCCAGCACGAAGCTCGTCCGCAGCACGACGCGCCGGACGCCCGGCGGGACGGCATCTTCGAACGCCCTCTCCCAGGCCTGCCCGACGGTCGGCGCGAGACCGTACCCAGGTGGCGACTCTTCGTTGCAGATCGCCGCCGGCGGATCGCCGTAGATGTGCGCCGTGGACATCTGCACCCACACCCGTGGCGGCCGCGCCGCCGTCCTCACCGCCGCGCCGAGCACGTGCGTGGCCTCGACGCGCGACCGGAGGATCTCGTCGCAGTGATCGGGCGTCTTGATGCAGTCGACCGTGCGGCCGACGAGATTCACGAGTCCCGCAGCGCCATCGATCACGTCGCGCCAGGCGCCAAGCGTCCGCGCGTCCCACGCAACGTGCCGCCATGGCCCCTCGGGTGGGCGTGTCCGCGAGAGGATGACAATCTCCGGCCGATCGCCGGAGGCGCTCGCACCTGCCAGGTGCCGCGCGAGCGACATTCCCAGAAATCCGCTGCCGCCGGCGATAACGATGCATCCGGGCGATCTGTTCGACATGACGGAAATGGTACGCGAGGCCGGGGAGCGACCGTCTGCGCGATCGCCACAGAATCATTGAAAGCCGGGCGCCGCCGCGCCGTCTCCCGCGCCCGGTCTCGAGCGCCGTCCGGGGAGTAAACCTCTTCGTCCGTCTGGCGGTATAGTTTTGCAGTCCCGGCCGCGGGCGTTGCGCGATGCGCAGGCCGGGCACTTGTTCCTGGGCGGCCACGTGCCGCTCGCGCGGAGGCGTTACATGGCCGAGGATGTGCAGGTTCAGCAGCAGGTGGCGGCGTTCCGGGAGGATTTCGCCAAATTGCGCGGCGAAATCGGCAAGATGATCGTCGGTCACGCCGACATCGTCGACGGTGTGCTCGTGGCCCTCTTCTCCGGCGGGCACGTGCTGCTGGAGGGCGTTCCGGGCCTCGGCAAGACGCTCTTGATCCGCACGCTGTCGCAGGCGCTGAGCCTGAAATTCTCGCGCATCCAGTTCACGCCCGACCTGATGCCCGCCGACATCATCGGCACGAACATCATCACCGAGGACGAGACGACCGGCCGGCGCGGGTTTCAGTTCCAGCGCGGCCCCCTCTTCGCGCAGATGGTGCTCGCTGACGAAATCAACCGGGCTACGCCAAAGACCCAGTCCGCGCTGCTCGAAGCCATGCAGGAGCACTCGGTCACATCCGGCGGCACGATGTACAAGCTGGAACAGCCCTTCTTCGTCATGGCCACGCAGAACCCGATCGAGCAGGAAGGCACCTACCCCCTGCCCGAAGCCCAGCTCGACCGCTTCTTCTTCAAGCTCGTGGTGGGGTATTCCGGCCGGGAGGAGTTGAAGACGATCCTCGAGCGCACGACGACCGGCTTCAAGCCGCAGATCAACCCCGTGCTCAGCGGCGAGCGCATCCTGGCCGCGCAGGATCTCGCCCGGCGCGTGGTCATCGCCCCGCACGTCCAGGACTACGCCATCCGCCTCGTGCTCGCGACCCATCCGCAGGGCGCCTTCGCGACGCCGACGGTCAACAAGTACGTCCGCTGGGGATCGAGCCCGCGCGGAGCGCAGGCGCTCTCGCTCGCGGCGAAGATCTACGCGATGCTCGAAGGGCGCTACTCGGTCGCCTTTGACGACATCAAGAAATCGTTTCTGCCCGCGATGCGGCATCGACTGCTGCTGAACTTCGAAGGCGAGGCCGAGGGCAAGTCGACGGACGAGGTCCTGCTCGACGTGCTGGACCAATTGCCGACATCGGTCGAAAAAGCCGCCTAGCCCCGAAGATCGCCCGGTTGGGCCCGCGATCGGGTTTGCCCGCGTTTCGAGCCGCGCTCCGCCGCGGTGTCGGTGAATATGCCTCACCGCACTTGGCGAACGCGGTCTCGTCGGTCACAATTCGGTTCGAGACATTTCTACCCTTGAGCAATGAGGGCACACATCATGTTCGCTACCGTACGCCGCGCGATCTGCGCTGTTCTATTCACCGTCCTGCTCGCCGCACCGGCCGCGCTCGCGGATGATCCGCCAAAACCGCAGACGACCGCGGATGCGAAAGTCGCCGTCGACGAGCTGACGGCCCGCCTCCGGCCGCTGACCAAGGCCGAGTTGACCGTCGAAGCCGACGGCTGGTTCGCGCTGCTGCGCGGGAAGATCCGCGAGATCAGCGAGCTGCGCATCCAGATGACCAAAGCCACCGCCGAACAGAAGACGACGCTGGCCGAGTCGATCTCGAAGCTGAATGAGGAGCGGGCGGAGATCATCGACCGGTTGAATTCCGTGCTCGCGGCGCTCAAGGCCAAGGGCGGAGCAGCGGCGGATTACGAGGCGTTTCTCGCTGCCGTCAGCGAGAGCCCGATCTCGACCGCGGACGTCACGGACGTCAGTACGTTCTCAACGATGGCCATGAACTGGATCAAGAGCCCCCAGGGCGGCATCCGGTACGGGAAGAACATCCTGCTCTTCATCGGCGTGCTCGTTGTCTTCCGCCTGCTCGCGGGGGCGTGCGCCGCGCTCGTGCGACGCGCGATGGTCGCCTTCCGCAATTCCTCGCAGCTCCTCTGCGATTTCATGGCCAACGCAACGCACAAGATCCTCATGTTCGTCGGCTTCGTCGTGGCCCTGTCGATGCTCGAGGTGAACATCGGGCCCTTCCTCGCCGCCATGGGGGCCGCCGGGTTCATCATCGGCTTCGCGCTCCAGGGCACGCTCAGCAATTTCGCTGCCGGCGTCATGATCCTGCTCTACCGACCGTATGACATCGGCGACAAGGTGATCATCGCCGGCCAGAACGGCACGGTGCTTTCGATGAACCTCGTCTCGACGGTCGTGACCAACGCCGACGGCCACACCGTCACGATCCCCAACTCGTCGATCTGGGGCGGAACGATCACGAACCAGACCACGCACGCGACGACGCCCGCGCCGAAGGCCGCGACTTGAATCGCTTTGGGATCCACGGCGGTGTTTTCGGCGCGGATGTGCCCTTCGTCGAGCGCATCCGCCGGGCCGCGGCGGCCGGATTTTCGAGCGTCGAGATCGTCGTCGGCGTCGAGGGGCTGCTGCGGTTCGAATCGCCCATCCAGGAGTACGAAGAGCTCGGCCGGGCGGCGCGGGACAGCGGCGGCGAAGTCTCCGCGCTCTCCAGCGCGGCGTTCTTCTCGGCCCACTTCGCATCGCAGGCCGCCGAAGCTCGACAGGCGGCGCGGGATCGCACGCTGCGGATGCTCGATGCCGCGGCCGCCTGCGGCGCCGGCGCGATCGTCATCATCCCCGCCGTCGTCGGCCGCGCCGGCGACGCCCGGCCGCAGTGCAGCTACGCCGACGCACTCCACCTGGCCGCGGCCGCGCTGACGGAGCTGCGCGGCGACGCCGAAGCGCGGGCGGTGACGATCGCGATCGAAAATGTCTGGAACCGGTTCCTGCTCTCGCCCGTCGAGATGGCCGACTTCATCGACACGGTGAATTCTCCGAACGTCGGCGTGTGCTTCGACACTGGCAACGTCATGGCCACGGGCTACCCCGAAGACTGGATCCGCACGCTCGGCGGCCGGATCGCGCGGGTGCATATCAAGGACTACGACGTCTCGCGGCCGGGGCGCGAGGGTTTCTGTGCACTCGGGGCGGGAAGCGTGGACTGGCCGGCGGTCGGAAGCGCGTTGCGCGAGGCGGCCTATGCGGGACCTCTGACCTATGAAGGCGGAGGCGAACCGGCGGAGATTCGCGCGGCGCTGGAGCGTGTGCTCGGCCCGCACGTGTAGCGTCAGCGCCCGCGTTCGAGCAGGCACTCTCGTCCGTGCAGAGTCTGACCGCCTCCCGCTGCGGGAGCCGTCCGGATCGCGTGTCCCGGTGATCGACGCCCCGCCGGGCTCGATCCGGACCGGCCGCGCGTGTGATGACCTCCGCCGCGTCGTGTTACGGCCGAGCATCCGGCCCCTCGCGCGCGAACGGCAGGTGAAGCTGGCGGATCCCCGGGGCGCTGACCGTCTTCGATCGTCTGCGAGCGGGAACGGGATGCCGTTTCGGTGCGGCTGCGCGCTGGATCTGCCCGGTGGTCTGCTCGTTGAGGCGCGGCTTCTCCGCTTCCACGCGCCCCGGGGTCGAGTTGAGCAGGGACGCGGCGCGCGAACGGAGCAGCTCGATGGGCGGCCGCCGACCCGCATGGTCGCTGATCCTCATTGCGGGATGTGCGCTGCCGGCCAGTGCTTCCGGCGTCAAGGTAATCTGACAGACGCCCTGGCGCATCAGCTCAGGCAGCTGCCACTCGAGGTTCGCGAGTTTTTTTGCCACGATTCGTTCCAGGCCCCGCGCATTGCTGCGGGTTGCGATGGCGAGGTCGGCCAGATGGGCAAGCGTCTCCTCGGGAACGACGAGGCGCACGCCGTGCTGCTCGAACCACCGGATCTGTCGGCGCAGCGGCGAATCCTCGGTGTCGCGCAGGATCGCGACCAGGTCCGTCCGGCTGAGCGACGACACGGTCGAGATGACCGCAAAGCGCCCGAGGAACTCGGGAATGAACCCGTAGGCTTCGAGATCCTGGAGTTCCCCCCGGGCCAGCGCTTCGTCGTCCGACAGCGTCGAGTAATCCTCTCCGTCGGCGGTGAATCCCATGGTCCGCCCGGCGCCGAGCCGGCGACGAATGACCGTGGCGAGGCCGCTGAACGCGCCCGTGCCGACGAAGAGCACCTTGGCGCTGTCGATGATCGTGCCGGTGTAATCGCCGCGCAGATCGATGGGGCAGCCGTCGAGCGGCGCGAGCAGGCTCGTCTGCACGCCCTCGCCGGAGACGTCGCGCTGGCCCCCGACGTCCTGGCGGCGCACCTTGTCAATCTCGTCGAGAAAAACGATGCCGCGCTCGGCCTGGGCGACGTTGCCGCGGGTCTGCGTGAGAAGGCGGCGGAAGATCGAATCGACGTGTTCGCCGACGTACCCGGTTTCGACGAGGCTCGTCGCGTTCACGAACGCGACCGGCACGCCCAGGAACTCGGCCAGCGTCGTGACAAGATACGTCTTCCCGCTGCCGGTCGGACCGAGCAACAGTGCGTGGCGCTTGCCGAAGGGGTGACGAAGCTCGGGATGGGACTCACGGTACGCCATCGCCGCGTAATGGCGATAGACGCAGAGCGCGAGGTAGCGCTTGGCCCGATCCTGGCCATGCACGAAACGATCGAGATGTTGCACCATCGCGTGCGGCGTCGGCAGCTTGGTCCAGCCGGGCATTCTCGCTCTCCCGTATGGCGGCGCGCAGCCCGCCGCGGCCGGGCAGGGCCGCATCGGGTCGCGGATGTAGTTGAGGAACACGAGCATCGTAGCAACCCGCGCTGCGTTTTTCTCCACAATTTTTCGCGGCATCGTCGAGCGGGGATTCATGACAGGCCGGTGACATCTCTTCGACGCCGTTTCACGTTCGCGCCGCAGTTGACAGATCGAACTGTCAATTCGATCACGGATGCTGTCGGCCGGCGCAGGCGCGTGCGCATCGAACGATCGGGGTCGGGGCGCGAATCCGATTTGCTTCGGACGGACATGCGATAGGATCACGATCGTGGATATTCCGCACCACAGCAACGCCGGCGCACCCGACTGGTCGACGCTCGACTTCGAGGTCACCTGCCCGCGCTGCGCGTACAACCTCAAGCTGCTCGCGCAGCCGCGCTGCCCGGAGTGCGGCCTGGAATTCTCATGGCCCATCGTCGTCGCGGCGTCGCGCGAGGCGCGGCGGGATTCGCCGCTGTTCGAATACCGCTGGCGCAACCGGCCCGTTCGATCGTTCCTGTACACATCCCTCCTCTGCCTCATGCCCGCGCGGTTGTGGAAACGGGCGGAACTCACGCACACTCCGCGAGCTTTCGTAATCGGATCGTGGGCGGCGCTCCTGATGTTGTTTCTCTCCGGGCTCGAGTGGGCGCGCGAGTCGGCCGCGCTGTACATCCTCGAGACCATAATCCCAGGAATCACGACTCGTTACGGACCGTTGAGCTTCACGGCAAATTTGAAGGCACTCGTCGGTGTCGAGACGGGCACCGAGTTCGTCGCCCGTGTTCTTCTGTTGCCGCTGATCGTCGTGTTCATCTCCGTCTATCGATTCACGTTCGTTCGCTACCGGATAATCTGGCTGCACCTGCTCCGGGTCGGGGTCTATGTCTGGGCCACATACGCCTTGTGGACCTTCATCGCCAATTTGCTGCTCACAACCCTTTGTGTTGCGAACATAAGTCACAGGAACACGTTGGCGAAAGCGGTTCCTCAGACGGTCGTTTTCAGCGTCCCGATGCCGAACCAGGCGACGCTCGACGGATTCGACGCCATCCTCAACTGGCTGCCGCCGTTCGCGACCGCGTGGTCGCTCTGGCTCGGCTTTGCCGCGTATCTTCAGGTAAAGCGCGCCTGGGCCGGGGCGGCGTGCTCGATGGGGATGATCACGGTCGCGTACTTCGTCCTGTGTGCGACGATGGCGGTGCAGATCGAGCGCAACGTGTTCGGCGAGTGGTTGGTAATGCTCGATCAGTGGCTGCCGGGGCTCCACGAGCTCGCGCAGGCTGGCGTTCGACTCCTCGCCCCTCCGCCTCCGCGATAATCGCGAGCGGCGCGCCGATTCTCGGGCCGATCGGCTATCCTCCCCGCCGGGGAACGATGAATGCCGACGCTGGTCACCTGCAACCGAATCACCAAGTCCTTCCACGCCCGGCCGCTCTTCCGCGACCTGACGTTCAGCGTCGGCGACACCGACAAGCTCGGGCTCATCGGCCCCAATGGCTCCGGAAAATCGACGCTGCTCAAGATCGTCGCAGGGCTCGAGACGCCCGATGACGGCGACGTCTCCGCCCGGCGCGGCCTGAAATTCGTCTACGTCGCCCAGGATGACCGCTTCCCGGCCGGCGCGACGGCCCTCCACGTCGTCGCCGACGCCCTCGCGGGCACCGTCGCCGAGCCGCACGAGCGCGAAACGCGGGCCGCGATCCAGCTCGGCCGCCTTGAATTCGACAATCTCGATGCTCCGGTCGAATCGCTCTCCGGCGGCTGGCTCAAACGCCTCTCGATCGCCCGCGCGCTCGTTCAGGAGCCCGACCTGCTGCTCCTCGACGAGCCGACCAACCACCTCGATCTCGCCGGCGTGCTCTGGCTCGAAAAAACGCTCAAGGAGGCTCGCTTTCCGTTCGTATTTGTCAGCCACGATCGCTATCTGCTCGATTCCGTCGCGACGCGGATCGTCGAGCTGAACCCGGCCTACGCCGACGGCTGCTACAACGTCGACGGGCCGTACAGCACGTTCCTCATCCGCCGCGAGGAGCTGCTCAGCGGCCAGAAATCGACGCAGCAGTCGCTCGCCGGCGTCGTGCGGCGCGAGGTCGAGTGGATGCTCCGCGGCCGCAAGGCCCAGACGATCAAGGCCCAGGCCCGCAAGGACGCGGCGATGGAGAAGGCGGCCGATCTCCAGGACCTCCAGCGGCGCAACCGCCTCGCCGACCAGGCCGCCGACATCGACTTCGACGCGACCGGCCGGCGCACGCGAAAGCTCATCGCCCTCGAAGGCGTCAGCAAGTCGCTCGGGGGCAAGCCGCTCTTCGAAAATGTGTCGCTGATACTCTCGCCGGGGACGCGGCTGGGACTGCTGGGCGACAACGGAATGGGCAAGACGACGCTCATTCGCGTACTCACCGGCGCCCTCGCGCCGGACGCGGGGCGGGTCTTTCACGCCGACGACTTGCAGGTGGTGCTCTTCGACCAGAAACGCGAGGAGCTGCCGCGCGGGGCGTCGCTGATGACCGCGCTGAGCCCGACCAGCGACACGGTCTACTTCCAGGGCCGGCCGATCCACGTCGGCGGCTGGGCGCAGCGCTTCCTCTTCGCCAGCGAGCAGCTCAACATGCCGATCGAGCAACTCTCCGGCGGCGAACAGGCGCGAATCCTGCTTGCGCGGCTGATGCTGAAGCCCGCGGACGTGCTGATCCTCGATGAGCCGACGAACGACCTCGACATCCCCACGCTCGGCGTGCTGGAGGAGAGCCTGGAGAGCTTCCCCGGCGCGGTGGTGCTCGTGACGCATGATCGTTACATGCTCGACCGGCTCTGCACGGAGATGATCGCCCTCGAAGGCGGCGGCCGCGTCGGCTACTACGGCAGCCTGGGGCACTGGTCGAATGAGCAGCAGCGGCGCGAGCGGGCGGCCGACGCGACGAAGTTTGGCGCCGGAGCAACCGCGGCGAAGGCGTCCCCGAAGAGTGGCGTCGGGCCTCTGTGCCCGACCGCGTCGAGCGCCGCCTCGGCGAACGAGACTGCGGGCGGAATCGGCCCGCCGCGCAAGCTGAAGTACTCCGAGAAGCTGGAACTCGAGCAGATCGAAGGCCGCATCCTCGAAGCGGAGTCCGCGCTCGAAAAAGCCCGCGCGGCGGCGGAAGACCCGAAGATCGCGAGCGACCACGTCGAATTGCAGAAGCGCTACGCGGCGCTGGAGGCGGCGCAGGCGGAGGTGGACCGGCTGTATGCCCGGTGGCAGGAGCTGGAGTCGCTGGCGAAGTAGCGGCGGGCACAGACGGGTTGAATCAGCAACGCAGCAGGCGAGGCCCGCCCAGAAGGGGCGAGCCTCGCCTGCGGAAGCGGGCCGAATTCGGCGCCGCGCGCTGCGCGTCACTGCGACTTCTGCACCTCCACGCCGCGCTGCTGCGGGGCCGCGTACATCTGCTTCATGCGGGCGTCGTTGGCGGTCTGGATCGCCCGGTTGTCCTTGCGCAGGTTGCCAAGGTAGTCGAGTTTCTGCTCGTTACCCGGAACGAACTCGGCCTGCGGGAGCTTCTTCGACGCCGCCATCGCGATCAGCGCACCCTCGCTGCGATAAAACGCGAAGTCACCGGAGGCGTTGCGGGCGATGGCCGTGGGGTACATCGTGACGCCGTCGGCGATGAAGACGCCGCGGAGGTCGGAGTCGCCGGCGACGAACTGCTGCTGACCCATGCCGATGACCTTCACATGGACGTTCTTGACGCCGCCGCGGTTGATCGCGTCGACGACGTTCACGCGGACACGCCGGCCGCCGGGCTCTTCCTGGACGTCGAGGGCCAGCGGCGTGACGAGCACGAGGCCGCTGGAGATGTGCTCATCGCCGCGGCAGATGACGAGGTACGCGCCGGTCGTGCGCGGGCCGTCGGCCTTCGCACCGTCGGGCTTCGCCCCGCCGTCCGGCTTCCCGCTGCCCTCGGCCCGCGCCGCGGCCTCGGCCTTGCCGATCGCCAGCGCGAGATCGATCCGCAGGTCCTTGTCCTCATAGTCGAGGCCGTCGCCCAGCGTGACGGTCTTCTCGATGAGCGGCTTGATGCCTGCGAGGTTCACCGCGGCGATCTCGGTCAGGTTTTTCTCCATCAGCGCCAGCTTCATCAGGTCGACGCGGTAGACCTGGATCACCGCCGACTTCACGTTTCGGTAGCCGAGGTTGATGAACGGCGCCTTGTAGAGCGGGGCGCTGGCGGCCTGGAGCGGCGTCATCGTCGAGACCTGGCGGATGCCGTCGCCCTTGCGGACGCCGTCGCCCGAATCGGCCGCGTTTTCACCTGTCGCGCCCCCGGCCGCCTGCTTCATGCGCAGGTAGCGCTGCCACTCCTCGGCTTCGCGGAAGCCCGCGCCGTCGGGGTGGAAGATCGTCACTTCGGGCACCTTCACGAACGAGTGCTCAAAGTAGCTCACGGCCTCGCTGGCATCGGCGAATTGCTCCTTGACCTTCTTGTAATACTCCAGCGCCTTGGCCGTGTCGTTCTGCGCGTGGTAGATCTGGCCGATGATGTAGAGCGCCAGCCACTTGTTCTCGCTCGGCCGCTCGACGCCCTGCTCGTCGCGCCAGGTCGACTTCGCGACACCCTCGGCGAGCTGGCGGGCCTGCTCGAAGTTGCCGAGGTTGAAGTGCGCGAACGCCTGGATGTACTTGAAGCGGTCGAGCCACTTGCTCTTGGGATAGAGCTGCATCATCCGCTCGGTCCGCGCCAGCACCGTGTTGAACTGGTTCAGATCGAGGTACGCATTCGCGAGCGAGTAGGACGCCTCGTCGGCGATGGGGCTCTCGGGATAGAGCGCGAGGAAGCGCTCCAGCAGCTCGATCGTCTCCTTGATGATCGCGACGCGCGTGACGCGGCTCGGCGGCTCCTTGGGCCTGGCAGCCGCGTCGACGATGGACATCTTGCCCTTGCGGCGCTGCGTGATCGAGGCCGTGTTCTCCGCCTGGCCGTAGAGCGTCTGCGACATCGCGTAGTAGATGCTCTCCACCTGCGGCGTGTCGGGGAATTCCAACCAGAGCCGCTCGAGGAAGTCGATGCCCTCAAGGAACCGGCCGTTTTCCTGGAGCACGCCGCCGACGGCCGTGTCGTTCGCGAAGGACGAATCCGCGATCGCGCGATAAATGAGCCACGCCCGCTCGTGCTGGTCCGTCTTCGCATAGGCCGCGGCGACGCGAACGATTTCGTCGTACGGCACGACCAGCGCGGGATACTTCTCCTTGAGGATCTCGAAGTAGTTGACCGTGTCGGTCGCGTTGTCGGCCTTGAGCGCGACCGTCAGCATCATGCGGATCGACTCGCGGTACGGATCGTCGTGGAGCGTCCAGTCCTTCGCGCCGAGCAGCTCGGCCAGCAGCTTGCCCGTCTCGGCGTAGTTGCCGTCGTCGTAGTTCATCCGCGCAAGCTGGTAGAGCTCATCCGGCGTCAGGCGATAGGGGTCCGGGCTGAGCGTACCGCGCGGCAGGACGGTCAGGACCTGCTCATCGCTGTTCAGGTTGTAGCGGTCCGGCCGGTAGAGGCTCTGCGCGACCGTCGGCGGGATGCGATAACTGCCCTCCGTCGTCGCGAGCAGGGAGTAGCTGACGCCGGTGACGCCGCGGCTGCCGAAGTAGTAGGTGATCACGTTGTCGGCGACGTCGTACGCCATGAACCCGCCGGAGACGGACCCGGGGACGAGCCGGAAACCGGTCGGTATGACCTCGCGGACAACGACGTAATCAGCGTCGCCGGCCTTGTTGATCGACATCGGGTCGCGGCGGGCGAGATCGCTCTGCACGCGGATGACCTGACCGACGGCGATTTTCGACACGACGTTGCGGAACCAGTTGTGGCGCATCGTCGCGCCGAAGCCGACGGGGACGTCCTTGCCCTTGTACTGAAGCGGCGGCGGGTGGAACCAGCGCTGGCCGACCCAGAGCGGTTCGCCGCGGTCGCGGATCGGCTTCGGATAGCTCATCGAGAATGCGGAGATCGACGCGCACCAGGCATATTCACCGCGGCCGGCGAATTTGAAGTCGATGCGCTGCTTGCCCGCGGCGAGTTCCGCGCCGGGGATGTCGATGCGGAGCGATTCCGTCGATTGCGGCGTGATCTTGCCGACTTCCTTGCCGTTCACGCTCACGACGAGGTCATACGCGGCCGCCGCGGCCTGTGCGGAACCGAAGTACGTGCACAGCGCGGCGAGGACGGAGCCGCGGGCCTTGTGCGGATCCCAGCCGCGCATCCGGGCGGCGCTGGCGAGGTAGTTCACCATCGGCTGCACGGCCGCGTTGCGCGGATCGACTTCGAGCTGGCCGAGGAGGGCGAGCGCGGTGGTTTCGAGTGCGCTGCTCATCCACGCCGAACTCTCGCCCGCGGGCAGCGACTTGCAGGTCGTCGTGCCGGTCTTGCCTTCGCGCAGGCGCGACTGGAGGATCGAGAGCAGTTCCGCGGCCATCGGCTTGCGGTCGAGGCGTTGGAGCGTGAGGACGAGGTGGGCCAGCGCGGGGTTGCTGAGGGCGTCGCGGTTGCGGTGGAGCCGATTGGCGTGGGCGAAATCGACTTCGCCGATCCATGACAGACCGAAGAGGGCGATGGCCTTCAACTCGGTCTGGTCGGTGGCCGCGCCGGAGAAGATGGTCTGGAGGTACTTCTCCATGTTTCTGATCGCGGGTTCGGAGACCGAGTAGCCGTCGCGGCGGGCCTTGCCGAGTGCCCAGGCAACGTGCGAGGTCGTCCAGGGGTCAGAAGGGCCATTCCCGCACCAGGCGAGGCCGCCGTCGTCGTGCTGCGCGGCCAGGAGCTGCGCGGCGAGGCCGGCGATGCGGTCGCTGAGCAACGCCATGTCGGCGGACTGCGATTCACCGCGGGCGCGAACGTAGTTGGCCGCATAGAGGCAGCCGATGAGCGTCGCGGCGGTGTCGGCGTTGGTGCGCGGCGGAGCGATGCGCCAGCTCGTGAGGCGATCTTCGATGCCGCGCCAGCGCGGGCCGGCTTCGAGCGCTTCCTCGATGAGCCACCGCGGCATGGAAGCACCGACGGCGACGGAGAGCGTGACGTCCTTGTACTCGCCGATGTTGCCGGGCAGCTCCAGCTCGACGAAATCGCTGTCCTTGCCGATGCCGGCGCGGGCCTCTTCGACGCGCATACCCCAGGGGCGGACGGTCATCGGGGCGGTGACGCGGTCGCGGAGGTGCGGGCCGTCGCTGCGGGACTTCAGAGTGCTGATCTCGATGGTGAAATTCAGCGGGCCGGGGCCGCCGACGGCCAGGGCTTCGAAGGCGACGTCGAAGACGCCGGATTTCTCTGTCTTGATCGTCTGCGTCTGTTTCGCAAGGCTCGTCTCGCCGCGCGTGACCTCGAGTTTGACGCTGATGTCGCCCGAGTACTCGGTCAGGCAGTGGACGCGGGCCTGCGGCTGGAAGGTGTCGCCTTCGAGGAGCGTCGGCGGGAGGATGGCTTCGACGAAGAAGTCGTGCTTGGCGATGACCTCGGCGTCGCCGCCGCCGACGAGCGTCTCTTTCGTGACGCCGCGGGCGATGAATTTCCACTTGGTGCTGGAATCGGGCATGACGATCTTGACGCTGGCCTTGCCGGCGGCGTCGGTGGTGATGCACGGGTTCCAGTACGCCAGCGTCGGGAAATACGAACGTGGCGGGGCGGAGGCGACCATCTGGTTGAGATCGCGGCCGAGCTTCTCGACGACAGATTTGTCGTCCTGTGCCTGGCCGAAGGCATAGAAGACCTGGCCGGCTTCGCGCTGGAGTTCGACGCCGAGGCGGAGGGTCTCGTCGCCGGTGTTTGCCCGCATCGACATGAGATAGAGACTCTCGGCGCCCTCAGCCTCGAGCGGTCTCGCTGCATCCTGCAACATACCTGCGATCTCGGCCACCTGTTCGCGGCCCGCCGTCGCGAGGAGCGATCGCGCGGCCGTCTGCGGGGCGGGCGGCGCTCCGGGGACTGACGCTGCGGGTCGGCGGCCGCGGCCGGCCTGGCCGCCGGCGAAACCGCCGCCGCCACCGCGCGGGCCGGCATTCGGTTCCCCGGCGGGGGCGGCGTCGGCGTCGGCTGCAACCAGACCGCCGATCGCCCAGTCCATGCCCTCGGTAAGCATCTTCGCCTCTTCACGGTCTTCGAGGCGGCGGGCTTCGGCGAGAACTTCGGTGACCATGGCCCGCGTGACCGGCGCATAGCTGAACGTGCAGCTCGTCTCGCTGCGCATCGCCGACTGGCGGCGCGCCCCGGACTGGAAGAACTCGACGATGTTCGGCGTCGTGTCGGGGAACCGCGTCAGCAGTGCGTTGTCGATCATCGCCAGGCCGACTTCACCCTGGACGGGGTTGCCGAGGTGATCGGTGACGGTGATGTCGAGGGTCAGCTCTTCGCGCGGCCGCAGCGTGGGCTTGCTCGGCGTCATGACAATGTTGAGCTGGCGCTCGACCTGGAATTCGCGCGTGGCCGCGTGGAACTTGTTGCCGGCCATCACGGCGACGCCGACGGCGAAGTTCGGGAAGTGCTGATTGTCGACGGAGATCTCGTGGGCATTGTGCCCGGCTGCGAGCGGCAGGATCTTGTATCCGATGATCTCCTCGCCTTCGTAGGTGACGAGCGCGAGTGAGACGGCCGGTTTGGCATCGCCCGGCTTCGCGTCGGCCTTCGCATCAGCTTTCGCGTCGCCGCCGAGCCGCGAGTGAATGTCGAGCGCGATCTTCTCGCCGACCTTGTACGTCTCGCGGTCGCTGAAGAGCCGGACCTTCGTCGCGTCGTCGGCGCCGGAGATCGTGACCGAGCCCTCGGCCGTGACGACATGGCCGAAGCGGTCCTTGCCCTCGGCGCGGAGGATGTACAGGCCGCCCTTGGCGAGCTTGAAGCTCACGCGGGCGATTCCCGTCTTGGCGTCGGTCTTCGTCTCGGTGCTGTCGATCTTGGTCTCGGTCCAGCCCTGGCCGGACTGCGTTCGAAGGGCGGCCGTGACGGTCAGGGCCTGCTCGATCGGCTTGCCGGCGAGGTCGCGGGCGGTGAGGGAGAGCTCGACGGGCTCTTCGGACAGGTAGAGCGGCCGCTGGAGCTTCATCTCGGCGCGGAACGCGCGGACGGCGACATCGACGGCGGCTGCGGCGTTGATCGCGAGCTCGGCCTGCTGGGCGACGATGCTGATGCGGGCTTCCTCGGGCAGGACGGCCGAGTCGAATTCGAAGGGGACGCGGCCCTTGTCGTCGGAGACGCCGCTCATGCGAAGCTGCTCGCCGGTGGGCAGGAGCATCGAATACTCGACGGTCTTGCCGATGACGGGCTCGCCGTACTGGTACTTCGCGAGGATCGCGCCCTTGATCTTCTCGCCGCGGAGGACGACGGCGTTGTCGAGCTCGATCTGGAGGAACGCCTTAGGGAGCTCGAACGTCTGGACGATGAACTCGCCGGCGAAAGTCGGGCCATCGGGGCGGCGGGCGATGAGCTTGTACTGGCCGACGGGGGCCTCACTCGAGATCTCGAACTGGGCGGCGAAGGAGCCGAAGTCGGTGAAGCGGACTTCCTGCGTCTGGAGGACGCGGCCTTTCGAGTCGACCACGTCGAGCTTCCAGCGGAGGCGGGCGTCTTCGGGCGTCGTCGGCAGCGAATACTGGCTGTCCTTCACCTCGCGGAGGATGCCGCGGATGTTGACCATTTCGCCGGGCTTGTAGGCGGGGCGATCGGCGTAGATGTAGCCGCGGGGCTGGAGGCCGCTGGAAAAGCCGAGGCCGTCGAGCGAGAGATTCGTGCCGGCGACGTTTCCGCCGCGGTCGGCGAGGACGGTGAGGCCGGGGGAGTCCTTCAGGGCGTCGGATTTCGCCATCCAGACGCCGTCCGCACCGGTTTTGCCGGAGAGAATGACCTTTCCGCCGGATGACGCGAGCACGTCGACGCCGTCCGCGGGCTTGCCGGTGAGCATGTCCTGGGCGAAGACCATGAGCTGCTTGCGCGAGCTTTTGACGATGATCTCGACGTCGGAGCGAATCACCAGCGTCGCCGATTCGAGCTTCTGGTGCATAACGCCGGCGACGTCGGTCATCTTTGAGGTTTCATTGGTGACGACGACCGCCCATGCGCCGGGGCCTTCGACGGGCAGGTCGATGTTCTGCGTGATCGGCTTGTACTTGCCGTAGTCCGCAGGCGTGATGTCGAGCGTCTGGTCGGGATCGATGAGCAGCAGGTCGAGCTGCTCGACGCCGCCGAGCATGTAGCGCTTGCGGAAATAATCCTGCATGTCGATGCGGTAGAGCTTGACCGTGAGTTTGTCGACGTTGCGCAGATCGACGCGGACGCGGGGGGTCTCGCTGGTGCGAAAGGTGCGCTCGGTGAGGACGCGGAGGCGCGTCGAGCGCATCTCGGCGATGCGCTGCTGGGCGGGGCCAGCGGAACTCGACCAGTTCAGCTTGGTGTACTCTTCGATCGCGGCTTCGAGGTCTTTCACTTCGTTTTCGAGCACGGTCGCGAGGGCGAGCTGGGCCATTCCCGCTTCTTCCGTGCCGGGATACTTGCTGACAACCTTGCGGTAGAGCGCGATGACGCCGGTCCAGTCCGGCTGCTTGCCGCCGTCGGCGATCCGCTTCTGCTCGTCGCGGCTCATGTTGGCGAACGCGAGCAGGATGCCGGGCGCGCGGCCGTCGAGCGGGTACTTCTGGATGAACGCCTCCCACGCGGCTTTGCAGTCCTCCCATTTCTTGTCCATCATCGCGTCGAGGCCGATGCGGTACTCCGCGTCGATGATCGACTGCTGCGACGCGGACCACTGCGGCCCGCTGGGGTACTTGGCGATGTACTGATTCCACGCGCCGATCGCGTCGGCGTACTTCCGCTGGCCGACGAGGAGCTGGCCGGTGGCAAAGAGCGCCTCCTGCGACCGGGTCTCGGCAAGCTTGCGGGCATCGTCGTCGGCCGGCTTGATGTTCGTGCGGTTGATCAGCGCGGCGTAGGCGGCGAGGGCCTCGTCCGTGCGTCCGCGGGCGGCATAGGCCTGGCCGATCTGGTGGGCGGCGTCGATGGCCTGCTTCGACCCGGGCTCGCGCTGGATCAGTTGTTCGAGGGTCTGCACGCCGAGCGTGAGCGATGCATTGTCGGGCGGCTGCGGGATACCGTACGTCTGGGCGAGGCGGACCATCGCCGTCAGCCACGTCTCTTTCGCGGTCGCCTTCGCGGCATCCGTCTCCGGCTTTCCCCCATCGATCAACGTGACGAGATCACGCAGCGTCCGGCGGGCCTCGAGAATCCGTCCGCTCGCCTGATACCCCGCCGCGAGGCCGAGCCGCGCCTCAAGCAGATTCGCCCCCGCCTTCGTCGCGGCCGGCGGAAGGGGGGTGCCGGCGTTGCGCTGCTTGTGCAACTCGCGGTGCATGGGGTCGAAAATGAGCAGATATTGCTCGTATTGGGCGATGGCCTCGGCCCACGCCCCGAGCCGCTCGTTGCACTTGGCCCGCCGGAAGAGAATCGTGTCGCGCAGGGCCTCGCCCGGCTCCAGCTCCAGCGCCTTGTCGTAGAAGACCTTCGCCCGCGCGAAATCCGGGGCGATCAGGCTGTCCTTGGGCGCAAAGTACTCCTCGGCGAAGTCGAGATAGACCTGCGCGATCCGCGCCTTCCGGGCGTCGCCCACGATCTCCCGGACCGCGTCGGCGTAGATCGCCTCGGCCGCGTCGAATTGCTTGAGCGCGGCGTGGGCGTCGGCCTTGCGGAAAAGGGCCTTGGAGCGCCACAGGCCCTGGGGAAAGTCCTTCACCTGCGACTCAAACTGGGCGATCGCCTCGGCGTGCTTGCCGCTGAGGAAAAGCGCCAGCCCCCGCCTGTAGAGGAGGTATTCGCGCGCCTCGGGCCGGGCGTCTTTCAGCGCGGCATCGATTTTCGCGATCGCGGCCGCGTAGTCACGGCTGCGAAGGTCTTCGTCGATCCGCTGGTCCGCGAGGGCGGACGGGTCAGGCTGTTCGACATCCGGGCGGGCGGGCTGCGGCGGGCTGGCGTCCGGCGCCTGCGCCGAACCCAATGGAATCACGGAACTTAGAAACGCGACGATGAGCCAGTGGAGGGAGCGTGTCATGGCGGACTCCGATTCGGCGGGGATTCGCTCTCGTTGCTAATCAGGGCTCGGCAAGTCGGGCCGGCCGGAGAGTACGACGCTCGGGCCGGCGGTTCGGTTCCCGAAAATACCTACCCTCGATCCCGGCCAGGGTTGCGGCCCGGCGGGAACGGCCGGGGGGGAGGCTCAATCGCGGGCCGTCCGGCTTCCGATAGCACGTCCAGGGCCGCCACGATCGTGCGCGGGCCCGTGGGAGGTCGCCATGCGCCGCTTCAGTCGTCGCCGCCGCGGTTCCGTCTACCCGATCGCGCTGGGGACAGTCGGGCTGCTCGCCATTTCGCAGGCGCGGATGTCCTGCATCCCCCAGGATCTCGGCGCTGCCGCGACGGAGGAGTCGCCCGTCATTCAGAACCAGACCGGCCGGGAACTGACGGCCGAGGAACTGGACCAGATTATCGCGAACGGCACCGGCGAACGGGTGACGATCGTGTTTCTGAACCCGAATCCGGGCCCGGAGGGTTCGCCGGGGAAAGACGGGCTCGCCGGTGCACCGGGTCCGGCAGGACCGGCCGGCCCGCCCGGACCGCCGGGGCCTCCGGGAGCGGGGCTGATCGGTCAGGTGGTGATGTGGGCGGGCCCGTTTGACGCTCCGCCGGCGGGCTGGCTGGCGTGCGATGGGAGCCTTGTGGCCCGATCGCGCTATCCGCAGCTGTTCTCGGTGATCGGCGAGCGGTTCGGGGCGGGGGACGGATCGACGACGTTTCGACTGCCCGACTTCCGCGACCGTACGCCGATGGGCGCGAGCGCGTATCTCTCGTCGGGGGCGCTGGCGACGCAGGTCGAGGGGTACGCGGCGTCGCAGGGCGGGTCTCCGACGCACACGCTCTCGGAGTCGGAACTGCCGCCGCACGATCATGACATGACGCACACGCACGACCTGCCGACGGGGTTTTCGGGCTCGGGCAGTTTCATCTTTCTGACGGCGCAGACATCCGCACCGTCCGTTACGCCGACGAGCCAGCCGACGCCGCAACGGACGGGTTTTACGGGCGGGGGTGCGCCGCTTCCGATCCTCGACCCTTACTTTGCGATCAGCTACATGGTCTTTGCGGGCGAGTGACCCAGGCGGATGCCCCGCGATGAAACACGGCCGCCGGGGGGGGTAAAGAAAAGAAAACCCCCCGCCGCCCCGGTTACATCGGGCGCGGAAAGTTAGCCCGCGGGGCGGATAAAATA
>BTUU01000010.1:0-161880 GCA_045863555.1 Planctomycetota bacterium | reverse complement strand
TGGTTTTGTGGGGGGTTTTCACCCGGGGGTTGCCCCCGGTTTAAACCCGGCCCGCGGGGCTTTTTGTCCACCCCACCCCGCCCGGCGGCCCGTTTTCCTGCGTGCGCGTATGGTTCGCCGTCGGTGCGATTACTTGAGCGCCGTTTTGATCGTCTCCTCAAGATCCGCCTCGCGCTCGGGCGCGAGACCGACGGCCGAATAGACGATCTTGCCGTCCTTGCCGATGACGTAGAACGTGGGGATTCCCTTGACGCGGTACGCCTTGGCGACGTCGTCCGCCTTCAGGAGCAGGCCGTAGGTGTAGCCGTTTTCCTTCATGAACGCGGCGGGGTCCTTGTCCTTGTTTTCCCAGCAGTTCGCGCCGAAGACGACGAGGCCCTTGTCCTTGTAGGTCTCGTGCAGCTTCTGGACGAGCGGCATCGCCTTCTTGCAGGGTCCGCACCACGTGGCCCAGAAGTCGAGCACGACGACCTTGCCCTTGAGATCCTTCAGGGCCACGTCCTTGCCGTCGGCGTCCTTGAGCGTCCATTCCGGCGCGGGTCGACCGGGCCGGAGCAGGCCGGGCGAGTCATCCTCGTAGCCTTCCGGGGCCTTTACGGCGAACGTCTTCTCGTCGAAGGAGTCGACGGTCTTCACGTCGGCGAGTTCCATGACCTGCGCGCCCGGCCGGCCTTCCATCATGCGCTCGACCCGGTGCGGCAGCTTGTCTTCGACGCCGAAGAACCAGCGTGCTTCCTGCGGCATGCCCTTGTACTTGACGAGGATGACGTGGCACTCGACGCCGTTGATGGATTTCTTGCCCTCGTAGGTCTGCTTGTCGGCGTTGATCTCATCGGTGAACGGGGTCGGATGCGTGAACTCGCGCATCCACACCATCTGGAACGGGCCGGTTTCCTGCTCGGCCTCGTCCATCTTCATGATCTTCACCTTCTTGATTTCGGAGTCGACGATCATCATGTCCTTGCCGTTGTAGACGGCCTGGAACTTCAGCACTTCGTCGCCGTCGTTGGCCTCGCCCTCGACGGTGAACATCGGCGGATCTTCGCTGCGCTCCTTGGCCTGGAGCTTCACGGCGGCCTTGATCGGCCGCATGCGTTTGCCGGCCGGGTCCTGGACCCACGCCTCGGCCTTGTAGGAGACGGCTTTCACCGTCTTGGTGGTCGCATCGACGTCTTTCAGGATCTTCACCACATCGACATCGTCGGCGGACGCGGGCGCGGCAACCGCGAGGAGCAGCGCCGCCCATGAGAGTTTCAGCAGACTTCGCATCTCGGTCTCCCTTTCTGAAATGAGCCCTTCTTCCCGGATAGACGACCGGCGCAGCGTCCGGCAGCCAAAAAACAGCCCCGCCGACCGGATTTGACGGCCCGCCCCAGCCGGGCGATAGTTCGCGTTCCGGATCGCGGCAGTAGTCACCAGCGACAGGAATGATACCCATGCTTCAGCGTTTGCGCAGAAAGTGGATCGCGGCGGTTCTTTCGGGCTCGGTCCTGCTCCAGACGACCGCCTGCATTCAGAACGCCGTGGCCATCGGCTCCGTTTCGTCGGTCGTGACCGCGGGCGGCGTGCTCTACATCGTCTCCCGCATTCTGCGCGACTGATTTCCGCGGACGGTCTGCGGGTCGCGCCGGCCGCGCGCCGGCCGCCAACCCCGCAATCGCCCGCCGGAGCCTTGGGGTCGCCGGTCCTGCGCCGCGGGGAGTGGCCGCGCGCATGCCCTTTCGCAACCTGACCATCGACCAGCTCGCTCGGCACATCGGCATGGACGCGCGCGAGGTCCGCCGGCTCGCGGATCGCGGTCAGCTCCCGGGGCAGCTCGTCGGCGGCCAGTGGCGCTTCAACCAGGCCGCGATGCTCGACTGGCTCCAGCGCGAAATGCACTCGCTGGGCGAGGAGCATCTGCGGAATCTGGAAAAGGCGATGTCGGACGACCCGGACCGCGCGCCGCTGCTGGGGGAACTGATCCCCACCGAGGCCGTCGAGATCTTTCTGCCGGCGCGCTCCCGCGCGTCGGTCCTGCGCGAATTGGTCAACCTCGTCGAACGAACGGGGATGCTTTACGACGCGGACGCGCTCCATACGGCGCTCGCCGAACGCGAGGAACTCTGCTCGACCGGTCTCGCGGGCGGCTTCGCTTTTCCGCACCCGCGTCGTCCCCTGCCGCTGGCGACGGCCGAGCCGCTGGTGTGCATCGCCCGGGTTCCCGCGGGCATCGCCTTCGGCGCGCCGGACGGGCGGATGACGGACCTGTTCGTGCTCGTCTGCGCCCACGATGAGCGGCGGCACCTCCAGATCCTCGCCCGGCTCGGCCTGCTCTTCTCGCACGACCTGCCCGAGCGCCTACGCACAGCCGAAAGCAATGCGGCTGCGCTGGAGGCGCTGCTCGATGTCGAATCTCACTTCGTGACGACGAATCGATAGCGTGGTGCGCGGCGACGGCCCAGACACGCCTGCGAATCCACGATGAAACGGAAGCGACACAACCGGCGAAGGTTCGCCGGTTGTGCCGCTTGAATTACCGCACTCAGCAGCCGGTTTGCCGCCTCTTACGGGAGGCGCGGTCCGGCCGTCTCCACGTATTCGAGAGCGAGCTGGAGGCCTTCACGGACGTAATCGGGGTTGTGAGCGCCGCTGCCGCCGCCGGCGATCACGTAGTAGTAGATGAACCGGGCCTTCTTGATTCCATCCGGAACCTTGCTCTGACCCGAGCTGGCCGGGCCGCCTTCGCTGGTGTATTCCCAGCTCAGAACGCCCTTGCCGTCGATGTCGTTCGCGAGCGCCCATTCATCCAAGGCGTCCTTCAGCAATTCGGCACGGAAGTCGAGTTCCGCCTTCAGACCCTCGAGCTTGGATTCAGCCGCTTCGGCCGAACCGTGGCAGTCGACGCAGCCGTCGAAGTTGACTTCGAAGGTGTGACCCGAAACGGCCGGGGCGATGCCTTCGACGAACGGCGTGCGGACGACGTGGCAGGTCGAGCACTGCTCGGCGGCGTTCAGGTGGACCGACGGCCGGCTCGGAATGATCGGATCAGGCTTGGACGCGGGGAGCGGCATTTCGCCGAAGAACACGTTGACCTGGTCGCTGGGGTGCGGCTCGCGCGAGGAGTCGGTCCAGACGCGGTTGCGGGCGTGGTGGCACTGGCCGCAGAGGTTGAAGCGGGTCGTATCCTGGGCCGCTTCGAGCGTGTTCGTAGGCGTCGTGTACTTGATCTGCGGGAAGCGGAGCTGGTAGTCGCGGCCGTCTTCCGGCGTGGCGGCGTTGTTGGTCTTCATGTGCGGGTCGTGGCAGACGGCGCACGTGATCGGGTTCATTTCCTCTTCGGTCTTGCCGGCGAGGAAGTCCGCGCCGACCGTTTCCCCGTTGAGCTTGGCCACGAAGACGTCGCCCGAGTGGCAGACGCCGCAGCTCGACGCGTTCACGCCTTCGTGGAATTCCTCGACGAGCGAGGGCTGAATCTGGGCGTGACGGGAGAGCGCCCAGTCTTCACCGGTGGGGTGATGCTCGCCCGTGTGGCAACCCGAGCAGACCGACGCGGCGATGTTCTTCGGCGGACGCAGGCTCGCGTCCTCGATGTTCGACACGTGGTCGCCGCCGGGGCCGTGGCACGACTCGCAGCCGACGCCCGCGAGCGCGTCGGTCGTCGCGCGGCTGACGTAGCCGCCTTCCTGACCGAAGCCGACCGTGTGGCAGGCCAGGCAGGCCGAGTTGCTTCCCTGGCCGATGGACTCGAGCGTCTCGAGAGCGCCCGCATGGAGCGTGTTCGACCAGTTCGTATGGACATTCACATGGCAGAGCGAGCAGCGCTCCGAGCCGACGAACTTGCCGGTCAGGCCGGAGTTGCCCTTGGCCGGTGTCGTGTTCGCATTTTCATTCGTGGCCGCGTTCGTGTTTTCGTTCGCAGCCGAGTTGGTGTTCTCGTTCCCATTGAGCCCGGGGAAGAGCGGACACCCCGCGAAAAGAAAGACGATGAGCGGCGCGAGCGCCGGTACGGCCATTCTGAACAGCGTGGTCCGACGTGACATAGCGAGCCTCCAATTCTCGTGGGACGTGCGATCGGTGCGCCCTCTCAAGCGCGCCGCTGAGTTGCGGCTGGATGACCCTGTTATGCAAGATCGAGACCACACCGCTTGTCGGACGCCTAATTTCCTCTCGGTCGCGGATTCTGTCAACCTATTTTCGAACTTCAATCCATTTTGTGTCGAAACCCGCGCATTTGCGGAATAAGGCGCGATGAAAAACGCGCGAAGATCCGCAGCCGCGAGGACGCTGCGCGAAGTGACCCAGGACGATTTTCCGTCGCCGCGTGAAATTTCGCTCAACCGCGCAGAATCACGACGCCGGCGCGCGGCGGCCGCGCTTCACGCCGTCGCAGGACTGCGCCGCCGCGCCGCTGCGGCTGTCGAATACACAATTACGCTCCGGCGCTGTCCGTGCGCGGTTTCGAAACGGGAAATTGGCGTATTTCGGCGGGGAGTTACCGTTACGGTGTTGTTACATGCGCGCTGCGCATCACCGGAACCCGATCCGCCCCGGCAGCGCCGCCAGGATCGCGGCCGGGAGTTCGTCGGCCAGCTCGCGCGCGAGAAACCCGACCGGGCCAATCTGCTTTGCGAGCCGGTCGCCGGCCAGTCCATGGACATGGACGGCGAGGCGGCAGGCGTCGAAGGCGGGCATCCCCTGGCCGATGAGGGCGGCGATGAGTCCGGTGAGAACGTCGCCCATGCCTCCCGCCGCCATGCCGGGATTGCCCGTCGAGTTCACATAGGCCTGGCGCGGCGTGCAGACGACGGTGCGCGGCCCCTTCAGCACGACGATCGTCTCGGTGCGTGAGGATAGGGCGTGCGCGGCGCGGATGCGGGCCTCGTCGCTGGAGTCGGCCAGCGGGTCGATACCGAAGGTACGGGCGAGGCGGTTGAATTCACCGGCGTGCGGCGTAAGCACGATCGGTTCCTCGCGCTCCGCTTCCAGCCACGACTCGCCGCCCGGACCCGCGAGGCCGTTGAGACCGTCGGCATCGACGATCATCGGGCCGGGAAACGCGGTGATGAGGTTACGAATCAGTGCGGCCTGCTCTTCGCCGAGGCCGATGCCGGGCCCGGCCGCGATGACGGTCGGCCATTTCAACTGCTCTTCGGCGAGCTTGACGGCGTGGGCGCGGATTTCGCCGTCCTTGGTCTCGCGCAGGGCCACGGTCATGAGCGATGGTTCGGCCGAGCTGACGAGTGGAACAATCGACTCGGCGCAGAAGACCCGCACGAGTCCCGCGCCGCCGCGAAGGGCCCCGAGGCCGCAGAGGACGGCCGCGCCGCTCATGCAGCGGCTGCCGGCGATGATGCCGATGCGGCCGAGCATGTGCTTGTGCACGGCGGCATCG
This sequence comes from Planctomycetota bacterium, assembly GCA_045863555.1. Classification (GTDB taxonomy): domain Bacteria; phylum Planctomycetota; class Phycisphaerae; order UBA1845; family Fen-1342; genus JACRLV01. The sequence goes on along the minus strand of BTUU01000010.1, from coordinate 156,506 downwards.
CGCGCGGGCAGGAGCGGGAGATCGTCAACGATCTTCGGCAGCGGGTTGGATGACATGCGGCACCTCGGCGGCCCAGCCGGAGACCTTCATAGTCTATCGGCAGGGCGGCCGAGGCGGGCTAAGAGCGGCGGCGGGGGGCGCGATCGGTTTTTTCGCGGCGGGTCCGTGCTGAGGGCTGGTCCCGGGCGGCGGGGGGGCGGGTTCGGGGCGGGTCGGCGATGAGAGAGGCCTGGTAGCCCGCGCCGAAGCCGTTGTCGATATTCACGACCGAGACGCCCGAGGCGCAGCTGTTGAGCATGGTCAGCAGCGCGGCGAGGCCGCCGAAACTCGCGCCGTAGCCGACGCTGGTCGGCACGGCGATGACCGGGGCGGCGACGAGGCCGCCGACGACGCTGGGGAGTGCACCTTCCATGCCGGCGACGACGACGATCGCGGCCGCCTCGCGCAGGCGCTCCAGGCGCGAGAGCAGGCGGTGGAGCCCCGCGACGCCGACGTCGTAGAACGTCTCCGTCCGGCGGTCCATGATCTCGCAGGTGATGCGGGCCTCTTCGGCCACGGGCAAGTCGGCGGTTCCGGCACAGACGATGGCGACGAATGGGTCGCCCTCAGCGGATTCTGGCGGAATCTGGCGGAGCGTGAGCGTACGGGCGACGGGCTCGTGGACGGCGGCGCGGTGGCGGCGCTGCACGAGTTTCGCCGCTTCCGGCGCGACGCGGGTCGCGAGGACATTGCCGCCGCGCGCGGCCAGGCGGGCGAAGATCGCGGCGACCTGCGCGGGAGTCTTTCCGAGGCCGAAGATGACCTCGGGGAAGCCGCAGCGCAGGGCGCGGTGGTGGTCGAGGGTGGTGTGTTCGAGCGATTCGAAGGGAAGGGTTTCGAGCTTCCTGACGGCCGCGGCGGGCGAAAGCTGCCCGGCGGCGACGGCGTCCAGCAGGTTTCGAAGGGCGTCAGGATGCAAGCAAGACCCCCGGCGCGATGCGCCGTTACTGTGTGGGTCATTCTTGCGGAGACGGCGGCAATACGCAAAACGTCAGTGCGGCTCACGGCGCCGCGGGTCGGCTTACGCTGCGAAAGGGCTTCTCGGCGGGACTCACATGGTTGGCGTCACTTTCGAATTTGTGCTCGCCGGGTTCCATCAGAAGCAGGAGATCGTTGACGTCGCCGTCGATGGTTCCCATCAGGCAACCGCGGAGTGAATCGTAATTCGGATTTGCGCGGGAATAGCGATAGCCCTTGATACGCAGCACGAGCGAGATGGTCTCACGCGGCGCGCCCGCGAACTCGAAGCGGCCCTGCTCGTCGAGAACCACGAACTGGGTATCCCACGCGCCCTCCCGGGAGAGCAGCAATCGGGTGTCGGGGGGGATGGCGGCGCCGTCGGAGAGCTGGACGTGGCCTCGAATGCGGCAGCCCTTCGAGACTGTCAGTTCGCCGGCGTCGAGGCGGCTGTTGTCCGCGCCGACGGTGATCTTGCGTGCCTCGATGACCCGGTTCCGGTCACGAAATGAGTCCATGATGCCGTAGATGTAATACTCGAAACCTGGAGCCACATTGTTGAAGAAAAAGTAACCGTTCTCGTCAGTGCCGATCGAGTAGTCGCCGACAAACTTGTCCATGCGCCGATCGACCTGCACGAGCCCGACGGCGACGCCGGACCTCGGTCGGCCGTCCTCCATGACGCGGCCACGCACCGTCGCACCGATGATCATGCGGATCTCGATCGGATCGCCGCCGACGGGTGCCTGATCGAGATTGCGTGTAACAAAACCCGGCGCAGTGGTCCAGAGGCTGACGGCCTTGAGCGGCTTTTTCGAGAGAAGCAGGAATTCGCCACGCGAATTCGTGATCGAGATTCGATCGACGCCCTCGCTCGTAGAGATGCCGGTTCCGTCAAGGTAGTAGGCAAAGGATGGCGCCACCGACGCCCCGACGATCGGCTGCCGATCAGGACCGATGACGCGGCCGCGGATGATCTGGCGGGCATCCGATGGAAGCGGCGGAAGAGGTTCGAGCCGCGCTTCGAGCTTCCCGGACGCGGGATCGACCCGCTTGACGAACTGCGGTGCGTATCCCTCGGCAACCACGAGCAAGTTGAAGAGCAGTTCGGGATCAAGCGCTTGGAGGACGAACGACCCGCGTTCGTCGGTTGCGGCGCGCTTGCCGCAATCCGGATAGCAGCTCGGTCAGTAGGGGCTCGTACCGCGGCGTACGGCAGCCGTCGAGATGATTACCGTCACGTCCTTCAGCGGCTTACCGCCGGCGTCCGTCACGATTCCGGTAAGGTCCTTGCGATCGTCAAACGTGGCGGCTGCGGTCGCCGTCGCGGACAGCAGCGACGCGGCGACGACGGCGACGACGGCGACGGTGACTGATCCGAAACGCACACCGCGTGCGCAGGGGAAAGCCCTACGTTGACGAAACGGCCAGAAACCGGCCAGTGAACCTTGAGCCATGCTGACCTCCCAATCGTGGGCCACGCGGCCGCCCATGGTAATCCGCCGATATCAGGCCTACAACGTAATTTCTCCTGACATTTCGAGCCGATGCTCGGGATACGAACACCAATCGGCCGCCCGCGAGCGGGGCCATTCGGACAACTCCGCCGGCAGGTTTTCGTCCAGCTTGATGTTCAAACGGGCGCCTTTGCACCAGGCGTCGGAAGGTCGTCAAACGCGGACGCCGCGGCGAAGGAAATGACCGCCCGAACCGCCTCTTCCGTCACTGTGGGGAACGACCGCACGATCTGCTCGATTGAGTCACCCTCGGCGAGGCTGCCCAGGATCGTCCGCAGGGGCACGCGCGTCCCGCGAAGAACCGGCTCGCCCCCGCAGATTCGCGGGTCGACCGTGATGAAATCGCCGTAACCCATGTGCCCTCCAGACTCCGGACCATGCGGGTCACGTGTTATCTTAGCATACGGGACGACGGATCGCGGGCCGGAGGGGCCCCATACGTCCCCCGTGAGAATTCGCTACCGCCGCGTCGGGTCGACCTTGTAGACCTTCGTCTCCAGCGGCGTCACCCAGGCCGTCCACTCGCTGGTCTCGTCCGGGTCGGCGTCGATCGCGCTGAAGAGCATCGTCAGCTTTGCGTCGAGGTTGTCGATGTGGTGCACCATGATCGCTTCGGCCGTCGCGGGGAGCTTGGGGCTGCCGAATTCGTACTTGCCGTGGTGGGCGACGATGATGTGCAGCAGGGCGGTGACCGTCTCGCGGCAGAGCGGCTTGCCCGTCTGCGCCTCGATCTGCCGGACCTTCTCCTGCACCCAGAGCGACGCCTGCACGATGTGGCCCAGGAGCTGGCCCTCGGTCGTGTAGTTGAAGCTGGTCGAAAAGCTCAGTTCGGCCGTCTTTCCGGCGTCGTGAAGGAAGATGCCCGCGAGGACGAGATCGCTGCTCACCCGCGGATAGCGCGGCAGCACCAGCACCGCCAGCTCCAGCAGGCCGAGCGTGTGCTCCAGCAGGCCGCCGATGAACGCGTGGTGGTTCGTTCGCGCGGCCGGAGCCTCCTTGAACGCGGCCGCGAACGCTTTGTCGTTGATGAACGCGGCGACGATCGCGAGCAGGTCGGGGTTGCGGATGCCTCGCAGGATTTCGAGGAGCCGCGCCCACATTTTCTCGACGTCGTGCTCGGTGTGCGGCAGGAAGTCCTTCGCATTCACCTCGCCCGGCTCGACCGTGCGGACGCCGTCGATGATGAACTGCGGCTTGCCCTTGTAGCTCTCGACGCGCCCGCGGACGCGCATCGGACCGCTTTCGGGCATGGAGTCGTAGATCGTCTGCGAGGCGTTCCACATCCGGGCGAGCATCTGTCCGCTGCGGTCGGCCAGCACCGCGTGGATGTAAAGCCCGCCGCCAGTGGTCGTGCGGAGGTCCTTCTGGGCGATGAGGAATACCTGGTCCTCGACGTGTTCGCCGGGCTGGAGGCTGGAAATGAGCCGACGTTCCGTCGCTGCGCCGCTGGGCATGGACGATCCTCTGCTTCCGCGGCCGCCGGCCGCGTCGGACGAGCGAGTCCCGCCGGAGCCACATCCTGTCGGGGCGGGAAACAGTGCCCGGCAACGGCCGGACCGGTTTACGGGTTGATCGGGCCGTCGCCGCCGCTCGGCTGGCGCGGATTCACCGGCGGCTTCTCCTCCGCCGGCTCGGTCGCGGGCGGCTGCTCGCCGGCCTCGCCGCCCATCTCCATCATCATGGCCTGGAAGCGGCCGAACCAACCCATGAACTGCGGTAGAGTTCCCGTCATGAGGTTGGCCGAAATCTGCTGCACGAGTTCCTGATTCAGCGCCGGCGCGGCATCGATCTGTGCCTGCATCGCGGTCAGGGCCTCGCGCGCGAGGTCGACGCCCTCCTTGAGCAGGTCGGCCAGCTCCTCGTTCACAGCGCCGGGCAGCACGACGACCCAGCGGTCGCCCACCTTTTTCATCTTCGTGCCCTGAGGCGCTCCGCCGGCGGCTTCCGCCGCGGTCCGGGCAGCCTCGAGGCCCGCGAGCATCGGCTCGATCATCGCCGGGAGGTTCTCGGGCGTCAGGCTTTCGATCATGCCGACCTGCTCGGAGTCGATCGGCGCCCACCCGGAGGACGCGATCGTCCGCGCGGCGTCGATGATCGGCTGCGCGTTCGCCGAGACGAACGCCTTGATGGCTTCGGGCGACGGCGGATCGTTGAACACGGTCGCGGTCGTCCCGTCCTCGGAGAATTCGACGCGCGGGCGGCCGCTGAGCACCTGCACGGCCTTCGGAGCCAGCGAGAAAACGGTCGTCAGCGCCGCCTGCTGATCCGGCGGGAGCTTGGATTTAATCGTCTTGTAGGTCAGGTCGACGGCCGAGAAGAGGTTGCTCAGCGAGGACTCGAAGTCGTTCTTCGTCAGCGCCTCGATCTGCGCCGGGTCGAATCCGGCCATCACGCCCGCGGCGTTCATGGCGAAGACGTCTTCGGTCATGACGGTGATCGACCGGACGACGGCCTGGGCCTCCGGGCTCAGGGACGCGTCCGCCGCGACATCGCCGCCGCCCGACGGCGCACCGCCGCCGCCCGCGCCGAGATCGCCGCTGCGGGCGGCCGGCTTGTAGTTGGCGGGGTCGGAGAGGATGCCCCGGTCGATGACGCCGGGCGAGGTCGGCGCCGCGGAATCGCCCAGGACGGTGTTAAATCGCGTCGTCTGCTCGTCGCCCTTGCCGCAGCCCGCCAGCAGGAGCGTGCCTGCCAGGGTCAGCGCCGCAGCGCCCAGCGGCAGCGTAAATCGACTCTTGATCATGTCTTACTCGCGGAGGTCCAAAATGCCGGGAAAATCGCCCAATTTCGGCACGCCCAAAGCGTAGACCCGACGCCCCGGCCCGTCAATCGACCGCGCCCGGCCGCGTGGGCCGGGGGGCGCGTGACCGTAGTGGCGAACAATGGACAACGAGCGGCAGGGTTGGAGCGGCTGATTCGCACCAACGGTGCAGCCTAGCCCCAGCCCAGGGCAACGCCCTGGGTTGCGACTCACCGAATTGGAAAGCCCTGAAGGGGCGCTCCAACGGCGGCGTTGGAGCGCCCCTTCAGGGCTTTAGTGTTTCGCGACTCAGGTCTCAGGTCCCCGGGGCGTTGCCCCGGGCTCTGGCTATTGAGCCCCTTTGGGGCGAAGTGCAGCAGCCGGCTCGCGTCGCGCGGAGCCGCCCACGCGGCGCGGGATCGCTTTTGCCGCCAGGAATGCCTCGCACCCGTTGCCCGGCCCCGCGCCTTACAGACGCCGATCCAGTTGCTTGCTGGCCGCCAGAACTGTATTCCGCAGGAGCATCGCCACCGTCAGCGGCCCGACCCCGCCCGGAACCGGCGTGATATGCCCCGCGACCTGCACCGCTGAATCGAAATCGACGTCGCCGACGGTGCGTCGCACTTCCTCGCCGGCCGCGTTCTTCTCGCGGATGGAGTTGATGCCGACATCGATCACCAGGGCCCCTGGCTTGATCATCGCCCCGCCGACGAGCCGGGCCTTGCCGACCGCAACGACCAGAATGTCCGCAGTTCGCGTAAAAGCCGCCAGATCACGCGTGGCCGCGTGACACGCCGTCACCGTGGCCATCTGCGTCGTCAGGAACATCGTCACCGGCCGGCCGACGATGCGGCTCTGGCCGACGACGACGGCGTTCGCGCCATATACCTGGACGCCGCTGCGGCGGATCATTTCATCGACGGCCAGCGCGGTGCAGGGGGCGATGATCGGCTCGTCGTAGAAGAGCAGGCCGATATTCGCGGGGTTGACGCCCTCAACATCCTTATAGGGGTCGATGCGGTACTGGACGGTTGCGGCGTCGATCCAGGTCGGCAGCGGGAGGTGGACCATGATGCCGGTGACAGTGGCGTCGTGATTCAGGCGGTCGATCTCGGCGAGGAGCTGGGCCTGGCCGATGTCGTCGGGCAGTTGCAGCAGGTCATGCAGGATCCCGGCCTGGAGGCAGCGCTTCTTCTGCGATTCGGCGTAGATCAGGGCCGCGGGATTGTCCCCGACGAGCACGGAGACCAGGCGGATCGGCCCGTGCGAATGCGTATGCGCGGCGATCTGCGCACTGACCTCGTTGCGGATCTCCGCGGCGAAGGCGTTGCCATCGAGAATCTGGGCCGGCATGAGGTCGCTGTCTCCGTGGCCGCGATGATCGGGCAGCGTGCGCCGTTCGGCAAGGCGACTCGCACGAGTCGGCGTATCGGGCGTGGCTTATTCCGCGTCCTTGCCGCGGCGAAAGACGGCGACGATGTCTTCGATGGGGATGACGAAGAGCCGGTTGTCGCCCTCGAAGTCGACCGGGATCGCGTTCTTGGGGTTGAAGAGGATCTTGTCGTACTGGCGGATGGGGTAATCCTCGTCGCGCTCGATCTGGGCGGAGACGGCGACGACGCGGCCGGTGATGGTCGGGATCTCGATGTTCCCGGGAAGCTGGATGCCGCCCTTGGTGGTCTTCTTATCCTGGTCCTTGCGGATCAGGACGCGTTTGCCGATGGGCTCCACGGTTTCGAGCTGTTTGCTGGCCGTTTGACTCATGTCGTCATCGTAACCGGTTGCGCGGAGGGGGAAAGCGCCGGAACGATCGCGACGCCGCGCGCGCCAAGCCCCGACGGCGGCAACGCCGGCGCTGAATGCGGGACTCGTCCATGAACTTCCGACGGAAATTGACGTTCCCCCGCCCGCGCGTATCATGGACACATGGCAGACCGGGGATGTCCGTCCAAGATCGTCGGCGACGCTTTCACCTTTGATGATGTCCTGCTCGTGCCCGCGCGGGCGCACATCCACCCGCGCGACATCGACGTCAGCACGCACCTGACCCGCGAGATCCGCCTCAACATCCCGCTGATCTCCGCGCCGATGGACACCGTGACCGAGAGCAGCCTCGCCATCGCGCTCGCCCAGGAAGGCGGAATCGGCGTCATCCACCGCAACCTGACGATCGAGGAGCAGCTGCGCGAGGTGCGCAAGGTCAAACGCAGCGAAAGCGGCGTCATCATCGACCCGATCACCCTCCGGCCCGAAGACTCCATCGAGCGGGCCCAGACGGTCATGCGGCTCCAGAACGTGAGCGGCATCCCGATCACGCAGGCCGACGGCCGCCTCGTGGGCATCCTCACCCGCCGCGACCTGAAATTCCTCGACCCCGGCGAAAAGACCATCGGCGAGGTCATGACCAGGGACGCCCTCGTCACCGCCCCGCCCGCGACGACGCTCGACGAAGCCGACAAGATCCTCACCCGGGCCAAGGTCGAGAAGCTCCTGCTCGTCGATGACCGCGGCAAGCTCGCCGGCCTGATCACGATGCGCGATATCGAGCGCTCCCGCGAATTCCCGCACCGATCGAAGGACGCCCGCGGCCGCCTCCGCGTCGGCGCGGCGATCGGCGCCCACGACTTCGAGCGGGCCGAGGCGATGGTCCGGGCCGACGTGGACGTGCTCGTGCTCGACTCCGCCCACGGCCACAGCGACGCGATCATCGAGACGGTCCGCGAGGTCAAGAAACGGCACGCGATCCAGGTCATCGCCGGAAACATCGCGACGGCCGCGGCGGCCAAGGACCTGGTCGAGGCCGGGGCGGACGCGGTGAAGGTCGGCATCGGCCCGGGTGCGATCTGCACGACCCGCGTGGTCACGGGCGTCGGCCTGCCGCAAATCACGGCGGTGATGGACGTGGCGGCGGTAAGCCAGGTGCCGATCATCGCGGACGGGGGGATCCGCTTCAGCGGCGATCTGACCAAGGCGATCGCGGCGGGGGCCCACTGTGTGATGATCGGCTCGCTCTTCGCGGGCATGGACGAATCGCCGGGCCAGCTCGTGATCTGGAAGGGACGCCGATACAAGGAATACCGCGGCATGGGCTCGGTGGGGGCGATGTCGCGCGGCAGCGCCGCCCGATACAATCAATCCGTCGACGCGCCGCCGCAGAAGATGGTCCCCGAGGGCGTCGAAGGCCGCGTGCCCTATCGCGGGCCGCTCGGCGAATATGTGTACCAGCTTGTGGGCGGACTGCGCCAGGGCATGGGATACTGCGGCGCGACGAACGTCGAGGAACTGCGGGCGACCGGCCGATTCGTGCGCGTGACCGGCGCGGGCGTCGCGGAATCTCACCCGCACGACATCGCGATCACGAAGGAACCGACGAACTATGCGATCGAACATCTGCGTGACGAGTAGCCTGGCGCTCGCGGCCGGCGCGCTGCTGGCCGGCGCGGGCTGCGCCCACAACTACTGGGCCGAGGACAGTCCGGCCGCGAAGTCCGACTGGAATTCCGCGACCATGGCGGACGTGTACGCACGGATGACGCCCAGCGCGGCCCGTGTTCGCGGCTGGCCGGAGATGACGCCCGGCGTCGAGTCCGGCGCGGTCCGCCACACGCCGCTGTACTTCGAGGACCCGTTCGAGGACAAGGGTTCCGGCCACGACGGCAGCGACAAGTACCGCATCGGCTGGGAAGATTACGTGGCGATGCCCTACGGCCTGGCCCGGCACATGCTGAACTGGTTCGGCCTGCCCGTGAGCCTGGTCGTCACGCCGCCGTGGATGGCGATGGAGAGCGACGGCCGTCTGAGCCGCCAGATTCTCGGCTACGACCACGACGCGATCGGTGCGGGCGTCGAGAGCCGGTCGCCCAGCGCTCCGCCCGAGCCCGACGTCGAGCCTGCGCCCGCCGCGACAGAGGCCGGCCAATCCGCGCCGCAGCCCGGCGGAGAGTAGGGCGTGCGCCCCCGGGTGCCGCGGTGCCTGTGCGGCGCGGTGCTCCTTCTGCTGGCCGGCACACCGGCGACCGGCCAGGACCGGTTTCGCTATGCGCTCCCGCGCGGCGAATGCTGGACCTACGAACGGAAGCTCGACATTTCGCGCGACGGCGCGGCGGTTCACTCCGGCCGACAGACGATTCGAATCTGGTTTCTCGACACGCGCACCGAGGACGCGGACGCCTGGATCGAGATTGCGCCGGCGGGCGATGAGCGGGGCATCCTTTACGCCGGCCCGGTGACGATCGACCGTTCCGGCCGCCGACGGAGCCCGCCAGAGTTCGCGGACCGGCTCCCCGAACTGGACGCCGCTCTGGAGATCCTGCCCGGGCTGGCCCCCGCGCTGGGGCCGGCCGATCGATGGGACAGCGGCAGCGATGCCAATGGCCGGGCGTTGCAGCAGTCCCTCTCCGACGGCACGGGGGAAGGGGACATACGTCGCGTTCGATACGACGTCATTGACCGTGAGGGTGTCGACGCCTTTCTTGGCCGCCGCGCGTCCGGCGAATATATCTGGGACGTTGCGGCCGGGCGGGTGCGCGAAGTCGTGGAACGGCAGCGCGTGGCGGGCTTGTCGCTGGAGACGGAGGTGCGCTGCCGGTTTCTGGCGTCCGCACCGCTTGGCGAGGCGTGGTGCGGTCGCCGGCGGCAGGAGATCGTTCGTTACCTCGCGGCGGTGCGCGCGGAGGCGGGGTGGATTTCCCGGTCGGGGCGGGAAGCGCTGTCGCCCGAGACGCTTCTTTCCAACCTCGATCGGGTCTGGGTCGAGTTTCTGCATGTTGAGCCGCGGGAGGAGGATTCGCCTGTCCGGCGCGCGGCCGAGTCGCGACGGCGCGAGCTGCGCGCCCGGGCGGAAACGCTGCGCGAACGGGCCCGGCAGGCGGCGCAGTGGGTCGGCACGCACGCCGCGGCCTGGTCGCTCCTCGCGCCCGACGGCACGGCCGTGAAAAGCGAGTCGCTCGGAAAAGGCGGGCTGGTCGAGGTCTTCTGGTCAGCTCGGTCCGTGAGTTCGCTGCGGTCGATGGCGACGATTCGCGCGGCGCTGGCGGCGGCAACGGCCCGCGACATCGCGATCGTGTGCATCAACCTGGATACGGACGTGAACCTCGCCCGACGAGCGATCGACGCCTGCGGCGGGGGCCTGACGCACGTGCTATCGGGTCCGCCGATCGGCGGGGACAGCCCGAGCGACCTCCCGGTCATCCGGTTCCTGGATGCCGATCGACGGGTGGTGCGCGTGCTGTTCGGCCGCCAGGTCAACCTGCAGGCCGAGCTCAGCGAGGCGTTCGGGCGATAGCCGTGCCTGCTCGTCCGCCGTTCCAGTGTCACCGGGCCCGCAAATCGAGTCCGCTCCGCGTTCTGAATCTCGCCCAACCGCCCGCCTGATTCAGCGCTTGAGCAGTGCGCCGAGCCGGTCGAGCACCTCGTGGTGTTCGGGAAAGCGGCCGGCCTGCTTCTTGCTGAACAGGAGGCTGCCGTCGGCTTTCACGTCGAAAATCCCTCCGTCGCCGGGGATGAGCTGGGCTTCGAGGTCGTATGCATCCTTGATCGCGGCCGCCAGACCGGAGGCCTTGGGGAGGTAGTTTCACTGGGTGCAGTAGGTGATGCTGATCTTCATCGCCGCGGGGCCTCCGAACCGGATTCTCTGACGGGATATCGACTTCCCGTTCGTCAGGGGATGGTAGAGGGCTGATCCGCGCTGTCAATCGAAGCGAATGGACGTGGAATTGAGCGGGGGCGGCCGGAGCGTTATCATCATCAATAGGACTATTCCGCCGGTCCCGAGGGCTGATCAATGCGCAAACTACTCTTCGTCGCAGCGGGTTTGTCGGCACTGTTGGGATCGTCGCCGGCGCTGGCGCAGGGCGGCCCGACGACGATCGGAAAACAGGCTCAGGATTACTTCGAGATCCGCAACGAAGGCACGGGCGAGGTCGAATTCTCGATCCGCAAGTACCGCGGCCGGATCCTCGTGCTCTACTTCTGGCGGACGACGAACCAGGAGTCGATGCTCCTCTTCCCGAAACTGGTCGCGCTCGACAAGAAGCTGCGGGCGAGCGGCGTGCGGTTCATCTCCATCGCCAGCGACAACGCCGACCGGGCGAAAAAGGCGCTGGAAGAGCGGAATATCGAGCCGTTCGCCGAGGGATACACGTTTTACGGCGTCGGCTTCCGGTTCATCCAGGAAGCGTACGGCTCGATGTCGCACCCCGAAGTCGTCGTCATCGACCCCTTCGGCAACATCGCGTGGCGCGGCGATCCCAACGACCGGCTGGAAGAGCGGCTGATCGAGGTCTCCGAAGCCACCAAGCCCGCGGCGGGAAACGCCAAGCTCCTCGAGCAGCGGCTGCGCCGGGCGGACAAGTTCCTGAACGAGAGTGAATACGGCAAGGCCTACACGCTCGCCCGATCGGTTTGGCGGGTGACCGATGAGGAAGTCTCAGCCCATGGCGCGGCCCGCAGCCTGATGGACAAGCTGGAGGGCCTCGCGGCCGACTGGCTGAAGAAGGCGATCGAAGAAGAGCGCTCCGGCAATCTTGAAAAGGCGGCGTACATCGTCTCGCAGATCGCCGTCCGGTTCGAGGACGACGACAAGCAGGCCAACAACCGCCGCCGGGACGGACAGCAGAACAACAACGAGCAGGACTCGCGCCAGGGGGTCGTCCGCGACGCCTTCAACGAGATCGGCCGGATGAACGGCGACCGCAAGCTCAAAGACCTGATCCGTACGGCGACGGACAACGCGCGGGGTGAACTGCTGAACGAGCAGGCCGTCGAATTCGAGGAACTCGGCAAGTACGAGATCGCCAAGCGGCTTTATGCGCAGTGCGTCGAGAAGTACAAGGACTCGCCGGCCGGCAAGGACGCCAAGACCGGGCTGGACCGGATCGAGACCGATCGCAAGATCCGCACGCAGCTTGACAAGATCCGGGCGGAGGACGAGGCCCGCCGCTGGATGGACCTCGCGGAGCGCTTCGCGGCCGCGGAAATGCCGGAAATGGCCCGCACCTGGTATGAGAAGGTGCTCAAGGAGCACGGCGACACGAGCTTCGCGAAGAAGGCCAAAGAGCTGCTCGACAAGCTTCCCAAGGCCGAGGCGAAGGCGGAAACGAAAAAGACCGAGCCGTGATCTGCTCGCCGGTGTTACCGATTTACCCGTACGGCGGGAGCGGTGCAGTGATTGCTCGCGCAAGCGGCGCGGGGCCGATGATAGTCGGATTGACAATTGGACCGCCCGATCTGACGACGCGCCCCGACTTCGAGGGTCAGTCATGCGATGGATTATCGATGGCGCGGACAAGACGACGGGCGAGGGCAGATCGATCACGGTAACGGCCGACTCGCGGGATAACGCCGTGGCGATTGCCAGCCGACAGGGTCTTATGGTAGCCGCGGTTCAACCGGAGGGCGTGCCTGAGACCGACATACAGGAGCGGCCGCAACTCACTCCGCTCCAGAAAACAGAGCGGATTCCTGACTACGCAAAGCTGAGCATCGCGGGCCAGTGCGCGAATGCGGTCGGCGTCGTTCTCCTCATCGCCTGCGCGGCCAGCGCAGTCGTCGCCGTCGCACAGGCGTCAATCGGCATCGGCGTATACGCGGTCGGGGCCCTGCTCGCGGCCGTATTCTACTTCGGCGTGAGCGGAGCATTGGAAGCCCTGCGTGACATCGCGCGGAACAGTTGGCGAGAGACTCAGCAGTGAGGCCGCCGACGCGACACGGGCGGCGGCATTCGACGCGGCACTCGCGGGCCGGGCAGTCCAGTCACCCTCGACCGCTGTGGAGCGCGGTCTCTCGTTTCGGAGCGGGAAACGCTCGCAAGTCTCGATAGCGGCGGCACTTTGCGACAATCGGCGGGAAGCGGCGAGCATTCCCCCCAAGGGGATTCGAACCCCTGTTCTCGGCTTGAAAAGCCGGTGTCCTAGGCCTCTAGACGATGGGGGGGAATGCGAGACGGAGGATGCTAGTTCAGCAGCCCGCGGACGTCAAACCCCGCCGACCGCGGCTTCACCCGACGCGCTGCTCGCCTCGCCGTCCGATTCGGCCGATAGCGACAATGCCGACGGCGGACGGGCCGAAGCCTGTTCGAAGACGCCGAGCCCGCAGCGCTATTTTCGGCGGCCGGGCCTTGCAGGAATCGCGTCGAGAGGTACGATACCGAATCGCGTATAGCATAGCACAGGCAGCGCGGGTGTAGCTCAGTGGTAGAGCGTCACGTTGCCAACGTGAATGTCGTGGGTTCGAGCCCCATCACCCGCTTCTCTTGACCGCCGTTGTCCCCCGTGGACAGCGGCGGTTTCGCTATGGCTCCCCTGCCACCGGGTCAACTACGCAACGAGTTCACGCGCCCCGCAACGCCGCCCGACGCGATACAACGCCACCAGACATGACGCCATGCAACGGGACGTAGCGCGACGCGACAGGACGGAACGCCACGCGACGCCACGGACAATGCGAGGTCACCGGCGACACGCGCGGCCGGGCTACGTCAGCAGCTCCCACCCGATCGGGATGCGCTTGAGGGCATAGCCGGTCTCGCGCAGGTAATCGCCATACGCCGTCATCCAATGAAACCCCGGCATGCGCTGGGCCAGCTTCAGGCTGTCGCACGCGAACCGGATGTCGATCTGCGAGCGGCAGATGTCGAGGAACGGCGCGTCGACGATCTCGCCGCGCAGCCCGACCCAGCGCTGGAGCTTGAAGTCGGGCAGCAGGTTGGTCACGACCTGCCCGCGGGCCATCTCCACCTTCGGCGCCGCCCCATAGTCCGATTCGAAATGCGTGAGAATGCGCGCGGGCTCCAGCCGCCGCCCGTCCAGCCGCCGCGGCGCCGTGCAGTGCGCCAGCGTGATGAGCCCGTCGTGCGGATAGGTCGGATCGTTCAGGAACACCGGTCGGCCGGCGATATTCGCCAGCAGCACCCCGGCCGGAATGACCACGAAGTCGGACTCGCAGAACGCCAAGTACCCGGCGTCGTTGAGCGTGCTGAGCGTCAGACAGGCCGACGTCTCCGCCAGCGGCATGATCGTCGACATGCAGTCGTTGATCGTGAGCGCCCGACACCCGGCCTCCTGCATCATCCGGCGGAAGATGTCGTCCAGCAGGAACGCGTTGTGGACGAAGGACGGCTGCGTTTCCAGCGTATTGCCCGGCGCGTTCAGATAAGCCTCGGCGCGCTCGCGGGCGCGGCGAACCGCCTGCCCATCGGCCCGCGCCTGCGTGATCAACTTGCCCAGGTCGTCGTAGGTCACGGTTCGAATCTCGAACTTCCACTTCTCCTCGACCAGCCGCGGCACGACGCCCGCCGGCTGCGCCCAGGCCCCCGGTCCGCCGATCGCGAGGATCCGCGTGCCGAGCGTGTTGACGAGCCCGGCGAGCGCGCGGAACCGCCACAGAAGTTCGTCCTGGCTGTCGATGACGACGTCGTCTTCGTCGATCCCGCCCACCGCCAGCGCGTCCGTGTGCTGCCGCAGGTAGCGCGGGCTGATGATCTCGTACCAGAGGTAGACCGGTCCCGAGCGGTGGCGGCAGAAGATGATCAGCGGCTTGGAGAGCTTCCCCAGTCGATCGAAGATGTCCATCCAGCCGCCCGCGGCGTAGGCGAGGATCGTGTCCGCACCGGCCAGGTCCGAAATGCCCTCCAGCTCCGCGGCCGAGCGGATGGCGGTTACGGGCTGAAACTCAAGCGGAAAATCGGCCCGGGCACGGAGCGCCTGCAACTCGCCCTCGATCCGCGTCACTTCGGCGCGGGCGGCTTCCTGCGTCTGGACGCCGCCCCAGCCGCGCCAGCTCGTGCGCTCCCGTCGCTCCGGCGTTTCATAGATCAGCAGGGGCTTCACGCGGAGCGGCCGCCGGGCCGGCGGCTCCAGGTCCTCCGGCGGACTGCCGGCCAGCGCCGGCCACGAAAGATGGGTCAGCACGACGCCGCCCGCGACGGCGCCGGCGCCGCGCTCCAGGAATTCCCGCCGGGAGAGCCGGCCGCATGCGTCGTGAATGCGCTGCGAAGGGCAACAATGCGGCACACGGAACTGCGTGAGGAGGGTTGGAAGAGTCATCGGTGTGACTCCAGAGGTGGCCGCCGGAAACGAGCCGGAGGGTCCCAGGTATCCCAGGTTGACCTGGGCTGGCTCTGTTGCCGGGGCGTGCGGAGCGATTCTACCGCGCCCGGGCCTCGGGCGAAGGCGCTACACGGACGCGCTCGGCGGACCTGACTGCGGTTTTCAATGCGCGGACGGTCTGAGCACGCGAAGGTGGGGGGCAGGCAGTGCAGGGTTCAGAAAAAAAGAACTGGGTGACGATTCGCTTGCATCCATTTGGGGCAGGTGGTTGGGTTTCGAGCGAGGGGGCCAACGCGTTACTGCTGCTTTGGCCGATGGATGGCGAAGCGAATGAGGTCACCCAGTTTTTCATGGCGACCCGACCTCGCGAGGCCGGGCAAATATGCATCGACCCTTGCGTCCCTGCACGGGTCGATGCGGTCGGTCGTACTGATGCGCCCGTCCGTGAGCGCTGCTGTCGACCGGGATCCACTTGTCAATAACGTCCGAACAACCGAGGCTCGTTACAGCCTTTACCAGACGTTGCATCGGGAATTTACCCCAAAACCTTGCGGGACCGCCAGTCAAATTTTATCAAGTTTACCAAGGAGGCGCCATTCCGCGCGGATCTGGGATAAACTCCCGCATGACGACCAACAGCATCTAGTGTGGTCGCGGTTCGAGGATCCCGCCATCTAGCGGGCAATCGGGGCGATCAATTGAGAATTGACGATATTGACATGTTCAAGATCAGCATGAGAAAAAGGGCAATCACGGCCGGAGGTTGCCGTTGTCAATTTGGCGACGATACGCGCGCACGATAGCGAAATTCCGCCCCCGATACGCCGTAACTTCATACGTAGCAATGAATTGAGCGATGCCCCGGGCCGCGTCCTGCTCCATCGCCTCCAGGAAGCTGTTCGGCAAGACCTCCAGCGCGACCGCTTTGCCGCTCTTCTCGTCCGGCAGGCGAATTTCGAACCGCTCCCCGGTTTTGACCAACCGAACCGCCTTTTCCTGCTGGAGACCTTCCGGCGAAAGGTTCAGGTTTCGCGGGGCCCGTGCGGCTGCATCGGTCTGCACGACGGGGCGCGGCCGGTTGGGAAATCGGTCGGTCTCTCGCAGCAACTCCTCGAAAATGCGGGCCTGCTCGGGGCTCCTGCCCCCGGCGGCGGGGCGAGTCGACGCCGGCGCGGTCGCGGGCTGCGAAGCGGGTTGGCTGGCGGGGGCCTCCTGGAGCGTGACCGCGAGCAGGACGGCGAGATAGGCGAGCATGGCCGGCTCCTTCCGAGCGCGAGCGGGGTCAGGTTGCGTCCGAAAACGACCGATTAAGCCTAAGACGATGTTCGGCAAGATTCAATTCGCCCAACGCAATCGACACGAGTGATCATCGGCTCGCACCGACAGGCTAGCCCATTTCCTGCCGGGCTGGGAGACAGAAATGCCCAAAGTAGCGATCTTCGGCGCCGGCGGCCTCGGGCGCGTCGTTCTCGACACCCTGCTGCAGGCCGGCGCATGCGAACCGGTCGCATTCCTCGACAGCGACCCCGCGCTTCACGGCGAAGAGATCGAAGGCATCCCGGTGCGGGGCGGCCTCGAGTGCGCACCGGCGCTTCTTGAAGAACGCATCCGGCACGCCATCGTCGCGATCGGCATCAACGAGAGCAGGCTCGAAGTGGCCCGCGGGCTCGAAAACGCGGGGATGAAGCTCGTCTCGGCGATTCACCCTCTCTCCAGCATTTCCCGCACCGCGCGCCTCGGAAAGCACCTGATCATCGGCCCCCGCGCCACGGTCTGCGTCCACGCCTCCGTCGCGGACCACGTGGTCATCTCCGCCGGCGCGATCGTCGACCACGACTGCAATCTCGGCGAGGGGGCGTTCCTCCACCCCGCGGTCCGCCTCGCCGGCGCCGTGCATGTCGATTCGCTCGCCGTCGTCGGTGTGGGCGCCAGCGTGATTCCGGGACGACGAATCGGACGGGCAGCGCGGGTCGAAGGCGGCGCCGTCGTCATCCGCGATGTCCCCCCCGGCGCGACCGTCGCCGGAGCCCCCGCCAAGGCCGGTCCGCTCGCCGGCCGCGGCTTTGTGGCCGACCCGCTCCCGCAGTCTCCGCTTCGCAGGGTTCTCGCCGCCGGATAACCGGACACCGTCGCGCGGACTGGGTATTTTGGATGGAAATCCCGCCGATCGGTCGGTATCCTCACTCCAGGGCCGAAGTTGCGCGTTGAAATCCACCTGCTTCGGCCGGCCACATCCCCGTTGAGGGCCGCGTGTCGGACCAAGCCGAGTTTCACCTGACGGTGACGAGCACCGATCTGCTGGCCGCGCTCCGCGACCCGTCCAATCACGAGGTCTGGGGCGTGTACGTGAGCCGCTACCGGCCGCTCATCGTCCGTTACTGCATGCGCCTCGGTCTGCATGACGCGGATGCGGAAGACGTTGCACAGACGACGCTTGCGACGTTTTCGCGGGCCTACCGGGACGGCAAATACGAGCGGGAGCGCGGCCGGCTGCGGGTCTGGCTCTTCGCGATCGCGCGCAATCAGCTCAACACCTGGCATCGGCAGCGGCGCGAGAAGGAAATCCAGGTCGGCGGGTCGTCCGACGCGACGGACTTCTTCGCGGGCATGAGCGGCGAAGACCGGAGCGAGGAGATCTGGGAACAGGAATGGCGCGAGGCGGTGGTGCGCCAATGCCTGGCCGAGATTCGCCGGGAGGTGGATCCAAAGACGTTCGAGGCCTTTGAGCTTTTCGCGAGCCAGGGCCTCAGCGCGGAAGAAGTCGGCCGGCGGCTGGGGATGTCCGCGAACGCGGTGTTCAGCGCGAAGCGCCGGATCCTCCGCCGGATTCGGGAGTTGCTGCCGACGGTTGACGAGACATTCTGAGCGACTGGGTTTCGGGCGCTCGATCGGATCGAGAATTCGCGTCCGCCGCGACAGATCGCGGCCGGCTCGCGCGTACACACCCTTGCGCGTCGAGGCGCCCGCCTCGCGCCGGAGGATCGCCCGTGAGATCGGACGCGCCGCGGTCAGACAACGGCTGCCCCGCGGAGGATGCGCTGGAGCGGTTTCTCGCCGGGTCGACGGCGGTGGACGAACGTTCGCGAATCGCGGCGCACGTCGAGCACTGCAATGCCTGTGATTCCTGGCTGCGCGAGGCCCGCGAGGACGACGCGCTGCTCGGACAGGTGCGGCGCGCCCTCCGGGACGGCAGCGGCGGTTCGTCAGCGCGGGCGGGCCTGCCGGCCGATCGACCCGCGCCGGCCGCGTCTGCGCCGCCCCCCGAGATCGCGGGCTATGAAATCGTCGGCAAGCTCGGCGAGGGCGGAATGGGCGTGGTCTATCGCGCGCGGCAGAAGAACCCGCCGCGACCCGTCGCGCTGAAGCTCGTCCGCACGACCCGGCTGGTGGACGAACACGCGATCCGGCTGTTTCACCGCGAGGCGCGGGCGCTGGCGCGCCTCCGCAACCCGTCGATCGCCGCGATCTACGACGCGGGCCGAACACCGGACGGGGCGCCCTTCTTCGCGATGGAGCTGGTCGAGGGCGTGTCGCTGATCGAATACGCGAAGGCCAGGTCGCTGTCGATCGAGGAGCGGCTGCGCCTCTTCCGCACGATCTGCGACGCGATTCACTATGCCCACCAGCGCGGCGTGATCCACTGCGACATCAAGCCGTCGAACATCATCGTCGACGCCGAGGCTACGCCGCGCGTGCTCGATTTCGGCCTGGCGCGCATCCACGACGCCGACGCCGCCACCGCCACCCTCGCCACCGACGCCGGCCGCGTCCAGGGCACGCTCGCCTACATGAGCCCGGAGCAGACGCGCAGCCGGCCGGAGGAAGTCGACGCCCGGAGCGACGTCTATTCGCTCGGCGTCGTGCTCTACCAGCTCCTCACCGGCCGCCTGCCGCACGAGATCACCCGCGCCCCGCTGGTCGAGCTCGTCCGCGCGATCTGCGAGACCCCGCCGCCCCGCCCGTCGAGCCTCGATCCGCAACTCCGCGGCGACCTGGAGATCATCATCCTGAAGGCGCTCGAGAAGGACCCGGAGCAGCGCTACTCCTCCGCCGCGGCGCTCGGGGACGACATCGAGCGCTTTCTGACGCGCCAGCCGATTCTCGCCCGCCCGCCCAGCACGCTCTACCAGATCCGCAAGCTCGTCTCGCGGCATCGGGCCGCGACGCTGGCCGCCGCGGCGGTCTTCATCGCGGCGATCGGCTTCGGCGTGTGGATGCGGCTGCTTTATGACGAATCCGAGCGGCTCCGCGTCGATGCGAACACGGCGAAGAAACAGGCCGAGCAGGATGCCATCAGTGCGCGGCACGAAGCGACCGTATCGCGGCGCGTGCGCGACCTGCTCCTCGAGATGTTTGAAGTCGCCGACCCGCAGGAAGGCAACGCGCGCAGCGTAACCGCGGCCGATCTGCTCGACAGCAGCGTGGCGAAGGTCGCGCAGGGGCTCGAACGCGATCCGGATACGCAGGGGCCGCTGCTGGAAGCCCTCGCCAAGGCGTACATGGGCCTCGGACTGTACGAACCGGCCGAGAAGCTCGCGCAGCAGGCCCACGAAGCCCGGCTCGCCACCTTCGGTCCGGAGACGCTCGAAGAAGCGAGCGCGCTCGAAATTGTCGCGGGGCTGCGCCTGATCCGGGCGAAATTCCAGGAAGCGTTCGACCTGTACAGCCGCATCGCAGCCATCCGCGAACAGCATCTGCCGGCCGACAGCGTGGACCTCGCGTCGGCCCGGATGAACTGCGGCGAGGTGCTCCGGCTCTGGGGCAAGGCACGGGAGGCGATGCCGTACTACGAGCAATCGGTGCCCGTTCTGCGAGCCCAGCAGCGCGGCGAGAAGCCGGAGGTGGTCGCGGAGGCGCTGAATAACTACGGCCTCCTGCTGCGCAACCTCGGCGAACCCGCGAAGGCCGTTCCGCTCCTGGAGGAGGCGGTCGCGTACATCCGCGCGTCGCGATTCGCCGACAGCATGCGCTGCGCGATCATGGTCAGCAACTTCGCCGGCGCGCTCCGTGACGCGGGCGACAACCGGGAAGTCGAGAAACTGCTGCTGGAATCCATCGAGCTGCGGAAGAAGCTCCTCGGCCCCGAAAACGTCCGCGTCACTCCCGCCATGAACAACTACGCGATGTTTGTGAAGGACCAGGGCCGCTATCGCGAGGCGATCGCGATCCTGCGCGACGTGCTCCGCATCCGTTTGAGCGTGCATCCGCCCGAGCATCCGGACGTGGCCACGGTGCAGGATAACCTCGGCGTGCTGCTGACCGATGTGCAGGAATTCGAAGAGGCCGAGCAACTGCTCCGCGCGGCGCTCGAAACCCGCCTCAAGACGCTGGCCCCGACGCACCACCGCGTGGCGACGAGCTGGTCGAATCTCGGCAACGTCCTCAAGTCGCAGGGGAAACTTGAGGAGGCGCTCGCCGCCAATCGCAAGGCGGTCGACGCGTTTGTCGCCGCCCAGGGGCCGGATTCGATGGCGGCGAGCCTCACCCAGCAGAACGTCGCCGCCGTGCTCTCCGAACTCGAACGCTGGGACGAGGCGGCGGAGTATTACGAACGCGCGATCAGCGCGGTGCTCAAGCAGAATCCGGTCGATCCGGTCAGGCTCGGGCGAATCAAGAACAACCTCGGCTGGATGTATGTGAAAAAGGGCGAGCCCCACGTCGGCGAGCCCATCCTGCGCGAGGCGGTTGATCTCATCGAGTCCGCCGTTCCCCCGCTGCCCGGCAGCAAGGCCGTTTACCAGTCCAATCTCGGCCAGTGCCTCATGGCGCTCGACCGCCACGCCGAGGCCGAACCGCTCCTCATCGCCGCCTTCGAACGACTGGCATTCGAGCGCGGCGAGGCGAACAGCTTTACCCGCGGCGCCGCCAAGGCGCTCGTCGATCTCTATCACGCGACGAACCGGCCCCAGGACGCGGAGTATTGGGCGGGAAAACTCTGCGAACCGGCCGAAAAGGCGTCCGAAGGGCCGCTCGATCCGTAATCGCCCGTCGCACCGTCCCGCGCCGCGAAAGAGCCGGGCCGCCCGCGTTAGCGCGAGCGGCCCGGCCTTCGTTGCCTGGTTCAGGGCCTCCGTGCCCCGAGGGTGATTACTGGAGCAGCGCCAGAATCGACTGCGGCTGCTGGTTCGCGAGTCGCAGCACGTTCGTCGCCGACTGGACCAGAATCTGCGACCGCGTCAGCAGGCTCGTCTCCGTCGCGAAGTCCGTATCGCGGATCGAGCTTTCGGCCGCGGTCGTGTTTTCCAGCGTGATCGTCAGGGCGTTTGCCGTGGTCGTCAGCGTGTCCTTCTGGAACGCGCCCAGCCGGCCGCGGAGCGAAGCCACCTGCGTCTGGGCCTCGCGGATGATCCGCTGGGCCGTGAAGAAGTTGCCCGACGAGAGCGAGTTGGACTGGCCGCTGCCGAGCGTCGACAGGTAGCCCGTGTCGGCGCTGCCGAGATTGCTCGTGTTCACGGCCCGCACGCCGAGGCTGGCCAGCCCGTTCAGGTTGAGTCGCGGCGAGATCATGAAATCCGCACCGCCGCCCGTGACGTAGAACGTCGAGGTGCCCGGCGTCGTGCCGAAGGTGTCGCTGAGCGTCAGGTCCACGCTGAGCACCGAGGAATTCAGCTTCGCCCGCACGCCGTCGACATCAGCCGACGTACCGTTGATCAGCACGGAGGCGTCGACGCCGTAATCCTTCGTGACGCCCCCCGCAAGCGCGAAGGAGCCCTGGATGGACGTGACGGAAACAAACTGCTTCGAGCCAAATTCGACGCTGTTGAACGTCAGGCCCGTGGCGGACGTCACGGTCGCGGAGATGCCCGTCAGATCCTTGACCTGGTTGATGGCCGACGCCACCGCGGCGATCGCCGTTCCCGAGGCGAAGCTGACGTTTTCGGTGCCGAGCTTGCCCGCGATCTCGAGGGTCGTGATGCCCGAGCCCGTGGCGGACGCGGCATACGTCAGGGCGGCGCGCTGCGCTGAGCCCGTGACCTGCACGATTACCGAACGGCTCGCGTTCTCGGCGATCCGGGCGCTGGTGATGTCCACATCCACGAAACTGGAGCTGGACACGCCGGATGTCGTGTAATCGAGCTCGCCGCTGAGCAGCTTCTTGCCCTGGAATTCCGTATTTCCCGCGATGCGGTTGATCGACGAGAGAATCGAATCGATCTGGAGCTGGTTCGCGGCCCGCTCGTCATCGCTGATCGCGGCCTCGTTCGAGCTGCGGTCGACGAGGTCCTCCAGCTCCGTCAGGAGCTTGTTGACTTCGTCGAGGCCGCCCTCGGCCGCGCCGACCACGTTATTGGCGCGCGAGACGTTCGTGAGCGCAGCGCCGATCGCGTTCTTTTCCGAGCGGAGCAGCTCGGAGGCGATCAGGCCGGCCGGGTCGTCCTTGCCGTTGTTGATTCGGAGACCCGTGCTGAGGCGCTGCAGCGAAAGATTGAGCGCCTGGTTCTGGGTGGCGAGCACCTTGCCCGCGATCATGGACGAGATGTTGGTGTTGATGCGACTCATCGGACGGTGCCTCCACAGGCGGCAACGAGTGTTTCTCAGCTCTCACGGCGCTCCGGTGCGAGCAGCCGCGGGCGAGTTTCTCACCGGTCTCCCAGACCGATGCTGTCCTCTCTCGGACAGTCAGTGCATCGATTCGCGCCGCCGCCGTCTTGAATAAGCCCTATCAGAACCCGCAGCCGCGGGCCGAAAATCGTGCTTTTCCGCTGTGAATTCGCCGATTGTTCGCGGGCCCGCGGCTCGGCCGGCCGGCGACGCGCAACTCCTGCCCTCAGGCGAGCGGCCGCAGGCGCCAGAGGAACTCGGCGTTTCCGCCATGGCCGGTGAGGGGGCTGCGAAGTTCGCCTTCGATCGACCAGCCGGACTGCACCTCGCGCCGAACGTCCGCCAGCACGGCGTCGAGCGCGGCCTCCGGCAGCACGCCCGATTCGAGCAGCCGCTTGTCCGCCTCATAATGAGGCTTGATGAGCGTAATCACGGTGGCGCCGGGCTTGAGCCAGCGCCGCGCGGCCGGCAGGATCAGCCGTTGCGGCGTCCAGCCGACGTCGATCGTGACCAGGTCGCAGGCCTCCGGGCAGGCGGCGTGCAGCGCATTCCTGCGTTCCATCACCACGACGCGGGGATCGCGCCGCAGCGAGTAGTCGAGGATGCCGTAGCCCGGCTCAACGGCGTAGACGCGGGCCGCGCCGCGGCGCAGCAGGCAGTCGACAAAACCGCCGGTGTGCGAACCGAAATCCGCCGCCGTCAGCCCGCGCACCTCGAGCCCGAAGGCGCGCAGCGCCGCATCCAGCTTCAGGCCGGCCCGCGATACGAACGCTCGCTCGTCGGTCATGGCTTGGCGGGGGGGCGGACGATTTCCCAGCTCCCGTTCGGAAGCTGGAGGAGCTCAAGCGACTCGTACTTCCGTTGCCACTCGATCCCCTGGCCGTCGACGCGAACAGCGATGCTGCCGCGGCTCACAAACGGGAGCGATTCGCGCTCCAGGAGCAAGCGCCGCACGTTGCTCGTTTTCAGGTTGATGATGCCCGATTCGGGGATCTCCGCCCAAACCTCCGCGCGGCGCTCCGGATCGGCCGTCTCCAGCACCCGGATGTACCGCGGCAGGGCAGTTTCCTCGGAGCGGCCTCTGGCCGCATCCTCCACCGGCGGGGCGGGTTGCGTTGCGGGCGGCGTCTGATTTTCGTCCCCTCCGGTTATCGGTTGCGACGGCTGGTCGGCGGCGGGCGGCGGCTCCGCCGGGGCCGGCCGGCGGTCCTCCGGACCGTCTGACGTCGGGGAGACCGTCTCGCGCGGCTGCTGACAGCAGAGCGTGACGCAGGCGAGCAGGGCGACCACGGGCAGGAACACCAGTCGGCGGTATGCGGGCATCGCGAATCCCTCGCTGAGACATGATACCCGCTGATCCCTGGTCCGATGCGGCAGCAACCCCAAACACCGCGGGCCGCCCGGTTCTCCGAGCGGCCAGCGTGGATGGGTTTTGCCTTCAATCGGCTCGCGTGAGGGGTACGCGAGTTACCGCACGAGATACGGCGGCTTCACGACGAACCAGCTGTGATTGTTGCCGCCGGTGATGACGTTGTCCGAGACCACGTAGCACGGCTGAACGATCACCTGCTTGCTGCGCATCGCGCCCGTCAGCCGGACGTACATGATGCGGATGCCCGCAAACCCGACGACGCGGAACATGCTGTTGTTGCCGTTTCCGCTCACCTCGTCGAACAGTGGGATGACGCGCGGCATGCCGCGAACCGCCTCGAGATCGTCCTTGATGGCGGCGCTCAGACCCGTGTCGCCGTTGACCATGATGTAGCCGTCGCTGCCGAGCGTGAACTCGCCGCCGAAATACGCCAGGTCAGCCTCGTTCACGCCGTAGCGGATCTGGCGGGAAATGTCGGCCGTGCTGTTGTTCGGGCTGCCGATATCAACCGTGCCGAAGTTACCGGGCGGAAGCTGCCCCGCGCCCGCGCCGGGGTAGAGATTCAGCTCGAAGATCCCGTCGCCGCCGGCCGTGATCGCGCCGCTATCGCTGTTGTAGGTGTAGTCGTCGCCGCTCGGGACCGCGCCGGCCCGGAAGAGCTGCCAGTACTGCTCGCGCAGCGCGATCGGCATCAGCTCGGCGTTGCCCGTCCGTTCATCGGCCCGGAAGCCGGTCACGTCGTCCCGGAACGCCGCCGTGGCCGTCGCCAGCCCGTCGGTGTTCGAGTTGCCGAACAGCCGTGCGAAAAAGAGCGTGATCGAGCCGTTCCGCTCCGCGTCCATCCGCGCTTGCACGCCTACCGCGTTGAACTCCGCCGGCTGCGTCAGGTCCATCGCCTGGCTCTGGTCGTCGGGATTCGACAGGTATCCGAGAACGATGTCGCCGCCGGAGCCGTTGCCCGAATTCAGGTCGATCGTCAGCGTCCGCTGAAGCGCCGGATTGCCCGCGACGTAGTTGGCGACGCTCTCACGAGTGTCGGTGAAGACCGGCTCCGACGCCCCGCCGTCGGCGATGCGCTGATCGTTGATCAGCGCCCGGGCGCCCGCCAGCGCCGCGGCGTCCGCGGTCCGCTGCAACTCGGCCCGCGTCACCCAGAGCATGCTCGCGTCGATCGCCAGCGCGGCCATGCCGAGCACGACGACACCGCAAATCACCGTGAACGGCGCCACGGCAGCACGTCGAAGCATGCCATCGCGTCGGGCAAGGAATCGGGTCACTGACCACCTCCGTCAGAATTCTGGTAGATCACGCGCGGGTTGGCATCCTCGCTGACGAGGTTGCCGTCGCCGTCGTACTTGCGAATGGCGCGGAGCACCAGACTCTGCACGCGGTTGCTGCCGAACGTGATCCACGAGTTGGCGACCGAAATATTCGGACTGTACGTGTCGAGGTTTGCGATCGGCTTTGACGTCCGCACGGTCATCGATTCGCCGCCGAAGGCGCCCCACGACGACGAGTGGCCGTTGACGATGCTGAACGTGACGCGGGCGGTGTCGGTCGACATCCGCGACGTCCACGACACCGTCTCCGCGCTCACGGACAGCGGCTGGCTGCCCACCTCGCGGCTCGCGAAGTCGCTCTCGCCGTTCCAGATCTGCATCTGGAGGCCGCCGTCCGAGAACGACTCCAGCTCGCGGTAGTTCCACGTGACCTGGAAATACAGGCCGTTCATGGACGTCGCGGGCGCCATGACCGTGTGAAACTGGGGCGCCGTCACCGCGGTCCGCGGATCGTTCAGCACGAGCTGCCAGTCTTCCTCGATCCGCATCGCCTGCGGCGGCGCCACCGGCATGAACGCCAGGTTGCTCGCGAGGACCGCCCCGCCCGCAATCGCACCCGCGACGACAAAACTACGCCGATTCATCCTGGGCCTCATATCCAGCTCCCATCCGCACGCGGCACCCCTCCGTCCGCCTGCTCTCCGAAGGATTGAAATCCAACCGCCCCGCGCCAAGAAAAACCGCGATTTTTTGCGCGTCGGCCGGGAGTCCGAAAAGCTGTGGCGGGGCCCGGCCTGCGAACCCGGGCGACGGTGTGCTGCCGGAAGTGTACAATTCGCCCGTCCGTCAGGGCTTCACCGCCAGCGACCCAGGAACCGACCAGGATGAAACACCGCCGGCAGGACTTCGTTCTCGGACTCGTCCTGATCCTCATGCTCGCCGTCTTCCTCGGCACCTTCCTCTTCGTCTACCCGCGCTTCGGCGCGCCCGTCCGGACCATCACCGTCCGCTTCAAGCACGAGGAGGGCATGGCCCCGGTCAAGAAGGGCAGCCCCGTCAATCTCGGGGGCGCCATGCAGGTCGGAAAGGTCTCCGACGTGCGCCGCGAGATCATCCACAACTCCGCCCCCGGTCTCCCGCCGGCCCAGCTCGTCATCCTCGTCGACGCCGACGTCGACGAATCGCTCCCTCTCTACCGCAACTGCCAGATCACCACCGACCAGCCCCCCGTCGGCGGCGCCGGCGCCGTCGTCATCCTCACGATCGGCACGCCCGAGAGCGGCATCGTCCTCGACACCATCGACGGCCTGCCCCCGCAGAGCTTCGCCGCCGCGATCGGCGGCCTCTCCCGCCGCCTGCTCGCGCCCGACGGCCTCGTCGACAAGCTCACCCGCATGCTCGACGACCGCGCCGAGGGCTCCCTCGCCAACAAGCTCTCCGAGAGCCTCTCCGACATCAATCGCATCACCCAGTCGCTCGCCCTCCAGCTCACACCCGATGAGCAGCGCACGCTCCTCAGCAAACTCCAGCTCATCCTCACGAACCTCGTCGACATGACCGCCTCGCTCAAGGAGCAGACCGAGACCGAAAACGCCTCGGGCATGCTCGCGAAGGTGAACGCGTCGCTCGACACGCTCGGCGCGGCCCTGCTCGAGGTGAAATCCCTCCTGGTCGAGACGCGCCCCCCGCTCGTCAGCACGCTTACCCACGTCGAAAGCGTCTCCCGCGCGCTCGACGAGGACATCATCGGCAAGCTCAAACGGGACTTCGACCGCGACGACCCCGCCTCCCTCCTCGGCAAGCTTCACGCCGGCATGAACAACCTCGACGTGATGATGGCCAACTTCGCCGAAGTCTCCGAATCCGGCCGCAGCTTCTTCGTCGTCAACCGGCCCGCGCTGGACAAGATGATCGAGAATTTCAAAGCCGTCAGCGACACGCTGCGCGTCGGCATGCAGGAAATCGTCCTCGCGCCCTGGCGACTGCTCCAGCCGCCCGACACCGAACTCAAGCGCCTCGACGTCTTCGAGGCCGCGCGCAGCTTCGCCGAGGCCGCGACGCTCCTCGACGACACCACCGCCCGCCTCGACTCGATCCTCAAGAACGCCCAGGCCGATGAACGCATCCGCGCCTCCGACGCGGAAATCAAGGCCATCCGCGACTCGCTCGCAAAGGCCTTCGAGCGCTACCGCAAGGCCGAGGACTTCCTCTACGAGAAGATGAAGTGACCCGACGCACAGGTTCGAAGAAGAGCGACGCCGCCGTCCGGCCGGAGGATGAACTCGCCGACATCATCGTCGTCGGCGCGGGGCCCGCCGGCCTCGCCGCCGCCCTGCGGGCCCGCGCCCTCGGCCGCTCCGTCACGATCGTCGAGAAGGAAAAAAAGCCGGCCGGCCGCGACTGCGCCGGCTGGATCAGCCCCGCCGGCGTCGGCCTGCTCGAGGGTTTCGGACTCAAGGCCGCCGACTGCGGGGGCGGCGAGTTCACGGGGCTGCGCATCTTCTCGTGGGACCTGCGCAAAACCGCCGCCGTCAGGCAGCCCGAGATCCGCGGCTGGATCATCGACCGCACGCGCTGCGCCGAGACCCTCCTGGCCGCGGCCACGGCGGGCGGGGCCCACATCATCCACGGCGCGACCGTCGAGTCGCTCTCGCTCAATGAAGACCACGCCGCCCTTCGCCTTTCAACCGGCGCGCCGCTCACCGGGAAGATCCTCATCATCGCCGACGGTGCGCAGTCTCCCACGGCCCGGCTGGCCAACCTTGCCCCGGCCGGGCGCGCCCCCGGAGCGGCTCACGGCTTCTTCGCCGCCGCGCAGGTCGAGAAAGGGCCGCCCAGCATCGACCTCGCCATCGGCGCCGGTCGAATCCTCCAGCTCGCCACGATCGTCCGCCTCGGTGCGACCATCCGCGTCGGTTACGTGACCCGCGCCCCGATCGACACCGCCCAGGATCACTACCGCGCGTTCATCACCGCCGCCGGCGCGGCCGGCCTCGTCCCCGCGGAGGGTCTCGAAAAGACGCGCATGACCGTCCTGCCCGTCGGCCTCGCCCTCGACCTCGACTCGCACGTCGGCAAACGCTGCCTCATGATCGGCGACGCCGGCGGGTACGTCGCCTCCTTCAGCGGCGAGGGCATCTATCCCGCAATGCAGTCCGGCCTCTGCGCGGCCGAGGCCGCCGATCGGGCCCTCAAAGCGAAGTGGGTTCAGGATGAGCTGGCGTCCTTCGATGAACTGTGGCGAACCGCGCTCGCCGACTATCTGCGCATGCCCAACACCGATCTCACGCTGCTCATGCCGCTCGTCTTTTCCAACGCGCAGATGTCGCTCCGGGTCGCGCGCGCCTTCATGCTCGGTCAGCAGTTCTGAGGCGACGCCGCCTTTCCGCTATCATCTCCGCGGCCGGGTTGGCTTCGCGGCGCTGGCCGGGTCGTCGGGCGCTGCGGATTGCCCTGGGGAACGGCCCGATGCCGCCCGGCCCGGAATCTGGACCTTCGCGTGTCAACCGACTGGAAAAACCTGAAAGTCATCCACTACCCCGACCCCCGTCTGCGCGGCCGCTGCAAGCCGGTCACGGAATTCAACGCGGATCTCGCCGGGCTTGCCGAGCGCATGACCGAGCTGATGCACGAACACAAGGGCGTCGGCCTCGCCGCGGCCCAGGTCGGCGTGCCGCTGCGCATCTTCGTCGCCAATCCGACCGACGACCGCAAAAACGACCGCGTCTACGTGAACCCTGAGCTGTTCGACCTCGAAGGTGCGAAGGAGGCCGAGGAAGGCTGTCTCTCGATCCCGGATGTGCACATCATCGTCCGTCGCCCGCTTCGGGCGCGAATCAAGGCCCAGGACGTCACCGGCGCGGCCTTCGAGCGCGCCGCCGAGGATTTCGAAGCCCGCGTCTGGCAGCACGAGACCGACCACCTCAACGGCGTGCTCATCATCGACAAGATGGGCCCGAGCGACCGCATCGCCTCGAAAAAAAAGCTGAAGGAACTCGAGGAAGAATTCGAAAGCACCCGCCGCCGATGACCCGCCGAACGGACGGAGCCCGCTGATGCGCATCGCCTTCCTCGGCACCGGCGATTTCGGCCGACCCGCGCTGGTGCGGCTCGCGCCGGACGTCGCGCTCGCGATCAGCCAGCCCGATCGACCCGCGGGCAGAGGCCGCGAAATCCACCCGACCGCGATTCACGCCCTCGCGGACGAACTGGGGATCCGCCACATTCAGACCGAGGACGTCAACGCGCTTCCGATCGACAGCCTTTTCAAGGACATCGATCTCGCCGTTGTCGTTGCCTTCGGCCAGAAGCTCGGCCCCGCAGTCCTCGCCGCGCCGCGCCTCGGCTGCGTGAACATCCACGCCTCGCTCCTGCCGCGCTACCGAGGCGCGGCCCCGTATCAATGGGCCGTCATCAACGGCGACCGCACGACCGGCGTCACCGTTTTCCAGATCAACGAAAAATGGGATGCCGGCGCGATTCTTGGCGTGCGCGAAACGGAAATCTCCGAAACCGAGACCGCCGATGAACTCCACGACCGACTCGCGATCGTCGGCGCAGCGCTCATCGTCGAAGTGCTCAACGATCTCGCCGCCGGTCGCGCTCGCCCGTTGCACCAGGACGCCGCGCAGGCCACCCGCGCCCCGAAATTGAAAAAATCCGACGGCGCCGTCGACTGGTCGCAGCCCGCCCGCAACGTCTCCCGCCGCATCAACGGCCTCTGGTCCTGGCCGGCCGCCGCCGCACGCTTCTCCGGTCCCGCAGGCAAGGTGGAATCCGTCCAGCTCGCCCGCGCCCAGCCGATCGAAGACGCGGCCCCCGAAGACACACCCTGCGGAGCGCTCCGGAGCGACGGCCTCGTCCAGACCGGCCGGGGCGCAGTCCGCATCCTCGAAATCAAACCCGCCGGCGGAAAACTCATGCCGTTCGACGCCTTCGCCCGCGGCCGCGGCATCGCCCCGCCCGCCCGCTTCCTGCCCCTGGAGACCCCGTGAGCGACCTGGGCCCCGAACGCAGCCTGACCGGCCGCGACGCCGCCTGCCGCGCGATCGCCCGCGCGCTCGCGGGCGAGGAATTCGTCGCCGACCAGATCCGCAGCCTCCGCCGCGACGCCGCCCTCGACGTCCGCGACGCCGGTCTGGCACTCGAGATCGCCGCCGGCGCGGTCCGGCATGCGATCACGCTCGAGCACGTTCTCTCCAGCGTCGCGGACTACGCCCACCACCGCGTCGCCCCGGAGATCCGCGCGATCCTCTACGCCGCCGCCTACCAGGTGATCTACCTCGACCACATCCCCGTCTTCGCCGCGGTCGATGAGGCCGTCACGCTCGCCCGGCGGGATGTCGGTGTGAAGCCCGCAGGAATGGTGAACGCGGTCCTTCGCCGCCTCTCCCGTGCGATCGCCGCCCGCCGCGTCGACTGGTCCTGCGGATCGCGCTCCGGCGGCGCGGTCCCGCCGCGCCTCGTCCGTGTCGCATGGAACAAGGCGTGCGCCTTCAACGTCGACATCTATCCCGCGACGACCGATCGCGCTCGCAGCACGCAGACGCTCGCCGCCGCGACCGGCTGCCGCGTCGAGATGCTCCAGCAGCTCATCGACGAACACGGGCTCGACGCCGCTGAATCCGCCGCGTGGGCCCTCGCCGCACCCGCGCCGACCGTCGTACAACGCAACGCGCTGAAGCTCGCGCCGGCCGAATTCGCCGCCGCGGTTTGTACACTCGACTCCCAGGCCGAATTTCTCCCGCCCGATGCGCCGAATTGCGCCTTCCTGGCGGAATCGGGACCGCTCATCCGCAGCGAACTCTTCACCGGCGGCGCGGCATACATCCAGGACACAACCGCCCAGTCCGCCGTCGCGGCCGTCGACGCCAAACCGGGCGAGCGGATCCTCGATCTCTGCGCCGCCCCGGGCGGCAAGAGCCTCGGCCTCGCGATCGCGATGGAGAACCGGGGCGAAGTGATCGCGTGCGACGTTGCCCCCGAGCGGCTCGCCCGCATCCGCGAAAACCGCGACCGGCTCGGCCTCACCTGCATCCAGCCGCGCGTGATACCCGAGCACTCCGCGCTCCCGCGCGAAATGACCGGCTTCGACGCCGTGCTCGTGGACGTCCCCTGCACGAACAGCGGCGTGATCGCCCGTCGGCCGGAGGCGCGGTTCGCGTGGAATGCGGAAAACCGCGCGGAGCTGGTGCAACTCCAGGCGCGGCTGCTTCGTCTCGCGGCGGGGGCCATCCGCCCGGGCGGACGGCTTGTCTACAGCACGTGCAGCATCGACCCGGCGGAAAACGCGTCGGTCGTCACGCAGTTCGCGAAATCAGCCCCCGGCGGGTCGGTCGTGCAGAGCGCCGTGACGCTGCCGCGCTGGGGCCCGCGCCTCAGCGACTGGCGCGACGGCGGCTTCCACGCCGTCCTCCGCCGGTAGCGCCGGCTCCCCGCGCCCGACATGGGTACGTGGCCGAACTGACGGCGCTCGCGAGCGGCAGTGTGGAACCGGCCAATGGCCGGTTTCGAATCGCACCGCCGATTGACCTTCAGCAATTCGAACAGCTATCGAACCAGTGTTATCAGTACCCCCGACGCACTGAAATGACTCGAGCGGCATTGTGAGCGGATACGTCGACGACTTATTGTCCGCTGAAGTCAGCGGAAGAGCGCCAGCACCGCGTCGTCCCAGGCATGCCCGCCCGTGGCCCACTCCGGGCTGGGCGGCGGAAACCCCGTCCGGCAGTAGCCGCGCCGGGCTTCGAAGTCGAACGCGGCATGGGGGCAGCGATTGATCACCAGGAGCGCCTTGAGTCCATCAGCAGACCAGACGATCTGAACGACGGACGGGATATTGCCGTCCTTGACCGCGGCGCAGTTGTAGATGTGTACGGCGTCGAGGATTCGAATCTCCTCATCCGAACCTTCGACGGCGTAGAAGTAGCCTGTCTCGCCGTTGTCTTCGAAGACGACGAACACTCGGCCCGCGGGCGACGCACCCTCCAAAACCACTGGCGTCCCGACTACGATGGTTTCCTCGGCGACGATCTTGGATGGCATCAAGCGCTCCTGATTCCCGTGCCAGCCTAACTACTGGATAAGCCAGAGCGGCGCGAAAGTCGACTCCCGCGACCCATACCCTCACGCCCGCCTCAGGCTGCGTGTCGCACGTCGCAGAATCGCGAGGCTGATGAAGGTCAACACGGTTCCGCACGCGAAGGGCGCGCCGGGAAAGTGAATCCAGGCGTCCGACCGCGAGAACACGTAGAACAGCCCCGTCATCAGCGGCGGGCCGACGATCGCCGCGAGCCCGACCGTGCTCGCGACCGCACCCTGCAAGCCGCCCTGCGCGTTCGCCTCGACGCTGCGCGACATCAGCGCCTGGAGCGACGGCATGACCAGCCCGCCCAGCATGTACCCGAGCACGCCCACGTACATCACCCACCCATACGGCGCACCCGCGAAAACCGCGTACGCCACGGCCACGCAGCACATCCCCACGGTCGCCGCCCGCCGCTCGCCCCAGCGCGGAATCAGCACCCGCGTCAGCCCCCCCTGCGCGATCGCCACCGCCACGCCGATCGCGGCCAGCGACGCACCCACCGCCGTCTCGCTCCAGCCGAACTTCAGCATCGTGTAGTAGTTCCACGTGTTGTGCAGCGCCTGGTGCGCCAGCGCCCAGAACGCCAGCGCTCCCAGCAGCGGCAGCACGCCCGGACTCGACCGCAGGCTGATCAGCGACCCCAGCACGTGCGCCCGATGCCACGAAAACGGCCGGCGGCGCGCGCGCGGCAGCGACTCCGGAAGCACCAGCAGGCCGTACACGAGATTCGCCAGCGCCAGGCCCGCCGAAAAATAGAACGGCAACCGCGGCCCGAATTTGCCCAGCAGCCCCCCCAGCGCCGGGCCGATGATGAAGCCCACGCCAAACGCCATCCCCACGATCCCGAAGTTCTGCGCCCGTCGCTCGGGCCGGCTGACGTCGGCGATGTACGCCATGCCCGTCGTGTACGACGCCCCCGCGACGCCCGCGATCACCCGGCCGACGAACAGCCACCACAGCTTCGGCGCCAGACCCATCACGATGTAGTCCAGCCCGAACGCCAGCAGCGACCCGAAGAGCACGGGCCGCCGGCCGAAATGGTCGCTCAGGTTGCCGATGATCGGCCCGCAGAGAAACTGCGTCGCGGAATAGGCGAACGCCAGCGCTCCGCCGTAGACCGCGGCCACGTCGAGCCCCTCGCCGGTCAGTTCGCGGATGAGCTCCGGCATGACCGGAATGATGATGCCGAGGCCGATCGTGTCGATCAGCAGCGTCACGAAGATGAAGGCGAGCGCATGCCTCTCCCCCGCGACAGGCCCCGAATCCGCGCTCGCGCCATCACTCTCCATCGGCGGCAGTGTAACAGCAGAGGTCGTGAAAACGTGAAAAGGTGAAAACGTGGAAGCGAAGTCGGCGCGACCCGGGCCTTCCCCCGTTATCCTGTTTTCGCGTTATCACGTCTTCAGGCCCGGTGTACACTGTCGAACGATGCATCCGATCCTTACGCCGTTCGAAGCGAATGCCGGGTCGCAGGGTCAGCAGCTCGCGGCCGGCGATCAGAGCCTGATGCTCGAATTCGCCGCCTTCGCCGCCGTCGCCCAGGGACTCGCGGGCCAGATCCGCACCCAGACCAACGCCCCGCACGTCGGCATCCTCGCCCCGACCTCGACGGCCGGCGCGGTCGCCGTATTCGCGTGCTGGTACGCCGGTCGGGTGCCGGTACCGCTGAACTTCCTTCTCTCTCCGCCCGAACTCGCGAAGATCGTCGCCGACGCCGGCCTCGACCTCATCCTCGCCGTCGAGCATTTCGCGCCCCTCGCCGGCGCCGTCGGCGCCCGGCTGCTCCCCCTCAACGGCCGGACGCTCGTCCCCGGCAGCCTTCCCGCGCCCGAGGCCGCCCCCGGCGACCTCGCCGCGATGATCTACACCTCGGGCACATCCGCCGAGCCCAAGGGCGTGCGGCTCACCTTCGCCAACCTTGCCGAGAATGTCCGCGCCTGCATCGAGCACGCGAAGATCACCCCCGACCAGGTCCTGCTCAGCGTCCTCCCCCAGTTCCACAGCTTCGGGTTCACGGCCATGACCGTCCTCCCGCTCATGCTCGGCGCGACCGTGCACTACCTCCCGCGGTTCAGTCCCGCGGCCGTCGTCAGCGCGATCCACGAAAAGCGCGCGTCGATCTTTATGGCCGTCGCGAGCATGTACGCGGCGCTCAACAAGCTGAAATCCGCCGATTCGACGGCACTCGCCTCACTGAAGCTCGCCATCAGCGGCGGCGAGCCGCTGCCCGCCGCCGTTGCGGAGACCTTCGAGGCCCGTTTCGGCGTCCAGGTCAACGAAGGCTACGGCCTCACGGAAACTTCGCCGGTCGTCTCGATCAACCTGCCCTGGAGCCGCAAGCCCGGTTCGGTC
The DNA here is from genome assembly GCA_045863555.1 of Planctomycetota bacterium. Classification (GTDB taxonomy): domain Bacteria; phylum Planctomycetota; class Phycisphaerae; order UBA1845; family Fen-1342; genus JACRLV01. The sequence continues at coordinate 121,574 of BTUU01000010.1, read as the reverse complement.
GGCCGGCCGCTCCCCGGCGTGGAGATCGCCGCCATCGACGCCGCCGGCCGCGCGCTTCCGGCCGACAGCGAGGGCGAACTCGTCATCCGCGGCCACTGCGTCATGCAGGGCTACCACAACAAGGCCGAGGCGACCGCGGCCGCGATCGTCGACGGCGGCCTGCGCACCGGGGACATCGGCCGCGTCGACCGCGACGGCTTCGTCCACATCACCGGCCGGGCCAAGGAAATGCTTATCATCGCAGGAGAAAATGTCTTCCCGCGCGAAATCGAGAACGTGATCGCCGCCCATCCCGCGGTCGCCGAGGTCGCCGTCATCGGCACGAAAGACGATCTGCGCGGCGAAGTGCCCGTGGCATTTGTCATCCTCAACGAAGGCACCAACGCGACCGACGCCGAACTCCGCGCCTTCTGCCGCGAACGAATCGCCCCGTACAAGGCCCCGCGCGAAATCCGCATCGCCCGCGAACTCCCCCGCGGCCCCACGGGCAAGATCCTCAAACGCGCGCTGAAAGCGGACTGACGCCGGAACGTAAAAACGTGACAAGGTGACAAAGTAACAGGGTGACAAAGTTTACGCCCGCGTATCGCCTCGTCCCGTCTTCCCCTTGTCCCCTTGTCCCCTTGTTACCTTGTTCCCTCGTTACCTTATCCCGATAATCCCCCCATGACGGTCGCCCTCTACGTCCTCGGCGCGTACCTCCTCGGCGCAATCCCCTTCGGCGTCATCATCGGCCGCGCCCGCGGCGTCGATATCCGCGAGCACGGCAGCCGCAACATCGGCGCCACGAACGTCGGCCGCGTCCTCGGCCGAAAGTGGGGCTATCTCTGCCTCATCCTCGATCTGCTCAAGGGCCTCGGCCCCACGCTCGTCGCCAAATTCGCACTCGTCCCCGAAATTCCGGACGCCGCCGCCCACGGCCAGTGGGTCCTCGTCGCCGCCGCGACCGTCATCGGCCACACCTTTCCGGTCTACCTCGGCTTCAAGGGCGGCAAGGGCGTCGCCACGACGATCGGCGCGGCGCTCGGCCTCTTCCCGCATGTCACGATCGCGATGGTCATCGCCCTGATCGCCTACGCCGCCGCCCGCTACGGAACCGGCATCGTCTCCGTCGGCTCCCTCGCGCTCGCCGTCGTGTTCCCGGCCGCCCTGCTCGCCTATCTCGGCCTCCGCGGCCTGCCGCTCAGCGCGCACTGGCCCCTGGTCGCCGTCGCCGGCGCGCTCGGCTTGCTCGTCATCCTCCGCCACCGCGCCAACATCGGCCGGCTGCTGCGCGGCGAAGAGCCCCGCGTCGCGAAAAAGGCGGAGTGACAGCGTCATCCGCTGAAAACGTGGTTCCCGAGGATATTCGCGACGATCCAGATCCCCACCAGCACCGCCGGCGTGATCAGCATGAACCGCCGGAACTGCGCCGGCGTTTCGGGTTCGCCGTACAGGGTCGTGGCCGCCCCGGACCGATGCTCATACCAGCGCCCAACGAGGATCAACCCGACGATGAGCATGAACGCCAGGTCCGCGCCGGTCAGCCAGCCCGTCCCCTGCGTCAGGATCATCATCGTCGCAAAGAAGACCCCGGCCGGCCCCAGCAGCGTCCAGCTGAAGCGCGCTCCGAGAACGGCCAGCGATCCCACGGGCTTTCGGGAAGACGTGAAGTCCTGCGTGTCCATGACAGCCTCCGCATGCAACCCCATTTTTCAGGGGGCACAGCGGATGGCGGCCCGACCATCCGAGAATCCTGCCGCGCGCTCGCGCGGGCACCCTTCCCGGTTATCGTGTGACAGATCATAGGCTGGCCACCCGCGCCTGTCGCAGATTCCGTGAACCGAAATTCGCTTGACGCCGACAACTCCCTGACCTAAAAGAAAGCCCGCAAATGGGTGCGGCCGATCGAGTTACAGCCCACACTCGCTCGTAAGGTACATGAGGGAGACTGCGCTTTGGAACTTCCACGCCGACCGCGCGGCGACGAACTGCTCAAAGACGGGCAGCTCGTCAACCTGCGAAGTCATGTGCGCCGACTTTCCGCCGGCCACGATATCACCACCGTCATCGCCTGCGCCTTCGACCACCGGACGCGCATGCTCCCCTTCATCTACGCCGACATGCGCATGGTCCCCGCCGGCGTCCGCGCCGTCGCCTCCACCATGCTCGACGCCGGTTTCACGAAGACCCGCGTCGTCCTCCAGCAGTGGAACCGCAACTTCCGCCCCGCCCACATGCGCGTCGACGGCCGCGTGCCCGACATCTTCATGGTCTCGAGCATGCAGATCCACACGGCCGCGTTCAAGGATCTCATCAACGACTGCTGCCGCATCGACCCCGCGCAGCGCCCGCTCATCATCGTCGGCGGCGCGAAGGTCGTGTACGAGCCCTGGGACGCGTTCAGCCCGGACCCGGCCGAGGGCAGCGCCGACATCGCCGTCACCGGTGAAGAATTCGTGCTGCTGAGCCTGCTTGAAATCCTGCTCAGCATGAAGTCAAAGGACGGCACCCTTCGCGACGCGTTCATCCGCGCCCGCAACGGCGGCCTCCTCGACAACATCCCCGGCCTCATGTACGCGCGCACAGACGCCCGCGGCGCCGCGACCGAAGTCGTCGACACCGGCGTCCAGCGCCTCGTCGGCAATCTCGACGAACTGCCCGATCCCGTGCTCGGTTACCAGGCGCTCGAAGCCCCGAGCCGCTCGCCGTACCTCGCGAGCCGCCCGCTCGCGCCCGACCGCGTCTGGCGCTACAGCCCGATCTCGTCGCTGGTGCTCACGTTCGGCTGCAAGTTCGCCTGCAACTACTGCCCCATCCCCGCGTACAACCAGCGCCAGTACCGCATGAAGAGCGGCGAGCGAATCGGCGAGGAATTCCGCCGCCTCTACGAAATCTACGGCATCCGCTATTTCTTCGGGGCCGACGACAACTTCTTCAACTCGAAGGAACGCACCCTCGCCATCATCGACCACCTGGCGGGCCTCCAGATCCGCGGCAAGCCCCTGCGCAAGACCATCCGCTGGGCCACCGAAGTCACCGTCCACGACACGCTCCAGTTGAAGGAGCACATCCCCGCCGTCCGCGGCGCGGGCGTCCGGGCCCTCTGGCTCGGCGTCGAGGACATGACCGCCACGCTGGTCAAGAAGGGCCAGAGCGTCGACCGCACGACCGAGGCGTTCCGCACGCTCGCCAAGCACGGCATCAACCCCATGCCGATGATGATGCACCACGATTCGCAGCCGCTCTACACGCCGGGCAGACCCTACGGCCTCGTCAACCAGGCCGCCATGCTCCGCAAGGCCGGCGCAATCAGCCTCCAGGTCCTCATGATCACGCCCGCCACCGGCTCCAAAATCTACGAGGAAACATACGAATCCGGCATGGTCTTCGAACAGGTCGGCGCGCGCAAGGTCGAGACCTACATGCTCGACGGAAACTACGTCGTCGCCTCGACCCACCCGCAGCCCTGGCGCAAGCAGCTCAACATCATGGCCGCGTACCTCTTCTTCTATAACCCGATCCGCTTCCTGATCGCGCTTTTCGCCCCCAAGAGCAACCTCTACCTCGCCGACGCGGGCATGCAGATCATCGGCATGTTCGGCCTCGCCCAGACCATCCGCCGCACCTTCGGCTGGGCCGTCCGGCTCGCCTTCTCGAAGAAAAAGACCCGCTGCAAAACGCCGCCGCGCAGCCGCGTGCCCATCACCGCCGTCGCCGACGCCGTCGCCGGCCACACGCACGCGTCGCCGAAACCGGCCGGCCTGGTCCAGCTCACGACCTCGTCGCCGCGGCAGCCCGTCGCGTCGGAATAGCGCGCCCGGCCGGCCTCGCGGCGAGACGTCCGAGAGGGAACGGGCGCAACCGGCCAACCGCCGGTCTGCCCCGGCGCGGCCGTGGCCGCTCCGCGACGCCAACCCGCTCGCCCCTGTCTGTCTCGTACCCTCGTGCGTCACTACCCGTTCGATACCGCCTCGCCCTCGCGACCCCCGCTATCGCACACCGCAGAACCGCTCTACGATTCCCCATGCAGCGCCGCCAGCCGCGCGCCCACGGAGGTCTTCCCCATGCGATTCACCGCGATCCTCATTCTCCTCAGCCTGACGCCCGCCCTCACCGCCGGCGACCTCGAAGTCCGCCGCGTCGCTCTCTTCTCCAGCGGCGTCGCCTACTTCGAATGCGAAGCCACCATCACCGACAGCGGCTCGGCCGAGCTGAATTTCCGCGCCGCCCAGATCAACGACGTCATCAAGTCGCTCATCGTCGACGACAAAGCCGGCACCGGCGCATTCATCAGCTACGCATCCCAGGCCCCCATCGAACGCACGCTCAAGAGCTTCGGCGTCGACATCACCGGTAAGCCCACCCTCGCCGGCCTCCTCGACCAGCTCCGCGGCGAACCCGTCGAAATCACCGGCTCGCGCGAGGTCAAAGGCCTCATCGTCGGCGTCGAAAAGCAGGAAGTCGCCGTCGGCGACAAGACCATCGAATACGACATCGTGAACATCCTCACCGCGACCGGAATCGTCCAGCTCCGCGTCAGCGAGGTCGATGGCATCCGCCTCACCAACCCCAAGATCGAAAACGAACTCCGCAAGGCCCTCGAAACCCTCGCCGGCGGCCATGACGCCGACAAGAAGACCGTCGAGGTCCGCTTCGACGGCAAGGGCCAGCGAAAAGTCCGCGTCGCCTACCTTCTGGAGGCCCCGATCTGGAAGACCACCTACCGCCTCGAAATCTCCGCCGATCGCCCGCCCTTCCTCCAGGGCTGGGCCACCGTCGAGAACCCGACCGAGGAAGACTGGCGCGACGTCCGCCTCTCGCTCGTCTCCGGCCGGCCGATCTCGTTCACCATGGACCTCTACTCGCCCATCTACATCAAGCGGCCGCACGAGGAGCTGGAGCTGTACGCGTCGCTGCGGCCGCAGTCGTATGAAGGCGGCATCGCGGCCATGGATATGAAAAACGTCCCGGCCCGCGGCGCCCGTGCGCGACTGGAAGCGGCGAAGGCCCCGGCCGCGCCGGAGGCGGCATTCGAACGGTCCGCCGGCCGCAGCGTCTTCGGCGGAAGCGGCGGAGGAGGTGGTCAGGAAGAAGAAGAAGGCGGCGGCGGCAGCAGCCCCTTCTCCCTCGCCGACTCCACGCTCGAATCCGTCGCGACCGCCGCCGACGCCGGCGAACTCTTCGAATACAAGATCGACTCGCCCATCTCGATCGCCCGCCAGCGCTCGGCCATGCTCCTCATCATCAACCAGCCCGTCGACGGCACCAAGCTCAGCATCTTCAACCCGGCCGCCCATCCGAAACACCCGCTCCACGGCCTCGAACTCGTCAACAACTCGAAGCTCAACCTGATGCAGGGCCCGATCACCGTCTTCGATTCAAGCGTCTACGGCGGCGACGCCAAGCTCCCCGACATGAAGCCCGGCGAGAAGCGGCTCATCTCCTACGCCCTCGACCTCGGCGTCGAAGTCACCACCGAGCAGAAATCCGCCCCCGACGAACTCGTCGGCCTGCGCATTTCCAAGGGCACGCTCTACCACCGCCACCGCTACGTCGACAACCGCATCTACCACATCAAGAACAAGGACGCGAAGGACCGCACCGTCATCGTCGAGCAGCCCTACACCGACGATTGGAAGCTCATCGAGCCCGCCAAACCCGACGAGCGCGCCACCAACCTCTCCCGCTTCCGCGTCACCGCCCCGGCCGGCAAGGTCACCGACCTGCCCGTGACGATCGAGCAGACGACCGAACTCGCCGTCGGCCTCAGCGGCATCGGCCTCGACGGCATCCAGTTCTTCATCCGCGCGAAGGCCATCTCCCCGGCCGTGAAGGCGGCGCTCGAAAACATCGTCAAGCTCCGCACCGCGCTCGACGAAGCTGTCCGCGCCCGCGAAGCCGCCGAGAAGGACAAGGCCGAAGCCGTCGCCGAACAGGCCCGCATCCGCGAAAACCTCAAGACGCTCGCCCAGGGCTCCGACCAGCACAAGCGCCAGAGCCAGAAATTCGACGAACTCGAGACGCGCATCGAAAAGGCCACCGACCGCGTGAAGACCCTCCGCGACTCCGAAGACGCCAAGCGCCGCGAGCTGGAGCAATACATGCTCGGCCTGGAGATCGAGTAGATCGCGTAGGCTGGGCTGTGCCGCGCGAACGCACTTGTTCGCGCAGTACTCTCAATCGCGGCTCAGCCCAGCTTCCCGCGGACGGGGCAGATCGTGCGAACTCCCAGCGTCATCGCGATCGTCATCATCACGAGCGCCGCCGTATTCTTCATCGGCGCCTGGGCCGGCCGGTATCACGCCCAGAAAGCCGTTGACGATGGCCCCCGCCCGCTCTTCTGCGATTTCGGCCAGGACGAGGAGACCGGCCGCTGGGGCTGGCGGAGCCTCCTGCCCGTCTCAGACAGCCACGGCGTCTATGCATACGTCGATCCAGTCGCGAATGTCCTGGCCGTGATCTGTGCGGGCGGCCCCCGATCTGCATTCGCGGTGGAAGTGGACAGCACCAGCCGTCTGGCGGTGCTCCTCAGTCAGACGCCCCACGAAGTGATCGCCCGACCCGAGGTAAGCCGGCTGCGGATCTGGTTCGCGCCCGACGAAGTCGAGTCCGTCCAGATTCCGCCCGGCGAGGCCATCCGCCTGTTCTCGATCTTCCAGGATCAACGCAATGACAACCTGCTCGCCGACATCCTCCAGCACGTGAGGATCGTCGACGAGTCGAAGAACTCGATGGACGCCATCCGAGCAAAAAGCGGCGCATGGCTCGCCGCAACCAAGCCAGCGCGAACACCGTAGATACCGCACGCCGCGAGCCGGGTGCCCGGCCGACGGCTGTTCCGCGTCGGCACGGCTTCGCGTGCAGGCCCAAGAAGAACCGAACCCCACTCGGTGTCGCGCCCCCGGCGCGTGCCCGCTCCACGTCGCCGCACGCGACTCCCCGCACCAAAGGTGCTTCCCAGCTCCAGCCCAAGGCACCGCCCTGGGTTACGATCGACTTTACGCAAAGCCCGGAAGGGCCGTCCAACCCCTGGGGTTGGCGAATCGACGCAGGGCAAAGGCCCCCAAATTCTCCCGCGAACGCCGCGTGCGCGGGCTGGTCGCGGCGGTAGAATAGGGCGCATGACCTACCAGAGCATCATCACCATCGAACCCGGCAAGCGCGGCGGCCGCCCATGCATCCGGAACATGCGCATCGCGGTCGCCGACGTGCTCGGGTGGCTATCGGCCGGCATGTCGCACGCCGAGATTCTGTCTGATTTCCCGGAACTCACGGAAGAGGACATCCGCGCGTGCCTGGCGTACGCGGCCGATCGCGAGCGGCGCGTGCTGACCGTGACATGAAATTACTGTTTGACCAGAACCTGAGCTCCAAGCTGGTGGACCGGCTGTCGGACCTCTTTCCCGGCTCGGACCAGGTGCGGAACTGCGGCCTGGACCAGGCGAGCGACGCCGTGATCTGGGAGCACGCGAAGTCGGCCGGCTTCACAATCGTCTCGCAGGACGCCGATTTTGCCGAAATGGCGGCGTTATATGGCCCGCCGCCCAAAGTGATCTGGCTGCGCTGCGGGAATCAGTTGACGGCCGAAGTCGAGCGGCGCCTGCGCTCGAACGTCGGGTTGATCGTCGCCTTCGAAGGTGACGAGAACCAGGCGTGCCTCGAGATTTTTTAGATTCTCCGGGTACCCTGCCTATGACCCGTTCCGCGTCGCCAAGGCTTTGGGTCCCCGCCTCGATTCGCGTCCCCGGTGCGCGTTGCCGCACGCGACCCTCCAGCACCAAAGGTGCGGTCCAGCTCCAGCCCAAGGCAACGCCTTGGGTCAAATCCGCCCAATCCCCAAAGCCCTGAACGGGCGCTCCAACCTTGTACCGCACGCGGTGGACCCGACCCGAAAAACCGCGCACCGGATCCCGCACCCCAAATTCTGCTTCCCGCCGCAACTACACGCCAAATCCCGCCCGCCGCACGCATTCAGCCGTCCAACCCGCCCGCCCGACGCCAGGAGACACTACGATTGCTAGACATGAGTGCGAACCACGACAAATTCGCCCCACCCACGTCTGATAACCAACATGCTCAACGCGGCACACGCAAAACAAAATCAATGAGCACCTTCGGCCAGTTCGCTGGAAACGCGGTTTCGCCGCCATCGCCGCCTCGCCCCCAACGTCCTGATAACCAAGAGTGCCAACCCAGCACACACACAGAAAGAAGTTTGGCACCCTTCGGCCAGTTCGCTGAAAACGCGGTTTCGGAATCCGGCGAATCAGCATTCACGCCACGTCGTCGCCTCCGCGCCATCCCCCGACCGCGATCTATACTCCCATCGCCATGCAAAAGACCGCCCCAGCCCCCGAGCTCCGATTCCAGATCAAGGGCCTCCACTGCGCCGGCTGCGTCTCAACCGTCGAGACCGCACTCACGAAAACCCCCGGCGTCGCCGCCGCGAGCGTCAACCTCGCCACCGAATCCGCCCTTGTCACTATCGCCCCCGAAAAGGCCGCCGACGCCGACCAGATCACCGGCGACGCCGTCCGCTCCGTCCACAACGCCGGCTACGAAGCCGTCCCGATCATCGAACGCCCGCGGCCAGGCCCCCCGTCAACGCCCGACATATCCGCAGGCTCGGTCGCCACGGCAGGAGAATCCGTCGCCGCGCACCACGCCGTCGGGACCCCGGGCGGCGCCGAGATGGCCTCCGGCGACCCGCAGTCCGTCGCCGAATCCCAGCGCGACACCGAACTCCGCACCCAGCGCAACCGTCTCATCGCCGCCGCCCTCCTCGGCCTGCCCGTCATGGCCGCCCACATGCTCCCCCACGCCGGCCCGCTCGCGACGCTCGTCTCCGCGCTGCACTCCACGCTTGGCCTCATCGTCCAGGCGCTCCTTACCGTCGCCGTCCTCGCCCTCGCGGCGGGTGACATGCTCTACGGCGCCTGGCGGGCCGTGCGACGCGGCTCGGGCAACATGGATCTGCTCGTCTCGCTCGGCGCACTTGTCGCCTTCGGCGCGGGCGGCGCCGCGATCGTCACCGGCCTGCACAACCTGCTGCTCTTCGAAGCCGCTGTGATGATCGTCCTCTTCGTCGGCGCCGGAAAATACGCCGAGCGCCGCGCCCGCGGCCGGGCGACCTCCGCGCTTGCAGCGCTCGCGAAGCGCCTGCCGCGCACGGCGATCCGCGTCCGCGGCGAGCAGCTCGAAACCGTGCCGATCGACGCGATCGACGTCGGCGACACGCTCCGCGTCGCCGCGCCGGTCGACGTGCCCGTGGACGGCGACGTCCTCAGCGGCTCGCTCGTCCTCGACGAGTCGATGCTCACCGGCGAATCGCGCGAGGTGCACCGCGAAATAGGCGGCAGCGTCTTCGGCGGCACGCGCGCGACCGGCGGCCAGGCCGACATCCGCGCGACCGCGACCGGCCGCGACAGCGCGGTCAGCCGCCTCGCCCGGCTCGTCGCGGACGCCCAGGCGACGCGCACGCCGACGCAGCGCATCGCCGACCGCGCGGCGGCGTGGTTCACGCCCGTTGTCCTCGCGATCAGCGTCGCGACGTGCGTCGGCTGGCTGATCGCCGGCGCGCCGCTCTCGACCGCGCTCACCCGCGCGATCGCCGTGCTCGTCGTCGCGTGCCCCTGCGCGATGGGCCTCGCCGTGCCGATGGCCGTGCTCGTCGGCAGCACCTACGCCGCCCGCCGCGGCATCCTCATCCGCCAGGCCACCGCACTTGAAGCGGCCGGCGGGATTCAGACGGTGTTCCTCGACAAGACGGGCACGCTGACGCGCGGCGAGCCGGTCGTCAGCGAAGTACAGGCAGTCGCGCCGGCCGCGGGTGCCGATGGGCGTTCCGCCGCTTCAGACAGCACGGCCCCCGACGACGCCCTCGCCGCCGCCGGCGCGGTCGCCCGCCTCAGCGGCCACCCGATTGCCCACGCGATCGCCGCGGAGGCCGATCGTCGCCGGCTCCAGGCTCCCCCCGCAAGCGACTTCGTCGAGAAGGCCGGGCTCGGCATGTCCGCAACGGTCGCGGGCCGTCGCGTCCTCGTTGGAAATGGTGCGTGGCTGCGACAAAACGGCGCCGAGCCGGCCGGTTTCGGCAGCGGCGACGCTCCCGATGCCACAATTGCCTGGATCGCCGTCGACGGTCGCCCGCAGGCCCGCATCCTGCTCCGCGATGAACCCAGCCCCGACGCCGCGGACGCGATCCGCGACATCCGCGCCGCCGGGGCGCGGGTGGTAATGCTCTCCGGCGACGCGAAAGCCGTCTGCGATCGCGTGGCCGGGCAGCTCGGAATTGACGACTACGCCGCCGAGATGACGCCGGCGGAGAAACTCGAACGCATCCGCCGCGCCGCACGCGAGCAGGGCCACGTCGCGATGGTCGGCGACGGCATCAACGACGCCCCGGCCCTCGCGGCCGCCACCGTCGGCATCGCCATCGGCGCCGGCCGCGACGTCGCCCGCGAGGCCGCCGACATCTGCCTGATCGGCCGCTCCGTCGCAGGCGTCGCGTCGCTGATCCGGATCTCGCGCGCCACAGTCCGCACGATGTGGCAGAATCTCGCGTGGGCAGTGGGCTACAACGTGATCATGATGCCCGCAGCGATCTTCACGCAGCTCCCACCCGCATGGGCGACCGCCGCAATGATGCTCAGCTCGCTAAGCGTCGTCGGCAACTCGCTGCGCCTCTGGAGCCGCCTGGACCGCGGCACCCGCGTATGAACAGAGCCCCAAGCGCAAGCGCACGGGTCGCGGCCCCGACGAAAACCGTCTCGTCGGCCTCACTTCCCGCTCGCTATACTGAATCAATGCACCTGCCCCTGAAACCCTTCTCGCTGGAGGCCGCATTCATGGCCGTCGAAGGCGTGCGCGAGCGACTGTTGCGAGCCGCAACGGCGCTGGAGCGGGCCAACGTGCCGTATGCGGTGATCGGCGGGAACGCCGTAGCCGCCTGGGTCTCACGCGTCGACCCCGATGCGGTGCGAACCACGAAAGACGTCGACATTCTCATTCGCCGCGCAGACCTGCCGGAGATCGAGTCAGCCCTCGATGCTGCCGGATTCGAATTGGCCGACGTTCACGGCATCACGTGCTTTGTCGAAAAATCCGCTCCATCGCCGAAGCGCGGTATTCACTGCCTGTTTGCGGAAGAGCCGCTCGGGCCTCATCACGTCGCTCCCTCGGTGAACGAGACGGATCAAGCGCCGGAGGGGTTTCGCGTAATCGGCCTCGCGGCACTGGTACGGATGAAGCTGATCGCATTTCTTGATCGGGACCGCGTGCATCTGCGCGATCTGCTGGAACTAGGGCTCATTCAGCCGGAGCACGAGCAAGGCCTTGCACCGGACTTGAGAGCGCGTCTCGAGTCAATTAAGTCGAATCCGGAGACACAGCTTGGCTGACGGCAGCCGGTCGCTGCCGGAGCTACCATCCAACATCAATCGCCCGCTCTGGGCTGATCCAGCGCAGCCGATCGCCGAGCGGAATGGCAATCCAGCTCGCCGGCGTGCCCTGGTTGCGAACCCGGCCCGGCGCCGCCGTCACCTCGTAAGCACACGCGGCGAGATCGTCCTCGGTGATCCTCTCTTCTGCGTCGACAATCTCTCCCGCGTGATACAGTCGATAGCCGCTTCCGGAGTCGTAGCGCAGCGCGCCGACCGGAGTGATGACGAGGAGTCCGGACGACTCTGCCTCGGCGGGGAACGCAAGTCGGGGCAGCGTACGGCCCTGATACTCGAGGCGATCGGTAGACGCCGAGCAGATCTCGCAGGCGAAGCGCCGATGGTGATACTCAAACCGCCAACCGTCCTTCTGAACCGATTGGTGAGCAGGGAATCGCCAGTCGAGCCAGCACGTGCCGAAGAGAAGCGCAATCCCGCCGACCACTCCGACGGTGATGCGGAAGATCGAGCGGCCGAGTTTCTTCACCCAGCTCATCCCGCGTTCCTACCCTGTCGACTACTCTCGTTCTCGCGGATCGCGTTCCTTCAACGCCAGTCGCCCGTAGTCGAGGAAGCACAGTAGCGACAGAAATCCGACTACCGAGGAACAACCCCATTTCATGACGTTCAATATCCACGCGTTCTTCGCACTGTTACCAGCCCCGAGGCCGCTGAGTCGATACAAGAAGTCGAAAAACAGCCAGACAAGAACCGCGAGCCCCGCGAGCAAAACTCCGCCGAGAAATCGATACCCCATGCGTCGATCATGCCGATCCACGCCGTTTACTCGCGCTGCTTCGAATCACCCCGCGCGAAAATGCTCGCAACGTAGTTCAGCACATCCGTCGCGCTCGTCTCGTTGTAGCCGAAGAACTTGATCAGCCGCTGCTTCACCACGTCGATCTTCGCCTGCGTCTCGTCGTCGATCACGCCGCTGACGACATTCTTGAGCTTGATCGTGTCGCGACTGTCCTCGAACAGCTTCAGCTCCAGCGCCTTGTGCAGCCGGGCGTTCGTGTTGTACTCGAACTTCTTGCCGTCCAGCGAAAGCGCGCCGATGTAGTTCATGATCTCCTGGCGGAAATCGTCCTTGCGGCTCTCGGGGATGTCGATTTTGTCCTCGATCGACCGCATCAGCCGCTCGTCCGGCGGCTCCTCCCGGCCGGTGAACTTGTTGCGGACCTTTTCGCGCTGCGTGTACGCCCGCACGTTCTCGATGTAATTCGCGCAGAGCCGCGTGATCGCGTCCTCGTCGGCGGAGATCGCCCGCTGCACCTCGGTCTTCAGCATGTCCTCATACTCCTCGCGGACGACGCTGAGCAGCTCCTTGTATTCCTTCTTGAGCTCCTCGTCGGTGATCAGCGAGTGGTGGCTGAGGCCGTTTTCCAGCTCGTTCATCACCATGAACGGGTTGATGCAGCGGTCCTGCTGCGCCTGCTCGCTGACGAGCGAGTTCGAGATCTTGTCCTGGATGTAGCGCGGGCTGATGCCCTGCATGCCCTCGCGCGGGGACTCCTCGCGCAGCTCGCGGATCGAGTCCTCGGTGAAGCCGGGGATCGACTTTCCGTCATACAGCTTGAGCTTCTGAAGCAGCGTCAGGCCGGCCTTCTTGGGTTCCTCGAGCCGCGTCAGGACCGCCCACATCGCGGCCAGCTCGATCGTGTGCGGCGCGATGTGAATCCCGCGGACCTTCTGTTTGTTGAAATCCTTGTCGTAAATCTTCACTTCGTCGTTCAGCCGCGTGTTGTACGGGATGTCGATCTTGATCGTGCGGTCGCGGAACGCCTCCATCAGCTCGTTGGACTGGAGCTTCTTGTACTCCGGCTCGTTCGTGTGGCCGAGAATGACCTCGTCGATGTCGGTCTGGGCGAACTTCTTGGGTTTGATCGTGTGCTCCTGGCTTGCGCCGAGCAGGTCGTATAGGAACGCCACGTCGAGCTTCAGCACTTCGATGAACTCGCAGATTCCGCGGTTGGCGATGTTCAGCTCGCCGTCGAAATTGAACGCACGCGGGTCGGAGTCGCTGCCGTACGTCGCGATCTTGCGGTAGTTGATGTCGCCGGTCAGCTCCGTCGAGTCCTGGTTCTTCTCGTCCTTGGGCTGGAACGTGCCGATGCCGCGGCGGTCTTTCTCGCTCAGCACGAGCCGCCGCACCCCGACGTGCTCCAGGACCTTGCGCCAGTTGCCGTCGTACCTGCCCAGCAGCTCTTCGAACATCCGGCGGCAGAAGGGGTCGAGATCGCCCTCGATGCGGACCTGCTGGTCCTCGGGCAGGTCGGCGTTGATGCGCGCGAGAATCTCGCGGCGGGCCTTGCGCGGGATCAGCTTCAGCGGTTCCTCGTGCATCGGGCAGTGGTGGATCTCCTCCTGTCCGCTTTCGCCTTCGACTTTCCAGTAGAACGTGAAGAGCGCCCCTTCGTCGATCTGCGAGTAGTGCTCCAGGCCCTTCTTGAGCAGCCGGGCGATCGTGCTCTTGCTCGAACCGACCGGCCCGTGCAGCAGCAGGATGCGCCGGTCCGTGCCGTAGCCCTGCGCCGCGGACTTGAACGTATCGACCAGGCGCATCAGCGACCCGTCGAGGCCGAAGACGGCGTCCTGGCCGTTGTCGATCGGGTCGTCGAAGAAGTGGTAGTGCACGAAGTCGTGCTTCAGATAGCTGTACCGCTTCGTTCCGTAGTGGAGAATCATGTCGTAGACGCGCTGGTACGCGTTCCGCGCGATCCGCGGATTCGCCACGACCATGTCGAGGTACTCGTCAAACGTTCCCTGCCAGTGCGTCTGGCGGAATTTTTCGCTGTCGAGGTGCTTATCGATGATCGAGAGGAGTTCTTCGCGTTTGGACATCACGGCCTCCCTGCGCGGGCGCACACCGCCCCGGTTCTCCGGGGTTGATCGTGCCCTCGTACCAATGCTAGATCGGCCGATAACGACCGTCAACGAAAATTGAGTTTGGAAAAACTCCGCAAGTCTCGTCATTCGCGTGACTTGCAATCACGGGAGAGACGCGTTCGCGACAGGCGTCCACGGCGCGGCTATCGTGCCGGCATGGGATCGCCACGCCGCCTGAAAACCGGCGCGGCGGCCGACGCGTTCCAGGCGCGTTGGACCGGAAGTTGCCTGAGTCCTGAAGCGAAGTCCCTGAGGCGTTGCGACGCGAGGCGCTGGAGCGATCGCCGTCCGACGGAAGCGGATCGGAATCCACGTGTCCGTGCCACCCCTGCTCATCCTCTTCATCGCCATCTCCGCAGGCGTATGGCTTGGCGCACGGCGGATTGGCGGAGTGTCCTTTGGATCCGCGGCCGTTTTCTTTGTCGCCCTCGCATTCGGATACTACGGCTTCGAGCTCCCCCACGCGGTAACCGAACTCGGACTCGTTCTCTTCGTCTACTCGGTGGGTCTGCAGGCCGGTCCGCGGTTCCTGGGCCGGATGCGCGCGGATGGCGGACGGTTCCTGCTCATCGGCCTCGGTGCGACGGGCGCGGGAGCGCTCGCGACGATTGCCGTCGCCCGCATGTTCGACCTGGCCCCGCAGCACGCCGCCGGAGTCTTCGCCGGCAGCACGACGTGCACGCCCGCCCTCGCCGCCGCGATCGACGTGATCCGCCGCGTGTCGCCCGAAGTCGCGGACGAGGTGTCCGTCGGCTACGCGATCGCGTATCCGCTGAGTGTGATCAGCGTCGTCCTGCTCGTGCAGTCGCTTCCGCGCATCGTGGGCGAATCCGCCGCAGCGGCCGCGGAGAAACACGCCGAAGAACAGCGGCGCCGCTCGACGCAGCCCGAAGCGGTGGTCTTTCGCGTCACAAATCCAAACTGCGCGGGCCAGACCGCCGCGGATCTCGGCCGGCTCCACGTCTCGAAGGTCGTCTTCTCGCGGTTGAAGCGCGGCGACGCCGTCGTGCCGATTCGGCCCGACACCGTGCTCGCGCTCGACGACTTCGTGCTCGCCGTCGGCCCGCCCGATGAACTCGCCAAGCTCGAGACGCTGCTCGGCGATGCGAGCATTCAGCCGATGGCCGACCCCGCCGGAAACGTCAGCAGCCGCCAGCTTCGCGTTTCGCGGGCCGACGTATTTGGAAAAACGCTGCGCCAGCTCGCCGTCTGGCAGCGCTTCGGCATCACGGTCACGCGCATCCGCCGCGGAGAGATCGAGTTCACCCCGCACGGAGACACCGAACTCGAACCCGGCGACGTTCTCCGCGTCGTCGGCACGCTCACGGACATCGACGCCTTTACCGATCGCGTCGGACGCGACGAACGCCGGCTCGACCAGACGAGCCTCGTGCCATTCTGCGCCGGCATCGCCCTCGGCCTCGCGGTCGGACTCGTACCGATCCCCCTGCCCGGAGGCATGAGCGTACAGATCGGCGCCGCCGGGGGAGCCTTTCTCGTCGCGCTGGCGCTCGGCCACTTCGGCCGCGTGGGCCGGCAGTATCTCCATGTTCCAGGCGCGGCGCGACTGCTCGCGCAGGATCTGGGACTGGTGATCTTCCTCGCCGGCGCAGGGCTTGGTGCGGGACGGGGGTTGCTGCCGGTGCTCGAAGCACACGGATTCGTGCTCCTCGCGGCCGGCGCGTTCACGACATTCGTCACGATTCTGGCGGCAGTACTGCTGACGTGGCGGGTTCTGCGCTGGAATGTCCTCGCACAGGCCGGCGCAACCTCGGCCTGCATGACCAATCCGGCCGCGTATGGGGCGGCGCTTACCCTCGCGCGGAGTGACGCCGCGGCCACTGCGTTCGCCAGCGTCTATCCGATTGCGCTGCTGGCGAAGATCGTGCTGGGGCAGATCGTCTACCTGGTGCTGCGGGGCACAGCGTAAGCGGGCGGCCGGGCATGGCCGGTTGACGCGCTCCACCGGGGCGCGAACCGGGCGGCCTACTCGACCGTCACCGCCTTCGCCAGATTCCGCGGCTTGTCCACGTCGCAGCCGCGCAGGACCGCCGCGTGGTACGCGAGCAGTTGCAGCGGCACGACGGTCACGAGCGGCTGAAGCAACTCGGGCACATCCGGCACGAAGAGCACGTGCTCGGCGAGATGCTGGATGTCCTTGTCGCCCTCCGTCGCGACCGCGATGACACGGCCGCCGCGGCTGCGGACTTCTTCGATGTTGCCGAGGCACTTGTCGTACCAGTGGCCCTTCGGCGCGAGCACGACGACGGGCATGTCTTCGCTGATCAGCGCGATCGGGCCGTGCTTCATCTCCGCCGCGGGCAGGCCTTCCGCGTGGATGTAGCTGATTTCCTTGAGCTTCAGGGCGCCTTCCAGCGCGACGGGGTACTGCGTGCCGCGGCCGAGGTAGAGCCAGTTGCCCGACTCGACGAATTCGCCGGCGATCGTCCTGCACTGGCTGCTCAGCGCGAGCGCCTTTTCGATCTGCTCCGGAATGCCGTGCAGCGCTTCGAGATACTGGAAACACTGCTGCTGCGAGAGGTGCCGCCGCCGGCCGAGGAACGCCGCCAGCATCGCCAGCACCGTGACCTGGCCGGTAAACGCCTTCGTCGACGCGACGCCGATTTCAGGCCCGACGTGCAGATAGACACCCGCGTCGGTCTCGCGCGCGATCGTCGAGCCGACCGCATTCACGACGCCGAGGACCAGCGCGCCTTTGTCGCGACCCTCGCGAAGCGCCGCCAGGGTGTCGATCGTCTCGCCCGATTGTGAGACCGCCAGCACCGTCGTGCCGTAATCGATAACCGGATTGCGGTAGCGGAATTCGCTCGCATACTCGGTCTCGCACGGAATCCGCGCCAGCTCTTCGATCAGATATTCGCCGACGAGACCCGCGTGCCACGCCGTTCCGCAGGCGGTCAGGATGATCCGCTTGGTGTTGATCAGCTCGCGCGTCACCGACGTCAGGCCGCCGAGGACGACGCGGCCTTCATCGAGATCGATTCGGCCGCGCATGCAGTTGCGCAGGGCCTCGGGCTGCTCGAAGATCTCCTTGGCCATGTAGTGCTGGTGGCCGCCGAGTTCGAGCTGGGCGAGCGTGTACTCGACCTCCTCGACTTCCTTGGTGACTGGCGTGGCCTCGAGGTTCGTCGTCTTGAACCCCTCGCGCCCGACCGTGACCACCTCGTTGTCGGACAGATAGATGACCTGCGACGTGTGCTGAACGATGGCCGCCGCGTCCGACGCGATGACGTACTCGTCGTCGCCGATGCCCACGATGAGCGGACTGCCGCGGCGCGCCGCGACGATCTTGTCCGGCTCATCGGCGTGCATGACCGCGATGCCGAACGTGCCGCGCACCTCGCGCAGGCCGCGGCGGACCGCGTCTTCGAGGCAGCCCTCGTACATGGAGCCGATGAGCTTCGCCAGAACTTCCGTGTCGGTCTGGCTTTCCATTGTGATTCCCTGCGACTCCAGGTATTGCCGCAGGACCCGATAATTCTCGATGATTCCGTTGTGGATCAGGGCCAGCCGCCCGCTCGCGTCGCGATGGGGATGCGCGTTCGCCTCGGTCGGCGCGCCGTGCGTGGCCCAGCGCGTGTGAGCCATGCCCACAACCGCGCCGTCGAGCCGGCCGTCGAGCTTCGCCTCCAACGCGGCGATCCGCCCCACGGCACGGCAGATCTCAAACTTTCCGCCCTTCACGACGACGACGCCCGCCGAGTCATACCCGCGGTAGTCCAGCCGCTTCAGCCCCTCCAGCAGGATCGGGGACGCTTCACGGGTTCCGATATACGCCACGATCCCGCACATGTACGAAACCTCCACAGCCCGGTCGAAACCCGCCGGCTCCGCGCGCACGGACGCTGCGGCGTCCGAGGGCGGGCTCTGATCTTCTTATCGTACCCGCCCGACCGTCCGTTTACGAAGCCGGGCGAGCACGGTTCAGACTTTTGCCCTATTCCCCGACGCGGAAACGATTTGAAGACTTCCCGGGTCAAGCGCGAAACGGCGGCCCGGCGCTCCGGGTCGATCGTCTGGGCTTGACGCGGAGCCTGGGAGAACGATTCGTGGGCGCAACCCTGACACCACCGATCCGGCTGATCTCGCGCCTGGTCCAGGATGACCCGGAGATGGCTGATATCGTCACCGAGTTCGTCGAGGCGATTCCCGCCCGGATCGAGAGCCTTCGTGAAGCGTGGCGCGAGCAGTCCTGGGACCGGCTCAAGACGCTCGCTCACCAGTTGAAGGGCGCGGGCGGCTCGTACGGCTACCCGGATATCACCACGCTCGGCGCCGCGATGGAACAGGGTTTCAAGGCCCGGCAGGCCCAGGATTTCGATCGGTGGATCGAAGAACTTGACGCCCTGATGAAGGCCGCCCGCGCCGGACTGGCGTAGCGCCCCCGCCGACACCTCTACGGGCGTTTTGGAAGGCGATTCAAGGCCGCGGCGACCATCCACAGAAAAAGAAAAAAAGGGGGGCATACGGCCCCATACCCGATTAGACTACTGGAGGAGCCGCGGAGGTAGTCTGCGCATGGGCAACGCCACCCTTCGACTCGTGCCGCTGCTGGCGGGCCTCGGCATGTGCATCGGTCGCACGATGGCCCAGCAGTTCGCGCTGCCTGCGCCTCCACCCGCTCCGGTTCCAGCCCAAACCCAGGCCGCTTCCATCCGGGCCGTCGTTTTCCTCGACCAGGTGAGCGCGATCGGTCTCGATCCCCGGAAATGGGCCGTTCTGAATGGCGAAGTGCTCGACGCGGGCGGCGATTTCGTCCTCCGCCTCGGCTGCGACGCCCCCGAGGCCGCCGCCCTCGTCACGCGGCCGATCTCCGTCGCCGGAATGAGCGAGATCGCGGTCCAGATCGACGCCGCACCCACCGGCGACCCGCCGCCGCCCCCGCTCGCCCTGGAGTGGTCCGACGAACAGGGCGGCTGGCGGCCGATCGGGCTGATCGACGCGCAGGCCGGGGCCGGTCCGCGCCTGCTCAGCATTCCGCCGTTTGCGGGCGCGGGTTCGATTCGAATCCGCCTCGCGCCGCGCGGCGGCCCCGGCGGCTGGCTGGTCCGTGCAGTGTCGGTCGCGGGAACGCCCGGCGGCGGCTGGTCGCGCGTCCAGCTTGACTCGGAGCCGCTCGACGGCGGGCTGTTCGCGATCATCACCGATTCGATCCTCGCCGAGCGCCGCGTGGAATCGCCCGCGACCTTTCTCGTGCCGGGACGGTCGATCCGGCTTGTCGCACCGGCCGAGATCGGCGGACATCCGTTCGTCCGCTGGGATCTCGGCGGCGAGCGGACGAATGAGACCCGCCGCGCCATTCGGCACGAACTCGATTCCGGCCAGCCCGCCGTGGCGCACTATGCTCCGGAAGCGGACCCGGCGCGGATCGCGAGTATCGCCATCGAAGCGACTCCGGCCGAAGGGCAGCATTTCGCGGTCGCGCTCGCGGATGATCTTTCGTTCGTCGTCGAGCCCGTGCCGTCCGGCGAGTCGGTCCGGTTCCTTGTCGGCGAATCAGCCGCCTTCGCCGCCGCGCCGCGATTCGGGCGACTCGTGTTCTCGCACTGGTCGCTCGACGGCAGGCCGCTGCTGCACGACTCCGCGCTGCTCACGCTGTCGATCGACCGCTCGGCGACGCTCGTCGCCGCCTATGAACTGCTCGGCGACATGAACGACGATGATGCGATCGACAAGAGCGACATCGAGACGTTCATCCTGGCGCTCGCCGATCCGGCCGCGTATCAGCAGCGCTTTCCGACGATCGATCGCCTCCGCCGCGGCGACGTGAACGGCGACGGCCGGCTTGACGAGGCGGACATCCGCCGCTTCGTCGAACTCGTGCTCGGAGAGTGACGGTCCCTTGTGATGGCTCAGCGCGAGCACTTCGCCCCTGACGAACTCGCGGTGGTTCTGAGCCATTACGACGTGGGGATCATCGAATCGGCCCGCGAATTCGCCCGCGGGTCGCGCCAGTCGCCCAAGCTGCTCCTCGCTGCGCCGACCGGCCGCTATCTGCTCAAGCGCCGGGCCGCCGGGCGCGACAAGCCCGAGCGCGTCGAATTCACCCACGCCCTGCTGCGGCACCTGCACGAACGCGGCTTTTCCGTTCCCCGGCTCGTCACGACGCGCGACGGCCAGACGCTTGTCACGCACCAGAACCGGGTCTACGAGGTCTTCGAGTTTCTCGACGGGCAGCGCTATTCGGAATCGCTGGGCGAGACGACGCACGCGGGCCGCACGCTTGCCCGGTTTCACCATCACGCCGCGGAGCTGGACACCGGCTGGCAGCCGGTGGCGTCAAGTTTCCACGACCTTTCGAGCGTGAAGTCGGGACTGAATTCCATCCCGACGACCGTCGCCAGCCACGATTCCGTCGTCGGACACGAAGCCGAACTGCTCTCGACCACGCAGGAGCTCTACGAGCGCTACGAAGACGCCGCGGCGAAGGCGGGCGAGCTGGGTTTCCTGGAGTGGCGGCAGACGATCAACCACGGCGACTGGCACCCCGGGAACATGCTCTTCTCACACGACAAAGTCTGCGTGGTGCTCGATTTCGACGCGGTCCGGCCCGCGCCGCGGGTCTGCGACATCGCGAACGGCCTGCTCCAGTTCTCGATCCTCCGCTCGGCCGGAGATCCGATCGACTGGCCGGACTTCTTCGACCTGACGCGCATGCGGCGCTTCTTTCGCGGCTACCTCACGCGCCTACCGCTCACCCCCGCGCAGCGCGAGGCGCTGCCGCACCTCATCATCGAGTCCGCCATCGCCGAGTGCGTTCATCCGATCGCCGCCACGGGCTCGCTGGGCCAGCTTCAGGGCTACGGCGTACTGATGATGCTCAAGCGCAAGGTCCGCTGGCTCGCGGACAAGCTGCCCGAGATGCTGCGCTGGATGCTGGATTGATCACGGAAGTGAAAGCGGATGCCCCGTCGTTCCGGCGGCAGGAAGTGGCGGGAGGGTCGCGCGGCCGGGCCGGCCGCGCGAGGGTGCGGGTTTTCACGCACCGGTCACCGCGGCCGAGCCCGGCCTTTGCCGCCCACGGTCAGTCAAAGTCGAGCAGATCGCCGAGCCACGAGCGCTTCCGGGGCTTTGTCGCCGCTGTGCGATCCTGCCGGCGGTTTCGATCGTCGTCGTCCTCGTAGTCGTGATCGTCGTCATCCCGCTCGCGCCGCGACGGCACGGGCGGCGGGCCGCCCGAGTACGCCGCGGCCCGGTCGACGATCTTGTCCAGTTCGCCGCGATCAAGCCACACACCGCGACAACTTGGACAAAAGTCGATCTCGACACCCTGCCGATCGGCGATCGTCAATCCCGTCTGACATTTCGGACACTTCAT
This sequence comes from Planctomycetota bacterium, assembly GCA_045863555.1. Lineage (GTDB taxonomy): Bacteria > Planctomycetota > Phycisphaerae > UBA1845 > Fen-1342 > JACRLV01. Next base: position 99,926 of record BTUU01000010.1, on the reverse strand, counting down.
GTTCACTCCTTGCCGTCTTTCAACGTCTTCCAGCAACACCCGTCACGCCCACGCCGCCGAGGTCCGGCGGCCCGACTGCTCCATCCGCTCGGCCTGCTCCAGCAGCGCCGCGATGCGCTTCTGCGTCGGGGGGTGCGTACTGAAGAGCGACGCCATGCCCCGTCCCGAAAGCGGCGCGACGATGAACAGGCTGTTGTACGACGGGTTCGTTTCCGTCGGCACGCGGGCGTTGCCCGCTTCCAGCCGCTGTAGGGCATACGCCAGCCGCCGCGGATCGCCGCATAGCTCGCCCGCGAACGAATCGGCCGCGTACTCGCGCTGCCGCGAGATCGCCATCTGGATGATCATCGCCGCGACCGGAGCGACGATGACGGCGACGAGCGCGCCGACCGCACCCAGCGGGCTCTGATTCTCGCGGTTGTTGCCGCCGCCCATGAACATGAGCATGTAGCCGGCGTAGCTGAGCATGCCGGCCATGACGGCGGCGATGGTCGAGATCAGCACGTCGCGATGGCGGATGTGCCCGATCTCATGGGCCATGACACCCTCGATCTCCTCGCGCGGGAAGTTCCGCAGCATGCCCTCGGTGATCGCCACCGCGCTATTGGCAGGGTTGCGCCCGGTCGCAAACGCGTTCGGGGCGTCCTGCGGGCAGACGTAGATGCGCGGCGTGGGGATGCCCGCGCGCTCGCTGAGCCGCTCGATCATCGCGTGCAGCCACGGAAGCTGCTCGCGCGAGACGGGCTGCGCGCCCATCGACGCCAGCGCGATCTTGTCCGAGAAGAAGTAGGCGATGACGTTGCCGATGCCGCCGAACATCAGCCCCAGGAGCAGTCCGTTCGCGCCGCCCAGCAGGTGCCCGACGAGCATGCACAGACCCATCAGCGAGCCGAGCAGCAGAGCCGTCTTCGTGTGATTCCAGAACCGCATACCGTTCATTTCTCCTTTGAAACCGTTTGTCCTCAAGCGTCCAGACGTCAGGCGATGGAGCGCCGCTTCACGTCGCGCGTCTTCTTGAACCGGGCGTCGAGCTGACGTGCCGCCCGATCCGCCGCCCGGCTCACCGCCGACTCGATGTTCGAGTCCTCGACCGACACGATCAGCGTGCCGCGCGGCTCCAGCGACGCCTCGATCAGGCATTGCTTGTCGATCCCGCCCCGGTGGGCGTTGATATCGGACAGACGGACCCGCAGCTCGCGCACCCGACCCGAAAACCGGGCCAGCGCGAACGCCATTCGGCGCTCCACGAATTCCTCGTGCCCTTTCAGTTCCTCGTCCCGCGTCTGGATGTTCATTTTCATGTCCTGGGACTCCTGTTTCCGCGCGGCGGCCCCTTCGCACGCCGCGGCCTTTCTACCTTGAGTCTTGCCTGCACCGCATGGAATACAAATAGATATGTCACAGGTGACTCATCGAAAATACCGATCTATAATCCGGCCATGCACGACCTCAACTTCAACCACCTGCTCTATTTCTGGACCGTCGCCCGCGAGGGCAGCGTGCGCGCCGCCTGCGAGAAGCTCCTCGTCGCACAGCCCACCGTTTCCAGCCAGATCCGCGCCCTCGAACGCTCCATCGGCCACCGCCTCTTCCGCCGCCAGGGACGCGGACTCGCCCTGACCGAGTTCGGCCAGGGCGTCTTCCGCTACGCCGACGAGATGTTCTCCATCGGCCGCGACCTGGCCGACTACCTGAAGGGCGGCCACGCGACGCAGAACCGCCCGCGGCTGCATGTCGGCATCGCTAACGTGCTGCCGAAGCTGATCGTCAGCCGGCTGCTGCAACCCGTGCTCGAGATGAAGGAGCAGGTCCGGCTCGTCGCCGTCGAGGAAGATCTCGACGAGTTGATCTCGCGCCTCACCGTCAGCCAGCTCGACGTCGTCCTCTCCGACGCGCCCGTCGATCCGCACCTCCGCGTCCGGGCCTACAACCACCTTCTCGGCGAGTCGCGCGTCGGCGTCTTCGCGCCGCCCGCGCTGGCGGGCCGATATCGGAAGGATTTCCCCCGCGGCCTCGCCGGCGCGCCGTTTCTTCTGCCCACGAGCGACACGATCCTCCGCCGATCCATCGATCGGTGGCTCGAACGCTTCGAGATCCGCCCGCGCATCATCGGCGAGTTCGCCGACAGCGCGCTCATCAAGGCTCTCGGCCAGACCGGCGTCGGCCTGCTCTTCGGCTCGATGAGCATCCGCGACGAAATCAAGACCCAGTTTGACTTCACCTGCCTCGGCGAACTTGAAGACGTGACCGAGCAGTTCTACGCCATTTCGGTGGAACGGCGGTTCTCGCACCCGGCCGTGCAGGTGCTCGCCGATATGGCCCGGCGTCGGCTCTTTGGAGCTTCGGCCGTCCGATAGTCCCACTTTTGCCCCGCGGTATCAGCGGGAACGGCAATTGCCTCTGCCTGCTGGGGGCGAAAGCCGATCGCCCTCCGTCACGGGTCTCTCCGCGTCAAATCGTGCGTCAGCGCCGCCGCACCGGCGCGTGCATGCGCGGTTGGGGCGTGCATCTGTGTCGTTTCGCGCATCGAGCCGCGCGAATCAGCGCCTGGAGTGTTCTTATGATCACCGCAGTCTGTCGCCGCGCGTCCATTCTTCCCGCATGCCTGGCGGTTCTCGGTGCAGGCTCCGCTTGCGCGCAGTTCGTTCGCCAGTCGCCGTGGCCCACGGGCCGCAGCCTTGGGGGCGTTGCGTTCACGTCGCCGACCCACGGGTTCGTCGTCGGCCAGAACCACACGCTGATGGAGACATTCGACGGCGGGCTGACGTGGACAAAACGGATGGGCGACGCCTTCAGCAGCGATCCGTTCTACACGATTCTCTTTTCCGACCCGCTCCACGGCTATATCGCCGGAAACAACCAGGACGCATATCGGACGGCGGACGGCGGCCAGACCTGGACGCGCATGACGACGATGCTCGCGGGGTCGGTGCGTGAACTCGACTTCATCACGCCGACGACCGGTTTCGCAGGCTACAACGGCGCGGTTTCGTGGACTCCCGACGGCGGGGCGACCTGGCAGCTTCGCAGCGGCTACCCCGACGCGCCGATCGTGTTCGGCATGGACTTTCGTGACGAGGCGGTCGGGCTCGCGTCCGGCATCCGGAGCACGCCCTACCACGACGGCGGGATCTACCGCACCGAGGATGGCGGCGCGACGTGGACGCTCGTCTACGAAGGCGGCGTCAACGACGTGCTGTGGATCGACTCGACGACCGCGGTCGCAGTGGACGGGCTCGACGCGATCCGGAGCGATGACGAAGGACGCACGTGGTACCCGGTATCGACCCTCGGACTCCTCGACGGAGCGAGCGACCTCGCCCGCGCGGGGGCAACATCCACCCTCGGCGCGGTCAGCGGCGCCGGCGACATCTGGCTCAGTCTCGATCTCGGCTACTCGTGGTTTCCGGTCGTCGAGGGTCTCGGCGTACTCCCGGCGAATTGGGCGATTCGTTTCCTCGACGAGATGAACGGGTGGGTGGTCGGCGACCAGGGACTCACCTATCGCACGACGGACGGCGGCTGGACCTGGGAGCTCCTGAACAACGGCTGCGGCAACGAAGTCACCGCCCTCGACTTCGCCGACGACGATTTCGGTATCGCCGTCACCTACCATGGGTTCGTGTTCCGGACATTCGACCGCGGCAGTCACTGGTCCGTCACGCGGCTGCGCGAGACCGGTGAAGTCTTCGGGCGACATGAAGGCCTCGAAGCCGTCGACATCCTGGACGAGAGCACCGTCTTCGTCGGCGGCGCGGGCGGGCTCTTCTACCGAAGCGACGACGCCGGCACATACTGGACGTCGCTCGGCTATCCCTATGGCCAGCTCGCCGCGCTCGACATCACCGCGATCAAGTTCACCGACGGGCTGAACGGCTGGGTGGCCGGCCTGGGCGGCGCGGACGCGGCGCTCTTCCGCACAACCGACGGCGGCTTCTTTTTTACTCCGATCGAGACCGTCGTCGGTTCGATCGCCGCGATCGACGCCGTGGCCGACCGCGTCTGGGCGATCACCGCCGGCACGCGCATCTACCGTTCGACAAACAACGGCGACACGTTCACGTGGCAGACGATGCCCGGAAACGTCTACTACCTCAACGACGTCGATTTTGTCGACGCAAACAACGGCTTTGTCGTCGGCTGGTACGGCTATATGGCCAAAACCGTCAACGGCGGCGCTTCGTGGACGCCGCTGGAATGCCCGCAGAACGAGATTTACTACGACGTGGCCATGACCAGCCCGACGGACATCCTCGTCGTCGGATACGACAACAGCACGTACCACGGCTTCCTCAAGCGCTCCGTCAACGGCGGCGCGAGCTGGTCGAGGACCGACCTGAACCCGCAGTTCGAGGAGTCCTTTTCGACGATTCATGCGCGGCCGGGCGGCCGCTACTGGCTCGCCGGGCAGGCGGGTGCGATCGTCTATTCCCCCGCGCCGCCGCTCACGATCACGCTGCCCGCGGGAGTTCCGCCGCAGGTGCCGCCGATGGAGGAGTCGCAATTCGCCGTCCGGATCGTCGCCGGCGAAGAGCAGATCGTCGACGGTTCGCAGACGCTCTGGCTCCGCCGCGCGCCCGCGGCCCCATTCGAGCCGGTCGCGCTCATTCGCGTCTCCGGCGACGATTACCTGGCCATGCTGCCGCCGCTCGCGTGCACCGATACGCCGCAGTTCTATCTCGAAGCGACCGGAACCGGCGGCACGACCCTGCGGCATCCGGCCGGTGCGCCAGGCCACTATCTCACGACGCGGGTCGGCGTCATCGAAGATGCTGAGCTGCTCGCGCTCGACTTCGAGGCCGGCCTGCCCGCCGGCTGGACGACGACCGGCCTGTGGCACGTCACTTCCACCGCCTGTCTCCCGACCGGCGCCTGCGGCAGCGGCGCGTGGGCGTATTTCGGTCAGGACTCCAACTGCACGTTCAATACGGGTGCGCGCGTGGCGGGCGTTCTCCGTTCGCCGAACTTCACGTTGCCCTCGCTCCAGGCCGGACAACATATCAGCGTTTCGTTCTGCTCCGCGCTCGATACGGAATACCCCGACGGCGCCTACGGCGACGACGACCAGGCGCAGCTCTGGTGGGTGCGTTCCACCGGCCCCGCCGCGCCGATCCACTGGTTCACCGATCACCGCAGCGCCCGGACGCAGTCGTTCAACCTCGACCTGCACGCCGGCACAACCGGGCGGCTCGAGTGGCGCTTCGACTCGATGAACACGTACATGAACGCGTTCCGCGGCTGGCATGTCGACAACATCCGCGTGGTCGGGCCCGCGCTCGTGTGCGACAGCGGCGGCGCGCCGGGCGACATCGACGGCGACGGGGACGTTGATCTTCAGGACCTCGCCACGCTCCTGAGCGCGTTCGGCGCCTGCGCCGGCGACGCGAATTTCAACGGGGCCGCCGATTTCGACGCCAGCGGCTGCATCGCGCTTCAGGATCTGGCGACGCTGCTGGCGAACTTCGGCGCATGAAAACGCCGGCGGCTGTCGCCCTTCGGCAGCCGCCGGCGTGCGTGCAGGCACGCGGAATCGTGGCGAGGATCAGCAAGTCGAGCCGAAGCCGCCCAGCAGGACAGCCAGATCGGTCAGGTCGACATCCAGATCGCCATCGCTGTCGCCCTGTTCCGGCGTCGCGGTGCCGGTCGTTCCGAAGTTGCTCAGCAGCGTCGCGAGGTCGGAGAGATCGACATCGCCGTCGCCGTCCAGATCGCCCGGGCACGGCGGCGCGGCCGGGTTCAGCGAAACGTCATCGATGAAGAAACCGTCCACGGTAGAGCTGTACAGATCGAGCGCGCGAATCTGCGGGAGCCCGGCGCCCGATACATTGTCCGACCAGAGCAGTCCCTGCGCGAGCGGCTGGCCGCCGTAGTACAGGTCCATCAGATCCGCATCCAGATCGATCTCCGCGCGGAACTCAACCCACTGGTCGATGACCAGCGGCAGCGTCTGCGCGCCGAACTGGCTTTCCACCAGCCCGTCCATGAATCCGAAGCGCACCTGCATCGACCAGTTGTCCGGCCCTCCATACTGATTCATCAGGATGAGGTATCCGTCCGCCGTGACGCCGTCGATCGATACCGCGTCGTTCGGCATGTACGTCCAGGCCGTGAATACCCACTGCCCACCGTCGATGTTGTACCGCTGGACGCAGTCGCTGAAATGATCGAGGCGCAGGGACTTCGCGCCGGAGTGCGAACGCTGGCTCGTCACGGTTCCGTCAGAGCCTCCCGAGTACCAGATCTCCCAGTTTCCGTTGCCGACCAGCGGTCCGTCGGCGTACTCAAACCCGTCCGACCACTGCCCAAGCGCCGTCGTGCTGAGACAGAGTGCGGACACCGCTGCTGCGATTGAAATGCGAGAAACCATCGATGCACCTCCCATGCGGGCGGCTCACGGCGCGCGCCCGGCCTACGAAAGAAATGAAAACACGGACTACGAAGACGAAGTGGACACGGTCGGAAGAAGTCGCCGTGAACTGACTTCGACCCGACCCAGCGCAAACTATTCCCCTGCGGCCGTGAATGCAAGCTTTTTTTTCGGAATCTCTTGCTCGCCCCCGAGATATCGGACATCCGCGGGCGGCCGCGGCCACGGTCGCAGCTCCCCCGGGTGCCTCGCACGCGACTCCAGCGTAAGCCGGACGCGGCGGCTTTTCCGCTACAATCCGCGGCCGGGCTACATCGCGGTCGCAGGCCGCCCCGCCTGTTACGCGAGCGGCGCCGCGCGGGGCCGACCGTCACGCCCGGAAGAGTCCGCGGACCGACCTGGAGATCCGGATGCATCGACTTGGAGTCGTCTCGTTTCTCAATTCAAAACCCCTCATCGAGGGCCTCGCCGACGAGCCCGGCGTCGAACTCGTCTTCGACGTCCCCTCGCGCCTCCCCGAACGCCTTTTCACCGACCGGGTTGACGTCGCCCTCGTCCCGATCGTGGACGTGATCCGCAGCGGCGGCTCGCTTCGCGCGGTCTCCAGCTCCTGCATCGCCTGCGACGGCGAGACGATGACCGTCCGCGTGTTCTCGCAGGTGCCGCCGGACCGCATGCACACGCTCGCGGTCGACGGCGACTCGCATACGTCGATCGCACTCGCCACCGTGATGTGGCGCGAACTCTACGGCCGCATGCTCGACCTGAAGCCCTTCGACATCCGCTCGACCCGCGCCGAGGACTGCGAATCGGTCCTGCTCATTGGAGACAAGGTCGTGAACCGGCCGCGCGGCGGTTTTGCCTACGAAGTCGACCTCGGCGCAGCCTGGCGACAGCACACCGGCCTGCCGTTTGTCTTCGCCGTCTGGGCAGCGCGCACGCCGGAAACCGGCGGCCCGTCCGACGAAAAGCTCGACGAAATCAGCCGCCTACTCGACACGGCCCGCGACCACGGCTGCGCCCGCGCCCGGGAGATCGCGCAGACCGAGGGCCCGAAGGTTTGGTGGCCGACGGATCTCGCGATCAAGTACCTGACCCGCTGCCTGATCTATCGCCTTGATGGCCGCTTCGTGCAGGGCGCGAACCTCTTCGCCCGCCACTGCGCGGCCGCGGACATCGCACCTGGCAACGCGCGCGTCATCTGGCCGGAGAGCCTGCTGGAAGCAGCGCCGGCATAACCGCGCCCCGCGCCGGTCCGAACCCGCTGCGCCGACGGCCGCGCGCCGCGGCAAAGGCGTCTGATCATCCTGATGGCCACCGCGTCGTTACGCCGGCGGCATCGAGTAGAGCCGTTTTTCGCGGATGAATCGCTCCACTGCCGCCGGGACGAGTTGCGAGATCGGCTGGCCGTTTCGCACGCGGGCGCGGATCTCCGTCGACGAAATGTCGATCAACGGCGTGTCGATGATATTCGCCCGCAGGCGCTCAATCGCCGCGTCCGACGCGAGGCCGCGCAGCGACTCCAGCCGCGGCCCGCCGACGCCTGGCCGCCCGGCCGTGACGAGCGTGCACTCCTCGACCAGCTCGCCCACGCAGTACCACGTCGACAACTCGGCCAGGCTGTCGAGCCCGATCAGCCAGTAGAGCGGCGCGGGCGGCGGAATCTCCTGCCGGAAATGGCGGATCGTCAGCAGCGTGTAGTTCGGTCCCGCCTGGTGAAGCTCCCAGTCGCTGACCGAAAACCCCGAATCGCCCACCGTTGCGATCCGGCACATCTCCAGCCGATCGGCGGCGGGGGCCAGCGTCCGTCCGAGCTTGTGCGGCGGCGCGGCGGCGGGGATGAGCACGGTCCGCTCGGCGCCGATGCGCAGCGCGACGTGCCGCGCGATGATGAGGTGGCCGTTGTGAATGGGATCGAACGACCCGCCGTAGAGCAGCACACCCGCCACAGCCACCTCGCTCGACTCGCCCGGCGATGGAACGTCTCTTCACAAATCGCCGCGCAATCGAAGCGGCGCAGGCGGCTCAGGTTTGCCCGGTCGGACCGGCAAGCACACGTCCGATTCGATGCGCGGAGGGCGCGGCCGGGAGGCGCGCTCACTTCTCCGCTTCCTCGCCGTACACGAGGCTCTCGCGCTCGATCTCGTAGATGCCCGTGTTCGTGTTCTTCATCGTCTCTTCGCCCACGAACTCGCGGATCGACACGCCCTGCTCGCCGAAGCGGTGCATGATGTCCATGATCGTCGAGAGCGCCTCGTCGCGGTCGCGGGCGACGACCTGGAAGTTCCGCTGGTAGCGCGTGAACTTCGCACTCTCGGGCTGATCATGATCGGGCACGTCGACCAGGCCCGGCCGATAGTCCGCCTCGATCATCAGGCTGAACCACGTCGCCTCCTCCGCCGCCCCGCCCACCGCCTCGCGGTATGCCTCGCACAGCTCGACCGTGCACGCGTTCGCCGTGTAGGCCGTCGCGAAGAGCGCCTCGCAGCGATCGATCATCTGCCGCCGGGCCGCGAAATCCATGCCCATCTCGAGCGCGTACGCGAGGTCGTTGGGCTCGGCCGCGTTCACCGTCGCCAGCGCCGCGTCGTACTCCTCCAGCGCCTGCTCGTAGTTGCGGTTCTCCTCGAGGATGAACGCCCGCAGCAGGTGCGCCCGCGACGAGTCGGGTTCGCCGCGCTCCAGGTAGCGAAGCTGCTGATTCGCGACCGAGAGTTCGCCCGCGCGCACGGCGCTCACGCCCCAGTTCAGCCGCAGCGACGCCGAATCGGGCGCGATCTTCTCCGCCTCGCGATAGCACGCGAACGCCTGCTCATATTCGCTGTCGTCGCTGTGCAGGATCGCCAGATTGATCCACTCCGCAACGTCGTCCGGCGCCAGCGACAGGTATCGCCGCAGCGACGCCTTCGCCGATTTCGTGTCGCCCAGTTCCGTGTGCACCGCCGCCTTCCGCTGCAGCAACCAGTCGATGTCCGCGCCCATCTCGACGGCCTTCTCGTACAGCTCCAGCGCCCCGCGGTAATCGCGCATCCGCTCGTGAACCAGCGCCAGGTTCGCGATCGCCGATTCGTCCGATTCGTCGATCCGCACCGCCTCTTCCAGCACGTCCCGCGCCCGGTCCAGATCGCCCGCGTTCGTCAGCACCACCCCCAGCGCCCCCAGCAGCCGCGACGAATCCGGGAACTCCTCCACCAGCGGATCCAGCAGCTCCAGGGCCTCCGCGTGCCGCCCCAGGTCCGACAGCGCCCACGCTTTCATCGAAAAACACTCGATCCGATCCTCGTCGTCGAGCGCCTGGTCCTCGATCTGGGCCAGCTGCGCAAGCGATTCCTCCGGCTTGCCCGCTTCCAGGAGTTCGTTGGCCTTGTCGAGAATGAGGTGTAGGTCGTCGTGATCCATGGGCCGTCCAGAGGCCGCCGGACGGCGCCCGCGAGGGCGCACCGCCGCTTCCCCCAGAGTATACACGAAAGCGGCCGACTGAACCGCCCTCGCGCAAGCGACCTTAGTTCCGCTCCGCCGCGGCCGGCGGCCGGACGGGCGCCGGCCGGCCCGGCGGACGAACGTCGTGCTCCCGGGCCAGGTCATAATCCTGGGCCCGGATCAGCTCGTCCAGCACGAATTCCACGCCGCACTCCGGGCACCGCAGCTCGCGCAGGCCGATCAGCGAATACCCGCACGCCGGACAGTTCACATTGATCTCGTCGTCCGGGTTTCGCAGCGCCGTCCGGTGCGCCCGCGCCATCGTCGGCACCCACGCGAGCAGCAGCGCGGCCGCGCCGAGAAGGATGACAGCGAGTACGAGAATCTCCTCATCGCGCCCGCCAGACTCGTCCGCCAGCACGCAGAGACCGATCGTCACGACCACCGTCGCGATCGAGTGCATCAGCGCCCGATAGCGGCCGGCCCGCGCAAGCCGCGACGTGCGCCGGTCGAGACCCCGGACGTACCGCCCCCACGCCTGGAGCGTCACGATCGAGCAGATCATGCCCGACACCGCCGCCGCGCCGCGCTCCGCCCGGCCGCCCAGCCGAAGGCTATCGGCGATGACGATCGACAGCACGACCGCGTCCGCGCACAGCAGCGTGATCAGGATTGCCGTCAGCGCCGGCCGGCTCGCCCGATACGGCCGCCAGATCAACCACAGCGCGCCGATCCACGCCAGCCCGGCCACCAGCAGGCCGACGGCAGCGTGCTCGTCGCGCACGCGCCACGAGACGTTGCATGCCGCCCAGATCAGCCCACAGGAGAGGCCGAGGATCGCAAACGCCGAAAGGAACGTCCAGGCGACCCGCGCCGCCGCGCGCGGCTCATCCGTCCATAGGCAGCCGACCGCCAGTCCGACGTCTCGTATGATTGCCATCGCTTGGATTCTCTCCCGAACCGGATTCCTCGGCGACCGGCCGATATTCCAAGGCGTCAACGGGTGGGGAATGTTCTCGGTCGCGCATTCCCCACTCCCAGTCGATTACCCACCCCAATCGCCGTTATTGACAGGCCCAGCCGCGGGGGGCAAATTCCATAACACATTGACAACAATATGGTTATGAGAGAATCACGACCTTCGGATGATGACGGCGCCGGCCTGGCACGGCCGTTGCAACAGGGGGCTACCGTCCGCGTGCGGGTGGCTGAGTTTGGGAGCCCGGCAACTCGCGAGTGTGACGTGCCTGCCGGTGGTCGACAGGCATCGATAAAGGAACGCCTGATCGCGCTCAACAGGCGTTCCAAACGTAGCAGGGACCTCGTGGGTTGGAAGTGGGAGCCCAGCAACTTCCACCCCGGGGTCCCAGCTTTTTTCTTATCGGCTCTGCACCACGCCGCAGTCACTCGCAGGCCCCCCGGCCCGCTCCCTGGACCCCTCCGTCCCGCTTTTTCGAACCCGGGCGCTTCAGTATCCCCGTCTCGCTGCCATATGATGCCGTGATGACCTCAGAAATCGTTTTCGTTGTTGAAGAAGACGCCGAGGGCGGCTACGTCGCAAGTGCCGTCGGCGCGTCGATCGTCACCCAGGGCGACTCTCCCGACGAATTGCGCGCAAACGTCCGCGACGCGGTCCACTGCCACTTTCCCGATGAAAAATCCCGACCCAAGCTGATCCGTCTTCATCACGTCCGGGACGAAATCCTCGCCGCATGAAGCTCCCCCGCGATATTTCCGGCCGGGAGTTTGCCGAGGCCCTTGGAAAGCTTGGCTATGAGGTCAGCCATCAAACGGGCAGCCACATTCGTCTCACCACGCAATCGCCGTCCGAACACCACGTAACCGTGCCGGATCACCCATCCCTTAAGGTAGGAACGCTGAACCAGCTCTTACGCACTGTCGCCGCGCACGCAGGCGTTGATCGCCCGACCATCCTGCGCAACCTCTTTGACAAATGAGTTCATCCTTCGGAGCCCCTGTTCGCCTTACCGCGGGTGATACTGTTTCGGCCGAGCGCCCGGCTCCGCCTGGTCATCGACGACCCAGTACTCGACCACATCCCGCTTCAGATCCAGCGTCGCCACCGTATAGACCCGCGCCCGGTGCAGCGCCCCGGGGTTGATCATCCGCACCGAACCGATGTGCGCGTTCGCCGCCAGGTGCGTGTGGCCGTAGAGAATGTAGTCCACGCCGTGCGTCAGGTCGCCGAGCGACACCGTGTCGTCGCCGCAGATGAACTGGAGCATGCGCGTAAACTGCCGCTCGTGGCCGTGATAGACGTGGATCGATTTGCCTTCCAGCTCGATGATGAGCGGAACCACGACGGGGACCGGCAGCCCGATCGCCTCCGCGTAGCTCTCGATCGTGGGCTCGTGCGAATCCGTGTTTCCCCAGACGAACCACGCCCGCCGTCCCGCGAGCTGATCGAGCGACGCCTCGTCGCCGATGTCGCCGCAGTGGACGAACGCCTCCGCGCCCAGCCGTTTCAGCAGGTCGAGCGCATGCGCAAGCCGTGTGGCGTTGCCGTGATTGTCCGACAGGATCCCGAGAATCATGCACCCGTCTTTTACCCCCAATCGCGCCGCGACGAAAGGACGTCCGCCGAGTCTCTGGTCGAATTCCCCCTTCTCGGGTAGAAACAGGAGAGCTTCAGGGGATCGCATCGAATGGCGCAAACCGCTTCACCGCGCACCACCTACGCCGCCGCCGGCGTGAATCTCCACGCCGCCGACGATGCCGTCGATCGCATCGGCCCGATCGTCCGCCGCACCTACGGCCCGCGCGTGCTCGCCTCGCACGGCGCGTTCGCGGGCATGTTCCGACTCGACTACGACGAGCGGCTCTTCGCGCGAAACTATCGCGACCCGGTGCTCGTCGCCTGCACAGACGGCGTCGGAAGCAAGGTGCTCATCGCCGCGACCGCCCGCCGCTATGACACCGTCGGCATCGACCTCGTCGCGATGAACGTCAACGACATGCTCTGCTGCGGCGCTGAGCCGCTCTTCTTCCTCGACTATCTCGCGGTCCACACGCTCGAGCCCGCGGTCGTCTCCCAGCTCGTCGAAGGCATCGCGCGCGGCTGCGAGCAGGCTGGCTGCGCCCTCATCGGCGGCGAGACGGCCGAACTGCCGGATATGTACAAGCGGACGCATTTCGAACTCGCCGGTTTCGCCGTCGGCGTCGTCGAGCGCCGCCGCATGATGCAGCCGAAATTCGTCCGCCCGGGCGACGACCTCATCGGCCTGCCCTCGACGGGGATTCACTCGAACGGCTACGCGCTCGTCCGCAAGCTGCTTCTTGAGGACGCGAAGCTGCCGCTCGACGGCCACGTCCGCGCGCTCAACGAGCCGCTCGTGGACGCCCTCCTGCGGCCGACGGCCATTTATGTCCGCCCCGTGCTCGACGTCCTTTACAAGTACCGCGGCCGGCCGCCCGTCACCGGCATGGCCCACATCACCGGCAGCGGCCTGCCCGGAAACGTGCCGCGCATGCTCCCGCCGACCTGCGACGCCGTCATTCGCAGGGGAAGCTGGCCGATTCCGCCGATATTTGGGTTATTGGAGCGCCACGGCGTGGCCGAGGCCGAGATGTACAACGTTTTCAACATGGGCCTCGGCTTCGTCATGGCCGTCCGGCCGAAGTCGACCGCCGCGGTCGTGCGCTCGCTGAAGAAATCGGGGCAGGAAGCGGTGGTCGTCGGGCGGGTGCGCAAGGGCACGGGCGCCGTGGAGTTTCGATGATGCTGACGCACGCGACAATCGCAAAGGCCGCGCCGAAGTTCCTGCTCCTGGCGCTCGTTCTCACGCTTGCCCCGGGCTGCGTCTCCCGCCGCGACAAGCCGCTCGTCGCCGAAGACCCGAAGTACACGATCGCCGACTGGAAATACGGCGGCCGGCCCGGTCACGTCGTCACGACCGATCATTACGAGCTCTACACGACCGTCACCGACGAGAACCTGCTCAAGATCATGCCGCAGGTCCTGGAGACGTGCTACCTCAACTATCAGAAGACGATTCCCGGCCGCGAGCCGGCCGGCAGGATGCCCGTCTACATGTTCCTTCAGCGCGGCGAGTTCGAGCACTTCACGCGCCGGCTTTCGCCGGAGAAGGCGGAGACGCTCGTGCAGGTCCGCAACGGCGGCTACAGCGAGCGCGGCGTCACCGTCGTACAGTACGTCTCGCACGAATTCACCTTCCCGCTCATGACGCACGAAGCGTTTCACCAGTACCTGTATCACTGCGTCCACGAGGACGTCCCCGCGTGGCTGAATGAGGGCGTCGCCGTCTGCTTCGAGGGCCAGTACGGGAGCAACACCGGCATTCGCGCGTTCGACGCGTGGTACAACCCGAGCCGCCGCGGCAAGCTCGTCGAGAGCCTTCAGCGGCAGGATCTGTTCAGCCTCTCCGAATTGCTCCGTATCCACGCCGGCCACGTCGTCGGCGGCTCGATGCGGCGCATCGGCGCGTACTACGGCCAGGTGTGGGCGCTGGTGCTGTTCCTCCAGGAAGGCGAAGACGGCAAGTACGCCGAGGGCTTCCGCCGCATGCTCGAAGCCATCAGCCGCAACGAGCACACCCGCCACTCCGAAGCGGCGTACGCCATGGCCTCCGACGGCGGCCAGTACGACCCGGGCACGTCGCTCTTCGCGGCGTTCATCTCGCCCGACATCGAAACCGTCAACCGCGAGTACGTCCGGTTCATGCGGCAGCGGTTTCTGGGCGAGCGGTGATTTCGCATCCGTGCCGCGCGTTTATTACCACCAGGCGCTGACGGCGTCCGCCAATTTGTTTTTAACTCGACAAGCATGCGAACCGCAATCGGTCATTTCTGGCGCCGCCTGAATGAAACGACGATCTGGCGCTACGCCCCCGATACGCCGCCGGAGAGATTGCTGCACCATCACCGCCGCGCGATGGCCGTCGCGGGCTTCGCGATCTGGTCGGCCGGCTTGATGTTCGCGGCCACGCTCGAAATGCTACTGAGCGAGCCGGGCTGGTGGCGCGTCGTGTGGTTCTGCGTGATCTGCGTCGCGACGCCCTGCTCGGTTCTGTCCGCGGTCCCGGGGATCATCGCCGGGGCCTGGGCGCGCGAGACCGCACGCGAGTGCGCCAAACGCGAGATCGCCGGGGCCGCGCCCGAGCGACTCGACGCGGCGGTCCAGAAGATCGTCCTGAAAACGATGGGCTACGCCGTGGCGATCGTGCTCGTCGTGAACGTCTTCGGCCGCGATCCGGCACTGCGGCCGGCGGTGGTGGCCATCTCGACACTGCTCACGGCCGCGTCGCTGGTCCCGATCCTGCGGACGATGCGGTCCAGATTCGGGTAAGACTTCCAGCGCACCTGCGCAGCGCAACGTCGACGATTGGAAGCGTCGGTCGACCGCGCGTTTTCGCGCAGCGAAGCGCGGCCTTGCGCAGCCCGGTTGGGGATTTCCCCGCATGCGTGGGTGCGGCGCGCGTTGACGCAGGTTTTTCGCGCTCCAAATTTGCTTCGACGCGCCCATGGCGGATAATACTTGAAGCGGACTTCGATTTTACGCTTCATCTCATCGTTCGCTCGGGGGCACGTATGTCACGCAACCTCAGACCGTTGAGCGTCGCTTTCGCATTCTGTTTCGCGACCGGCACGCTCTTCGCCCAGCCACAGTTCTTCCAGATCGAGGCGCCCGACGGAGGCCTCTACCCTGAGTTGAACGGCCTCTCGCCCGATGGGACGGTGGCCGTGGGACACTACTACATCCCCGACCGGGGTCTCTGGCCGATGCGCTGGACCGCCGCCGAAGGCTCGGTGGATATCTCCGGCGACGTAACCGACGCCGTCGAGGCGAACTGCTGTTCCGGCGGCGGGCTCGCGATCCTTGGTTTTGGCAGGGCCGGACCCTGGCGCTGGACGGCGGAAACCGGCATCGTGCCGCTTCCGCCGGCGCCCGGCAGCGTGATCGCTCCATACGCGGTATCGGAGGATGGCCTCGCCGTGTGCGGCTCGTCCGCCGATACTTCGGCGCGCGCCTTTCGTTGGACTGAAGCGGTCGGATATCAGAACATCCCCGTGCTGGGACCAAATCCGCTCGCCCTGGAAATGAGCGCCGACGGCTCGACGATCGTCGGCGTCTTTCTCCCGGCGGGAACATTCCTCTGGCGCGCGGGCCAGGGAACGACGGAGATCCCCTTGACCGGAGAGTATTCGCCATATGCGATGGGTGTCTCCTACGATGGCCGATACGTGGTTTCGGCCAGCAACCGAACCGCCGCTCGATACGATACCACGAGTGGGGAGGTCACCCTCCTGACCTGGCCCGACGGGACGCCGCTTGAGGCCCGAGCGGTCGCCGTGAGCCAGGACGGCGAGACGATCGTCGCGAATGCGCATGATGACCTGGGAGTCTCCTATCTCTGGGACCCCGTCCGCGGCGCCCGGGTTCTGACGCTGGCGCTGCGGCAGGAATACGGACTCGATGTTGGAATCGTCAATCATGTTCGGGGGATGAGCGCTGACGGTGCCGTCATCGCCGGCAAGGACTGGGTGGTCAATCTCCGCGCTCCGCAGCCCTACACCGGTCGGCCGCCGTGCCAGGGCGACATCGACGGCGACGGCCGCGTGGGCCTGACTGACCTGGCGCTCGTCCTTGCCGAATGGCGGCGCCCGCAGCCGACTCCGCAGGCCGATCTCACGGGCGACGGAATCGTCGATCAGCTCGATCTGAATATCGTGCTGGTGGATTTCGGCGATAATTGCACGAGGATATTGATGCCGGACGCGGTCCAGTAAGCTCGGGGCCCCGCCGATCGACACGCGCAAAGCGACGCATTACCGTTTGACAGCGCGATTCTTGCGGTCGCGGAGCGTGGGCATCGATTGAATCGCGGAGGACCATTGAAGCGCCGTCGCCATCTGCTCGTGCCGCTGCTCGTCGCGATCGTGCTTGCCCTGGTCGGCTGGCGTTATTGGCGAAGCTCCTGGGCGGGGGATCTCAAAGCAACCGTCGCACACGCCGACCGCGTCCGCATCCGCACCGGCGGCGTCTGCCACCGCCGCGAGGCCGAGGAGCGAACGCTCTTTGAGTCGACGAGTGCGACGGAAGTAAGCGCCCTCGTCGCAATGATCGACGTCACCCGCCCGCTTGTGCCGATGGGCTGCCTGTGCTGCGGCGGCCCGACCTTCGAGTTCTACGCCGGCGACCGCCTCCTCGCGATGCTCAGCCGGCACCACGAGTCAGGCCTCCGATGGCCCGAGAAGTGGTCCGGCGATGCCCATTTGACGGACGACTCGCGCGACCGCCTCGACAAATGGCTCGCCGCGCAAGGAATCGTTGAAGGAGACCTCGCCATGCCCGAAGACCGGGAACAGGTGCCGCTCGACGATACGTTCGTCACCGCCCCAGAGGACTTGGCGACAGCAATCCGCTCCGTCGGCGGCGATCCCGCGCGCGTCGTCCGCTGGTTCGAGACCGAGCGCGGGCCGGTCTGGCGGTTTGAAGTCCCGGGGAAGACGGCGGTGCAGGCGTGGGAGCGGCTGCGCGCGGAGGTCGAGCGCACGCGACACTGGCCGCTGATCCTCGGCCCGAACGAATCGATCGCATTCCAGAATGGCTCCTTCGAAGTTCAGACCAGGACGTCGCTCGTCGAGACCCTCTCGAAGGCAATGGGCTATTCGATCGCCGACTGGCTGGAGGAGCAGCGCCGCGCCCGAGAGTCTTTCAAGCGTGAGCATCCGGAATACGCGGACACCGATGATGAGGAAACGGACGCGGAGGAGGACCGTCGACCGCGCGGCCCGTGGCCGTCCGATGCGCAGCCGCAGGATGAGTATTCCACGCCGCTGCGACTATTCGACCGCGCGCCGCACAAATCGGTCTGGATCGGCCTCGCGCCGACGACGGACTCGACCGAAATCCCCGCGCTGTTCAATTACGGGTACTGGAACGACTGCCCGCCCCCACACGCCCACGTCGCCCTCCATCGCGACTGGCAGCGGCGCTACGGCGCAGAAATCGTCTGCCTCACAAACGACGTCATCGAGTTTCGCGTCTCCTGTCCGCCAACGAGCCGCGAAGCGGCCATCGCCCTCGCCGAGGAGCAATTCGACTACTGCACCGACATCGTCCATCAGGGCGTCGGAACCATCGAAGCCCTCGCAGCCACGCTGCTGAACGGCCCGATCTGGTACTTCTGGTGGGATTGATGGGCGTGTCCGCCAACGTCAGCGCGGAGAATTCGCCAACCTCACTTCGGAGTCCCCGCCCGACGGCCCATTCCCTTTGTTGAGCCAGATTTTTTGTCCCGCACTGCTAGATCGCCGCATCCCGCCGCAATCTACATGGGAGACGTTCCCACGTCGCGGGGAATTCGCATCACGCTGCGCGCACCATGCGCCGAAGGGAGATTTTTCGATGAGTGGCACAAGAGTAACCCGTCCCGTGTTTGTCCCGATGACTGGACCGCGGCGGCTCGCGCGCGGAGCAGCGGCCCTGCTGGGCGGGCTGGCGTGCGCGAGCGCGCCCGGCCAGGTAACGGCGACGCTGGTCGGCGGCGTGGTGCGCATCGAGGGAACGCCGCAGGCAGAGGAGATCCGCATTCGGTTTGCGGACAGCACTCAGCTCATGGTTGTGATCAAAGAGCAGGGTGCGCCAGGCGATTTCGAATTCCCGGCGTCGGACATCAACCGTATTGAAGCCCGCCTCTACGGCGGAAACGATCGGCTCTTCTTTGACGATCGCAACGGGACGGTGAGCGACATCGCGGAGACCTTCGTCGACGCCGGCGAAGGCGACAACATCGTCGTCGTATCCTCGCGCACCGTGCATATGCCCGAACTCGTGACGATCGCCGGCGCCCTGCGAAATGTGCAATCACTGATCGACCAGTGCAGCGCCTTGCGGCAGAGTGCGCTCGACGGACCGGTGACGCTCAGCGCCGCGCAGCTCGCCGAGATCCAGGACCAGCTTCAGCCGGAAATCGACTCGCTCCTCGCGCGATCCGACGGGCTCGTTGCGGCGGCCCAGACCCTCGCCGCACAGTCGGACGGCACGCTGTTGCCGCAGGCCCAGGCCTTGAGCAGCCTCGCGAACCAACTCGGCGCGCAGCTCGAGAGCTGGCACTCGACGGTCGTGATTCCCCTCGAAACAGCCGGCATGGCGCAGTTCAACGACGCCTACGCACCGATCAGCCCGGCGCAGTCCGCGCGGCTGATCAAGGATCTCACGGCGCTCTACACGACGATGAGCGAAGTCGCCGCGAAGGAAGACACCTACCAGCCGATCGCCGACCAGATTTCTGCCCGGATCGATGCCTACCTCGCGACCCTCGAGGTCGAATCGTCCCAGATGACGCCGAGCGTATTCACGCCCGGGGAGGCGGCCGCGGCGCAGGCGACGCAGCTCTTCGAGGTCGCCGGAAATCAACTCGCGGCCGACAGCGCAGGCCTGGAGCAGGACCTCGATGCGTTCCTGGTCGATGTCGACGTACAACTCGAAGGCCCCGCGGAGATTCTGCTCGCGGACTCGGAGGCCTTCGAAGCGCAGCTCGACGCCTTCGCCGAGACCGTCGACGTGGAAATGACCACGGCCGTCGATCAACTCGCCGCCCAGGCTCAGGCCCTGGCCGATGCTGCGGAGAACTTGCTCGCGGCAGCGGCGGACCTGCTCGACGAGGAGGCGCCGTTTCTTCCGCCGCCCCCGAACTGCGTCTTCGTTGCAGCGCCCGCCTTCGTCGGCGGCTCGGGCAGCGACGTGTATATCGGTACCGGCGCGAACGAGCTGATCACCGGCGGAGGTGGCAACGACGTGCTGATCGGCAACGGCGGCAGCGACGAAATTCACGGCGGGGCGGGAACCGATTTTCTGATCGGCGGCGCCGGGACGGACCTCATCTTCGGCGATGCCGGCATCGACATCATCCTCGGCGACGCCATCGGATTGACCGGTGCAGGCGACTGCCTGCACGGCGGCGACGACACCGATCTGATCTTCGGCCAGATCGGCGACGATGAGATATTCGGCGACGCCGGCCGTGATGTCGTGCTGGGCAATGCCGGCGGCGACACGATCGACGGCGGCGACGATATCGACTTCCTCTTCGGCGACATCGTGCTTTTCGGCGCGCCTGGACCCGACACGATTCACGGCGGCCCGGGCGAACCGCTCACGTTTGTCATCAGCGCCGGTCTGTCGATCACGTATGACTTCGGAAATCTGATCATGGGATTCGAAGACGCGGATTCACTCCACGGCGGCGTCGATGCCGACATCATCATCGGCGGCGACGGTGCGGACACCGAGTATGGCGACGACGGCGTCGACTGGATGCTCGGCAACGCCGGCCCGGATCTCATGTACGGTCAGGACGGCGGCCAGATCACGTTCACCGTCCTGAGCGTTCCGCTGACGCACCGGCTTGGAAACCGGATGTTCGGCGGTTTCGAGCCGGACACGATGTTCGGAGGCTCTGATCGGGACTGGATGTTCGGCCGGTCGCACGCCGATCAGATGGACGGCGACGCCGACATTGACGTCATGGTGGGCGGCCTCGACGCGGACACAATGAACGGCGGGCAGGGCGGCGACTGGATCGCGGGCGGACCGGGCGCGGACACCATCGATGGAGACGACGACTTCGACAAGATCCTCGGCGGGCCCGACGCGGACACGATCCTCGGGAATACGGGTGTCGACTTCATCCTCGCCGGCGCAGGTGCGGACACCGTCAACGGCAATGACGGCTTCGACGTGATCGCCGGAAATCGAGATGGAGATCAACTCAGCGGGGACGCCGACCTGGACTTTATCCTCGGCGGACCGGGCGCCGACACCATCCATGGCGGCGGCGGCCCCGACTTCGTCTTTGGCGGCGCGGATGCAGACCAGCTCTTCGGCGACGCGAGCATCGACCTCGTCGCGGGCAATGGTGACGCCGATACGATCCACGGCAACGACGGTTTCGACATCCTCGCGGGCAACGGCGGAGGCGACACGATCTTCGGCGACGCAGACCCCGACGTCATTCTGGGCGGACCCGGGCCTGACATCATCCAGGGCAACGACTCGTTTGATTTCATCAGCGGCGGTGCGGGAACCGACGAGATTCACGGCAACAACGGCGTCGATTTCCTCCTCGGCAACGACGATGACGACCGGATCTTCGGCGACGACCAGACGGATCTCGGATTCGGCGGCAGCGGCAGCGACGAGATGCACGGCGGACAGGGCCTCGACTTCCTTTCCGGCGCCGACGACTGCGACCGCATCTACGGCGAGCAGGACCCGGATATCCTGCTGGGCTTTTCCGGCCAGGACGAGATTCACGGCGGCACCTCGGCCGACTTCATTCACGGCGGCGACGACGGTGATGCGATTTACGCCGAAGACGGAAACGACCTGCTTGTTTTCGGCGGTTCGGGCAACGACGAGATCTACGGCGGACCCGGACTCGACATCATCTGGGGAGGCGCCGGCGACGACGTGATCTACGGTGAGGACGGAACCGACTTTGCCGACGGCGGTCCGGGCCACGATCTCATCGACGGCGGCAATGCCGGCGACATTCTCCTCGGCGACGACCACGACGACTGCATCCTCGGCCAATCGGGGACCAACTTCCTGACGGGCGGCCCCGGAGCGGACTGGATCTACGGCGGCGGCAACTCCGATTTCGTGGCCGCCGGCCCGGGAAGCGATGTCGTCTTCGCGGGCGGGGCCGTCGATATCATCGGCGGCAGCTTCGGTGACGATCAGATCGACTGCGGCGACGGCGTCGACTTCGCGAATGGGCACGACGACAACGACACGCTCCTCGGACAGGGCGGCAAGGACCTCCTCCTCGGCGGCCCCGGCAGCGACATCCTCGACGGCGGCAGCGACAACGACGCGCTCTTCGGCGGTCCTGGAAACGACCAGCTTTTCGGCTGCTCGGCCTGGGATCTGCTGATCGGAGGCGGCGGCAACGACTCGCGCAGTCAGGACGGCTGCACCGGCATCGCATTCGCGCACGCCGACTGCAGCGAGATCCACGGCATGAAGTGGAACGACCTCGACGGCGACGGCGTACGCGATCCCGGCGAGCCCTGCATGCCCGGCGTTACCATCTATCTCGATCTCAACAACAACGGCGTGCTCGACAGCGGGGAACCGTCGACCGTAACCATGACCGACAACCCCGCGACCTGCATCAGTGAGTGCGGAAAGTACTCGTTCGCGCATCTCACACCGGGCGTGTACACCGTGCGTGAGGTCGTTCCGGCCGGGTATCAGCAGACCTATCCGAATCCGTCACACATCGTCTCCCTGGGAATCGGACAACGAATTCTGGGGCGCGATTTTGGAAATCGCTGCGGGCGCGTGCAGTTCACCTTCGGAGGAATCGTCACTGACATCCGAACGGATCAGGGACCGTTCAGTCCGCCGTGGAACCAGGTGAGCGTCGGTGACACGTGGCAGATCACCTACGTCTTTGACCCCGCCTCACCCGACACGTTCGCCGGCCCAACGCTGGGCGAGTACAACCCGATCGAAAGCTACACGCTGACGATCGGCCCGGCGATCGCGAGCGGAAATCCCCTGCCGCAGACGCACTTCATTCGCAACTTCAGCGGGCAACCCGTCGGCGTCGACCAGTACGAGGTGTACCTCGAGGTCCCGGGCAACTTCGCATATTGGTTCATGCAATTGGACGACCTCAGCGGGACCGCCTGGACGCTCGCCGGACTCAATCCGCGCGATGGCCTCCCGCAATGCGGTGACATTAATCTTTCGTGGTTTGGTTTCCGGGACTTCATGCTCCAGGAAGGCTTTGCCGCCGGAACGAGCATGCGGGGTTCGGTCACGACGCATCAATGTCAGATCGTCCCCTGTCCGTAGGTCCCCGCGCGGGACCCTCGCTGCGCGCACTCCGGCGGGACCGCCCGTGTCGCGGCCGACGGTCAAACCGACCGTCGGCCGCGTCGTTAAGGAGCCATTTCCATAACGACCCGTTCATTCGACACATGCGCCCCCCACGGAACGGTCTCAGTCGGAGTGAGCGCCCGCTCGGTGCCTCCGCCCCGATTTTCTCGCCGGCACGACCGATATTCCATAAGTGCCTGAAAGAACAATGGTTACGAGACTTCCTCGACGAGCCGACTCCGGGGTCCGCCTTGACAATCGCCCGACCGCCCCCATATCCATTTCCCGGCTGCCGGGCCTCCGGGCGTGAGGAAAACCCGGCGGCGCGGCCGATGGTAGAGAGGCGGCCCTGCGGGGCCGTGGAGCTAACCATCGGACCCAGAAAGAGTTAGGGATCGGAAATGGCGAAGCGAAGCAGCGGCGGGGGGCGGTCACTCGTAGTCGTCGAGTCGCCGGCCAAAGCCAAGACCATCAACAAGTACCTCGGCGATGACTACATCGTCAAGGCGTCGATGGGCCACGTCCGCGACCTCCCCAAGCACACCTTCGGAATCGACCTTACCGACGACTTCCGCCCGACGTACGAAGTGGTGGCCAGCCGCCAGAAGGTCATCAGCGAACTGAAAAAGCTGGCCGCGGACGCACCGGAGGTCATCCTCGCGACCGACCGCGACCGCGAGGGCGAGGCGATCGCCTGGCACCTCGTCGAAGCCCTGAACCTCAACCCCGAACGCATCCGCCGCGTCATCTTCAACGAGATCACCAAGTCGGCCATCCAGGAGGCCTTTCGGACGCCTCACTCGCTCGACCTCGACCGCGTGAACGCCCAGCAGGCGCGCCGAATCCTCGACCGCATCGTGGGTTACGAACTCAGCCCCCTGCTCTGGAAGAAGATCGCCAAGGGCCTCTCCGCCGGCCGCGTACAGTCCGTGGCCGTCCGGCTGATCGTCGAGCGCGAACGCGAGATCCGCGCGTTCATCCCCGAGGAAAGCTGGAAGATCGGCGCGTTCCTGACCGCCGACCCCGCCGCGCCCGCCCGACTCGCGGGTGAATGGGCCTCATTCCGAAAAACCGATCCGACCCAGAAGGCGATCGGCGAATGGTTGAGCGACCGCGCCGCGTTCCGCGTCGAACTCGCCGAGGTCGCGGGTAAGAAGTTCGAGCCGAACAGCGCCGAAGAGGCCCGCGCCGTCGTCGAAGCCCTCGGTTACGTCGTCGAGACGATCGACCGACAGACCTGGGCCGAATACAAGCGCCTGAATCTCCAGACGGCCGAGATCATCGGCCGCTACGACGCCGCGAAATCGCCGAAGCTGACCGTCGCCGACCTGACCACCAAACGAACGACCACGAAGCCGTCTGCACCCTTCACAACCGCCTCCCTCCAGCAGACGGCGAGCACGTACCTCGGGTTCCGGGCCTCGCGGACGATGCGGGTCGCCCAGGGTCTCTATGAAGGCGTCGATCTTCACGGCGAAGGGCCCGTCGGTCTCATCACCTACATGCGTACCGACTCGACCAACCTCTCCGGCGAGGCGCTCACCGCCGTCCGCGGATTCATCAAGAAGGAATATGGCGATCGCTATCTGCCGGAGCATCCGAACACGTTTGGCAAGCGCCAGGAACGGGCACAGGAGGCGCACGAAGCGATCCGCCCCACCGACCCGAACCGCACGCCGGCGAGCCTGCGCGGCACGCTCACCGACGAGCAGCTTCGTCTCTACGACCTGATCTGGCGGCGATTCGTCGCCTGCCAGATGCCCCCCGCCGAGTGGGACTCGACCTCCGTCAAAGTCACCTGCGACACGCGCCTCGGCCTCGCCCGCTTCGACGGCAGCGGCCGTAAGCTGGTGTTCGACGGGTTCATGAAGGTCGCGGGCGTCTCCAGCGACGACCAGATCCTGCCGCCGCTCACCGTCGGCACGCCGACCGGCCTGCTCGATCTCGAACCGAAGCAGCAGTGGACCTCTCCGCCGGCGCGCTACACCGAAGCGTCGCTCGTGCGGGCCCTCGAAACCGAGGGCATCGGCCGGCCGAGCACGTACGCGGCCATCATCGACACGATCCAGGACCGCGGCTACGTCGAGCTTGAAGATCGAAAGTTCTTCCCGACGCCGCTCGGCGAGGTCGTCAACGACAAGCTGGTCGAGCATTTCCCGCAGATCATGGACGTGAAGTTTACCTCGTTCATGGAGGACGAACTCGACAAGATCGAGGAGGCGCACCTCGACTGGGTGAAGGTGCTGCACGAGTTTTATGACCCGTTCAAGGAACTGCTCTCGAAGGCCGGCGACGAGATGGGCCAGGCCCGGGCCCAGCCGAGCGAGCACAAGTGCCCGCTGTGCGATGCCGCGATGGTCTATCGTTGGTCCAAGACCGGCCGCTTCCTCTCCTGCACGCGCTATCCCGAATGCCGCGGCACGCTCAACGTGAACCGCGACGGCGAGCCGCTGATGCCTGCGGCCGGCGCGGCGAACTGCGAAGCCTGCGGCAAGCCGATGGTCCACCGTCAGTCGAAAACGGGCCACTTCCTCGGGTGCAGCGGTTATCCCGAATGCACCAACACCGTCCCTTGCGACGAGCATGGCGTGCCGAAGAAGGTCATCCCGGAAGAGGAATACACGCAGCCGTGCAGCGAGTGCGGAGAAGGCACGCTGCGCGTGAAGTGGAAGCTGCGCCGGGCGTGGCTGGGCTGCGATCAGTATCCCAAGTGCAAGGCGACCGGCACGATCCCCCCGGACATCGAGATCAGGAAGAAGCCCGCACCGCCGCCGGAAGAGGCCGGCCTCGCCTGCGACAAGTGCGGCCGGGCGATGGTCATCCGCGACGGCAAGCGCGGCAAGTTCCTCGCGTGCAGCGGCTACCCGAAGTGCCGCAATGCCAAGCCCGTGGAGAAGCTGGAAGAGCTGAAGGCGGCGCAGGCGGCCGCGGGCATCACGGCCCCGCCGGTCGAGCCGCGCGGCGGGCCGAAGAAGGCCGCGCGCGGCGCAAAGGCGTCCGCGGGGACGAAGATCACCAAGGAAGCGCTCGGCGAGCCCCCGCCGGGCTTCGCGTGGACGCGCACGGGCAAGCCGGTCGTCGAAGTCATGCCGCCGGACGAAACGCTCCCCTGCCCCGAGTGCGGCGGCACGCTGGCGCTCCGCGACGGCCGCTTCGGCCCGTTCTTTTCGTGCAGCGGCTATCCCAAGTGCCGTTTCGTCTGCAACCTGCGCGGCGAGGCGAAGAAAAAGGCCGAGGAGAAATTCCCGCGGCCGGAAAAAGCCAAGCCGATCCCCACGGACATCGCGTGCACCGAATGCGGAAAGATGATGGTCATCCGCACGGGCGCGAAGGGCCGTTTCCTGGGTTGCAGCGGCTATCCGAAATGCAAGGCGACGCAAGAGTTCCCGGCGGGGTATGTCGCGCCGGAACCGGTGGAAACCGGCGCGTAGCGGCTGGTATGGCTGGCATGCATGGCATTCGGATCCCGGCTACTAGTTTACAATTACAGCATGGGCAACCCCCGCGTCATCGAGATCACTGATCTTCCCGAATGCGAGCCGAACATTTCACGGTCGCGGGTTCTCGCCGAGGGCGCGACCGTGGTTGTCGTTTACGAAGCGAAGGGCACTGATTGGCCGGACTCTGTTTCATGGGCGGTTGTTCGATTTGATCGTTGTTTGACTTATCAATATTGCTTACAGAACGACGAGGCGCTTCATAATCATCCACTTTGTGCTTCGGGGTTAACGTTCTACTCCCTTCAGGAAGTGCTCGACTCGCCGTGGGTTAGAGCGCAGGCGACGATTTCAGGCAAGTCTGGAGATCCTTCGCGCTCAATGCAGGGTCACCGGCATTTTGCGTTTGCGCTCAAGGAAGATCTCTTCGAGTGCATCGCGATGCGTTACTCACTTGTTGGCCTCTTCGGTTCGTATGACGATGCCTTCGCGGCGGCGTGCAGTTCCTTCCGCCCAGGTCGCCATTGAAATCGTCGGCGGCGGGCCGGGTGCCCGGCCGATGGCTGTTCGCATCGGCCGGCGCGCCAAGCATCAATCGACGCGACGCCACCGAAACCGATCCGTGTGCAGATTGTAGACCTGCGTGTTGGCGACGATCTTCATCTCCGCGCCATGCTGCTCGACTCGTTGTCCTCCACTCACTCGGATCACGCGACCGTCGAGTTCGGCGGAGTGCTTGTGAATCCACCCGGGATTCGGTCTGCCGGTGTCGAGTTGTTCCATTCGATACGTCCGAAGATCGAGCCGGAATGCAGGCGTCCGCAGCGGATCACGCTCCTTCGCGTATCCAAGCGACCCGATCACGATGATCGCATCGCCGACCAACGTCGCGGAATGAAAATCAGTCGGCGGGAATGTGCTGCGCGGGTATCCGTAGATTTCGATTCGATCGTCGGGATGGCGGACGATCACGTCGTTGTAGATGTAGAAATCAGGATCGTAGTAGTCCTCGTGCTCACCGCCGATGAACGCGGTGCGACCGTCGGGCAGGGGAGTCTCACTCATTCCAAACCGACTGAAACACCACATCGGCGCGCCTGTTTGAACTCCCAGGCGACGTCGCGCTGCAAACGCCGTCTCCCCTGTTCGAACGAGCTCCTCCCACACCGGTGATTCCATGCGCTCCGGGTTGTCGCGTCCGAAACGCGGCGCTCCCCCGTCACTCGGGTTGTCGCTGCCAGAGTAGCGTTGTCGCCTGGGCATGTCAGGCTCCCATCCAATGCGATACGAAGGTCGCCACAATCGAGGCGCGCTTCGCCCGCGTCAGAAGTCACTCGTTCCATCTCGCGCGCGTGATTTCATTGCCCAGCGCAATGAGCCGTTCCGCGACCGAGCGAAAACTCGGTTGAACGTCGGACAACGACGTTGCGTCGGGCGCATGCGACGCTGGTTCACCGCGAAACGGCTCGATCAAGCACCTGCTCGCAAGGTCAAGCCACTTCATCCCACACATTGATCTCCGGTGGCGATCAATCCAGGCGCGCTCATCGCGCTCCAACTCGGAGAGCTCGTTTCGCTCGGCCAGATACCACCCGAGCAGCGCTTCGTGCAACGCTGAATCACGCCTCGTATCTTCCGAAATGACTGCCAGCATTAGCAAACCCAGTGCAAACCAGTATTGGTCATCCAGCACTTGACGCATGATCGCGGACGCGCCGAGGGACCGCAGCGCCGCGATGGTCGCCTCGGATCCGAGCCACACGACGCTCTCGACGAGTTGGGTCAGCGTTTCCACCTCAGCGCATTCGCCTTGCCACGTCTCGTGGTCATCGCCGGCGCGAATCAGTGCCGCACAAGCGAACGCCCGCTTGATGTGAATCTGTCGCGGCGTTCCTTTTGAACGACCCGGTTCCTGCCAGCGCGTCAGACGAAGCACTTCGCCCGGATTCCAGTCGAGCGGGGCGGGAATCGGCTCGAGATTGCGAATTTTCTGAAGGCGCCAGAAGTTCAAATCGGCATCCATTTCATAATCGCACTCCGAGATCTCTCGAAGTAACGCGTCGTCGACGAGCGGCGCGATGCAGCGCAGAAGCGCGTCCGGATCGGGCTCGACTCGCTCGCCCAGAATCTGAAGTGCCGTCTGTCGCGCCCCGCAGAGCTCCATCGCTCCCCCAACTTGTCATTTATCCCGCAATCTCACCCGGCCTCACCAGCCAAGAACTCGTACTCCACGCCCGGCTCTCATTCAGGATCAGGTCCTCGCGATCTGTTCCTTCCCGGATGTCGGTCAGCGCCCTGTCCGTCTGCAACGCCCAGTCGTTTGGTCACAAATCGCCGCGAAATTCGCGGCGATAGCGCCGACAATTGCCGCAGGCCCTACCGCCGCCCCTCCTCCACCTCCCGCTCCCGTCGCTCGCGCGTCGCCCGTTCCAGCGCCTGCCGCTCGACGTAGCTCAGGCTCGTGAGGCCGTGCTCGCTCACCTTCTTGAGGATCCGATCGATCTCCTCCTCCGCCCGCCGCTCGGTCTCCTGCTTGCGCTCCCAGGCTCCCGGGTTCGGGTTCACCGGCCGGCTGCCGCGCTGCCCGTCGTCGCTACGGCGGAAGAGCCGGCGGAACCAGTTGCCGACGCGGGCCATCGGACTGCGCCGGTTCAACTCGCGCCCCACCGCGTCATAGGAACCGAACTGATCCGCCCGCAGAATTCCCGCCCGCGCCCGCTGGAGCTCACCCCACGACGTCAGGCCGCCCATGATCGCGATCACCAGCAGCATCGTCATCCCGTTCACGATCGCGTACGCGCTGACCAGCACCGCCAGCAGAATCCCGAACTGGCACGTCTGGATCGTCCCCTGCTGGTAGCCGCGGATCTTCCACAGAATCGCATGCAGGATCCGGCCCGCGTCCATCGGGTACATCGGCAGCGTCATGTTGAACATGAATAGATAGTAGTTAATCACAAAAAACATGGTCGTGTATTCAAACAGCGGCTCCGGCCGCGGCGTGAAGGCGTACAGCGTCCACCCGTCGAAGAGGAAGTGAATCCCCTGCCCGCCTGCCAGCAGGATCAGCACGCACACCCCGCACAGCAGCACATTCACCAGCGGACCCGCGATCGTCGTAATGAAATCCTCCAGCGGCCGCGGCGGCGCCTGCACGAACGCCAGACCTCCCAGCGGCCAGAGCATGATGTCGGACGCGTGGCCGCCGACGAACCGGGCGCCGAAGCAGTGACCGAACTCATGCAGGAGCACCGACAGGAAGATCAGCCCCGAGAACATCGCCGCCGATTGCCACGACTCCCCCGCCGAAAACAGGCGATACGCGGCGAAGATCAGGAACGTGATATGGATATGCACGCGAATGCCGAACAACTGTCCGATTGGAAACGCGGTCCCCAGCAGGCTATGCATCACACGGCTCCGGCATCGCCGCGGTCCGCGCGGCGGAATCGATCATAGAACAGCACCGCGACGATCGTCTTGGCATCCTGGATCCGGCCATCGCGGACGGCATCGAGCACGTCGACGTATTCCATCGGGACGGTCTCGATCTTCTCGCCCGGCTCGAGCCGCGTCGCATCCGGCTCCAGACCCTGAGCGACAAAAACGTGCATCAGCTCGTCCGAGATCCCCGGCGACGAAAAGAACGACACCAGGGGCTCCATGCTTGCAGCCCGGTACCCGGTCTCCTCGGTCAGTTCCCGCGCGGCACAACTGGCGGGGGCCTCCGGCGGGTCGATCGTCCCGGCCGGCAACTCCAGCAGTGCCCGGCCGACCGCGATCCGCTGATTGCGGATCATCACCACGCGGCCGTCGTCGAGCAGCGGCAGGATGACGGCGGCCCCCGGATGGACGATGACCTCGTACTCGCGCGTCCGGCCGTCGGTGTCGACGGATGGCCGCAGGTCGAGCCGGATCTTGCGGCCTGAATAGACGGTTCTGGGTCCCAAAATCAGCCCTCCCAGCGGTATTGGACGAACATTATATCGGAATCTCGCGGGCGGGACGGACTCCTGATTCGGCATCCTCGACTCCGCATGACGGCCGGGCGACTAACCGCCGCGACCGTCGATACGGCGGCGTGGAGGCATGGCAAACGAGGATATCGAGGATACGGGCAACTCAAAGCCGCGAAGGGTTGTTTCACGTGAAACGGCGTTCGCGGCCGGTGGCGGGGAGGGTGATTCCAGGCCGTGAGCCGGTGAACTGCCGAACGCGGGCGGATGCTTGTTTCACATGAAACAGCCTCCCCAGCACCGGCCGCGGGTCATTCCACAACGCGCTTCCCGACAATCCGCTCCGCGATGCGATCAAACTCGTCCAGGGTCGAGTACCGGATGACGATCGTGCCCGAATTCTTGGCCTTGCCGGATTTCAGCTTCACTGGCAGGCCCAGCGCACGGCTCAGATTGCCTGCGACTTCCGCCAAATGCCGGTCCCCCGGCCTCTCAACATCGACTTTCTCCTCGATCGGCTGGTCCGCCTGCTTCACAAGCGCTTCCACCTGCCGAACCGAAAGATTCCGCCGGACGGCAAGCCGGGCCAGCGCCAGTTGCCGCTGCGGATCGGCCACGCTCACCAGACACCGCGCCTGTCCCATCCCAAGTTCGTTCCGCCGGATCATGGCCTGGATCTCCTCCGGCAGGCGCAGCAGCCGGAGGTAGTTGACGATATTGACACGGCTCTCGCCCAGCCGGGCCGAGAGCTGCTCCGCCGATGATCGAAACTCGTCGATGTACTCCTGGTAGGCCGCCGCCCTCTCCAGCGGACCGAGATCCTCGCGCTGCAGGTTCTCAACCAGCGCGACCTCGAGCGACTCGGCATCGGTCATCTCGCGGACGATCGCCGGCACCTCCCGCAGGCCCGCCAGCTTCGATGCCCGAAGCCGTCGCTCGCCTGCGATCAGTTCAAAACCGTCGCCGGACGGACGGACGAGCAGCGGCTGAAGGACGCCGCTGGTCCGGATCGACGCGGCCAGCTCCTTCAGCGTTTCATCATCAAACTCCGTGCGCGGTTGACGTGGATTCGCAGTGATTCGGTCGATCGGCAGCCGGTGCAGGCCATCCGTCGGCGCTTTGGGGGCCGCCGGCGGGACGTCAGCCGTCGGTGGGGGGGTCACGGGCTCCGGGCGGAGCGCGGTGCGAGGACCGATGAGTGCACTGAGGCCTTTGCCGAGGCGATTCGGTGTCTTGGACATTCGGAGTCTCCGGATCGCGGGCATCGTACCGCGCGCCGGCCGCCGCGCGAACCGGTGGCAAGGGGCCATCCAGTCCACCGACTCAGTCCGTTCTCGACCTATTCCGCCACACCTACAGTGGCGGGCCCGGCTCTAGACTATTGGCTGTTCCCGGTCGTGATAGAATTTCTATATCATCATGAATATACAGAACACCGTCGCCCGAGACCCGTCGACGACCGTGGCCGCGACGCAAACCCGCGGCGCTCCGCCAGATCACACCGGCGCGTCAACCAGCGACCACTTTAAGACCACCGCCCGCGAAGTCCGCCCGTCGACGCGCCCCTCGATCGGCATCTCCAGCTCGACCCGCCGCACGTACTCCCCGTCATACTTCGCCGGCTGCTCCGCCAGCCACTGCCAGTCGATGAACCCCTGCGACAGCCGCGGATTGATGGACAGGTACGCGATCCCGAGCGATGTCAGGTTGTGAAAGAAGTGGCTCCCCTGCGACGGATCGACCACGAAATTCTCCAGGCTCGTCTCCACGATCATCTTCGCGCCCGAGATCTGCCCCCAGTTCACCGGAATGCCCAGCCAGTGATTCGACGAACCCCAGCGCCCGAAGCCGATCAGCAGGTACGGCCGCTGTTCCGTCCGGAGCTGATCGTTGAGCACGCTTACCTCGCGGGCGATCTCCTTCGTCCGCGCCGGATCGAACACCTCCGGCTTCACATAGACGATGTCGCGCATCCCGCCGATGATCCCGTTTCCCAGCGCCAACCGGCTGGAGCAGACGAGGTACTCCTCCGGCACATCCTCGACGTCCACCGCCTGAAAATCCCCCATCGCGCCGTACGGCCGGATCTGGAGCACCGCGAATTCCTTCGGATCGCTCTGGAGGTTCACCGCGAATTCCAGCTCCACGGGCCCGCTCATGCCCTCGCGCCCCAGCTCCAGCACGCGCCGGATGATCGCCGCCAGCGGGAACGCGTCCGACTTGAGGATGTGGGCGAACGTCACAACCCGCGGCCCCTCGCGCTGGATGCCGTCATAGAACGTGTGGTTCTCCTGCGACCAGACCGACCCCACCAGATCGAGCGTGCCGTCGCGCTCGGCGACGTCGAGATCGAGCCGCACCAGGCCCGTCGCCTTGCGGTTTGCGGCGTCAAAATCGGTCTTGCGCAGGTCGATTGCGTCGAAAAACCGCTGCGAGCTGCGGAGGAACTGCTTGGGGTTCGCGAGCTGCGGGAGCACCTGCGGATGCGCGGGACAGAACCGCAGCGCCTCGGCCCCGCCGACGACGAGATCGCCGAGGCCCAGCGCCACGCTCGCCACGCCATCCTCCGGTTTGACGTGCCCGAACGGGTAGAAGTTGTACGAGCGCATGACGCCGGCGAAATTGGGATAGAAATGGTCGCCGTGCCGCGTGCCGACGATCTGCTGGAGGATCACGCCCATGAGCTGCTCTTCGATGCGGTGGGGCGTCGATTCGAGGTATTTCCGAGCGGCGTCGTAGAAGGTCGACGCGTAGACCAGTTTGATCGCGTCGCAGAGCTGATCGAGGCGGATGCGGTCGTCGGGGTGGTTGTTGGGGATCATCAGCGTGTCGTAGACGCCGGCGAAGGGGTGGAATTGCGAGTCCTCCAGCAGGCTCGACGACCGGACGGCGATCGGGAAGTGCACCGTCTTCAGATACGTGCGCAGGCAGGAGACGACGTTCTCGGGCAGTTTGGCTTTGAGGAACGCGAGGCGAATCCACTCGTCCTCCGCGTCATAGAGCGCGTTCGTCCGCAGGTGGTTCTTGTCCAGGAAGCGCTCGAACACGTCCGTTCCGATGACGACCGACCGCGGAACGTAGACCCGGACCCCCTCGAACTGATGGTCGACGCCGTGCCGGACGAGCAGCGCATCCATGAACGCCAGGCCGCGGGCCTTGCCGCCCAGCGATCCGCCCCCGATCCGCGCGAATGTCGTGTGCAGATCGAAGCTCTCGGCGTTGAAGTCCTCGACCACGCCGCGGC
Organism: Planctomycetota bacterium; assembly: GCA_045863555.1. Classification (GTDB taxonomy): domain Bacteria; phylum Planctomycetota; class Phycisphaerae; order UBA1845; family Fen-1342; genus JACRLV01. The sequence goes on along the minus strand of BTUU01000010.1, from coordinate 66,628 downwards.
GGTTGTAGCGGATGATGTCCGAGAAGGCGCGGATGAGAAACCGGCGCAGGTTCTCGATGTCCTTGAACTCGGTCACCGATTTCTGCCGCAGCTCCCGCGCCAGGCCGAATTCCGTCCGCGCCCGCAGCCAGTTGGAGAAGTGATTCCGGTTCGCGTGATACGCCAGCGACGCCTCGGGAACGTCCTCCAGCACGCGCACCATCGCCTTCAGGTCGGCGGCGCGGGCCGTTTCCGTCCCGTCGGGGAGCCGGAAGACGAACTCGCCGAACCCGAAGTTGTTCAGCATGAAATCGCCGACGTCCTGGAGCAGCGTGCTCGAACGCTTGTGCAGGAAATTCGTGCGGATCGACTCGGCCAGCTTGCGATTATCCGGCTCGGACGACTGAAGCAGGGCGGGCAGGTCCGGATTCTCCGCCTTGAGCGTCCGGATGAGCTCGATACCCGCCTGGGGATCGTGCACGCCATTGTGCAGAAATGCCACGTCCGACACGACGCCGAAAATGTAGTCCTTGAACTTCTCGTACAGCGCCATCGCGTCTTCGTAGGTTTCGGCCACGAGGATCTTCGGCCGGGCGCGGAGGCGCACCTGCTTGTGCATGCGGTTGATGCCGTCGAGCATCACCGAGCGCGTCTGGTGCACGAGTTCGCTGTACATGATCGGCAGCAGCGACGAGCGGTAGCGCACGCTGTCTTCGACCAGGATGATCACACCCACGCCGCCGACGCGCGTGTCATGCTCGACGTTCCATCGGTCCTCGATGCATTTGATGATCGCCAGGAAGATCTTCGCATCGCCGTGCCAGACATAGACGGCGTCGACGTTCAGCTCCCGCCGCCGGTCGCCGAGCCGCGCCAGCTCGGGGACGTTCGACACCAGCAGCACGATCGGCACGCTCGGCGCCGCCGCCCGCACGCCGGCGCTGAATTTCGCCACGTCCATATCCGCCAGGCGCAGCATCGTGATGACGAGATCCGGCGCGTTTTCGCGGATGACGGCCAGCGCTTCCTCGCCCGTGGGGACGCGGGTCATCTCCGGCGCGTGCGTCAGGCCGAGGTCGCTGTACTCCGAGAAGATCAGCTCGGTCAGCAGCCCGTCCTCTTCCAGCGTGAACGAGTCGTACGCGTTCGAAACGAGGAGAATGCGCTCGATGCGCTTCGGCATGAGGTTGGGGAATCGCCCCTGGCGCCAGTCGTGGCCCTCGTCGTCGTAGTAGGCGCGAATGGATGCGAGATCGACGGCCGACGGATCGAGTTTGCCGGTCATGATGCCTCCCGGACGCGGCGCAGCCTCAGGCGGCCGACACCCGCGGCGCAATGTACCCGACGCGACGGGAGAACGTGATAACGTGAAGATGTGAAAACGTGAAAATGGTAGAAGGTGACGGCCGTCCGGTCGTGACCTCCGCCGCCGCGCAATCCGAGCCCGACGCGCAAGCGAGGATCAAGCCGCCGCGCACAATCCGAGCCCGACGCGCAAGCGAGGATCAAGCCACCGCGCACAGTCCGAGCCCGAAGCGCCAGCGAGGCGTCGGAACTTCCCTCCTCGCAATCCCACCGGCGAAAGACGGTGCCGTCCGTCGACCATGGAAGCCGCGCCGAGGAGCGCATTGATGTCTAAGTCAATGCTATTGACTTAGCATCCGACACCGGCTATCGTGCGGCTCATGATCGGCGTCAGGATGGATGACTGGAGACCCCGTCCGATGAGCAAAGGCCGCGCCCGAAACATCGCGTACAGCCCGCTGGAACTCGAGATCGGCCGATTCGCGGTTCTCCGCGAATCCGTACTGCTGGAATTGTGCCGCCGCGCCGGCGTCGAGCCCGCGTGCGCAGCGCCGCAGCCCGCCGTCGCGGCCGATTCGCTGGATTCGCCGGGCCTCGCGGACCGTCTGGTTCAGCGGCGTCGCGCGGCGGGTGTCGGCCAGGCGGAGCTGGCGCGGCGCGCGGGCGTGCGCGTCGAGACGCTGAACCGGATCGAACGCGGCCGGACGACGCCCGATTTCTCGACGATTCGAAAGCTGGTGGTGGCGCTGGGCGAGTGTGAGCGCCGGCAGGCGGACAACGCGCTCCGCGGCCGCAGGAGTTGATTCGGCCCGGCAGCGCCTACGGAATCAGGGATGAGCGGCAGCTGTTCCGTGCCGCGATCAACCAGAGGAGAGCGAGCATGAACGCGACGAACGTCAAACTCACGGCCGAGGAGGTCGCACAGCGGGTGATCCGGCTGGCCGCGGAGCAGGGGGGTGTCGACCCGGCGCTCGTCACGGCCGAGACGCGGTTCACGGAGGATCTCAACTACGACAGCCTCGACCGCGTGGAATTCGTGATGACGCTCGAAGAGGCATTCGACCTGACGATCCCCGACGCCGAGGCCGAGCAGGTGCGCACGGTAGGGGAGGCGGTCCGGCTGGTCGCCGGGCACGTTTGTTGATGCGCCGCGGCCGTCGATAGACTTCGCCGATGCCGCAAATGGCCATCATCTGGCGGACCGGTTCATCGCGTCGGGTTGCGTTGCTGTTCGCACTTGCGATCCTGGCCGGTGCGCCGATCGCGGGCACGGAGACAGCGGCGGTTGTTCTCTGGCTGTTTCAGTTCGGGGCGTATGCCCTCGTCGTTCGACATTCCGACGGGGAATCGCGGAGTATCGTCTTGTTTTCCGCGTGCTGGCTGGCGGGCCACACGCTCTTTGGGCTGGGTCACTGGCCGTATCCGCTGCTGATCTCGCTGGTGCTCTTCGGACTTGTTCTCTACGCCATGCCCTCCGCACGAGGACTCCTGGCGCGCGTGCGGTGCGGGTCGATAACGAGCGCTGGCTTCGTCGTGATCGGCGTATTTTCGGTCGCGAGCGTGGCCGCGCTGGCGGTCTGGAGCGGTGGAGTTCCTTCGAAACTCATCGCGAGCCCGGCGCGCGTCTCCGTCGCGGCTGGAATCGCGTTATTTGCCATCGTCAACGCGACGGGCGAGGAATTTGTCTGGCGATTCATCGCGTGGGAGGCATCCCGCCGAATCGTCGTGCCGTCCGCCGCGGTGATCGGCTTGCAGGCGCTTTCATTCGGCGTCGCGCATCTCTACGGCGTGCCTTCGGGGTGGCAGGGTATCGTGCTGGCAACGGTCTTTGGCGCGGCGCTCGGCTGGCTTCGAAGATCGACGGGCGGGTTGGCGGCGCCGATTCTCGTCCACATCGCTGCGGACGTGGGCGTCGGAATGATCTCCGTCAGCTGATTGCGCGGATCGGCGGGAGTTCGAGGACGAAGCCGGGGATCGCTCGGGATTCAAAGTGGATGTCGTCCGCGGCCGCGGCGACGAATCGGCCAGTCTCGAGTCGATGGAACTCCATCGATGGCACAAGCGGGTCGATGATCCAGTATTCCTGCACGCCGGCGCGCTCGTAGTCGCGCTTCTTGGTCTCGCGATCGAGCCGTGACGAATCGGGCGAGATCACTTCGACGACTACATCAGGTATTTCGGTGACTCGTGCGCCACAGCGGGCGGCCTTCTCGTTGGAGAGGTAGATGAGGTCGGGGCGATAGACGAGGCGATCGCTGAGGCGCACGTCGACGTTCGCCGCACTGATCCCAATCGGGTTCATGCGCAGAAATGCGCCGACCTGGCGGCCGAGTTCCACAATAATTCTCTGATGAGGAAGCGAGGCGCCGGGCGATACACAGACGACGCCGTCAATGAGCTCCAGGCGCTCGTCGGTCTCGCCGAGCGCAAGGAACTCGTCGGCGGTCATTCGAAGCCCGCGATGCGAAACAAGCTCGTCGTGCGCGGCGAAAACCATGAACACATTCTACGGGACCGCCGACCCTCTGATCTCTGCGGATGACGTGGTAGCGGACTCATCGGATGTCGAATCCCCTCTTTTCACGTTTTCACGCCCGGCCGCGGCGCGATACAGTCCCCGTCCCGAACGAGGGAACCATGGCCCGCTACGGCTTCGCGATCGACAACCGCGTCTGCATCGGCTGCCACGCCTGCACCGTCGCCTGCAAGAGCGAGCATGAGGTGCCGCTCGGCGTGAACCGCACCTGGGTCAAGTACATCGAGAAGGGCGAGTTCCCGAACACCCGCCGCTCGTTCAACGTGCAGCGCTGCAACCACTGCGAGGACGCCCCCTGCGTCGAGATCTGCCCCGTCACCGCCCTGCACACGCGGCCCGACGGCATCGTCGATTTCGATCACGACCGCTGCATCGCCTGCAAGGCCTGCATGCAGGCCTGCCCCTACGACGCCCTCTACCTCGACCCCGAGACGCAGACCGCCGCCAAGTGCAACTACTGCACCCACCGCGTCGACGCCGGCTATGAGCCCGCGTGCGTCGTCGTCTGCCCGGTTGAGGCGATCGTCTCCGGCGACCTCGACGACCCCGAGAGCCGCATCAGCCGGCTCGACCGCGAGCAGCGCGTCCAATACCCGAAGGTCGACAAGGGCACGCACCCGAAACTCTTCTACGTCGGCGGCGAGACCGCCGCCCTCGACCCCGCCGCCGCCCCGCCGGGCGAGCAGTACCTCTGGAGCGGCAACGCAGGCGAGATCAACCGCGTCGCGCTGAACATCATCCAGGGCGAGGCCGAAGACCGCGCCCGGCGGACCTACGACCCGCGCAGCAAGCCGCCGACCTGGGGCTGGATGGTCTCGGCGTACGTCACGACCAAGGCCGTCGCATGCGGGACTGCCGTTTTTTCCGCGATTCTGTACGCGATTGGCGCGATTTCGACGCCGCTGCCGACGGCCGCGTTCATCGTGACGATGCTCTTCCTCGCGGCCACGGGGGCGCTGCTCGTCGGCGACCTGAAACAGCCGCGGCGGTTCCTCTACGTGCTCCTGCGGCCGCAGTGGCGAAGCTGGCTCGTCCGCGGGGCGTATGTCATCTCCGCGTTCGGAGCGCTCGTGCCGCTCTGCTGGCTGCTGGGCCTCGCGACGAGTTCGCGCGGCGTCTTGATGACGGTCGGCGTGCTGACGGCGCTTGCGGGGGCAGTGGGGGCCGTCTACACGGCGTTCCTGCTCGCGCAGGCGAAGGGCCGCGACTACTGGCAGAACCCGCTGATCGTCGTGTCGATGCTGGCGGACGCGCTGGTGGCCGGGGCGGCAATCATGGCGCTTCTCGGGTTAGTGGGTGAGGCACCCGCCGGCGGAGGCTCGCCGACAAGCGCGGCCGCCGACACACTGATCGCGATGATCTCGGCGTCGCGCCCGGTCTCCTCGAATACGTGGCTGGCAGTTGCCACGGGCCTCCTCGCCGTCCTCGTCCTCGCCGAATTCCTGCCGCGGCACGTAAACAAGAACGCCGAACTCGCCGCGAAGCTGATCCTTCGCGGACCCTACGCGACGTGGTTCTGGGCCGGCGTGGTGGGCGTCGGCCTGGTCCTGCCCGCCCTCGCGTTGGCGATCGGCATCCCCTGGCTCGCAGCGATCGCGCTGCTGGCCGGCATCGCCTGCCGCAATCACGTGCTCATCCAGGCCCCGCAGCGCGTGCCGCTGAGTTGACCTTGCTCGGAAACGGCAGGTTTGCACGGGCGTTGAGCCAGAGAGCAAATACGAACCCGACTGGTCTCCGCTTGTCGCGAAGCGTCGCCGCTGGGTTTATTCCGGGGTTCTCGTATTTGCCGCGTTTGGCCTGTCGGGACTGCTCGCGGTCAAGCTCCAGAGCATCCTTCTTTCGGTCATCACCGTGATCATCTGGGCCGTTGGAAGCGTTGCTCACTTCGCGTGCTGGTTCGACGTCTACTTCGCAAGGTGTCCGGCGTGCGGAGGGAATTTCCATCGAATTCCATGGGGTACATCGTTTTCGGCGGTCTTCCTCGGAAGGTGCGCGCAATGTCGCGCGGTTATCCCTCGAAAAGACTGAGTCCGGGTCGATCCGGGCAGCGGTAGCGTCGATCACCCGCTGATCTGCACCTACTCAAGCGGCAATTGCAGTTCGCGGACGAACTTCCCCGTCGAAGCATCGAAGAGCAGCACCGATTCCGCGAGCCAGTCTTCGCCGAACTCGGACTCGAGGCGCGTGCACACGAGATAATCCGGGTTGGAGGAGAAAGCAGCCTGGAGATGCTCGCCGCGATCGATCTCGAAGCGCCGCCATCTCGTCGCCGTGTCCCACACTTGGATCACGTTCGGCACCTTCATGGTCTCGACGGCATGGCTACGATTGGCGGCGAACGGCCACATCGAAAGTCGTTCTATCGACGGCGAAGACACCGCGATAAACCCGCCGTCGAGACTCTCGTCACAGATCGAAACCGACCCGGTTTCGAGCGATTCCGACTTCCCGCCATCGTACGGCTCGATGCGAAGCGACGTTGCCGCGCCGCCACGGATGTAGAGACCCCGCCGACCCGCCAGCAGATCAGGCCGGTAGCCATGCCCCTCGATCCGGATTGCGCGCTCAAATTCGCCGCTCCCCCGCGCACTGACGCCGATCGCGCACCGGTCGCTTTCTTCGCCACTCCTGTTCGACGACGATTGGAAGCTTCGTGTCACGATGTAGCGTCCGTTCCGAGATAGGCTCGGAAACGCGGACCAGGTCTCGTCAGTTCGAATCAGCCGGCCTGTGCGAAGGTCCAGTTCCGCGATCTGAAAATTCGTTCTCGCATAGACCCGCTCGCCAAGAAGCCCTGCGGGATACCAGCCGCCGGGCTCGTGCGCGAGACGCTCCGGAACTGGAAATTCGGAGACCGCAGGCGGTGTTCCGTAGAGATGCGCGAGCCGGATCAGCTTAGCGCCCGAAGCGTGCGCGATCAGCCGACCATCCTCGGAAACCTCTGCGCTCACAGCGCCGAATGCCGAGCCGGCGGGGGAAAGCTCGATCGTGCGGGAACCCAGCAGGCGACCGGTCGCCAGGTCCACCGCGTCAAAACGACAACCCTCTCGCTCCACCACCAGTGTGCCCGCACGCACGTGAATGTCGACGATCTCTGGCCGCCGCTGCGGAATCGCATCAATCTGTTTCTCGATTTCATCCGCATGCGCGTCGCGACCCTTCTTGCGCAGGAATTGAACGTACGTGCGCAAAGTCCCGATGCGCCGGGGGTCGTCCGCAGCGAAGTCCTGAACGGCCGCAGCGGCCCATATGATCCAGTTCTCATACCCGGGCTCGCGGGCGTAGTTTGCAAGATACGCGCGCCATGCATCCTCGTCACGAGCCTTTTGAATGAGAAGCTCGTCTACCAGCAACGCGTGTATGGCCGATCGCTTTCGATACGCCGATACATCGCGATTGGTCCGGACCTGACGGATGGAAAAGCCGCGCCGAGAGTCACGGCGCGCGAAGTGAAAGTGCTCACGAATCCCGCGGACCGCGTCGACGAAGTCAGACGACGAAACGCGCTGCCATCGCTTGCCCCCGTAGACCTCGAAGGTCGGTCTCTCGATGGTTGGCTCACTGAGCAACACGCCCGGATAGATGAACTCGCCATCAATCGGCATCTCGCCTTCGTCGCCCGCGCCGAGGATACGCCAAACTCCGCCATCATCGGAGTCGGACCACAGAAAGAACAACAGCCGTTGCCCGTTCGCGTACGGAGTCCACCGCTTCGCACAGGTCCAGTCGCCGAATCGCTTCACCCGCAATTGCTTGAGTCCGCCATCTCCGTGCAGCACGTCGGAAACATCGATCCGGAAATCGCTCTCCGTCAGATCGGCGATCGTTCCGGCGACGATAAGATCCGCGGATCCAACCACTTCCGCGAAGTTGAGCGGGTCGAAACTGGCCCGAACTGTCGAAGCCATGACGGAGACGAGAAAAATAAGCACACAACGCTGCATGGCCGATTCTCCCGCAGGCAGCTACCTATCGAAGTCTACCCGCTTGAGCGGCTCTCGGTGCAAATTCTCCGGCTGCCCCCGACCCGCGCCCACCCCCCCCCTCAAAGCACCCCCACCCGCCGCAGCCCCGCCTCCAGCTGCCCCCACCGCTGATCCAGCGAGCCCGTGATCCCGATCGAGAACCGAACCAGCCCCGGCCGGATGCCCGCCCGCTTCTGGTCCGCCTCGCTCAGCTCGCTCGACGTCGTCGCCGCCGAGCAGCTCATCAGCGTGTCGAAATACCCGAGGCTCACGGCCATGTAACCGAACCGCTCGTCGTTCTGGAGCGTCTCCATCAGCGCCTCCGCCCGCGCCTGCGTCCCCAGGTCCAGCCCCAGGATCCCGCCCAGCCCGTACCCCTCGTTGGCCAGGCTCCGCAGCAGCTTGTGGTCCGGGTGGCGCTCCAGGCCCGGATAGACGACATCGAGCCCGCGCTCCGCCAGCCGCTGGGCAAAGATCATCGCCCGCCGCCCATGCTCGGCCATCCGCAGCCCCAGGTGCGGCAGCCGCAGGCTGATCTCATACGCGATCCGCGGGTCCATCGTCGGCCCCAGCAGCATGAGCGAGCCCGAATGAAGGTCCATGAGACTCGAAATAAACGCCGTCGTGCCGACGATCGCCCCGGCGATGATGTCGCTCGCCCCATTCATGAACTTCGTCAGCGAGTGCACCACCACGTCCGCCCCGAGCACGATCGGGCTCACGATCATCGGCGTAAACGTGTTGTCGACGACCAGCAGCACCCCCCGCGCCTTGGCGATCTTTGCCAGCCGCGGGATGTCCGCGACCCGCAGCGTGGGGTTGCTGACCGTCTCGACATAGATCGCCTTCGTCCGCGGCGTGATCGCCTGCTCGACGGCCGCCGGATCGTGCGCCGACACGAACGTTGTGCGGATGTTCGCCTTGGCCGGCAGATATTCATTCAGCAGCGCGAAGGTGCCGCCGTAGATCGTGTTCCCCGCGACGATGTGGTCGCCGTGGCCGCAGATCTGGAGCAGCGCCGCCGAGATCGCCGCCAGCCCGCTGGCCGTGGCATACCCCGCCTGTGCGCCCTCGATCGCCGCGATCTCGCGCCCGAGCACGTACACCGTCGGGTTGAAGTGCCGCCCGTAGAGGTAGCAGCCGCCGCCGCTGCTGTCCGGTCCGGCCTGTCCGTGGAAGATCTCCGGCATCGTCGAGGCGTGCATGACCGTGAACGTCGTGCTCGCCTCGATCGACATATTCACGCCGCCGTGTTCGCCGAATTCGTGCCGCATGTTCGCAAGGGAAACGGTCGGGTCGAAGCGGGTCATGGCTGGTCCTCCGGCTGCGCGAAATGGCGCGGGGGGGGGTCCGCGGGCGCGGATTTCGTTGTCCGGGCCGGGACCGGTGCTAAGATATCACTAGCAATTCGGGTGCCGAGGGCCGACCGACAAGCCACCGATTCGTCGCCGCCGCGGGCCTGCGCGCCGTTGGAGAGTGCATGAAAACCGGAAGAGCCGCATTCACGCTCATCGAACTCCTGGTGGTCGTGGCGATTATTGCGCTCCTGATCTCCATCCTTCTCCCGGCCCTCAACGGCGCCCGCCGCCAGGGCCGCCAGACCGTCTGTCTCACCAACATGCGCTCCATGGGCCACGCGGCCATGCTCTACGCCCAGGCCAATCGCGAGACGGTCGTCAGAGCCGAGAACCAGGACGGCCGGATGCACTTCGTGGCCATGCTCCAGCCCTACCTCGACCAGCAAGCCACGACGAACGAGCTGTGGGACCCCGCCACCGGCCGGCTGCGCACGCTGGAATTCCAGCAGCTCTGTGCGCGGACGAAGATCCTCCAGTGCCCCGACTTCCCCGAACCGGCCCAGGTGCAGGATTACGTCGTCAACGCTTTCGTCATCCCCTACCCAATACGCCCGTCCGACTGGATCAGCGGCACCGTCGGCCCCGGCCCCGTCAACGAGGCTCGCGATACCCGGCGGGCCGAATTCACGAATCTCGGCAAGCTCGGCCGGGTCTCGCCGACCGAGCTGATTTACGTGACCGAGGCCCACGCGCTCATGCCCGCGCCGCCCAGCGGAAACTGGGGCGTATACACAGACGTGTTCATCGCCAACCACATGCCGCTGGCCCTCCAGCCCCGCATCGCCAACGACGACCGCCACCCCGGCGGAATCACCGCGATGTATTTCGACGGCCGCGGCGCGATCCAGAAGCTGCGCAAGATCGACCCCGGCGCGCCCTACACGCTGCGCGACCGCATCCGCAAATTCACCTATGACGCGAATGAGCCGGTGCAGTGACGGACGCGCGCGTCGCGACCGCCGCCCCGGCGACGGCCAGCATCGGCATGAGCGGGACGCGGTACCGCACGCTCCCGATGTACAGACAGTGCAGCAGCGTGAAGAGCAGCACGGGCAACAGCAGGAACCGCACGGCCGCGAGGGCCGGCTCTCCGCCCGGGGCCGCCCGCCGCCGCTCGGCGCTGGCCCAGCCCGCGAGCGCCAGCGCGACGACCACGAGCGTGTAGATCGAGCTGACCCACGCCGTAAGTCCCGCGTTGTGCCCTTCGGCGTTCGGCGCCGGGTTCCACATTCGAGCGAGCTTCTTCCACGCGAGCAGCGCGACGCGCGCCTTATCGGCCTTCATCGCATCCAGCGCGTACCGGCTCAGCAGCGCATCCTGCTCCATCTCGGTCAGGTCGTGAAGTTCGGGCATCGCCGCGAGGAAGGATTGATCGCTGCTCCCGTCCGCCTGCGGGCCCTGGGCGTCGTAGAGCGTGACCCCGCCGTTGGCGCTGAGCCATGCGAACTCGCCGACCACGGCCATGTTCCGCAGCCCCCAGGGCGCCATCGCCAGGGCGACGATCAGCGCCTGGCCCACGAATCGCGATAGCCCGAGCCATTTGTCCCGATGCGCGAGGGCGATCACCAGCAGAAACAGGGCAATCCAGCCGACAGCCGACTGCCGGATCATCAGCGTCGCGGCCGCGGCCAGGCCGACGAGGAGCGAGAGGTTCCGGGACGGCTCGGTCTCATCCTTCGACGCGCCGGCGACCCACAATCGCCAGCCGAGCGCGATGAGCAGCAGCGCCGCCAGGACGAAGGGTGTCTCTGTGAGCAGCAGGGCCGAGAAGAAGATCGAGTACGGGTCAAACGCGAGGAGGACGCCGGCGAGCCATGCGGCGCGCCGGCCGAGTGCCCCGTCCGCGAGCCGCACGCCGACCGCGACCGCCAGCGCGCTGAGCAGCGCCTGCGCGACGCGCGCGAAGGCGACGCCGCTCGCGCCCAGCGCCGCCAGCGGCGCGAGCAGCAGCGGGTAGAGCGGCATCCGCGCCGCCTGCCGCCCGTCATCCGTGCGGAACTCGCCGTCGCGAGCCAGGTGCGTCGCGATCTGCCAGTGCAGCTCCTCGTCGGGGTATTGAAGATGGGAGCCGTGCTGCACGTTCGCCGCGATGGCCCACGCCAGCCGCAGCGCGAGCGCGACAAGCCCGAGGACGATCGCAGGCTGCCGGAGCCGGGTCAAAGGTCAGTCATCCTTCAGATCCAGGTGCCCGCCGGCGTCAGCGCGGGCGGAAACGCCGTCTGGATGCCCTTCAGAATCGCCCGGGCCGCCGGGGACTTGTTGAGTGTATAGAAATGGATGCCCGGCGCGCCGCGCTGGAGCAATTCCAGGCACTGCGCCGTCGCGTGCGACACGCCGAGGAGCTGCACGGCGATTGGGTCATCCTGAAAGCGGCGCAGCTCGGTCAGCAGTTCCGCCGGGATCGACGCGCCGCACATCTTCGTGAACCGCTCGACCTGTGCGACATTCGTGATCGGCATGATGCCGGGAATGATCGGCGCGGAAATGCCCATCGCCCGCACGCGGCTGACAAAGTCGTAGTAATGCCGGTTATCAAAGAAAAGCTGCGTGATCAGGAACTCGCAGCCCGCATCCACCTTTCGACGCAGGTTTTCGAGGTCCGACTCCATGCTGGCCGCCTCGGGGTGCTTCTCCGGGTAACAGGCCCCGCCCATGCAGAAGCGGAAGTGCTGCCGGGCATACGCCGCTAGTTCGCTGGCGTATCGGAACCCCTCCGGATGCGGCTCGAAACCCGCCGCGCCCCGCGGCGGATCGCCGCGCAGCGTCAGCACGTTCTCGACGCCATTCGACGCCAGACCCGCCAGAACGCCGCGCAGCTCGTCACGCGATGCGCCCAGGCACGTCAGGTGCGCCATCGCCTCGATGCCGTAGTCGCGCTTGATGTGCGACACCAGCTCGATCGTCTTGCCCCGCAGGTTGCCGCCCGCTCCGTACGTCACCGAGACAAACGTCGGCCGAAGCTCGCGCAGCGCGGCCAGCGCCTCCCGCAGCGCGTCAAAGCCCGCGTCGTCCTTCGGCGGAAAAAACTCGAACGAGATGCTCGGGCGTCCCACGCCCAGGAGTTCTCGAATGCGCATCAGGCTCCTCGTGTGAAGTGCGACCCCGGACCTGGCCCACGTCCGGCCTTTCCACGGCCATCCGCCGACGGTCAACCGGCAATCAGGTAGAACACGATGATCACGATCAGCACCGGAACCCAGATGTAGATGTAAAAGTTCAGGATGCTTCGCGACCGTTCCCGGGCCGCCGCCTCGCGCAGCGTTTTCGGCGGCGGCGGCGTGCGGCCGCACTGCTCACAATAGGCCGCACTCATCGGATTCTCATGCCCACAGTCCGCGTGGGCGCACTTCCAGGTCGACTCCATGATCCCTCGCAACCAGTCTCGCGGAGCCGCTCTCCGCACCGCGGCATCATACCGGCTGGATCGGGCATCGGCCGCCGTCGCGTGCCACTCGCTCGTTTTTCGGCTCACCGATGACAGATTCGCTCGCCCGGCGACGTATTTCCTGTACATCATTGACCGGAGCCCGGCAGCGGGGGGATCATCCTCCGGTCACTTCCAGAGGAGCATCCATGATTGTCCGTCCTGGACTGATCGCCGCAGTGGCATTGGCAATCCTGGGCTGTGAGGGCGCACCCAGCCTGCCGGAGACCTTCGACGTCGCCACGACCGCTGCCGCCCGCACGGCGGCCGCGGCGAATTCCGGGCCGGCCGTCTTCGCGGACAGCGTGTGGTCGATCATCCGCACTCCCGACCCCGCCGGTGAAGACGCTGCGCCCACGTCCGACCCGGGGCCCTACGGCGGGCTGCTGAACGGCGACGCACTCCCGCGCCCCCCGGCCGGCGAGCGTGTGTTCCTCGTGCATTTCGGCGCCGGCGGCGAGATGGTGCGGGTCAGCGAGAATCGCTATTTTCTCGCGGAGTTTTACGGCGAGGACGTGCCCGTAGGCGGCGCGTGGACGAATACAACACTGCCTGGAATCGTGTTCCACAGCGCCTCGTACGGCGTACAGCTCGGAGAGCGCTTCGCCATCGCGGTCGTGGTGGACGTCCGGTTCCGTCAGCTCTATCTCGGCCGGGCGATCCTCTACGCCTGGGGCACGACAGCGGATGCGACGCTCACGGGTCAGCTCGGCTACTTCATCGACTTCACCGGCGGCGCAGCCCCGAGCCTCGGGACGATAGCGGACCAGTATCCCGTGAGCGGCGAGCGAATTTCTCCCTGACGACGCGCACCGGTGGGCCGGAGGACCTGCCGGACGCGCGCCTGGCGGTCATGGGCCGGGCCGCTTCGGCCTCGACGCCCCGCAGTGCCGCCCCGCGTACCGGATAAAAACAAGCAGGCAACGCGAGGGCGAACCCGCGTTGCCTGTCGTGTTCTTTTTGACGAGCCGATCGTCAGATACCCGCGAGGTACTCCTTCAGATCGGCGACTTCCTGGTCCGTCAGCACAATCCCCTCCTTCGTGGGACCGAGCATGCCGAGATCATTGACGATGAGATCGCGGAAGGGGGCCACGTACGACGCCGGATGGCACGCCGAACATTCGGCGTCGAACTTCAGCCGCCCCCGTTCGGCGCTGGCGGCAGCTTCGTTCGTGTTGTCATTTCCGTTGCCGTTCGTGTTTCCATTGTCGGTCGTCGGGCAGCCGCCGAGCATGAGGGCCAGTCCGAACACAGCCGCCATCGCCGCGGATGACGCGGCTACCACCCTGAATCGCATGTTCCATCCTCGCACAAACGGACGCCGGCGCGCCGAACGCGGGCGCGATCCATGTCCGCTCCCAGTCTGGGGAGTTTCCGGCACCGAACAACCGCGATTCTATACCGGAATTGCACGCGATGGCGCACTGCGGCGAATCACCGCCGGCTCTCCTCGTAGGCCGCTTCGAGCCACTTCACGAACTCGCCGCCCAGCCGTTTGCGGTCGAATTCCGCCTCCGCCAGAGCCCGGCCGCGCGGGCCCATGGCCTCGCATTCCCCCCGGTGATCGCGCATCCAGACGCAGGCATCGGCAAACGCCTTCGCATCGCCCGGGGGGACGACGACGCCACAGCGGTGCTTCTCAAGCATGCCCGCGACCCAGCCCGGATAGTTGTTCAGCACCGGGATGCCGCACGAGATGTAATCGAAGAACTTGTTCGGCGACGTGCCGTAGTAAAAGCCGGGGTGGTTCGCGAGGATCATCATCCCCGCATCCATCCGCGGCAGAATCCGGGCCAGTTCCTCTTTCGGCACGAACGTCTGCCACGAAATCATGCGATCGCTTCCCTCATCCTTGCTGCGCTGCACGAGCCGGTCGCGCTCGCTGCCCTGGCCGATGAAGCAGAAGCGGATGCCTTTTTCGCCGCGGCGGACGAGTTCTGCGGCCGCGTCGAGCACCGCGTCGAGGCCGTTCGCCTTGCCGTGCGCCCCGGTGAAAACGAGCCGGAAATCACCCGGCGGCCCGAAACGCGCGTCATCCAGCGGCGTCGGGTCGGGCCGGAAGAGGTCGAGATCGCACGAGTTCGGGATCATCGCGATCTTCTCGGCCGGGAAGCCGACCTTCACCACGCCCTCGACCATGCCCGGCGAGAGTGCGATCATGCGGCTGGCGGCCGCATAGATGTTCCGTTCCATCCGCCGCGTGTACCACTTGATGAGCGGGTTCCGGATGATGCCCATCGCGATCGGCATCTCCGGCCAGAGGTCGCGGACCTCGAACACGAACGGGGCCTTCAGCCGCCGGGCGGCCTTCATGCCGGGAATGCCCACGGTAAGCGGCGTGGATGTCGCAAAAACCAGATCGGCCCCGGTCGCCGTCGCGACTTCGGCGGATTTGTTCGCAAATCGCTGAAACGCCCGCACGCGCCGCCAGAAACCCATCTTGTTCGAGTAGGGCTCGGAGATGCAGTAGACGTCGATGCCGTCGATGTCGATCTTCTCGACCCGGTTCGTCGTCTTGAAGACGTTCATCGTCGCCTCGCTGACGCCGGTGACCATGCTGACCTTGTGGCCGGCGTCGATGAGGCACTGGGCCATCTCGTACGAGCGCGTGCCGGTGGCGCCTTTGCGAGTGCTGAAGTGCTGGTGGATGTAGACGACGTGCATTGGTTCAAGCCTCGATCAGTGCACGGTGCACAGTTCACAATGCACAGTGCACAGTGTAGGGTGGGCTCAGCCCACCATTCTCAGACTACGGTGTCATGCTTATGACTTGCGGACCGCGGTCAGTCACTCAGTAGACCCGCAATATCGATGATCAAGCCGGCCATAGCGACGGCCGTCCACGCACAGACCAGGAAAATCAGTGCCGTGACCCAGCCCCGCGACCGTCGCTCGTCCTGCGACCGGCGCATTGCACCGAGCACGATCGCAAACGTGGAAAAGATGGCGGCCGGAAACGTCAGGAACAGCAGCGCGATGGCCGCCGAGTGATACTGCCAGCCGCCCATCGCGAAGGGGATCGAGGCGACGACCGGAACCCAGCACACGATCGTGACGCCGATGAACAGCCGGACAATGTCCGGTCTTCTCGTGTCGCGCGTGTCGCCGCCGCATTCCGGGCAGGTCGGGCCGGTGTTTCCGCGGGCGTCGTAGCTACAGTGCGGGCACTTTTCGACGGACGACACGATCCACCTCGGCGCCCGGCAACACTACGGAGCGGGCGATGTCGCGGTCGACGTCGCGATGTACAAATCCTCGACCCGCCGCCACTCGACGCCGTCGATGACCGGGTCCGGCCGGTCGCGGTCCCGGGGCATGAGGACGACCGGCTTTCGCTCTTCGAGGAACCGACGCACCAGCTCGTCGCGTGCGACGGCTTCCTGCGGCCTCAACCGCTCATCCTCCGGCCATTTCAGAACGCGGATCGTGACACCGGTCGGCGCTCCGCGGGTCAATTGCGAATAGGGCAGGCTGAATTCGGCCATCTCGTCTTCGAGCAAAATCAGGCCATCCGGTCCGGCCAGCTCGAAGGCTCGATCGTTGAGTTTCCACGCGTAATCGCGCGCGCAGCCCCACGGCAGAAAGAACGCCGTATAGCCGTTGCGATACGGTTTGTTTCCGACCAGCGACGCGAACAGGCCGCGGCTTTCAAGCACCTTCGCCGCGCCGACGTAGACGAGCGGCTGCCAGAACGCTGTGAAGGCGGCCACCAGGATCAGAGTCGCCCGCGCCGTCGATTGGCCAAGCGGCCGAGTCGATCGGTCGTGCGGCGGAAGTGTCTCTGGAACCGTCGACCGCGCCGCGAAGTCAGCGCCGGCCGACTCGGAGGTGTGGAACCGGCCAATGGCCGGTTTCGTCAGCCGACCATTCCCTCTGAGATTCGCGATTCCGAGCCCCGCAAGCACCGCGATCGCCATGTACGCCGGGAAGAAAAACGCATATGCGTCAGGGACCTTGTATCGCACCGCGAAGATCAGGAACACCGAAAACTGCGCGGCGACCGTCCAGCGGAACACGCCCGGCCAGCGGCGCGATACCAAGCCCATCACCGCGAACAGGAGCGCGAGATTCGGAAAGTTGTATGCGACGTAGCCGGCCGCGAGCGTGAGATCCCGCGCCTCGAGCGCCGTGTTCATCGCCTTCGGTCCATACTCGCCGACCAGCGCGGACTTCACCGCGCCCGCGACGCCGATTTCCTCCGCCTTCACGCTCATCATCGCCAGATACGGCGCGAGGCCGACCAGCCATGCGAGCGCCACCGTCGAGACGAGCCGCGCCGGCATCTTGCTCTTCGACGCCGCCCAAAGCGTCAACCCCGCACCGGCCGGCGTCGCGAGGGCCGCGAGCATGTGGTTCGTGATGCCGAAGCCGTTCGCCGCGGCCATCGCCGCCAGCCAGCGCGTCTCCCCGGTCCGAGCAAACATCGCCAGGCAGAGCCATTCAGCGCCAAGACACGCCATCGTAACGCCGTAGCACTCCGTGACCGTCGCGTGCTGCCAATAGGTATGGGAGAGCATGAGCATCGCGCCGCCGAGGATCGCGGCCAGGCGGCTGCGCGTGACGATCGCGATCGCGGCGACGATACAGGCGATGCCGATGGCCGCGGGCAGGCCGCTGGCGATCGTCGTGATCGCGCGGGCGGGCTCGACACCGGGGAGCAGCGCGAGAGAAACGCGGCCGAGGTAGTAGTGCGGGGCATGGACGAGTGCGAGGCCGCGCCAGTTGTCGAGCTGGCCGGTGAGGATGCGGATCTGCATCTCGCCGGAGTCCTGCCACTGCGGCCCGCCGTCGGCGGTGAGGGCGTAGAGGACGAAGGCGACGAGGAAGGCGGCGAGGGCGAGGAGACCTGCGCGGAGAGGCCGATCGACGTCGTGCAATGGGGCTGGAGGGACCATTGGTTCAAGCGGAAGAGAGGTCGGCAACGGTCGCGGACTGGGCTAACCGTCTCATTGAGTTATTCGACGGTCGAATGATCACAGATCACCGGCCATTGGCCGGTGCCACACTTCCTTCGACAGCTTGCTGCGTTGCGATCAGAATTCGGGGTGCGGCGCGCTCTGGTGTCGCAAGCCGCACCGTCCGCAACTCGCCCCCATCCGTGACCGACCACTCCTGCAAACCGCCCGCTTCCCGCACGAGCCGCGGCGGACCGCCCTCGCCCGCGGCGACCTGCGTCACGATCCGCAGCGTGGATTGATACTGAAACTCGACTTCCAGCGTCGGCTGCTCCGTTTTCTCACCGTAGTAAAGCGATTTCCACCCCTGCACGCGCTCCTGCGACTCGACGCCGCGCAGAACCTCGAACCGGCTGCGACGCGGGTCGGTCGCGGCCGCACCGTACGCACTCGCCACGCCGAGACTCAACACCCCCTGCGGTGTATCGAGGCGACACATGCCCGCGGCCGGATCAAGCGTCACCGGCACGTCGGCCATGTGCCAGCGCAGCGTCGCCGTGTGCGACCCCGCGCCGATCAGGTCGTCGACGATCAACCACGTCCCCAGCGGCAGGCACACCATCGCCCGGCGCAGCAGCGTCCGCCACGGCCGCCGCTCGTAGTCATACAGCTCGCCCTCGAAATACTGCATCTGCTCGCCCGCGTCGAAGTGCCGCTCGCGGGCGCGCGTCCACGGCAGCCACAGGAACCGCGACGCCGGCGTCAGCGGGTCGACGCCGTCGATTTCCAACACGTTGTGGGCGGCCGTGCTTTTGAAATAGTGCTCCAGCCGCTTGTTCTCTGGCACGTAGTACTGATACGAGCCGGCGTCGGTCAGCACATTCAACCCGCGCCACCAGAGGTCGAGGTGCAGGCCGTCGCACTGATGCTGCCGGTCGCGGTAGCTGTGGCAGCGGATCACCGCCCAGCTCTCTTCGCTGCGCAGCGTGTAATAGCCCGAAGCGTCGAACGCGTTCGACACCGGCGGCTCGACGGCCGAGCGCTTTGCCCGCGTCGCTTCCGTTCCGAAGAGCCACGCGACATCCTCGTCCCACGGCCTAGCGTCGAAGACACGCTCGCGCCGCGTCAGGTACCACGCCGCCTGCACGGCCGGGCGAAAATCGGTGTAGTCACATTCGCTCAGGGGCAGCGGCAGGGCGCCGTCATTGTTACCGTAGTTCGGCACGCGGCCCGTCGTCGGTTCCATCATCTGGTAGATGAACTCCGTCGCCCGCTGCACGCGATCGTAGACACCGCGTTCGAAGGGCTCCTCGGCGACCTCCGCCAGCCGCAGCGCGAACGTCGCGATGTTCAGCATGACGCGATGGTAGTTCATCGACTGCTGAACATACGCCCCGTCGGGGTAGACCTGCCGGCGGAGTTCCTGCGCGAGCACGCGCCGGCCGGTCTTTCGCCACGCGGGCGACTCGCGGAACTCGGGGAAGAGTTGCGAGACGAGCAGCAGGCCGCACGCCTCGCTGAGGGCGTGATTGTTCTTCTGCGACACGGCGTAGTTAATGTGATGCGCGACGCGATGGCCCGTGATCCAGGCGAGACGGGCGAACTTCAGCCAGCGCTCCGGCGTCGTTGAGGCGTCGAGGCCGTGGGTCCACATGCCGATCGCCAGCGCGATCAGGCGGACGGACGCTTCCTGGCCGCATTTCCACTGGAAACCGACGTGCGGCGGGCAGGCGTCGATGAACGACTCGACCCAGCGCCAGTAGAGACCGGCCGCGTCGAGGTCGAAGCCGTGCGGCCGGGCGCGGGCGAGGTCGATCGCCCACGCGGCGCGGGCGGCCTCCCACATCGTGCGGATGTCGCCGGATTCCGGATTCCAGTCGGGGATTTCGTGCCAGGGGCTTGTGCCGTCGCCGCGCTTGTCGGTGAGCGGGTTATGGTACCAGTCGATCGGCTCGGGCGAAACCGTGCGGAAGAAAAAGACGCAGCGGTCCTGTTCGAGCAGCTTCAAGCGCTCGGCGAGCGGCGGTTGACGGTCGGCGGGTCCGCGGAGGATCGCATCGGGCAGCGTCGGCGGCTTGCCCAGCGGGAACAGGAAGGGAAGCTGCGCAGCCCGCTTGAAATCGGCGTACGTGGCGGTGTCGTGCGGGGCGGCGGCGCCCACCATCTCGGCCAGCGAGATCGAGCCCCACGGGCGGATCGCGTAGTGCCTGGCCGTGCGGCCAAGGGCCTTGCTCGCATAAATGCCGGCACGGAGCCAGACAATGCGCGGGCCGAGGTGCTTAAGGATGTACCAGGCTTTGAGGGCGGGGTTCATGTTGTCTGGACTTGTGGGGCTTTCATCCTTCTAGGCCACAGGCAAGGGAATATACGTTCTCGTGTATGATCGCGCAACGGTGTGGACGGTCACGCGGCCTGGGCTGGCTGAGAACTCATCGCTAACGTGCCGGGAGCACATATGACTGCCTTGGAGCAATCGATCATTACGAATGACATTGCATCCGTCAAACGACTGATTTCGGATAAGGTCAAGTTGCTTGAAGTCGACAGAGTACAACGCACGGCGTTGTTCTATGCCGTAATCGAACGCAAGCACGAGATTGCCTCAATTCTCCTGACCGCGGGTGCGGCCGTAAATCAGCAGGATCATCTTGGATGGACGCCGCTTCACCATGCTGTGCAAAACTATGATGCAACGATGGTATCTCTGCTGATCGAGGCCGGGGCGAATGTCAATCTAGCGGATTCATTCGGCAACTCGCCCCTCTGGCGGGCGGTCTTCGACTCACGAGGACGCGGCGAGGTGATACGGGCGCTCATCTGCCGCGGGGCGGATCCGGATCTAAAGAACAAAACCGGAGTCAGTCCACGAGAGCTTGCGACCTCGATCGCGAATTACGATGTCAAGTCATTCCTGAATTGAGATAACCCGACGAATTGCATGGCTCACCGAACGCGTCAGCTATTGCTTCATTGAATCGCGCATCGCCGCCAGCCGCCGCTCAACGATCGGCAGCATTGCGTGCGCCATGATGAAATACTGCTTGCCGGCCGATTTGTCCTGCGGCGTCGGCGTGAAATCGGGCTGGGCAACCTTTTCTACCGCTTCGAGCAGCGCGACAACCGACATGCGCGTTCCCCAGCCGCGGAGCGTGGGCACGTCGACGCAGGGCTCGAGTGGGATCGGCTTTTCGAGCACGATCGGGCCTGTGTCGATGCCGGCGTCGAGGAAGATCACGCAGACGCTCGGGGGCACGCCATGCAGGACCGACCACTCGGCCGCGTTCATCCCGCGGAAGCGCGGCAGCGGGCCGCCGTGCGCGTTCAGCACGCCGATTCGCGGCGTTTCGAGGAAGGGCTTGCGGACGATGCCGCCGCCGGCGTAGACGACGAGGTCGGGGCGGTAATTCTTCAACTCGGCGATCGCGGCGGGGCTGTTGAGGTCCGCGACGTTGACGAGCTTTGTGCCGCTGGCGCGACAGGCATCCGGCACATTCGTCTCTTCGATGCGATTTTCGCGCATCCAGTCGCGCATCGGCTCGATTTCGCCCCGTCCTGCGGTTTTTGGGGCCGCATCGTCGAGCGTGCGGCTTCGGAACTTGCTCCAAAGCCGCCGCCAGCCGAGTTGACGGGTGTAGAAGCGCAGCCGCCCGGCGCTGAGCACGCGAACATTCAGGCAGAGGCCGACGTCGTGTCCGGCGCGCTTCAAGGCAACAACGAGCGCGGCGGCGTGGAGGCTCTTGGAGTAACCGCTGGTGACGGCGATTCGCATTGTTTTGTCATTACGTTCGCGGAACCGGCCGCGCTAATTCCGGCTCGATCGTGAGGTGTTCCTTATCCAAATCCATCTTGAGCCAGCATGTTTCGCAGTCTGCGGGGAGGAGCGCAGCCCAGTCGATTTGTTCCGCTCCCGTACTCAGCTTGCGGAGCGAGAGTCGAAAACTCCAATCTTGCTGGTTCATCCCGTGAACCATCCAGACCCGGCCGCTTATTTCGCGTTTCTCGCCGTCCACGATCCACTGTCGAAAGCCGTCGCACCACCAGGAACGCCACGAGGGGTCGCGCATCGCGGCGAGTTCACCGCAGATGCGCCATTCGAGTTTCGTCCAAAACTCCGATTCATCCATTCAGCGCACCACCTATGAGTTCAGACGCGCCAGCGCCGCGTCGGCATCCATCAGCGCATCGACGAAGAACTTCGCCGCCCAGTTCGGGTAGCGCATGAACAGGTAGCGGCCGTAAAGCGGCTTTGAGCCGCCGATCGCGCCGCGGACGTTCGGATCGAGCGAGCGGAGTCGCTGGGCGTCGATGACGACGTCGAGGGCCTTGAGCGCGACGCTGAGGAACCGCGGATCGTCGTGCAGAGCCGCGAGGCGGATCCAGACGCTCGCCATCTGGCAATTTCCGGTAAGGCAGGCGTACCAGGTTTCGCCCTTCCAGTCGAGGTCAAAGGCCGCCGCGAGCCGGCCGCGAAGTTCGGTCTTCCGCAGCATGACCTCGGCCGTGCGCGTGGCGACGGCGATGTATCGATCAGCCGCGGCGCCATGCCCGCCGATTTCGCGCAGCACGCGGGTACTCTCGAGGAACCCCCAGAGCGTGTACCCGATCGTGTGCGTGAACGCCTTTGCGGCCGGGCTGAAACCCCAGTCACGGATCGCGCCGTTGTCGCACTGCGCCGCAGCGATCGTGCCGAGCACGCGCATCGCCGCGTCGCGGTGGGCGTCGTCGCCGGTGCGCTTCCACGCTTCGAGCAGCGGCCAGCAGACGTGCGTGTAGTACGCCGGGCTGTGGCCTTTGACGTATGCGTGCGACGTCCATGTGCCGGTTGCAGGATCGACGCCGCGGGCGAGCCAGTCGGCGGCCTTACGTGCGGTCTCCAGATAAATCGCTGAGAGCTCGGGTGCGCTCGCGGCGGTCTCGTCGGCCGCCGCGCAGAGGCCGATCAGCATCTGCCCGGTGTTGAAGACCGAAGGCGGCTTCTTGCCCCGGCGGTCGACGTGACTGCCGGGGAGCGCCCCATCGGGATATTGAAGCGAGACAATCCAGTCGGCCTGGTCAAGGGCGAGTGTGCGGATGCGGTCGGCATGCGCCGGATCATCCGACCAGCGCGCGTAGCGCAGCAGCGTGTCGATGATGTACCCGGTTGTCTCCGGATAGGGCCAGTACCAGCCCATGACCGGCCGCCGCCAGCGCGAGTAATACACGGCCGACCCGCGGCCAGCGCACGCGGCGATGGAGCGTTCGAGCCAGACAATCGCGAGCGCGGCGCGGTCGCGGGCGAGTTGATGAAACGGTAGATCGAAACCCATCATTAGGCGGATCGATATCAGGCAGATCGAAGGGGCGGCCGCGGCGGGTCCACCCGCGCGGCCGCGAACTTGACCGCAGCAAAGATGTCTTCACGAATAATTTGCGGATAGCTCGCCAGAATCGCCTCGACAGTACTTCCTTCCGCCAAGCTGCCGATGAGCACGCTGACAGGCACGCGTGTGCCTCGAATGCAGGGCTCGCCGTGATGGACTGCGGGATTCATCACGATCCGCTCACGCCAGTCGTCGCCGGGCTCCATTGTCGATCCTCGCGTGTCGGACGCGACAGCGCTTAGGCCAGCGCGATCGTCACGCCTTCCTTCGCACTCCGCATCGCCGCAAACGTCGTCATCGTGACGCGCTCGATCTCGTCGAACGGAATCAGCGCCTCGCCGCCCGTCGCCACGCGGTCGAGAAAAGCCGCGATCTCCGCCTTGTGGCCCTTGTCCTGTGTCATGCGCATCGACGGCGCATTCTTCCAGTCCCACGCGATGAGCCGGCGCCAGTTGTCGATCGTCAGCACGCGGTTCTCGCTGAAAATCTCGACCCGCTCCTTGGGGAAACTCTTGGGCCCGTTCGCCCAGTAGTGCACCGTCGCGATCGAGCCGTCCGCAAAGCCGAGGTTGATCGACATCTTGTCCTCGCGCGTGCCGCCGGACTCGGGGCCGAACATCGTCGCGCTGACGCTCACGATCGGCCGGCCGACCAGCGACATCGCCAGGTCGATGAAGTGGCACCCCTCGCCGATGATCCGCCCGCCGCCGGTCTCGGGGTCGTGGTTCCAGTTGTCCGGCGGAATATGCCCGGCGTTGACCATCAGGCTGATCGCGATCGGCTGCGAGCGGCCCGCGAGGAGCTGCCGGGCCTTCACCGCGTGCGGGGCGAAGCGGCGGTTGAAGCCGACCATCAGTTGCAGCTCGGGCGCGGCGGCCTTCGCCTGGCGCACTTTTTCGAGGCCGTCTTCGTCGATCGCCAGCGGCTTTTCGACGAAGACGTGCTTACCGGCCTGCAATGCCTCGACGACCATGCCCGCGTGGGCCGAGTGCCGCGTCGTGATGAAGACGGCGGAGACGTCGGGCGATTCGAGCAGTTGGCGATGGTCGCTCGACGCCTCGTCGGCCGAGAATTTCCGCGCGGCGTGAAAGCCGGTGACGCCGCCCGCGCTGGCGACGGCCTTGATCGGCGCGCCGGCGGCCTGGATCGCGGGCAGCAGCACGAGTTTGGTGAAATTTCCCGCGCCGATGACGCCGACGATCGGTTTTCCACCGGTTCCGCGCGATTTGCCGTCCTTCGTCGCCGGCAGCGTGATGATGCGGCCCGTCGGCGGCGGCTGCTGCGGGTAGGTCATCACGAGGCCGAGGATCGAGCCGTCGTTGACGATCGCGTCATACGCGGCGGCGGCCTGGGCCTGCGGCATGACCTTTGTCACCATCGGCTTCACGTCTATCCGCTTCTCCGCCATCGCGTCGAGCATGGCTTCGAAGTTGCGGGCGACGGTCCAGCGGACGTAGCCGCGCGGGTAGTCGCGTCCCTGACCTTCGTACGCCGGGTCGTAGCGGCCGGGACCGTAGGAGCAGGAGACCTGGAACGTGATTTCCTTTTCGTAGAAGTCGCTGCGCATCAGGTTCAGCGGGATGACGCCGACGAGGACGATGCGGCCGCGCTTGCGACAGCTCGCGGCGGCCTGATGCATGATCTCGTCGCTCTTGGCCGACGCGGTGATGAGCACGCCGTCCGCGCCGACGCCGCGGGTGAAGGCGAGCGCGGCCTGCACGGGGTCGGCGCCGTCGGCGACGCAGGCTGATTTCGCGCCGAACGTCTCGGCGAGCTCGCAGCGGGCGCGGTTCACGTCGATGCCGAGCACGTCGCAGCCGCTGGCGCGGAGGAGCTGCACCGCGACCTGGCCGAGCAGGCCGAGGCCGACGACGACGAATTTTTCGCCGAGCGTCGGCTCCATGAGGCGAATGCCGTGGAGGGCGATCGAGCCGAGGACGGTGAAGCTGGCCGATTCGTCGCCGACGTTGTCGGGCACGCGGGCGGCGAGCGTCGCGGGGACGCAGACCATCTCGGCGTGCTGGCCGTTGCTGGCGACGCGATCGCCGACGCTGAAGCCCTCGACGCCGCGGCCGACCTCGACAACGCGGCCGACGTTGCAGTAGCCGAGGGGAAGCGGCTCGTCGAGCTTGGCGAAAACGGCTTCGAGCGTGGGGAAGAGGCCGTCGGTCTTGATCTTCTGGAGAACCTGCTTGACCTTCTCCGGCTGCGAGCGGGCCTTGGCGATGAGGCCGGCCTGGCCGAATTCGACGAGCATGCGCTCCGTGCCGGCGGAGATCAGCGTCGCCGCGGTCTGGACAAGCAGGTGCCCGGGGCGGACCGTCGGGCAGGGGACATCGGCCAGTTCGATCTGGCCGCTACGGAGGTGTTGCAGTACTTGTTTCATGGAAGCTCAACTATTTTTGAGATGCTCGAATGGTAAGTGTGGAACCGGCCAATGGCCGGTTTCGTTTTGGCACCGCTGCCAAGCTATTGAGTGTTGAAATGGCTTACCCCGCTTGTGTCGTCAGCACCGCCGATACGCGCGAAGAAGTTAATTGGCTCTCGATAGCATGTCGGCGGTGCGATGGACACTTGTGCGGAAGCGAGTCGGAGCTCGCGAGGGCCTTTGGAGGTGCTGAATTCGCACCGGCCATTGGCCGGTGCCACACTTTCCAAACTAGGCCGCTTTGACGTGGTCGCGGCTCGCCGGTCACGACGCTCGGTCTTCGTCTCGCTGGCCGGTCACGACATTCGCCGACCGATCAGGTCGAACTTGTTCCCGTACAGATCGAGAAACACGGCCACGGTGCCGAACGGTTCCTCCGTCGGCGGGCGGATGAACGTAACGCCGCGGCCTTTCAATCGCTCGTAGTCGCCCCAGAAGTCATCTGTTTCGATGAAGATGAACACGCGCCCGCCGGTCTGATTGCCGACGCTGGCAAGTTGCTCCGGCGTCGCCGCCCGGGCGAGGAGAATCGTCGCGCCGCTCTCGCCTCCGGGCGGAGCGACACGAACCCAGCGTTTCCCGCCGCCAAGGTCGGTGTCTTCGAGCAGCGTGAAGCCGAGCGTGTCGACGTAGAAGCGGATCGCTTCATCGTAGTCGCGGACGGTGACGGCGAATTGTGCGAGGCGGCTGGGCATTGCATTGAACTCGAGATTAGAACCGTCGATCAATATCAAGTACCGGCCGCTGTGAGCATACGATCGATTAACCATCGCCCTTGATCTGTTTCGTCGAGTCCAGTGAAAACCGTCTCGATCGCGTGGTAGATTATTCCTGCCGGGCACGCGCCCAAAGCGTCAGCAGGCCCAAACATATGGAGCTGGCGTTGGCTATCCGATGAATATGCAAGCAATCGCATTCCTTTTTTGCGAACAAAGCCATTCGACACCGTGGTTTGTGCGAGCACCTCAACCCCATCGGATGTGATTCCCACGTGATCAATGTCCTCAAAACAACGCGACCCGCTCCAGATCGTGGTACAGATTCCGTGGGAGATCAGGTAGTTGTTCACCAGCCATTCGACGTCATGATGATGAAGGGACCAGACCGATCGAGAAACGACTGCTCCGCTAGCCAAAGCCGCCAATCTCCCTCTGGCGCGTTTTTCGCATCGCTGGATTGTGCATTGTCTCGGCGCCAGATTGCCGAGGAAACTACGACCGGAGTCGATGACTCTCGGACACGCGAGGGGGAGGCACAGCAACCCATTGAAATCAACGAACGGCGCTCCGTGTTCTACGTAACCAATGAGTCGATCGGCGCGATTCGGAGTGACACCCTTGTACGCCGCGATTACTGCGGCACCCTCTTTTCGCATCAGATGAAATAGTTCGACGGCCCGTCGCGCAGCGGGTTTGAGGTACGCCTCTGGATCAGGGCCCTTACGTCCCCAGTCGAGGGCTATTAGTTTTCGATCCCACAGGGTGGCGACCTCGTCCTTGTTCGAGAGATTATGGGTAATTGTGACTTCAATCACGGTGTCACGCTCATCCGCTTCACATAATGCCCCAGCGCTACCAGCGACAGCGGCGTCGTCCAGTGCGTGCCTGTGCCTGCCGCGAGGAAATCGCGCCAGATCGCATCGATTCCGCCGGAATCGAACAGATCGAGCGACTTCGCCGACGCGATGCCCGACTCGGCGAGCTCGCGGATCGGCCCAAGCATCCACCGGCCGACGGGCAGCGTGAAGCCGGTCTTCTTCTTCTCGATGAGGTCGCGGCGGAGGAGGTCGGCGAACGCCTCGCGCATCAGGTGCTTCGGCGGTTTGCCGGCCGGCACGCGGATCGCGCCGGGCACTGAATACGCGAAGTTGAGCAGCCGCTGGTCGAGCACCGGCACGCGGATTTCGAGGCTGTGCGCCATACCGTTCGTATCGCTGTCGCGAAGCAGCGTGTTGCCCATGTAGAGCCGCGATTCAAGCTGCGAAATCAACGCCGGCGCGTCGGCCAGACCCACCTGCACATCCAGCAGGCCCCCGGGCAGCAGATAGTCCGCCCGCGAACTGTTCCCCGCCGCCACCACCGGCGCCGCGATCCCCAGCGACGCGAGCTGCGCATTCGAGAGCAGCCGCCGCTCGCGAAGGTAGAGCGGGACGAGTCCGGTGTCGCCGGTCACCATGTCGGCAAGTTTCGCCCGCGGGCCGGGCGGGCGATTCCACGCGGCCAAGTTCGCCAAACCACGCCGAACCCCGCCGGGAAGCCACGAAAGCTGCCGGGCGCGGCGCTGGATCGCGGCTACGAGCCGAAAGGAGCTGTAACCGCCGAATAGCTCATCGCCGCCGAGGCCCGAGAGTGCAACGACGATGCCATGCGCCCGGACCGCCTGCGAGATCACGTACGTATTGAGCCCGTCAACCGAGGGCTGATCCAGCGATTCAATCCATTTCACCGCGGCCGCAAGGGCGTCGGGGCCGTTGATGACGACGTCGGTGTGCGTCGCGCCGATCAGCCGGGCCGTCTCCCCGGCCAGCGCCGCCTCACTCATCTCCGGTTGATCCGCAAACCCGACCGTGAACGTCCGCAGGTTCGACGTGTGCCGCGCCGCGAGCGATGCGACGATCGTGCTGTCGAGCCCGGCCGAGAGGAACACGCCGACGGGCACGTCGCTGAGCATATGCTCCGCGACGGCGAGGTCGGCGGTGGCGCGGAATTCCTCGACGACGGCCTTCTCGCTCGTGTTCGTCCGCAGCGGCGGGAACGTCCAGAAGCGCTGCGGGTTGTATTGGCCGCGGTCGAAACCCCGATCGAGCTCGAACCGCTGCCAGCATCCGGCCGGAAACACCGTGATGTCCTGGAAGATCGTCCGCGGCTCCTGCACCGCGCCGTAGGCGAGCATGGTGACGGCCGCGTCGCGGTCGAGCCGCCGCGGAAGCATCTCGGAGGCGAGCATGGCCCGGATTTCGCTGCCGAAGAGAAACGCGTCGCGCGTCCATGCGATGTAGAGCGGCTTGATGCCGATCGGATCGCGGGCGATGAGCAGGCTGCGCGTCGCCTTGTGGAAGAACGCGAAGGCGTACATGCCCGCGAGCTTGTCCGCGTACTTGATTCCATACTTCGCGAGGCCGTAGAGCAGGCCCTCGGTGTCGCTGTGGCCGCGAAAGCGGAAGCCCTCGGCCTCGAGTTCGCGCCGCAGCGTGGGATAGTTGAAAATCTCGCCATTGAAGACGAGGGCGTCGCCCGTCTCCGGGTGCACCATCGGCTGATGCCCGGCCGCGGAAAGATCCTGAATCGCGAGCCGGCGGTTGCCGATGCCGACGTGGCACGGCGCTCCGCCCGGCGCAGTCGCGTCGTAGAGGTCGAACCCGCCATCGTCCGGGCCGCGGTGGCGCTGCGCTTCGAGCATGCGCGCGAGCGCGGGGCGGGCGGTGTCGGGGTTGCGCGAGATGATTCCGGCGATGCCGCACATATCAGGAGCGAAGAGCGAAAAGTGAAGAGCGGATCGAATCCATCAGAATCCCAAGCGCGAGCGTTGACGCAGTTGCAATGAGTATTCCACAGTTTCTACGGCAGATGCTCGTCGAGAATTACAATCTCCAAGCCACCAAATCGCTTCAAAGCCAGGTCGTTGGTGAGCAGCGCTCGGCACCCGCTCGCCTGGGCTGCGCCGAGCTGAAACGCGTCTAACAGAGAGACGTTGTATTCGGCGCGAATCCGAGCCGCGGTGATCGCGACGTGCGGGTCGATGTCCTGAAAGGACATACCCGGTCCGTGAAGCAGCCCGGCGCGAAACGCTGCCTCTAATTCGGGCCTCTTCAACCGAGCGGGATGCACGAGGCATTCCGCGAGAGTAACCGGCGAGACTACGGCCTCAATTTCGCCGGCATCGAGAGCCGCAAAAACCGGTGCGAGTGACGGCGAGTACTTCTCGTGATTCTGAACAAAGTAGATCACCGGCGCGCTATCAAGAAAGACACGCCGCGATTGAAGAAGTCGCTCGATCAGTGTCAACGGTCGGCTCGCTGGTCGGATTCTCGGCGGGTCCGGCTGACCCAGGCCTGCGCGTCCTCCTCGTCAGACCCGTTCGGCAGTACACCGCGGAGCGATGCCCAACTTTGGGCGACGCGCGGCGACGCGTCGCTCTCCGAGTCCACACGAAGTCGGTCCATGAGCATCCGCCGCTCGTCCGGCGCGAGCTCGGCAACTTCCTTCAGAATCTGTGCCAGTCGGTTACTCATCCGTCCATCCCTATTGTAGCCGCCGCGCAGGCTCACCGTAGTTGGAAAACGCCGCATCACAACGTCACTTCCTCCCCCGGCCGATCCACAAACGTCTGCTGCCACAGCTCCAGCGTCAGCAGGCAGTACACGAGATATGCATGGTCCGCCTTGTTCGCCTCGTTCTCCGCGAGCACGGCCGCCACCTGCCCCGCGTCGAAGAGGCCGCGCTCGGCGATTCGCCGCGGGCCCAGGAGGTCCGCGATCAGCGGCTTCATGTCCTCGGCCATCCACTTCCGCAGCGGCACGCCGAAGCCGGTCTTGCTGCGGTAGAGCACATCGTGCGGCAGATAGCGCTCCATCGCCTTCTTGAGCACCCACTTCGTCTCGTTGTCCCGAAGCTTGCACCCCTCGGGGATCGTCGCGCACAGCCGCATCAGTTCCAGATCGAGAAACGGCACGCGGACCTCGATCGACGCCGCCATGCTCGACTTGTCCGTATACAGGAAGTTGTGCGCGGCCAGAAAACTCTGGATGAGCACGTGCGAATGGCGGTTGAGTTCGCCGTGGCCCTCGAACTGGTCGTAATACGTCTGAATCGCCGGCGGAATCGCACCGTCGCCAGGTACAACACCGGCCATCGCGGGTGAGTAGAGCCGCCGCCGCGCCGCGGGGCTGCTCCAGTCGACCATCGCCATGTGCCGCTGCACGCCGCGCTCGACGAACGCCCGGCGGAATTTTCGCAGGCGGCGCGGCAGCGCGTTCTGCGCGCCCATGAGCATCGACGAGAGGCTCGTCGCGGCCGCGAGCGCGGGCGAGACGATGCCGCGCGGCAGCCAGTCATACCGGCCATACTGTCGATACGCCTGATGAGCCCGGTAGCCGAAGAACACCTCGTCGCCGCCGGTGCCGCTGAGCAGCACCGTCGTCCCGTCATCGCGGGCGAGCTTGCTGATCAGGTACGAGGGGATCACCGCGGGATCGCCGTCGATTTCATCGAGGTGGTAGATCATCTTCGGCAGCAGCGAGATCATCTCGTGTTTCAGCACGAACGCGTGCAGCTTCACGTTCAGATGGTCCGCAACGCGCTTCGCGTACGGGTAATCATCGACGAACTGGTCGCGTTTCAGGTCCTCCGCGGCGAAATGGGCGGTGTAGCACTTGATCTCCCGGTCGGGGAACGCCGACCGCATGCACGCGACGATCGAGGATGAGTCGAGCCCGCCGGAGAGGAACGCGCCGAGCGGCACGTCGGAGACCATTTGCCGCTGTGTCGTGCGCATGAACGTGTCATGCACGCGCTCGACCCACTCGGCTTCAGACACCGAGTAATCAGGCTCGTAGCGGAGACTGAACCAGCGCCGCGTCGAGATGCGCCCGTCCTTCCAGACGAGCAGGTGCCCGGGTTCGAGCTTCTTGATGCTTCGCAGCAGCGTGTTTTCGCCGGGAACCCAGAGGAACGTCAGGAATTCCGGGATGAGCTCGCGATTCAGCTCCCGCGGCACGCCCGGCACGCGCAGGATCGACTTGAATTCCGAGCCGAAGAAGAGCCGCTCTCCGTCCTGCCAGTAATAGAGCGGCTTGATGCCCGCGTGATCGCGGGCGAGCAGCAGTTCGCGCTTCCGCGTATCCCAGATGGCCAGCGCAAACATGCCGTTGAGCTTCTGGACGAAGTCCGCGCCATGCTCCTCGTACAGGTGGACGAGCACCTCGGTGTCGCTGTGGCCGCGGAAGGTGTGGCCGCGCTCGATCAGCCACTTACGGTGGCCCTCGAAATCGTAGATCTCGCCGTTGAAAACGATCCAGACCGTGCCATCCTCGTTGGACATCGGCTGATGCCCGGCCGGGCTGAGGTCGATGATCGACAGCCGGCGATGGCCGAAGCCGACGCGTCCGGCGGCATCGTGCCACGTCCCGACGTCATCGGGGCCGCGATGGGCGATGGCGCGCGTCATCGGCTCGAGCAGCTCGGGCTGATGCGTGCCGACGTATCCGCAGATTCCGCACATAAGAGTGAATATCGAAGAGCGAAGAGCGAAACTCGGAAGGTGGGCACAGCCCACCAGGTGCTGCGTAATCACGATCGGTGGGCCGCGCCCACGCTACAGATCACGTACGCTTGTCCGCGATGCAGCGTTCGTATTGCGCGTTCAATTGTTCCGCAACGGACGAGGGATCGAATTCTCGAGCGAGTGCCTTTGCCGCCGCGGCCTGCCGCGCGCGAAGCCCATCGTCCGATAGCAGCGGCCGCAGCGCCTCGGCAATCGCCGTCGGCTCGCTGACGAAAACACCGCCCGCGTCCGCCTCGCGGATGTCTTCCGCGAGTGCGACACCGCTCGAAACCACGCAGGGAACGCCGAAAAAGAGCGCCTCCGCGACGGAAATGCCGAAATTCTCGTGCTTCGACGGCTGGGCGAAGACATCCGCGTTGGAGAGCAGCGCCGCCTTGATCGGCCCGCGAACCATGCCCGGCACCGCGACGCGATCGGTCAATCCGGCCTCGCCCGCGCGCCGCGACAGGGCCTCGAATATCGCAGCGTCCTCCGGCGGCCCGGCGAGAATCAGCGTCCAGTCGGGAAAATCCGCAGCGAGCCGGATGAACCCCTCCAGCAACAAGTCGATCGACTTGATGAACGAGATCCGGCCGAGATAGACGATCCGTTTCATGCCATCCCAGCGCAAATCCCGGCAACGCCCGCGAAGACCCGCCAGATCCGGCTCAATGCCCGCCGATTCGTTCGCGATCGGCTGCGGAACGATGAACGTCCGCGGCCGCAGTCGCACGCCGGCCAGCTCCTGCTCCTCCTTGCGGCTGGTGCAGTGGATCGCCGCGGCCCGGTTGAGCACCGGGCGCTCGATGAGCTCGAAGTACGGGATTTTCAGGTACGCCTTGTGTCGCCGGGTGATCTCGCCGAGGTTCCCGGCCGGGCGGACGATGTAGGGGATGCCGTAGCCGCGCGCGACGCCGGCCGCGCCGAGCGTGTGATAGCGCCACGTGCCGTGAATGTGCACGATGTCGCGGTCCGCGGCCGCCCGGCGGAGTTCCCGCTTGAGTTTGCCGTTGTACCACTTCAGCTCGCCGGTCGTGGGCGGATGCAGGACCTTCAGGTTGCCATAATCGCCCGGTTCCAGCGTCTGCGGCCCCGGCGTGAAAATGCTCGGCAGCACGACCACATCGTCGCCCCGCGCCGCCTGCGCACGCGCCATCGTGGCCAGGGCGCGCGGCGGCCCGCCCCAGACATCCGGAAGACTCACGCAGACATGTAGAATTCGCATCCAGAACCAACCACACGCGAAACAGGAATACAAGCTCACGCAGAGGCGCAGAGGCACAGAGAATACAAACGAAGCGTGTGTCTTTTTTCTTCCTCGGCGCCTCCGCGCCTCTGCGTGAGATCTTCTGTATTCATTTCGCCGCAGACTCCAGCATCTCGACAAGCCGCGGGGCGACCACATCCCTGCTGAACCGACTCTCGATATGGTCGATGATCGTCTGCTCATCCGGCGTGACGAGTTTGCCGTCAAGAAAACTGCGGACCCGTTCCGCCAGCGCCGCAACGTCGCCCGCCGGCACGATGTAGTTCGGCAGCAGCGGCTCCAGAATCTCCGGCGTCGCCCCCGCATCCGTCCCGATCACCGGCACGCCGAACGACATCGCCTCGACCGTGATGAGCCCGAAGCACTCCAGCGCCAGCGTCGGCAGCACGAACAGGTCCGCCGCCTGGTACGCGAGTTTCAGATCGGGGTCCGACAGCCGCCCCATGAACCCGACTCGATCGCTCACACCCAGCTCGCGCGCGAGGGCTTCCAGCGTCGGCCGCAGCGGCCCATCGCCGCCGATGTAGAACCGGCAGCCGTGTGACTTCGTCAGCGGCCCGATCGCCTTGATCGCCACGTCGAGCCCGTATCGCGGCCCGTGAATCCGGACCGTGAAGATCATCTTCTCATCCGCTGGCCAGCCGAGCGCCTTCCGCGCCGCCGCCTTGTCGATCTCGCGCCGCAGCTCCGGCCGCCGCCAGTGCGGAATCACGCTGACCTTCTCCGCGAGTCCGTACAACCGATCGATCCACCCCCGCGTGAACTGCGAAAGCGTGTGAATCCGCCGCGCCCCGCGGAGAATGCCGCCCTCCAGCTTCAGCAACCGCGGCATGCCCAGCCACTTCTTCACCCGGCCGAGCAGCCCCTGCTTGCCCCAGTTGATCTCCGACTCCAGCGTCACCGGCGAGTGCATCGTGTACACATAGCGCTGGTCCGCCGGCAGGCCCTCGAGCACGCCCGCGCCCGTAAACGGCGAATGCAGATGGGCAACGTCGAACTTCTCTCCCGGCAGGTGCCGCCGGAGGCCCTCACCCGCCGCCGACACCAGCTTGCCCATCCGCCGCGGATCCCATGCCGCCGGCGCAGGCCTCGAATACCGCAGGATGCGTACGCCTTGCTCCTCGACGATCGGCCCGCGACCCGGCTGTGGAATGTGATCCACCGCGGCGAGCGTCACCGCGTGCCCCGCGTCGCGCATCAGGCACGCGACGTCCCACGCCACGCGGCCCATCCCGCCCGGCCGGTCGAGAAAGCAATCGTCCACGGCAACGAGAACGTTCATCAGTCACAATGAGAGGGTGCGTTTGATCGAAACGAGAGACCCGGGCGCAGGGCCGGCCCAAATTCAGATCGAAGCCGCCGTCGGCTGCCGCCGCGCCGCCGCACGATCCAGCAGCGCCGCCCCACGCAGCGCCCGCTCAAGCGCCGCTGCCCGCGGATCGGCCGGCCGGCCGACAACCCGGGCAAGGCCGGCCACCGTCCCGCCCAGAATCGCAAATTCAAAACCCATCAGCGCGTGGTGGCTGAACAGGTGCGGCACCGTCAGCCCGTCCAGGAACAGCGCGATCCCGCACGCGATCGCATGCTGCGCGAGAATCCGCTCGGGAGACCCGATCGCGCTCCGCCGGTACGCCCGGATCGCGTTCGCAGTAATCAGCGCCAGCAGGCCGCACAGCAGCGCAAGCCCGAATGTCCCCTGCTCGATCCAGATCTGCATGATGGAATTGTGAGCATCGCTCCGGGCCACGCGCCCCCCGTCCATCCAGAACCACACGCCCTTCCCGAACATGAAATTCGGCACGACGTGTTCGTTGAACAGAAAAACTTGGAGGTTCTCGCGGCTCGCATCCCGCAAGCGAAACACGCGGTCCACGCTCTCCGTCTGAATTGCCCCCTTCGACACGCCGTAGACCAGCGCGCCCGCCGTCCCCGCCGCGAGAATACTGCCGATGATGATCATCCGGCCGCGATTGCCCTTCGCGATCAGGAAGTAGATCCCCAGCATGATGAAGCCCGCGAAAATCGCACCCCGCGACAGCGTCAGCAGCAGCGACCCCGCCGCGACAACCAGCAGCGTGATCTTGAGAAAGCGGCCCGTCGCCCCGCGCGACATCTCGACGAACAGAAACGCGTTCATGAACGCGACCAGGCTGTTCGGCCCCCAGATGTTCGCCTGCACGCCGTACGGCGTCAGCCGCCCCTGCGTGTAGGCGTTCGCCCGGTCCACAACGATCGCCAGCAGCCCGAGCAGAATGACCGCGATCGAGCCGAACGCCAGCCACCGCACCATCGTGTCACGATACGTCGGCGACGACAGCAGGTTCCCGATCGACAGCCCGCAGGTCAGCGTGAAAAAGTAGAAGATCCACCACTGAATTCCCTCGACCCCGAGCTCGCTGAACATCGATCGGACCGCGAACAGGCCGATCAGCATCACCCAGATCCACGCCGCGCTCGGCCAGCGATGCCCTTTCTGCGCCGTAAAAAGCCGGAAAAAGAGCGGCACCGCCAGCACCAGCGGCAGAAGCTGAAGGAACGGAACCTTCTTCCGCAGGTCCGCCGCCGTCGCAAACGCAATCGAAACGATGATCGCCGCGATATACAGGCCCAGACCCGACCGGATGAAGCTCATCGTCAGCAGCGCAATGAGCCCGATCGACCCGAGCAGGATCTGCGTCTCCGTCAGCGTATTGAAAAACGCTGCGATGCGTTCAAGCACGGCCAGCCCTCGCTCGGCCCCGCGCCGCGGATGCCCGCGGGCACGAGTCATCGTAGAATCGTGCGTCGCAAAAAGCGATTCGCACTCTGGAGTCTCTATCGGCCGCCGACCCAGGCCCGACGTTGGAGAACCGCCCGATGCCGGTCAGACGCGCGCGAATCATATTCATACTACTCGCCCTGTCAGCCGCCGCGGCCGCCCAGCCCAAGCCGCTCTATGATGCGACCCCGGCCGAGCTGCGCGAGCTTGCCGCACTCAAACCCCTCGCCAAGCCCCACTACACCTGGCCGATTCATCCGACGCATCTCGATCGCCGCACCACGTCACTCTGGCTCGAAGATCTCATCCGCATCACACGCACCGCCACGATCGACGAAGAAGCCATGGACCGCCGCCGCGTCGCCGCCCTCGTCCGCATCTGTCGCGACCACGGCGCGACGCTCGGCTTGAAGATGTCTCCGTGGCATTCCCTGCCCTACGTCAAAGACCGCGATCCCACTGTCCGCGGCAAGCCCGAGGCCGAGGCCGCCACCCGTGTCCTCACCCGCCTCACCGAGTTCCGGCGCCTGGTCGACGAGGCCAACCGCTCGCTCGGCGCCCAGGTGCGCGTCGCCGTCATCCTCTACGACACCGAGGTGTTCGAACTGAAGAAACCCACCGACCCCGGCGCGGAGGCCTGGAACACCGCCATGCGAATCAAGTACAACGCCGCCTACGACCTCGCGAAACGCGTCTTCCCCGACGCCTACGTCGACTGGTACGGCCGCGGCTGGATGCGCTTCTTCGCAATCGAGCGCACCACCGGCTGGGGCCGCTCGACCTGGTTCGACCTCACCGAGAAGGGCGACGGCGCTTCCGCCGTGCTCTACCGCATGCCGATGATCGAGGACTCCATCGAGTGCTTCCACAGGACCGTGGCCGACGCCCGCGAACACGGCATCTCGAAGGTCACGCCCTGGCTCGGCCTCGGCTGCGGCTACCATCCCGACGACGGAAAGAAAACGGTCTCGTACTACGAAGACTGGCGCTACCCGCCCCAGGTGGCCGCCCGGTTCGGATTCGAAGTCAACCGCCGCTGGGCACAGGCCCCGCATGCGAATTTCTACCCCGGCCCCGGCCAAAACCCCTACTGGTTCAAGCACTTCATCGCCTACTGCCGCGGGGCGGCGGCCGAAAAGCTTGAAGACATCCCGGAGGTCGGCGAATAGCCGGCGATCCGCCGCTACCGGCGCGTAAAGACATGCAGTTCGCGGTACCGGAACGATTCAAACGGATGCCGCGCCATCGCACCGTAGACCGCCGCCTCCGCCGCCGGCGAATGAATCTCCATCATGATGTTGTCGGTGATCTCCAGCCACGGATCCGGATTCCTGCCGAAGAGCGGCTCCTCGCCGCCCTCGATGTCGCACTTGAAGATGCTGATGCGCTCCGCCCCCGCCTCACGAGCCACGGTCAACGGGTCGATCGCCTCGCAATCCGCCTGCGCCGCATCCGCCACCTCCACAACCCGGATCGCATCCTCGCGCTGATCGCCCTGGATCTTCAGATGCGCCCGCGTCGGCCACAGCGCCAGCTTCAACACGCTCACCTGCGGATACGGCGCGCCGTTCGCCACTGCCTGCGCATGGTTCCCGGATTCAGGCTCCAGCGCCACGATCTTCGCCTCCGGCCATCGGTTCGCGAAGAACACCGACGCATAACCCGCGTTCGCCCCGGCGTCGATGATGAACCGCACCGGCTCGCGCGGCGTCAGAACCCCATACATGTTCCGCAGCAGCGTGTCCTCAAAGACTCCGGCATCCGTCGTCCCCGGCCGCACCGCGACCGGGTGTGCGATCCCCGGCGCGCGAAACTCCGACGCTCCTCCCCGCGGCGCACGCGATACACGCTTCAGCCGCCGATATTCAATCCACCCTATCCGTCGCGCCGCCACCACGGCCGCGTACTGGCGCGCCAGCATCAGATACGCCGACTCGGGTACGAGCGATCGCAGCATCTGGCGCAATGTCTGGCTTGCAGGTTTCATCGTTCTCCAATGATTGCAGGATAGGTGAATCTCGCCAGCCGCCGGGGCGGCGTGTTGAACCGGCGACGGGAGTCAGCGGCAGTCGATCACCGCCGGGTTCAGACGCCGAATCAGCGGCGTCACAAGCGCCCGCAGGATCCGCCGGCTGATCCGCTTCGCCAGCGCCCGCGACTCCGCCGAGTCGCCGCGCGGCAGGCACAGCCAGTTCTCATTCGTCGTTTGATTTCGGTCCGCCGGCCGCAAACCCGTCGATTTCACCAGCCAGCGCGAGTACCCGCGCTCGCGAAAGTAATCGTCGACATCCGCGACCCGCAGCCCCACCTCCGGCAGCCGCTCACCATTCACTTCCAGCAGGACCGCCGGCGCGTGCGCACGCATATACCCTTCGCCGCCCGCCAGCACCCGCAGTTCCGCGGCCTCGACATCCATGACCAGCAGCTTCGCGGGCGCGAGCCGACCCTCCGCCGCAAGCCCGTCCAGCGTCAGCATTTCCACCTCGATGCAGCCGCCGCGCCCGTCCGTTTCATCGATGATCTGCCCCGTGCCGCTGTTCCACGAATCCGTCGGCTTTTCAAAAAAACACCGGCCGGGCCGATCCGAAACCGCCGCGCGATGCAGCTCGATCTGCCGCAGACCGTTCCGCTCGATCAGCCGCTCCTGGCACTCGGCATTCTCGGCGAGCGGCTCAAACGAAATCACCCGCCCGCCCGGACCGACGATCTTCGCCAGGAGCACCGTCTCGGTCCCGATGTTCGAGCCGATCTCGATGATGCAGTCGCCCGGGCCGCAGATCGTGTTCGCGATGGCGATCGTCCGCCACTCGTAAAAGCCGCGAATCGCGAACGAAACCGCGTCGAGTTCCGCCCGCGGAAATTCGAATACCACGTCCGCGAGGCTGCTTCGCGCTGCGAACGCCGCATTCTCCCGCCGCGCCAGCGCAATCGGATACAGCGCCAGTTGCACCCGCGCGGACAGCAGCGGCGGCAGCAGCCGGCAAATCCGCGCCGCCAGCGCCAGCCGCGACGAGTCCGTGCGAATCACCATCCCCGCTCCATCACCCAAGTCCGCGATCCGCCGCCTCGCGCGCGCCCGGGACGCTGCCACGGTTCGCGAGGATCGTCCGTGTCGCATCCACGAACGCCTTCGCCGCCGACTCCGCCGACTGCGTCCACGCCAGCTCATACGCCCGCCGCGACATCCGCTGCCGCTCGCCTTCGTTATCCAGCAGAAAGTGCAGATGCCGTACGATCGCATCCACGTCGCCCGCCGGGTAGACAAACCCGTCCTCCCCGTCCCGAAGCACGTCCGTCGGCCCGTAGCACCCGCACTTGTCGCTCAGCAGCACCGGCAGCCCCACCGACAGCGCCTCCGTCACCGCCAGCGGGTGCGCGTCGTAGTCGCTCGGCATCACGTACGCGCTCGCCATGCTCAGCAGGATCGGCAGCTCCGACTGATTGACGAATCCCGTCACGAACACCTTCGAGCCCAGCGCCCGGTCGATCTCCGCCCGCAGTGGTCCGTCACCGATCATCATCCCCACGACGTCGTCGCGCTCCAGCCGGTGAATCGCCTCGATGAAATCGAACGGCCGCTTGCGCGGGATGAACTTGCCCGTGAACGCGATCAGCCGCTTGCCCGCCGGAACCTTGAACTTCGCCGCCACCTCCGCCCGGCGCTCCGGCGTCGCCGTCTCGGCCGTCGCCCGAAAACGCGTCACGTCGATCGGAATCGGCACGATGAACGTATTCGCCGGCCGCGCCCCGTAATGCAGCAGGTACTCCTTCGCGTGGTCGCCCACCGCGAACGCCCCATCCAGCCGGCGAAAGAAGTACCGCACGCCGATATTCTTCAGCGCCAGCTTCCACATCGGCTTGTCGAACGCCGTCAGGATCGACACGTCGCTGTGCATCATGTAGGGGATGTTCAGCTTCCGGCACAGGCTCATCAGCCGCCAGTTGTTGATGTGCACCATCCCGCCGACCCACACCGCATCCCAGCCCCGCTCCACCGCCTCGCGCAGCCCCGAGTTCAGCCCGCTCCACGAGTAGTCGCACGGATCGGTCGTCGGCCACTGCCGCGGCAGAAACTCGTACTCGTACCCGTCCAGCAGGTCCACGTCCCACTTGTACGAAATCCCGAATTCGTGGTCGCGCGCCGCCTCGATCCCCTGCTTCGAAAAATAATGCACCTTCAGTTCGACGCCCGGGAGCTTCGATATCTCCCGCCACATCGGCGCGATGTACTGGATCACATGCGAAGAAAATGTGGCAATTCTCATCCAGGTTCAGCTCCGCCGCCGCAGCACACGCGCCGCCACGCGATCCAGCTCCGTGCGAACGAATCGGTCCGTCAGGTAGAGCGCTCCCACGGCGAGCGCGACGAAAACCACGCCATGCACGGCCAGAAGGACCCACGAATTTGCATGCGGTATGCCTGGGATCAGTCGCCACGTGGCCGCCAGCACCGCGACCAGCCCCACGCTGCGCGCGAGCATCCCAAGCTGCATCGCCGCGTCCGTCGACGTCAGCTCCAGCACGCGCCGCCAATGTCGCACCAGCAGGTGCGGCACGCTCACCGCGATCGCCGCCAGCATGCTCAGCGGAATCGCGATGTACCCCATCTTCAGCACGCCCATGAACAGCAGCAGCAGCCCGATCCGCACCACCGTCTGCACCAGCCGCACAGCCGCGGGCGTCCGGATGCTCCCCGCGGCGAACAGCACCTCGCAGACCATGAAGATCATCAGGTTCGTGCCGGCCGCCAGCCCGAACAGCACGTTGTAGTCATGTCCCGCGAATCGAGTCCCGCCCGCCACTGGCACCCAGAGGTTCATGAAGTCCTCATTGAGCGCCCAGCCGCACCCGAGCATCAACGTGATCGCGATCGTGATGACCGAGAAGAGTTTCCCCGCAATCTCCCGGAACAGCTGGGTCTCTCCCGTCCCGAACAGATGGGCCATCGCCGGCGTAAACGCCGCACTGACCCGCTGCACCACCATCGTGCAAACGTCCCAGATCTTCTTTGACAGATCCGTGATCGTCACGGTCTCGTTCCCGAGGCACTTCGACACCACCACGCCGTCGATGTTCTGCCGCAGCGTCTCGCTCAGGTTCGTCATGAATGTCCAGCCCATCAGCCCGAACATCCGCCCGAACCGCGCCCCGGAGACCCGCGGCCGCACCCGCAGCCGCCGCAGCGTCACCGCCGCAAGCGGCCAGACCGCGAGGTTGTAGATGATCTCCCGCGCCAGCACGCCGGCCGGTATCGACAGCAGCGCCCAGCCCGAGAAGAGCAGGACAATCGTGCAGACCAGTCCGCTCAGCTCGGCCGCGACGTGCAGCACGTTCACCGTGATCTGCCGCTGAAGGCCCTGCTGCACCGCCCGCGGGCCGCTGGCGATGACCATCAGCCCGGTCGCGATCGCGAAGATCGTGATCGCCCGCGTCAATTCGCTCGCGTCGCCGGAATCGCTCACCTCGAGAAAGCCGGGAATCAGCGGCGCCAGCAGGATCCCCGCCCCACCAAGGAACACCGCCGGAAGCAGCATCAGCACCCAGCCCGTCCCGATGCAGTCCGCGAGACTCGCCCGGTTCCGCGCGCCGAATTCCGTCGCCACCTGCTGCCGGACGAGCAGCCACGCGCCGCCCTCCGACACCCACAGCCAGTTCATGATGTTCACCGACGCAACCCACGCCCCGTAAAGCCCGTCCCCCACGTAGTGCAGGACGAACGGCGTCAGCGCTACGCCGCGCACCAGCGCCGTGCCGATCATCGCGTACTGGTAGATCAGGTTCGCAATCGTCGCCAACCGGCGGCTCACCGGCGGCAGTTCGGCGAAATCGTCTCTGGATGCGGGCTCGGTGACGCTCACGCGTGATCGAATTCCTTAGCGCCTCGCCGACCCTGCGCGAGCCACCGCCATCTCCAGGCGTATGCGGCCCGCGCACTCGCGCGACGCGCCGCT
This sequence comes from Planctomycetota bacterium, assembly GCA_045863555.1. Taxonomy (GTDB): domain Bacteria; phylum Planctomycetota; class Phycisphaerae; order UBA1845; family Fen-1342; genus JACRLV01. Next base: position 25,139 of record BTUU01000010.1, on the reverse strand, counting down.
ACCTTGCCAGAACCTCCGCGATCCGCTCCGCCGCGTGCCCGTCCCATTTCTCCGGCACCGGCCGCTGCGCGCTCTTCGTCGCCCGCCGCTTGCGATACGCGCCCAGAATCTTCTCCGTGTCCGTCCCAACCAGCTCGTTCGTCCCCGCGCTGATCGTCACCGGCCGCTCCGTGTTCTCGCGCAGCGTCAGGCACCAGACGCCGAGAATCGTCGTTTCTTCCTGGATGCCCCCCGAATCCGTCAGCACAACCGCCGCACTGGCCGTCAGCTTGAGGAAGTCGAGATACCCCAGCGGCTCGATCACCTTCAGATTCGCCATCGCCGCGAACCGATCCGCAAGCCCCAGCCGCTTCATGTTCGCCAGCGTCCGCGGATGAATCGGAAACACCACCGGCAGGTCACGCTGAATCTCCTCGATCGCCGCGACGATCCGCCCGAAGATCACCGGATCGTCGACGTTGCTCGGCCGGTGCAGCGTCACCACGTTGTAGCCGCCCGCCGCCACCCCGAGCCGCTCCAGCACGTCCGAGCGCTCCGCCGCCTCGCGATTCGCCTTCAGCGTGTCGATCATCACGTTCCCGCAGAAGTGAATCTTCTCCGCGGCGACGCCTTCATTCCGCAGATTCTCCACGCCGCTCGGCTCCGTGACGAACAGCAGGTCCGAAATCGAATCCGTCAGAATGCGGTTGATCTCCTCCGGCATCGCCCGGTCAAAGCTCCGCAGCCCCGCCTCCACATGCGCCACCCGCACACCCAGCTTCGTCGCCACCAGCGCACACGCGATCGTGCTGTTCACATCCCCGACCACGACGACCCAGTCCGGCTTATGCTCCAGCACCACCGGCTCAAACCGCTTCATGATCTCCGCCGTCTGAACCGCGTGGCTCGCCGACCCGACTTCCAGGTTGATGTCCGGCTCCGGAATCTGAAGCTGCCGGAAAAACAGGTCCGACATGTTCTGGTCGTAGTGCTGCCCGGTGTGCACGAGCAGCGGCCGAATTCGCGCGTGAGCCCGATAAGCCCGCATCAGCGGTGCGATCTTCATGAAGTTCGGCCGCGCGCCGCAGATATTCACAATCCGGATCATCGAAACCCCGCTTGCGAACCGAGCTACACGCCGTCCGCGTTACCGCGCCGACCGGGCAGACTCCGTCCCCGTCAGCCGCGCGCCAAGGCCAACATAACCCACTAATATGACTAGACTTACGTCGACGCGACGAGCGCCGGGTCCGCATACAATATCGGTCATCCAACCCGGCCGCTAGAGCCGGCGAAACGCCCGCCCGCTCCCGCGCCGGCCGCTGCCTCCCCGCCCCTTCCGCCGCCCGAAAGCGCCGCGCGAACCCCCACCGCCCCCGGCAGATACGTCCGGGCCACCCGACAGTTCGAACCGCCGCAGCGATCGCGCCCCTGCGGCCGATATACTTCCGGCATGGCCATCCCGCGCGACCCGATGGAAGAGAATCTCCGCGCGCTCGAAGAACTCGAGAACGCGGGGAGTCGCGAAAAACGCGGAAACGCCGGTCCGCAACGGCCGGCGCCGCCGCCGGCAGGGGATAGCCCGGCGAAAGCGCCACCCCCGGCCCGCGCCGGCCCGCCCGCCGTCCCCGTGCCGCCGCGAAATCCACCGATCCCCGAGGAGGCCTTTCCCGACGTCCCCGAGACGCCGCCGCCGCCGCAGTCCACCGACTACGGCCCCACGCGCCCGCGTCGCAACGAATCGACAACCGACCGCCCACGCCTCGGCCCCCGTCGCCGTCCGGTCGGCCACGCGCCGAACACGCCGCCCTCCGGCACACCCGGCGTATCCGGCCCACCGCCCGGCGAAATCCCCGACTATCACTGCCTGAATTGCGGCTACGGCCTTTTCCGTGCGGTCAGCCTCCGGTGCAGCGAGTGCGGCGAGATCTACGACGAGGAGACGCTGCGAACCTGGTTCGACGGTGCGGAGGAGGAGCGCCTGCGCCAGCTCAACTGGTTCATCTACCCGATTCTCGTGCTCAAGGTCTGGATGCTCCCGAGCATCGTCGGTCTGATCGATTTCGGCTGTTTCAACTGGCTGCTCTTCGCGGCCAGCGCGGGCATGTCGATCTGGGCGCTCTCGCTCCTCGTCGGCGATCGTCGCGGCACCATCGGCGGCTACTACGCCGTCGCCGGCATGTTCGCGGCCGGAATGCTCCTCTTCGTGGGCTTCTTCGGCGGCACCGACTTCCGAAATACGTTCGTCAGCCCCGCCGTCCTCTTCGGCCTCGACGCGGTCTGCGCCAGCCTCCTGCTCCTGACGCTCCTCCACCCGCCCGATGACTCAAAGCTCTGGAACCGCCGCCCCGCGTCCATCCTCGCGCTCTGCGTCGCTGTCTCTGCGCCGCCCGTCGGCGCTGTGCTCGGCAAGGTCGAGGTGCTGATCCGCCAGAACCTCCAGGTCAATTTCCCGTCGCTCTCCGCCTCGCCCATTTTCGCAACCCTGCTCATGGCCATACTCGCCGTCGGCATGTGGATCTACGTTCGCCAATGGCTCGCGGGTTTCCGAAAACGCGTCTACCCGAAGATCGCGGCAGATTCATAACTCTCATTATATAAACAGGTTAAGAGGTACGCCCCCGCGCCCGTCCGCCCGCCTGCCGACGCGCTGGAACTACCAGCGCCGCTGACCCGTCCCAGCCAACCTCGCCCGCTCCGTATTTTCCACGGACCCGCCGCGCTCTACTCGGCGTCGTGCCGAGGTCGGTCGGCGTCAACGCGCGAATCCACCGCTCACGAGACAGGAATTCGGCCGGGCGGGCACGAAGTCAGGCGAGTACGGACGGTCATGCGGCTGATCGGGGGAGTTGGTTGCCCCGCCGGGTGGCCTGACGGTCGCCAAGCAAAGGAGCTTTGAGAAATGACACTGCGACGATTCGGATGGATCGCGGCCGGCGTGGCGAGCGTAATCGCCGCCGGCTGCATCTCCGAGGTGTCCGACTCCCTGGGCGACGCCGTCCTTGGGAAAACGGATGCCAACGCCAGGCCGCTCGTGGATCCGACGGATCACGGCGGCGGGCCGGAGACACGTGGCAACGGCAATGACAACGGAGGCGGCTGCGGCGTCTGCCTCGATTTCGACGGCAGCGGTGATGTCGGGGTCCAGGACCTCGCCGTCATGCTTTCGTCCTTCGGCATGCCGCCGCAGTCGCCCTGCGTCGACGTGGACGTCGACGGCGATGTCGATATCCAGGACCTTGCCTACATGCTCGCCCAGTTCGGGACGACCTGCGGCAACGGAAACGGCAACGACAACGGCGCCGGAAACACGAACGACAACGGCACTGGAAACACCAACGACAATGGCGTGCCCAATGGCAACGACAATGGCGCGGGTAACACGAACGACAACGGTGCCGGAAACACGAATGACAACGGCGCCGGCAACACGAACGACAACGGCGCCGGAAATACCAACGACAATGGCGTGCCAAACGGCAACGACAATGGCGCGGGTAACACCAATGACAACGGTACCGGCAATACGAACGATAACGGCACTGGAAACACGAATGACAACGGTGCCGGAAATACCAACGACAATGGCGTGCCCAATGGGAACGACAATGGCGCTGGCAACACCAATGACAACGGCGCCGGCAAGACGAACGATAACGGCGCCGGAAATACCAACGACAATGGCGCGGGTAACACGAACGACAACGGTACCGGAAACACGAATGATAATGGCGCCGGCAACACGAACGATAACGGCGCCGGAAATACCAACGACAATGGCGTGCCGAACGGCAACGACAACGGCGCTGGTAACACCAATGACAACGGAACCGGCAACACGAACGATAACGGTGCTGGAAACACGAATGACAACGGCGCTGGAAATACGAACGACAACGGTGCCGGCAACGGAAACGACAACGGAGGAAACGGCAACGACAACGGCTCGTGCCCGGACGGCTCGACGCAGTTCCGAGCCCAGATGTCCGGTGACGACAGCAACGAAGCCGAGTACCGCAACCTCGTCTCCGGGTGCAGCCGCTTCCGCGCCCGCGTCCGCTCGTTGCAGGCCTTCACAACCTACCCGGTCGCCATCAACGGCGTCATCGTCGGCCAGATCACGACCGACGACCGCGGCCGCGGCGAACTCGAGTACAGCCCCATCCCGTCGGGCTTCCCGGCGGTCCAGGCGGGTGATGTGATCACGGTCGGCCCCGTCTCAGGCGTCTTCGTCGACGACTGCTCGGCGAACGCGAACTGCAACGGGTAGCCAGCGTGTGAACGGTGGATAACGTCGCCGCCAGGCGACAATCGCGCGATCCCGGGAGTGACGTGGACGGCCTGCTGGCGAGAGATCGCGGCAGGTCGTCCCTTTTTCATCGCTGGTCAGGACGCGGCGGGCGAGAGCTCGCCTTCGGCGATCCACTCCGCATTGAATGAGAAGTTCGCACTGGGGTCAGCAGTTCCACCCGGATTATTTACTGCCTCTACGACCCGCTCGGCACGACACAAGATCGAATCCCCGTCCAGGCGGATCATGAAATGCGTCCCGGCACGAAATTCGCTGTTCGGCGCGCCGAAGACCCATCGGTAGTACTCGGCGTCATACTCCACCAACTCAGCCGACTGCACGAGATTCGAGATCCGCTGATGCCCCGACGAGTGGTGCGACGTTCCGCTGTAACCAATGTCCTCGTCATAATCGAACGCAACCTGCCTGCCCCCCGTGAGTCCCCGCCCGACATACGTGCAGGTCTGAAGTCTGCCGCGGCGCCCGAACGTGAACGAAACGGGTATCGAGACAACCTCCGTCTCGACCCGCCCATCCACCGCGTACGTCGTCGTCAGCGTTCCGGTGATTACTCCCGAGTAAGTCCCCGAGAACGTCCGCGGCGCGATCGGCCGGTTGATGAGGGGAAAAACGTCGTCGAGCGGGACGCAGGAAATGGACGCAAGAGCAGCCGCCGTCATTGCGAGTACCCACTGAATTCGCATGACACCTCCTCGCCCGAAAGCTCGATTATGCCGGTTCTTGACTGTCCCGCCCAAAAGCCGGCGCGGCCGAATGCCCGGCCGCCGCATGATTCCGCGTATTTTGAGCCCCGCGGCGGCCCTCTACCCGGTGAAACCGGAACCCGAGAGGCCCAGATGACCGCGAAGTCCGTTCTCAGCACGACCATCCGCTTCGGCCTGTGTACTGCGGCCGTCCTCTGGGTCCTCCGGGGAATCTCGCTCAATGATTCGATCACCCTCGCCGACGGAACGACGCTCAACGGCGCTGTTTCCAGGGCGGACGGCCGATACTTCGTCCGAACCGGCGGCCAGACCCAGACCGTCGCCGCCGGCCTGATCGCCCGCGACGCCGCCGGCACGCCCCGAATCGTCTACGGCCTGCGAACCGTCGCCCAGCAGACCGACCCATGGGCCGTCGCCGCGGCTCTCGCGATCTTCCTGATGGTCCCCGTCCTCCAGGCGGTCCGCCTCCGGGCAGTCCTCCGCTCGCAGGCCATCGAAGGCGGCTTCGCGGAGCACCTCCGCCTCGCCTTCGCCGGGAATTTCATGAACTTCGCCGCCCCGTTCGGCTCGACCGCGGGCGACGTCTACAAGGCGTGGCACTTCGCCCGGCGTTCGACGGCCGGGACGGAAGCCGCCTCCCTCGTCCTCGTCGATCGCGCCATCGGCCTCGGCACTCTTCTCCTCACCGTCGGCCTCATCGCCCTCGCCGCCGGAGCCGACAGCCGTCTCGGCCTCCTCCGGCCGCTGCTCATCGGTCTCTCGTCGGCCATGCTCGCCGGCGGAGCGGTTTATCTGCTCCCCATGTGGCGACAGTGGTCGTTCACCCAAAAAACCGCCGCTCGCCTCCCGAAACGCGACCAGCTCGCCCGAATCGACGCCGCGATCCGCCGCCTGCTCTCGTCACCCGGCGTGCTGCTGAAGGCGATGGGCATCACGGTCATCCTCCAGATCTTCGCGGCGGCCTCGTTCGTCTGCATGGCCGCGGGCCTGGGCATGTTCCTGGGCGGCGCGAGCGGGCTGGAGTGGTATGCGTACTTCTCCGCCGGCGAGATCGTCAAGGCGATCCCCGGCCCGCCGCAGGGCCTCGGCACGATGGAGCTCGCGTACACCTACTTCTTCGCGGGCCTCGGCAGCGCGGCGCAGATTCTGACCGCGGCCATCGGGGTCCGGGCCGTGAACCTGCTGTGCAGCCTGCCGGGCGCGCTGCTGCTCTTCGGGCGCGCAACGCGGACGATCAAGCCATCCGGCGTGCAAGCGGCGACGCGCCGCAGCGTCTCAGAGCCAGTGATGACATGAGCGCATCACGAGCGATCCGTCGGCGCCGCGGTGTGCGTCGAAGCAAGTTTGCGAATCCACGAAGAATTCAGTTCAGGAGTGATATGATGTCGACCCAGAAATTCAACCGCGGCGTAAGCGTCTTCTACCCCTGCTACAACGAGGAAGCCAACGTCGAGCGCACCACCCGCGCCGCCATCGCCGCCTGCGACCGCCTCTTCACCGACTACGAGATCATCATCGTCAACGACGGCAGCAAGGACCGCACCGCCGAGATCGCCGACCGACTCGCCGCCGAGCACCCGCGCGTCCGCGCCGTGCACAACAGCCCCAACCGCGGCTACGGCGGCGCCCTCCAGCGCGGCTTCCGCGAGGCCACGAAGGAATACGTCTTCTACACCGACGGCGACGGCCAGTTCGACTTCGAAGAGATGGACAAGCTCATCCCGCTCATGTCGAAGTTCGACATCGTCAGCGGCTACCGCCTCGACCGCCAGGACCCGCTCCCCCGCAAGCTCAACGCCCTGGCCTGGGGCACGCTCGTCAACCTGCTCTTCGGCCTCGGCATCCGCGACGTCGACTGCGCGTTCAAGATCTACCCGCGCCGCCTCTTCGACGAAATCGAGATGCACGCGACCGGCGCGCTCATCGACACCGAGATCCTCGCCCGCGCCCAGCGCCGCGGCTACACCATCGGCCAGGTCGGCGTCCACCACTACCCGCGAACCGCCGGCCAGCAGACCGGCGCGAATTTCAAGGTCATCCTCCGCGCCTTCCGCGAACTCTTCCGCCTCTATCACAATATCCGCCAGTCCGGCGCGAAAAACGCTGCCCCCGCCCCGGCCGCGGCCCGCGTGGGATAGGATTCCCCGAAACCGGGACCGCGCTGACGCAGAGGCGCGAACGAACGCCCTAAGGACGCTGGATGTCGCCTGATCTTCCCCTTTCCGATCGCGGGCCCGGCCACCGGGCCGGGCCGCGCGAGCGCTTCCTCGGCATCATCGAGAGTGCGACGATCTTCATCCTCGGCGTCGCGCTGATGAACTTCATCTACTCGGCCTCGTCCGTCGAACCGGGCCGAAACATCGGTGTCCCCGAGCACGACTCGTTTTACCACGTGAAGATGGCCGTGATGATGCCGCAGGTCGGCCTCCTGCGCGAGTTCCCGTGGCTCCAGTACGCCTACTTCCGCAATGAAGGCAGCGAGTTCGTCAGCCACCACGTCGGCTTCCAGGCGCTGCTCGTCCCCTTCGTCTACGCCGCCCATTGGATCACCGGCGACTACCTCGCCGGCGGCCGCTGGGCCATCGCCGCGTTCTTCGGCCTCAACCTGATGCTCTTCAATCTGCTGCTCAAGGCCGGCAACGTCCCCTGGCGCTGGCTCTGGATCGCCCTCTTCCTCGCCCTGCCCGATCAGTACTTCTCGCGCCACACGTCCGTCCGCGCGATCGGGGCCTCGTTCGTCTTCATGCAGCTCGTCATGCTCGCCCTCTTCCACCGCCGTTACATCTGGGCGGCCGTGGCCCTCTTCGCCTATGTCCACGTCTACCTCGGCGGCGTCCCCTACGCACCGGCGATCGTCGCCCTCTATGCCCTCGCCATGGTCGTCGCGCCGCGCGAGGACCGCGAGATCCCGTGGAAAATGGTCCTCATCACCGCCGCGGGGTACCTCGCCGGCGTGCTCACGTACCCCTACGCCGGCGGCATGTGGGAATTCCTCTACATGCAGATCTTCGGCACCGGACTCTCGCCGGATATCGAAGTCGGCCAGGAGTGGAAGCCCTACACCGATCCCTGGTTCCTCGTGGTCATGGCCGGCGTCGTGCTCAGCGTCTGGGTCGTCGCGCTTCTGCTGCGCCTGCGCTTCGGCCCGCGCTTGAACGCCCGCGAGACCGCCGCCGTGCTGATCCAGTTCGGCTTCCTGCTGCTCACGCTCAAGGCCCGCCGCTTCATCGAATACTGGCCGCCGCTCGCCCTGCTCAGCGCCGCCTATCTGGCCGCGCCGGTCCTGCGGATGTTCATCGACTGGGGCAAGGCACGACTTGCGCGCGAGCCCGCCGCGGCCCGCCCCGTGCTCGTCGCGTCCGTACTCACCGGCCTAGGGCTGGCCGCGTTCGTCGCCTGGCGCTGGGGCGTGACGAAGGAACCCGGCGCCGCGCGGCTCCTCGCCGAGTGGCGCGTCTGGCTCTTCGTCGCCGGACTCCTCCTCATCGTCCCGCTCACCCGCGTCTGGGTCCGCGCCGCCGCGTTCGATCCCCGCGCTCCGCTGCGAATCGCCGCCGTCGTCGGTTTCACCGCGCTGTTCATCGTCGTCGGCCTCGCCGTCACGCTGCTCTTCAGCGACCTCGTCGACTCACGCCTCGCCGTCCCCGGCATCGCCTGGTCCGCACTCGCGGCCGTCGCAATCCTCGTCCCGGCCGTCGCCCTCCGGCTGCGCCCGCGCGAGTCCGATGAGTCGCCCCTCGCGCCGCCCGCCGTCTCCTCCGTCGCCGTAGTCCTCTGCGGCCTGCTGCTCTCGGCGATCGCCGTGGGCACCGGCGCGCACCAGATCGTCTCCGCCTCGCGCACCGCGCGCTGCCGGTACAACCTCGCGGAGTTTCAGCAGCTCACCGACGCACTCCGCACCGCCTCAAAGCCCGGCGACATCGTCTTCACCGACGACTGGGATATCTTCCCGCCGCTCTTCTATTTCAACTCGCACAACCACTACATCGTCGGCCTGGACCCGAAGTTCACGCATGCCCGCCGGCCCGATCTCTGGGAACGCTACGTCAAGATCACCCGCGCCCAGACGCCCGGCACGATCCGCGTCGCCTCCGACAAACCCGGCGAATTCAAAACCGAGCGCGTGGAGCTGTCCGACATCCGCTCGCAGTTCAAGGCCCGCTTCGTCGTCATCGACAAGGACCACCTGAATTTCGCCGGCCAGCTCGCCCAGGCCGACGAACTCGCCGAGCTGATCTACCCCGCCGGCGGCTTCGAGCAGAACCGCCGAGCCGCGTACTTCCTCTTCCGCATCCGCGACGAAGCCGAGAGCGCCGCGATCCTCGCCGCCCGCAAGCCCGCCGCCGACGGCAGCATCTTGCTCAGTTCCCTGCGCCCCGTCAGCGTCGAGCAGGGCTTCGGCCAACTGCAATTCAACCGCAGCGTCGACGGAAACGCGCTCCGCCTGAAGGGCAGCACGTACCGGTACGGCCTCGGCTCGCACGCCGAGTCCCGCCTCGTCTTCAACATCCCGGCCGGCATGACGACATTTGAGACCTGGGTGGGAGTCGACGACGAAACCGGCGGCAAGGGCTCCATCGTCGCCGCGATCTACCTGGACGGGAAACGCGTGTTCGAATCGCCCCAGCTCATCGGCGGCGGAGATCCCCTCCGCGTCTCGATCCCGCTCGCCGGCGCAAAGCAGATCATGCTCGTCGCCGAAACCGCCGATGAGGGCAACCGCTTTGACCACGTCGACTGGGCCGACGCACGGTTCACGCGCGAAGCGCAACCAGCATCGGCACCCTAGCCCGCGGCCGCGATCACGGCGTCGCCGTCTCCGCCGTCGTTCGCCGCCGCAGTTGCCCGCACGCCGCATCGGCATCGAGCCCGCGCGACGTGCGAATATGCACATTCACCCCGCGCTCCCGCACCCGCCGCTGAAACTCGAACGCCGCCTCGGAACTCGGCCGCTGGTAGGGCGTCCCCGCGACCGGGTTGTATCGCAGCAGGTTGATATTCGCCCGCACCCGCCGCGCCAGCCGCGCGAGCTGATCCGCGTGTTCCGCGCGGTCGTTCACTTCCGCGAGCAGGACATACTCGATCGTGATCTCGCGCCCCGTCTTCTCAAAGAAGTAGTTGCACGCGTCCAGCAGATCGGCGATCGGCACACCCTTGCCCCACGGGATGAGCGAGTGCCGCAGTTGATCGTTCGTCGCGTGAAGAGAGAGGGCGAGGTTGATCTGCAAGCCCTCATCCGCCAGCCGCCGGATCTGCGCCGGCAACCCCACCGTGCTCACCGTGATCTTCCGCGCCCCGACGCCCAGCCCCCACGGCGCGTTCAGGATCCGCAGCGACTTCACCACCTCCGCATAGTTCGCCAGCGGCTCGCCCATTCCCATCATCACGATGTTCGACAGCCGGTCCCCCGTCGAGCTGCGATGCTCGCCCGCGGCCGCGGCGCGCTCCGCCGGAGCACCCGCTCCGCCCTGTTCTTCCGCCTCCGCCGCGCGAATGAGCAGGCTGATCCGATACGCCTGCTCGACGATCTCGCCCGCCGTCAGGTTCCGCTCGACGCCGTCGAGCCCGCTCGCGCAAAACCGGCATCCGACCGGGCAGCCCACCTGCGACGAAATGCACGCCGTATTCCGCGAATCCGCCGGGATCCACACCGTCTCCACGAGCGCCCCGTCCGCCATTCGCAGCAGCAGCTTGTGCGTCCCGTCGCCCGCGACAGACTCCCGCGCGATCGACGACGTCAGCACCGCCGCATGTTCCGCCAGCCACGCGCGAAGGTCCTTCGACAGGTTCGTCATCTGCGAGAAATCCGTGACGCCCTGCCGATACACCCATTCCAGAATCTGCCGCGCCCGGAATTTCTGCTGGCCAGATGAAACCAGCCACGCCTCGACCTCTTCCAGCGTCATGCCGAGCAGGTGAATCCGCGCTGCCGCCGCAGGGTTCTCCGCGGCCAGTTGTGTCAGGGGAGTCGTCATCCGAAATCCGTCGTTTCTTCAGGAGCCCATCGCAAACGAGAGAGTATACTGCCGATCGTGCCGGTTACCGATTCTCGCGGGAGTATCCCCATGCGTTCTCCGTTCCGATTCGCGATCCTGACGACATGCTCGCTCCTCGTCGCGGCCGCCGCCGCTCAGACGCCCGCGCTCGCCGAACTCAAGACCCTCCACGAACGTCTCACCTCTCCCAAGGGGCTTCTTACCGAGGCCGACGGCCGCCTCGCGTCCGACCGGCTCGCCGAGTGGAAGCTCGACCCATCCAAACTCGAAACCGCGGACAAGCTCCGCCTCCTCACCATCGAAACCCTCGCCCCCCTCGCGCGCGGCGACGCTGCGAAGGCCGGCGAGAAGGCCCGCGAACTCGTCGAAGCGGCCGGTACGGATGCCAAATCGCTCGACGCCGCGTACCTCGGCGCCGTCGCGGCCGGCGACGCGCAGACCGCCGAACTCGCCCTCCGCCGCCGCACGGACTCTGCCGACGCCAACCTCCGCAAGGAACTCTCCCGCAAGCGCCAGTGGACCGCGACGGTCGGCCGCAAGGCGCCCGACGTCGAAATCCGCACCGACGACGGAAAAGAATTCATCCCCACCAAGCGCGGCGACAAAGTCCTCATCATCGACTTCTGGAATTCGCTTTCCGCACCCTCCGCCGCGCAGCTCACCGCGCTCCAGAAGCTCTACGAAGAGGTCGGCAGCGATCAGCACGTCGAATTCATCGGCGTCAATGCCGACTCGGAGAATCGCCTGGACAAGGCCAGGGAATTCGCGACCAAGAACAAGATGACCTGGCCGCAGCGCTACGAAGCCGTCGCCGTCAAAGCCCCGATCACGCACGAAGCCTTCAAGGCCGGTCCGCCGCCCTGGCTCGTCCTCGTCGACAGCTACGGCTACATCCGCGCCATCGGCGACGCCGCCGAGCCCGCCTTCCAGTACGCCCTCCGCGCCGCCCTCGCCGAAGCCCGCCTCGAATTCGAAGCCGTCATGCCGCGCACCCGCGACGGCAAGCAGGCCACGCCTCCCGGCTCGAACGCCGGCGCAGCTTCGGGTGGAAAGAAGGAACCCGAACGCACGCCGCCCAAGAGCGACCTGCCCAGCAACGCCGAGGCGCGGTCGAAACTCCAGCAGGCGCACTCGATGCGCCGCGGCGGCATGAAGACGAAGGCCAGGCAGATGTACGAGGAGATCGTGCGCGACTATCCCGGAACGAAAGAGGCCGAGGAAGCCGCGTTCTGGCTGGAGTAGAACAGGTTACAAAGGGACAAGGGGACAAAGGAACAAGGGGCCGGGCGCGCAACGATTTTCGCTGTCACCGTGCCCCGTTGTCCCCTTGTCCCCTTGTTACTTTGTCCCCTTGTTACTTTGTCCCCTTATTACTTTGTCCCCTTGTCACCGTGTCGTTCGCTCCCAAGTCTCATCCGCTGTCCCGTCGATCACCTGAATCCGATTATTCCCCGAATCCACGACGAACACGCGGTCCCGATCCCCGACCACCGCCGCCCACGGATACGCAAGCTGCCCCAGCGCCCGCCCCGCGCTTCCCCACGTCCCCAGGCTCTTTCCCGCTGTATCAAACCGCTGCACCCGGTTGTTCCCGTACTCCGCAACGACCAGCGTCCCATCGCTCAGCCGATCGATGCTGTACGGAAAACGCAGCGCGCCCACGCCCGGCCCCAGCGACCCGAAATGCCCCAGCAGCTCGCCCTCGGCCGAATAGTGCACGATCCGGTGGTTGCACGAATCCGCAACCCACAGCGAGCCGTCCATGTCAATGATCAGCGACTGCGGCCGCTCCAGCCGCGCCTCGCCCGCATCCTGCCCGCCGAAACTCGCCAGGAACCGCCAGTTCATGTCATATTTCGAGATCCGGTCGTTCCCGCCGTACTCGGCGACGTACACGAACCCGCGCGGATCGATCGCGACATCCGTCGGCAGCCGGAACTGCCCCGGCCCGTCGCCATAGCTGCCGAAACGCGCCAGCTCCTGCCCGTCCGGCGAAAAAACCAGCACGCGCGCGTAGTGCGTATCCGCCGCGTAGATCCGCCCGTCCGGCGTCACCGCGATCCCGCACGGTTTGCCCGCGAGATATTCCGGCATGTACCACGCGCGGACGAATTCGCCCGCCTGCGTCAGAACTTGCAGCCGCCCGCCCTTGTCGATGATGTACAGCAGCTTGTCCGGACCGAGTACGCCCGCCCGCGGGTAGTTGAACTCGCACGCGCCGATCCCGGTCCGGCCGAACGAAAAGAGGGGAGCGCCCTCCGGCTGCGGCTTGCCGCAGCCGGTCATCAGGAGGGGCAGCGCCAGCCACGCGCCCAGCAGCGCGCCGCCGCGCCGCGCGTTATGGCGCGGTCGTCGTCGCATTGCGTCGGGCCGCGGGGTTGGCGAGCAGCGCACGGGCCTCCGCAATCGCTTCGAGCAGCTCAGGCGCCGACTTGAAGCCGTTCACTACGCGCAGCACCTCGCCGCCGGAGGTCATGAAGACGACGCCGGGAGGTTCGCCGATTCCCCATCCCTCCGCCAGGTCGCGATCCGCCGAAAAGTTGATCACCACGCAGTACATCGATTTGGTCTGTTCGAGCACCGCGGCGTTCTTGAGCACGTCTTCCTCGAACCGCGTGCACGCCGGGACCGCCCAGTGCCGCAGATACACGAATACGAGCTGCCCCCGCGCATCCCCCGCGATGTCATCCGCGTCGTACGCGAATTTGCGCCAGTTCACACCCTGTGAACAGCCTGTGGTTGTGAACAGCGCCGGCAGCAGCGCCGCAAGTCCGATGAACAGGCGGTGGTTTCCCATGAAGTCTCGTTCGGCTCCTGACGCAGTCGCGTGATCTTGCCCTCGCGCAGACCGTGCACACACACCCGGCCCGGCCGCCTCGCCCCGCGCAACCAGACCGGCCGCCAACGGTGCTGCGCCGGCCGCGACGCGATACTCTAACGGTCGTCTTGCCGGCCGGGCAACTGCGGCGGCGCGCCGCGTCCGCCGGCAGGACTTACAGGCGACGCCATGCTGCGCGACATTCCGCCCGACATCCTCGACGACGCGCTGCGCGCCGTGCTCGCGCCGCCGGGCGCATCGAACGCGAGTCGGGCAGCGCTCCGCACCTTTCGCGATTACCTCGCGGCGATGAACGTCCGCTGCGGGGGCGTCTACGACCCCGATCTCGGGCCCCAGTCCTCCGCCGTCGCCGTCCGACTTCCCGGACGATCCGCCGTCGCCCTCGTCCCCTTCGGCGATCCGGCGCGCTACGCAAAATCCCTGGAGGCGCTCCTCGCCCAGCTTCGCGCGAGTGAATTGGTATTCGTCCAGGCGCTCATCGAGCCGGACGCATCCGGCAAGGCCGCTGCGCTGAATCGCGCTGGGTTCCGCCGAATCACGCAGATGATCTACCTCGAACGCGACGCCACGTACCCCTGGGTCGATCCGCCCGCGCCGCACGCGGTCTGGATCCCCTATGCACCCGCGACCCACGCGCGATTCCGCACCGTGATCGAGCGCTCTTACATCGACTCCGCCGACTGCCCGGAGCTGACGACCCTCCGCACAACCGATGACGCGATCGCGTCACACGCCGTCGCCGGCGTCTCCGGCTCGGAACACTGGGAACTCCTCTCCATCGACGGCCTCGACGCCGGCGCTCTCCTCCTCTCCACGATTGCCGGCCCACGCGCCATCGAAGTCACGTACATGGGCCTCGTGCCCGAGCTGCGCGGCCGCCGTCTCGGCGGAATGCTCCTGCAACGCGCGCTCCAGCGCGCCCGCGCGCTCAGCGCCCGGCTCGTCACCATCGTCGTCGATGAACGCAACACGAAGGCCCACGCGCTCTACGAGCGCTTCGGTTTCCGCGCCGTCGCCGCGCGCGATGCGTATCTCCTCGCGTGTCAGAATGATGCGCCGCGCGCGGCGCAGTCGTGTGGATAAGTCGCGCTCGTTGTTCAAATCCGGTGCAAAAGAAATTTTCGGCTCATCAATCCTTAGCGCAGCAAGAGTTACGCGCCGCGCTCCGCCGCGGACGTCGCAACGGCATTGCAGTTCAATGCGCGGATTGGTATAGTCCGCCTCTCGTTTGTTCGAGACTGAGACACCTTTACGGCGATCTCCCACCTTCGTGTGCAAACGCTAGCTTGATTCATCCGCCGATTCATCGGCGGCAGGGGAACTGCGCGTGCAAACACATGCAGAGGAGCGGCTGTGTCAGCTTCGCGATCTCATCCAGCGAAAAATCGGTGCCAGCCGTTACCGTACCTGGTTCGGCGAATCCACCGCGCTGCTGCTCCATGACGACGGCCTTGATATCATCGCTGCTAGCAGCTTCGCCTGCACCTGGATCGCCAACAACTACCTCGACGAGCTGACCGCTGCCGCCGGCGAAGTGCTCGGCCGGCCCGCCGTCGTACGCGTCATCCAGGCCGCGCCGCCCGGTTCGCCCGCCGCCCGGCCCGCGCACGCCGGCGCGCGCAAAACCACGCGCCCCGAACGCACGCTGCGCTACGAACTCGATTCCTTCGTCGTCGGCCCGGGCAATCAGCTCGCACACTCCGCCGCCCAGGCCGTCGTCCGCGCCCCGGGGCATGCGTTCCGGCTCCTCGTCCTCCACGGCCCCTGCGGCCTCGGGAAGACGCACCTGCTTCAGGGCGTCTGCAACGCCCTCGGCCGGTCGCACCCTTCGGCCAACGTCCGCTACGTCAGCGGCGAAGAGTTCACCAACGAGTACATCTTCGCCGTCCGCGGCGGCCCCATCGACGTTTTCCGGGCACGCTACCGGAAGGTGGACATCCTCATCGTCGACGACATCCACTTCCTCGCCAACAAGAAGGCCACGCAGGACGAGTTCCTCCACACGTACAACGCCGTCGACAGCGCCGGAAAGCTGGTCATCGTCTCCTCCGACCGCCACCCGCGCTCGATCGCCTCGCTCTCTGAGCCGCTCATGAACCGCCTGATCGCCGGCATGATCGTCCAGATCGATCCCCCCGACTTTCAGACGCGCAGGACGATCCTCCGCCGCCGCGCCGCCGCCCAGGGCGTCACGCTCCCGGACGACGTCCTCGACCTCCTCGCGGCCCAGGGCTCGAACAACGTTCGCGAGCTGGAGGGCGTCCTCTACACCCTCACCGCGCTCGCCTCGCTCGCCTCAGGACCGCTCACCGCCGAACTCGCCCAGCGCGCCCTCGACGAGGCCGCCGTCCGCTCGCGCCGGACACCCGACGCCGCCGACATCGAGCGCATCGTCTCCCTGCGCTTCGGCGTCACGCGCGAGCAGATCCAGTCCCGTTCGCGCGACCGCACCGTCGTGCTCGCCCGATCGCTGGCGATGCTCCTCATCCGCCGCCACACGGCCCTCAGCTTCCCCGAGATCGCCCGGTCGCTCGGCAAGAAAAACCACTCCACCGTCCTCATGGCCACGCAGCGCCTCGAGCGGCAACTCGCGATGGATGCAAAGGTTGAGTGGAAGTCCGCCGCCGGCGCGCAGACCGCGCCCCTCAAGACGCTTGTCGAGAGCCTCGAACAGGAGTTGGCCGGCCCGCGCGGATGAGCGGCCCGCGGTCAGTCCGCGCCCGACAGCGTCAGCCGCGCGGCTGAGGTCCGCTCGCAACCTGCCGCGCCGTCGTCGATTACCGGTGGATTCAGCGCTGAATTCGCGAGGTCGAGTTCCCACCGGTGCATCAGCGTGACCGTCCCGTCGCGGCCGAACGACCGGCTCGTGATCACGCTCGGAAACCAGTCTCCGAGGTCGGTGGACAGAAGCGTCCGCGTTTCGACCGAATGAAACTCCCCGTCATAGAGGTCTTCCGCAATCAGGTAACCGCCCCGTTCGATCGCATAGTGGAGCACCCAGCGCCCGTCGCACGAGGAATACGCGATCCGCAGCGCCGGCTCCCCGTCAAACTCCACCCAAGAGACCTCCCGCGTCGCACCTGGCGGTGGCGCCGGGGCGAGTCGCTCGGGCAGGATCGAATCGGCGTCCCCGGCCGGATTCCGGAAAACGAGGCCGAGCAGGTTGTGATAGAGGGGGAAGTCCGGCCGCAGGGCGATACCAAAGTCTGATAATCGATTTCCTTCCCCGCGCCGCACCGTGAACAGCCGCCCGTCCCAGCACGAAACCGCTCGAAAACACCCCACCGACTCCGCGCGATCGGGGCCGGCGACGGCGACCTCCTCCCGGGCCTCGATTCGCAGGGTTTCGCCCGCCAGATCGCATGCGTACCGACTGACGGTCTCGAATTCCCGGCCCGGCCTCGTAAACCCTTTCTCTTCAGTCGCTTTCGTCCACTCGAGGTGCGCCGCCCCGATCGCCTGCCGCGAGGCCCGAAGCTGCGAAACGAGCGCGTCGATTTCGGCCGTCGAATCCGCCGGTCGCGCCGAAGCGACGAGCCACGCCGCCAGCGCCAGAAGTGTGCTCGCCATCGAAGACTCCGTGAATACCCGTTCGCGCCACCCCCGGACCCGATCGGCGATCCAGGTTCTCGGCCGCCCGCTCCTTTCTATATCGGTAACCGCGTGAGGCCCTCTGGCTTCCGCCGCCGGGCCCGTCCGCCGCCGGGGTCGGCAACTTCTGCCTCGCCGGCGATTTCTCGCATCGACTCGCCTTCCCCGCAACCCGAAAAAGGCAGTAGACTATAAGCAGGTGGCAGAATGCTCGAACGCGGCTCCGGAAACGCGAGCGAAAGCATGGCTCGAAGCGAAGAATTGCGCCTGATCGCGCGCGCCAAGGGCGGGTCCGCCGATGCGTACCGCAGCCTGGTCGACGCCTTCAAGGATCGCCTCTTCGCGTTCGTCTGGCGGATGGTGCGAAACCACCACGAAGCCGAGGACATCTGCCAGTCCGCGTTCATCAAGGCGTACGAGTCGCTCAAGAGCTACTCGGAGAACTACGCCTTCAGCACGTGGCTCTTCACGATCGCGTACCGGCTCTGCCTGAACGCGATGCGGCGAAAGCGGGCTTTTTCGGGCGAGACCGATTTCTCGCTCGTCGCAGGAGAATCGGCCGACACGGCGATCACGCTGGCCAGCAGCGAAGACGCCCGGCGGCTGCGAGATCGAATATGGGACGCGGTCGACCAACTTTCCCCCGCCCAGAAGAGCGCCGTCCTGCTCTTCTACCGCGAGGGCCAGAGTTGCCAGGAGATCGGCGTTGTGTTGGGAATGCCCGCGGTGACCGTGAAAAGTCACTTGCACCGGGCACGGGAAAAATTGCGAGACTTGCTGGGGTCGGAAGTGGTGGAAGACTGGTCGGCGATCCGCGAAATCAGCGACTCCCGATCAGCCTAGACGTCTGGATGGAGCGCCCGCGCTGGCGCGGGCGACGAGTGGCCATGAACTGCCTGGATGCCGAAGGACTGTTCGACGCCTACCTCGACGGCGAGCTTTCCGGAACGCTGCGCCTCGAATTCGACACGCACCGGCTCCACTGCCCGGTCTGCCAGCAGAAGCTCTCGCTCCTCGAAACGACCGAGTTCGTCATCTCCTCGGACCTCCGCGGCCCCGGCCTCTCCGACGACTTCACCGACGAGCTGATGGCCTCGATCCAGCAGCGCAAGATGGAGCCGCGCCCGCTTCGCCTCCGCCGCCCGCTCGTCGCCGCCGCGGTCGTGCTCCAGGCGGCCGCGGTCGTTGCCTTCGTCGCGCTCCTGCCGAAATGGTGGAATCGTCCGCAGCCCGCGCCGGCCCCGACCATCAACCTCGCCGACCTGCGGCCGAAGATCAACGAATTGCACGGCGCGGGTGACAAAGAGGGCCTGATCGCCCTGATCCAGGGCGCGGTCGAGCAGGGGGGTAACGCCCGTGCCGGTCTCGCGCGCGACGTCTCCACCGTCCGCGACTGGGCATGGAGCCTCGAACTGCCCGGTTTCGGCAACGGCATCTCTCTGTCATCGCTGCTCCAGTCGATCTTCGGAATCACTCCCGCCGAAAGCGCCCCCGAGCGGCCCGCCGACGCCGCCGGCCGCGGCTCGATCTAGACGTGTCCCGCAGGTACCATTCAGCACGGCGAATAAGGCACTCGTTGAAGAGCACTGTACATCTCACCGTCGTTCGAGCACCGTGCGCCGGCCGCGAGTCCGGATCTCAGCGTCGTGAGCCGTTACGGCGACCATCGCCGGAGTGATGGTTTCGTGCGAATTGCCGCTTCTGATCGGAGCCAGTCGAGACACACCGTGCCGGCCGCCGCGCCGCGCCGCGCCCTCGCGCTCAGTGCCTTCGTCGCTCTCGCGTCTCTCGCGCTGCCCGAGCGCGCCGCGGCCGACGACTCGCTCGCAAAGGAAGCGCCCGCCGAGTCCGGCCTTTTCGTCGAGCTGCGCAACGGCGCGGACCTCCTCGCCGGCCTGCTCGAGCCGCAGCTCTGGACCACGCTCGCCGAAGTCGCCGGCCAGCCCGCCCGCGTCGAGGACGTCGACGAATGGCGCAAGCAGATCCAGCGCGCCATCCACGTCGAACCACTCGCGGCGATCCAGACGCTCTTCGCCCGTTGCGTCGCGTTCGTCGGCGACGGCCTTGGAAAATCCCAGGACGGCGTCGTCATCTGCCGCCCGGTCGAGCCGCCCCCGAAACTCATCGAGCAGTTCAAGGGCACCCGCCTCGCCGATATCGAAAACCCGCCCACCTACCACCTGTACAACACGATCGGCGTCATCGCCCGCGACGACCTGCTCTTCTTCGGCGCCCTGCTCCCCGAGGATTCGCTCCTCCACCGCATGCGCCCGATCGCCGCCGGCGAGCAACGCCCGCGCCTCGCCGCTGACCCCGTCTATCGCGCCCTGCTCGCCCGCGCCCCCGCCGATCCCGACGGCGTCCTCTTCCTCAGGATTCCCGGCCGCGCACGCCCGAGCGAGCCCGCTTCACAGCCCGCGGCGTCCGCACCCTCGTCGCAGCCCGCGTCCGCCCCGGCATCTCGCCCGGCCCGACCGCGCATCGACCTTCCCGGCCCGCTCGAAAACGCCGAAAACGTGCTCCTCGCCCTCCACCGCGAAGGCGCCCGACTCCACTTCACCGCCGTCGGCGACCGTACCGGCGCGCCGGCCGCCCTGACTTCACGACCCGCCGGCCGCGGCTTCATCGCCGCGCTGCCCGACGATACGCTCGCCGCCTGGGAAGGCTTCGTCGATTTCAATGCCTTCGCCGAGGCCGCCGCATCGCTGCCCGAGCAGGGCCTCATCCGCGCCGTCCTCGGCCCCGACCCCGACGGAAAACTCGTCCGTCGCTGGGCCGAAACCGTCGACGGAGCAACCTGCGTCGCCGTCGGCGCGGTCGCCCCAGCCCGCGCGAACGATCCACCCCCCATCCCCGCCATCGCCTGCATCATCGGAGCCAGGGACGCTGCGGCCGCCGCCGCGACCTTCGGCGAAATCGTCAACGGCGCAACCCAGCTCATCAACATCGCCCAGCTTGCCCGCGGCGCTCCGCCCCTCGACCCGCCCACCGAACTCACGCTGCCCGAAGGGTCGGTCTGGCTGCTCAACCTCACGCCCGTCATCGCCCGCGTCGACGCCGGCGCGATCGGCGAGCTTCACCTCGCCTGGACGGCCTCCGCCGGCCGCCTCATCATCGCCTCGCACACCGACTGGCTCCGCCGCATCATCAGCATCCCCCCGGAAAAAACGCTCGCCGCGACCCTCGCCCGCTCCCGCCAGCAGCCTTCGCCCGCGTCGATGAATGTCGTCCTGCTCCGCCTCGGGCCGCTCGCCTCCCTCGGCGCAAAATGGCTCGAGTTCTTTCAGCGAACCGCCCCCGAGATCCTCACCGACGCTTGGTGGCGCACCCACCAGCCCCGCGGCAACCCGCGCCTCGGCTGCGAAGTCACCGGCACCGATGATTCCAGGCTCATCGTCACGAAGGTCTTCCCCGGCCAGGCCGTCGACGGCCGCCTCCAGCCCGGCGACCACATCGTCGGCGCAAACGGCAAACGCTTCGCCACCTCGCAGCCCATCCCCGAAGTCCGCGAGGCCATCGACCGCCGGCCGCACGGCGCTTATGTCGAACTCATGGTCGAACGCGACGGCAAGCTCCGCCACGAGCGCGTGCCCCTCCCGTACGCCGACCCCATCCGCTCCCTCCGCCGGCTCGTCGCCATCGGCTCGATGATCGACACCGCCATCTACATCGAGGACGCCCCTCAGCCCGAAGGTCCGCGCGGCTTCCTCACGCTCGATCTCGGCCCGCCGCCCGCAAGCCAGGCCGCGCCTTCGCAGCCGGCCGCGACACCGCCGCCCGTGACCCAGCCCGCCCCGGCAACGGAGCCGGCGCCCGCGACGCAACCCGCGTCCCCGCCCGCCGCGCCCGCGCCGCCCAATTGACCTCGCGCCGCCTCCGGCCACGCGCCGCTTTTTCGGCAGGATTTGGCCGCCGCCCCGCGTCGCAATACACTGCCCGTTTCGACTGAATTCGAGCATCGAGGACGCACGCATGGCCACGCGAACGACCATCCGCGAACTTTCAAAATACGTCGGGCAGACCGTCACCCTCTCCGGGTGGCTCTATAACAGCCGCTCGTCGGGCAAGCTCATGTTCCTCCTGCTGCGCGACGGCACCGGCCTCTGCCAGTGCGTGCTCGAAAAAACCGACGCCAATGCGGACCTCTTCGCCGCCGCCGACAAGCTCGGCCAGGAGTCCTCGCTGGAGATCGACGGCGTCGTCCGCGCCGACGAGCGGGCCGAGGGCGGCCACGAACTGACCGTCACGACGCTGCGGATCATTCAAAGCGTGCAGGGCTTCCCCATCACGCCCAAGCCCCACGGCATCGAATTCCTGATGAAGCACCGCCACCTCTGGTTCCGCTCACGGCGGCAGTGGCACATCCTCAACGTCCGCGCCACGATCGTCGATGAGATCCGCCGCTTCTTCAACGACCGCGGTTTCGTGCTGATCGACACGCCGATCTTCGCCCCCTCCGCCGGCGAAGGCGCGCAGACGCTCTTTCAGGTCGACTACTTCGGCGACCCCGTCTACCTCGCCCAGACCGGCCAGCTCTACCTCGAAGCCGCCTGCATGTCGCACCGCAAGGTCTACTGCTTCGGCCCGACGTTCCGCGCCGAAAAGAGCAAGACCCGGCGGCACTTGACGGAATTCTGGATGGTCGAGCCGGAGATCGCCTTCGCCGACCTCGACGACGTCGTCGCCCTGGCCGAGGACTTCGTCTGCTCGATCGTCGCCCGCGTCCTACGCGACCGCCGCGACGATCTCGTCGCCCTGAGTCGCGATCTGGCCGCGCTGGAGCGCGTGACGAAACCGTTCAACCGCATCACGTATTCGCAGGCGGCCGAAATCCTCCGTGGCCCGCGGGCAAAGGCACTGCTGGAGGATGATCTGAAAACGGTCGGCGCCCGCGTCGCGGAAGTGAAGACGCTCATCGACGACAAGGAAAAGGAGCGCGTCGCCCCGGGCACAAAGAAGTGGAAGGTCGACAAGCTCGTGCAGGAACTCGCCGACCTGCGAGAAGAACTCGCCGACCGCGAAGAGCAGCTCGCCAACATCCCGAAACACATGGAACTCGCCGCCAATTTCGAGTGGGGCGGCGATCTCGGCGGATCTGATGAGACAATCATCGCCCGGCTACACGACAAGCCGTGCTTCGTCACGCACTACCCGCGGGCCTGCAAGGCGTTTTACATGAAGCAGAACGCCGACGATCACCGCGTCGTGAACAACCTCGACCTCCTCGCCCCCGAGGGCTACGGCGAAATCATCGGCGGCTCGCAGCGCGAGGACGACCTCGACGTGCTGGTGGAGCGGATGAAGGAAGAGAAGCTCGACCCCGCCCCCTACGAGTGGTACCTCGACCTCCGCCGCTACGGCACAGTCCCCCACGGCGGCTTCGGCCTCGGCGTCGAACGAACCGTCGCCTGGATCTGCGGCCTCAAGCACATCCGCGAGACGGTGCCGTATGCTAGAATGATGGGGAAGATGTACCCGTAGCCTTGGGTTGGCCGTCCAGGAGTTCTCATTGGCTGATTCGCTTCCGAGTTTTGATCGCCCGCCCGTCGCGGAAACGGTGCTCGGCGCCCAGTTCGATGAGGTGAAGGGATTCACGAGCGCCCATCTCGGTCTGTTCTGGGGGTGGTTGTGCGAACGTGCGCGTTGGAATCACCTCGCCGACGACTGGAGCGACGTGACCGACGCTCAACCGATTGAGCCGGCATATGAGCGATTTCCAGAGGCGTCCGAGTGGGGAGCGTTCAGGGCAAAAATCAGGATTTCACAAAAGGCCGCCTCTCGACTCCAGATTCGAAATCGCACCGTCACGCGGATGGTCCAGATTCAAAATGGCCGCATCCACCTGAACTGGACGGGGGAGGGGAAACAGGAGTACGTGCGATATGCTCGGCTCCAGCCCGAGTTTGAAGAATTGTTCGACGCCATGAATCGCTTCGCCGAACAGTACGGCTTTGGACCCCTGAACTGGAATCAATGGGAAATCACCTACATTAACCATCTAGTGTGTGGGCGCGATTGGGAATCCCCAGGCGATTGGCCGGCGTTGTTCAATGCAGTGCCCGGAATTCCGACTGCCGAACTCCCGGTGCGGCTCGATAGCTTTGGCGCCACCTGGCGATTTGAGATTCCACCCGAACTCGGCCGGCTTCACGCAGAAGTTCGGCATGTTCGAATCGGGACATCAGACGGGCCCGAGGCACTTCTGCTGTCGCTGACGGCTCGCGGCTCGGGGTCCGACCGTGAATCGATCCTCGCGGGTTTGGCTTCGGGGCGTTCCGCGATAGTGCGAACCTTCGCACAACTGACTTCCGATGTCGCACAAGCAAAGTGGGGACGACAATGAGCCAGTTGCTGACGTCGACACGATCGATCTGGCAGGGTGCCGGTTCGGCAGGTGACGGGATTCGAGAATACGAAACCACATCCGTTTTGCAGCGCCGTCGCGAAGCGTGGCGCCGCCTGATCGATTTTACGCTCGTAGAGTGGGGGCGCGATCCGCAGGCAATGGAAGACGATGATGTGATACCGCCGTCGCAGAACTCCGTGTCCCATTCGATCCGGCTTGCCTCGCAATTGGCTGAGAACGATGCGCCGCCGCCAACACGGGTCGTTCCAAACGGAGATGGTGGCATTGTCTTTGAACGAATCCGCGGTGAGATTGCCGAAACCATCGAAGTCGAGTCCGATGGATCCCTCTATTTCACGCTTTGCCAGGGCTCGCGGCTCGTTCACCGCGCAAAATGGGCGTAACTCCAGGACTCACCCATGCCCGAGCTCGACGGACGCGAGCCCATTGCGGACGACGAGTTCCTCTATCGTCGAATACCAGCGTGGACGAATTGGTACGATCCAACCCGCCTGCTCCCACTCTCGGATACTGCCTTCCGCCCGAACGACCATGACGGTCTCGGAATTTCTCTCTGGCGCGCCAAGTATCGATCGATCGAGGAGGCCGCCCGGGGGAGTGTTCCAGGAAAGTCATACTATGTAGCGATACTCTGCGCGCGGGATCTGCGGGCCGCTGGGATTCGAGTCGAACCCGATGTTGATCCGACCGATCCTGCACGCCCGCCCGGCCATGCCACTCTCCCTGACCTGAGGGCTGCCGACCGAAAGACGGTGCAGGTTCGACAGTGGATGAGGTTGCTTGCGGTGGAGCTCGTGCTTTCGGTCGAGGGACCATTTTCGACGCCGGACTAGCGGTGCCCGCGCGTCGCTGCCGAAGGGCTCGGGGTGTGATCATGCTTGCGATATGCCAGATCCTCTCGGCCTCGGCCCTCCTCAGCATCTTCGCCATCTCCGCCATCGGCAACGTCGTCGGCCCCATCATCGCCCGGTACCAGCGCCAGAGCTTCTCGCTCGTTCCCCTCATCGGCGGCCTCGCGGGCGCAGTAGGCTGTGCGCTTGCTCCCTGGGACTGGCTGCGGCCGTTGTGGTGGGTAGCGCCGATCGTCGATATCGGCTGCCTCCCAGCCCTCACCGCCTTCGCCATCGGCCGCTAGACCGGTCGCCTCAACTAGGCCGCGCAGTGTTGCCGCCCGTCCCGTCGATGTCGGTTCTCCCGTCGACTACACTCCGCGCAGGTCGATCGCCCGCATCTCTCTTCAAAGGGCCGCCCATGCTCGCATTGATCATCCTCCTCACAGCGTTGCCCCAGGCCGCCGCTAACCCAACTTTCGCACTTCGCCGCTGCGATCGGCGTTGGCGTGGCGGGAGGG
>BTUU01000009.1:0-217992 GCA_045863555.1 Planctomycetota bacterium | reverse complement strand
CTTGTTGTTGGCGTCTTGCATGAACGCGGCCGCGGTAATGATCCCTAAAAACGCCGGCTTGGCCGATTCCAGGCGCTTTACTATCGGCGCTTGTTTGCCAATGAGCTTGGAAAACTCGCCTTCGCTGATCATCTCGCCGTTGATCTGGATCCGCTCGCGGATGTCGACGACGTGCGGCGAGACGTAGAGGCCAGTCCGATAACCGCAATTCTGGAGCATCGCCGCCAGCATGTAGCAGGTCGAGCCCTTACCCTTCGTGCCGGCGACGTGAAGACACTTCAGCTTCTTGTGCGGGTTGCCCACCGCCTCGAGGATCTTCCCCATGCGGCTGAGATTGAAGTTCGAGTGGTTGTAGCCCACCCGAAGCATCTTCTCGTAATTGGTCTGGCTGTTCAGGAATTTCATCGCCGCCGCGAACGTCCGAATCGCCCCCGAGCCGCTGTCGGGCCGCGTCGACGGGCGGGCGCGGCTCTTGGCCGGGGCCTTGGACGGGCGGGCAGTCGTGCGGGAATTCTTTTTCGGCAGCGTCCGGGCCATGCAAGTAGGATACCAGAACGCGAGAATATCGTCAAGTTTGCGTGCTGTTCGGTGTGAATGGGATTTGCGCGAGCCCGTAGCCGTGAACGCGATTCAATTTAGCCGGGCGGGTGCCGACGGTCTATTCGTCCGGAGCCGGCGGCGGCTTGGGCTTCGGGAGCGGCGTGCGGGGCGGCCGGGCCGACATCTCCCCGACGATCGCCGCACGCATGGTCTCATATTCGCGCTCGGTGATCTCGCCTCGCGCTTTCATCTCGCGCAGGTCCTGGAGCGTGAACGGCTGGTCGTCGCCGGCGTCGGCGAGTCGCTTCCTCACGAACCGGACGAGCAGGTATCCCGCCCCGATCAGGACCGCCAGCAGTCCCGTGAGGGCCAGAATCTGCGTCAGTAGATCGGCATTGGGCATGGCGAGCGAAGCAATCGGCCGCGCCCGAGTCTGCCCCGGGCGCGGCCGTGTTATTCGATTCGAAGCGAGCGACGCATCCGCCGCCGGCTTAGTCGGTGCCTTCGGTAATCGGGCCGCCGATCTGCTGGTGAACCAGGATGTTGTTGCGCACGACGATCATGTTCCGCCACGCGGTAATCGTGCCGACGCCGCCGTTGATTTCCCACGAATCGGGCTGGACAACCTGCGTGATCAGCGTGATCAGCTGCGCCATGTCGCCAGCCTGGCCTTCACGGGCATCCGTGCCGCCACCCTCTTCCTCCTGGTTGCCGCCGCCGCCGGAGCCGGAAAAGATCGACTGTCCGCCGCCGCCCTGGCCGCCCTGCTGCTGCTGCTGGGTCAGGTCGATCTGCGGGGCGTTATCGAAATACGGCGGGCGGATGAGCAGGTCGGAAACCTCGTAGACCTTGGTGAGCATTTCCTTGCCGAGGTCTTCCTCGGTCGAGAGGATCAGCAGGTTGCCGCTGGCGCGATAGGCGAGCTTGAGGTCGGTGCCGCCCGCTTCCTGCATGATCATCCAGAGCACCTGCGAGAGGCGCAGGTTCCGCACGTTGACCGTAATGGGCTTGTCCTTCTCGATGCCCGCGTCGGTCAGCGTCTGCCAGCGGACGACGACGTTCATGCCGGTGTAGGACTGGACCCAGTCGATGACCTGGTCGAGCGGAAGCTCCTGGAACGAAACCTCCGGGATCTTCTTGTTGAGCTGGACGAGCGTGGTGGGCTTCTGAGCGGCCTTGGAGCGTGCGCTGAGGGCCGACTGGCCCACGGCGGTCGTCGCAAAAAGCACAATCAGGGCACCTGCAAGGATCGTTCTCATCGTGAACTCCCGTCGAGGTTCGACTTTCCCGGTTTTCGTGTGCATTACGCCTGACGCATTGTAATTCTAACGCAGGAATGCACAAGCGGGGCAAAAAATACCGGTCCCGGGCGTTTTTCACAACCGCCCCCCGCCCGCGGACTCCGCCCCTGCTCCCCACGCCACATTCCATCGGCAGCCCCGCCAGCCCGAAAAAGGCCGGCACCGGCTAGTTCCGCTGGTCGCAGCCGAAATCCGCCAGCAGCGTCGCAATATCCGTTAGATCGATGCATCCGCTGCCGTCCAGATCCGCTTCCGGCCGGTATCGCGGATCCGGCTGGCAGGCCATGCTGCCGATCATCGTCGTCAGGTCCGTCAGATCGGTCGCCCCATTCCCGTTCACATCCCCCCGGCAACCGTTTTCCCAGATCGCGATATCAAGCGTGCCGAAGCCGACATCTTCGCTGGGCGACGGGCCGAATCCCGCCACGATTTCCGGCCGCGAGCTGCCCATCACATCGGCCACGGCAAGGTTGCGCGGCCGAAGCATATCGCTGAAGGTCGAGTTCGCGAAGGCGTCGGAAAAGAGCGGGTTCGGGTCGACTCGCACCAGGCCGTTCGGCGTGCCGACCGCGATCTCGACGAGATTTCCGGCGCCGGGCGCGCCGCCCTTGTGACGGATCACAAGATCGACAAAGCCATCGCCGTTCACATCGGCCGGCTCGACCGCGATGCCCCGGCTCGACGTACCGGCGAAACCGCCGATCGAATCCGCAGGCCAGAAGTCGACCGTCCCGGAACACGCCGCGTCGAACCGTGCGAGTTGCGTGCCCTCACGATCGCCTAACACGAGCGAGGAGGGGCAGCCCCCCGGAACGGCGAGCGGCGCGGCATCGGAAACGACGAAGGAAGGAGTCTCCGTATGTAGCTGAAAAAGA
Source organism: Planctomycetota bacterium (assembly GCA_045863555.1). GTDB lineage: Bacteria > Planctomycetota > Phycisphaerae > UBA1845 > Fen-1342 > JACRLV01. The sequence continues at coordinate 215,276 of BTUU01000009.1, read as the reverse complement.
CCGTGCGAATCGAGCCCGTGCCACACCACGAGCGTCGGACCGATTTCCTGGCCGAAGTCGGTTGTGCCCGCGAAGCAGATGTCCGGCCGCTCGTCGCCATCAAAATCATCGACAGCAAGCGACCAGGTGTAGTTGACCACGCCAATGGGCGTCTCGGCATCCCAGGTCACGCGGGCCATGTTGCTGATCGTGTCGCCGGTGCGCCAGATGTGCACAAAGAAGCCCTGGATCCGCTGAAGCGGATCGGGCAGGTAGATCAGCTCGTCGCGCCCGTCGCCGTCGAGATCGGCGGCTGCGGTCTCCGGCGGCGTAATCGAGTTTCCCGTGCTGTTGAAGCCGAACGGGTACTTGAGGCGCGGGACGTACGTGCGCGAGCCGAGATTCTCGATCAGCCAGAGTTCGTCGCCGAAAAACGCAGGCACGGCGAGGTCGACGTCGCCGTCGCCGTCATAGTCGCCGGCGGCCAGATCCGCCGTGCCGTATCGGAAGATCGAGAGCGGGTCGAGCGTATTGCGGATGTAGAGATCGATCTCGGTGTCGCGCGCGAAGCCGCCGGGGCCGTCTCCGTAGAAAATCGTCAGCCGGCGGCGGTTGTTGGCGTAGCTCTCCAAATCCGTCGCGAACCAGGCGACGGCGATATCGCGCGCCCCGTCGCGGTCGAAATCCGCGACGCGGACGCCGGTGATTGAAGCCATATCGTAGACGGAACTCAGCGAAGCGACCGTGAGCACGCGCGGCGACGGTCGGAAGCTGGTGCGCGGCGTCTGCGCCTGAACCGAAACGGCCGCGATCAGCGCCGCGAGGATTCGAAACATCAGAGGCATGCGCCCACCTAGGGGCAAGGCGCCCCGTAGTGCGCCAGCAGGGTCGAGAGATCCACGAGGTTCACCACGCCGTTCTGGTCAAAATCGGCTTCCAGAACATAGCGGCCGTCGCCATCCACCCCGCCGAACGCGGAGAGCACCAGCGCGAGATCGACAAGATCGACGTTTTCATCCGCGTCGACGTCGCCCGTGCACCACGCATTCGGCGACGGGATCACGAACCGGGAGACTGCGTATGCGATGTCGTCCGGCGTGACGCGGAAGCCCATGTAGATCGACAGGTCGCTCGGCACCGCTCCAATCAGCCGGTAGCCCGTCGGAGGGTCGTTCTGCGTTCCGGTCGTTGTACCCCCGGCCGTCGCGTAGACAAACGAGATGAGCTGGGCAAACTGGCGGCCGGATGGGTATCGGCCGTTGTACATCGCGCGGCAGGCGCCCGCGCCGGAGGGGCCGAGGCCGGTCAGGCGGGCGAAATCTCCGCCGAGATCGGTAACCGCGAATGTGGCCGATGCGCGGCCGCGGGCGGTACTCGCGGGGATCGAGCGAAAGTCGAGCAGGCTCGACTCGACGCGGAAGTCGGTTTCATAGCCGAGCGTATAGACGCCCATCCCCAGCGAGATTTCGTTGAGCGGGCCGATGCGGGCGGTGAAGCTGAGGTTGAGGATGTAGGCGATTGTTTCGCCGGTTGCTTCGGAGACGACTTCGAGGGGGTCGTTGCGCGCGAACTCAAACCGCGTGCGATCGGCATCCCACAGGCCCTCGACCTGGGCGATCTCGACATAGCCTTCGCCGAGGAAATTCGAGACGGAGACGCGGAGGATCGTCGCGGACAATTCCGACGCCCGGGCACAGGGGAGCGCAGCGGCTAATCCGCTGACGGTGAGGAGACAGGCCAGAGTGCGGCCATAACGTACCCCTCCGAGGTGCATATCCGGCACCCACTCCCTTCGACTCGTGTGGACTCTTCCGATGCGCTGCGGCTTAGCGGCGGCGAATCAGTGCCATCGCACCCAGAGCGAGCAGCGCCAGCGACGCAGGCTCGGGGATGATGACGAAGTTGCTGGTGCCGGAAGCGCTGTCGAGCGCGCTGAGCAGGAAGCTGTACTGGGCGCTCATCGACGAGACCGGATTGGCGATGCCGATGAAGCCGCCCGTGGACCCGACGCCGGTGTTCGTACCGCCGGGCGTCGTGACGACGACCGAGTTGATGAACTCAGCGAACATCGTCCCCGCCGGAACCAGGCCGTTGTAGTTCGCCTGGTAGGCGCTGTTGCCCGATCCGCCGTTTCCGGTGGCGACCGCGCCGTTGTCCTGCCCCGCGTCCGTGACGGTCAGACCCGCGCTGGCGACACCGGTCGCGTTGGTAATCGTGGGGAACGAAAGCTCACCCGAGCTGATCGTGAACTGCGTGTCCGTCGCACCGGCGACGACGTCGAACAGGATGCCGACCTGCGGATCGGCAACTGCGGTGAATCGAGCATTCACCAGCGTCGCGATCACATCGCCGCTTTCGTTGGTGATATCGACGCCGCCACCGATCCAGGTGTAGGTATCGCCGTTCCACGAACCCTGGTCCGACGTCACTTCAAACACGCCGGAACCGGACGAGTTGGTGGCCTCGAGGCGGAAGACGACCGTGGAAAGATCAGCCGACGCCGATGGCGCCAGCGCGGCAAGACCGAACGACAACGCGACAACGGAAATACGGTTGAACGTATACCGGTTGGACATGGGCTTCTCTCCTCAGCAGAGCTGCTTTCTGACTCCTAGGGACCGTTATAGTCCCCCGTCCCGGCGAAGTCAAGAACAATCTGAGAAAACCAAATGCGTCCGCAACGAAGGTCCTATAAGCCGAAATGAGCAGGGCGGACACGGCTCTGAGCACCGTGTCCGCCCTTGATTCTCACGCAATTCGCTTGGCAGACCTTAGCGACGCCGCGCCGCGAACGCCCCGGCCGCGAGGAGAAGCAGCACGCCCGTCGTCGGTTCCGGGATGATCTCGAACGTTGACGTACCGCTGGCGAAGTCCCCGGCCGAGAGTTCGAACGCAACCAGCGTGCTCATGTCACTGACCGAGCCGATCGGCGTGTAGCCGGTGGCGGGCGTCGTGACGGAGTCGGTCGCCGTCAGGAACGGCGCGGCGACGATCGACGGCAGGGCTTCGAGAAAGCTCGTGCCGGAATTCGTACCGGCAAAGCCGTTGTACTGGGCGACATAGCCCGCCGTGCCGCTATGGCCGCCGATGCCCGTCAGCGTCGCGCCGTCGCCGCCGGAGAAGTCGGTGATCGAGAAACCGACGCTGGCGCGGGCAATTGCGCTGCTGATCGTCGGGAACGACAGCAGCGCCGAGCCGATGGTGAAAGTCGTCGTCGCATTTCCGGCCGCGACGGAGAACGAGAGGTTGACGATTGGATCGACAACGTACTCGATTGAGCTGGACTGACTCGAGCCTGCGGGATTGAGGCTGCCGAGATAGGTCCCGTCGCTGCCGTAGAAGTTGTGCGTTTCGGAGCTGGTCCAGCGATAGGTCGTGCCGTCCTGGCTCCAGCTTCCTTCAAACGTCACCTGGTCAGTGCGCCCGGTGGCGGCGTCGATCGCGGTGATTGCAAAGCCGGGACCGGTCAGGTCCGCCATCGCGGGCGCGACCAGAAACGCTGCGGCTACCAAAAAGCCGCGCATCGAAGTCTTAAACATTTGCCTTTTCTCCTCTCAAGGCCGCAGGGAGGCGCGAATTGCTGTTCTCCTCCAGCGGCCGGCGTACTATCGGCGGCGAATCAGCGCCGTCGCGCCGAGCGCCAGCAGCACCAGCGACGCCGGCTCCGGAATGACGACGAAGTTGCTCGTTCCCGACGCGCTGTCGAGTGCGCTGAGCAGGAAGCTGTACTGGGCGCTCATCGACGAGACGGGATCCGGGATATTCAGAAAACCGCCGGTCGAACCGACGCCGGTCTCCGTTCCGCCGGGGGTCGCGACGACCACGCTGCGGATGAACTCGGCGAAGATGGTCCCCGCGGGAATCAGTCCGTTGTAATTGGCCTGGTAGGCACTGTTGCCGGAGCCGCCATTGCCCGTGGCGAGCGCTCCGTCGTCCTGCCCGGCGTCCGTGACCGTGAGGCCCGCGCTGGCAACGCCGGTCGCGCCGAAGATCGTCGGGAACGACAGCTCGCCCGAACTGATCGTGAACTGCGTGTCCGTCGCGCCGGCAACGACGTCGAACAGGATTCCCACCTGCGGATCGGCGATCGCGACGAAAGTCGCGTTCATCAGACTCGCGATGACGTCGCCGCTCTCATTTCTGATGTCGATGCCGCCGCCGACCCAGGTATAGGTATCGCCGTCCCAGGAACCCTGGTCCGAGGTGGCCTCGAACACGCCCGAGCCCTGAGAATTTGTGGCTTCGATCCGGAAAATCACGTTCGAAAGATCTGCCGAGGCCGTCGGCGCGAGGGCTGCGAGTCCAAGCGAAAGCGCGGCCACGGAGATACGGTTGCGAAAACGCGGGTGCGACATGGGCTTCTCTCCTCGGCAGAACTGCGTTCCGACTGCATGAAACGCATTATTATCGGACGCCTGAGGCAACCCTACCATCAGCCTCTTCGGCGACGGTCCGCACCCCCCTAAAAAGAAGAGCGGACGCGAATGTTATGTCGCGTCCGCTCGAGATTTCCACTTTTGCCGCGAAGAAAGTCTTATCGGCGGCGGGCCAGAAGGGCTCCCGCTGCCACCAGGAGGAGCACACCGGTCGTCGGTTCGGGGATGATCTCGAACGTCGACGTGCCGCTGGCGAAGTCGCCGGCCGACAATTCAAACGCGACCAGCGAGCTCATGTCGCTAACCGAACCGATCGGCGTATAGCCGGACGCCGGGACGGTCGCGGAGTCGGTACCGGTCAGGAACGGGGCCGCAACCACCGACGGAAGCAGCTCGGCGAAGCTCGTGCCCGAGTTCGTGCCGGCAAAGCCGTTGTACTGGGCGACGTAGCCGGCCGTTCCGGTATGGCCGCCGATGCCCGTGAGGGTCGCGCCGTCGCCGCCGGAGAAGTCCGTCACGGAGAAGCCCACGCTGGCGCGGGCCTCCGCCGCCGAGATCGTCGGGAAGGACAGCAGGGCCGACCCGATCATGAAAGTCGTCGTGGCATTGCCCGCGGCGACCGAGAACGACAGATTGACGATTGGATCAACGACGTACTCGATCGAGCTGGTCTGGGATGCTTCGGCGGGGTTCAGGCTGCCGAGGAACGAGCCATCGGCGGCGAAGAACATGTGCGTTTCCGAGCTGGACCAGCGATACGTCGTGTGGTCTTCGCTCCAGCGCCCCTCGAACTGAATCTGATCCGCCCTGCCGGTAGCCGGGTCGATCGCCGTGATCGCGAAACCGGGACCGGTGAGGTCCGCCATTGCAGGCGCGACCACGAACGCTGCGGCAATCATGATGCCGCGCATCGACAACTTTGACATGAGCTTATTCTCCTCCTGAAGACGTACCGAGGCGCGATGCCTTTCGTTACTCCGTCTCTTTTAGCCCCCTGCCCCCTGAATGTCAAGAAAAAAAAGCGGCCGGCTGAGATTTCCTCACCGGCCGCAAGAAGCACATTTGATTCCGCACAAATTATCGGACGCGAGGCCGGAAACACGCCACGCCCAGCAGCCCGAGCCCGACCAGACCGAACCCGAGGCCCGAACAGAACGACGGGAAACTCACCTGAATGACCCCATCCAGGCTCGGGATCTCCGTCGTCGAGCCGCCCGTCGTACCGCCGCCTTCGATCGCTATCGCGGTCGAGGGGTCGTTTTCGATCGCGGCCCGCTGTGCGTCCGTCAGATTCTGGCCGTTGATCTCGATCGTACCGCTGAAGGAGGCGGCGTCGTAGCCGATGAAGCCGTTGCCGTCGATGTCGAATCCAGGCACGCGCCACGCGTAAAGCACCGTCCAGATGCGCGGGTCGGGCAGGAACTCGTTATTCAGCCGGCCGGTCGGCGTGAGCAGTTCCTGGTAGGGAAGCGGCGGGTTCACGCCGCCGGGGCCGCGCAGCGATGCGCGGTAGAACGTGTTGGGACGGAAGACGGCCGGGAACCCCGTGATCGCGAATCCCAGCGTGCGCAGATCGGGATTGTCCGGATCGGGGCTGTCGGGGTCTTCGATCAGAAAGAGCGGAATCGCGCCGGCCGTGAGATTCGGCGCGGCGACGAGGCCGAAGTGCAGGTTCTGAATGTCGGTCAGGCGGAAAAGTCCGTCGCCGTTCCAGTCGGCACCGAGCAGTTCATCGACGAGCCCTTCCGGGATCGCATTGTCCGCCAGGAGGTCGGGGCGGAGCAACTGGAGAATGCGCGGGAGATCCGTGGGGTTGTCGACGGTCCGCGTAACGTCATTGCCCAGATCCATGCCGTTTCCGAGGCCGTCATTATCCTTGTCGCGATCGGATCCGCCGGAGACGGAGGGGAAGAACGGGCTATCGACGCCGAACGAGCGCGGATTGACGAGCGGATCGTTGTCGGAGCCGTCGGAAATTCCATCGCCGTCCGTATCCGGGTTCGTCGGGTCGGTAAAGACAAATCCGTCGAAGTCGAATTCCTGGCCCGCGACGAGGACGTTTGGAGCGGGAAACTCGCCCACGCTCGGCATTCCGTCGCCATTGAAATCAAACCACTCGCCGACCGCATTACCGGCCGCGTCCGTCGCGCGGATGGGCGTACCGTCGGCGTTGAAGAGCACGTTGCCGCCGGCGTCGCGGGCGCACGCGTCGTCGAGCTGGCCGTTCTGATTGTCGTCGATGAACTTCAGGCCGAAGACCTCGATGAAATCGGAGAGCGCGTCGCCGTCGGTATCGCGCGACGTCGCGCTGGTGCGGACGGGACGGCGGCTGAAGATCGAGACCGGGGGCGTGCCGGGGCTGATCGCGTCGGGCGCGGGAAAGGGAACATCGGTGCCCTCGGGATCGAGGCCGCCGAATTCCCACGTGTCGGGCAGCCCGTCGCCGTCGGAATCGACCGAGCGATCGGGTTCGCCGCCGCCGTTGATGTCGAACATGCCCAGGATTCGGGCGGCCCGCTCGAGCGGCGTGCCGACGAGCTGAGCCTGGACGGAGGCGGACGAAAATGCGGCCAGCGCCGCCGCCGCGAGGATGCCGCGAGAGATCATGTCAGGACTCCAGTACGACCGCGCCGCGCGAGCGCGATCGGCAAATCACCGGCGAAACGCCGAATTACGGAACCAGTTCGATCCGGATCGTGGCGACGGCCACGTTCCCGACGGCGTCCGTCACCGTCGCGCGGATCGTGTGAACCTCGGTCGAAGCGACCGCCGGCCCCTGATACGTCGAAATAACGCTGCCGAAATCATCGGTGAACGTGTTGGGGGTGATCACAGCGCCGCCGGTGCTCGCGTTCGACCCGCGCGTTCCGAGGTCGCTGATCGCGTAGTCGTACGGCGGGATCCCGCCGGTCACGTTCAGGTCCAGAATCGCGACGTCGCCGTTGCTCGTGTCGAGGCTGAGATCGTCGGCCTCGATGTCCAGCCGCAGCGATGAGAGCGTTTCGTACTGGACGATGAAATCGCGCGTGCCGTCGGGGACGTTGGCGGCCTGCGGGAAGCGGATCGACTGCCGATCCGGCGGCGTGAAATTCACCTCAAAGTCGGTGGATTGCGGATCGAGGAAGCTCGTGACGTTTTCACCAACCCCAGTGAGGTTGTTGTAGAAGGCGAGGATGTGGAACGCGCGCCGCGCCTCGTTGCTGCTGGGCGTCGGGAACGGCGCCTGCACGCCGAACCACTCGCCGAAACCGACCTCGATCGTGTCGGTCGCCTCGCCGCCCGTGTACGTGATCGACACGCGCTCCAGCGAACGGAACGGGGCCGTGAGGGTCGTGACCGTCGCTCCGCCCTGAATATCCGCCTCGGCCGGGTTGATCGACTCCGAGATGACCTCGCCGCGTTGGTTGGTTCCGACGAAGGTCAGGTCCGAGACGTCGAGGCTTGCGTTGCCGTCGGGCTCGGTGATGCGGAAGGTCACGCTGCGCGAACGGCCCTGAAGCGACGCCGGGGCCTGGTTTGCCGCCAGCGGCACGATATGAACCGTGTCGGCCGCGAGACCGCTGAAGAAATTGGCCGAGTCGACAAATGCGCCGGTGGCGGAGGAAAGGTCGGTCTGCGCCGCCGGGCAGTTGATCAGACCGTCGCCCGCCACGAGGGAGGTGTCGCCCGTGACGAAGATCGGGATCGTGCGGCGGACCGTCGTATTCAGAACCGTATCGAGTACGTCCACCTGGATCCGGTAGGTGCCGGACCCGGCCGTCGGCGAGACATACACAATGGTCCCCGCGCCCGCGTTGAACGTCCCGAACACGCCGCCGAATGCGTCGTCGTTCGCGCCTTGCGGATCAAACGCGTCGAAGGTGAACGTCCGCGTGCCCGAGCCACCGTTGGCCCGCACGTTGACCGTGATCGGGACGCCAGGCGCGACGACATTCGTCTCCGTCCACACGTCCACCGTCAGGATGTCGGCGATGAGAATTGACGCGGAGCCGGTCGTCGAATTCGTCGCATCGTCGGTCGCAGTTGCATAGAACCGGTACGTGCCCGGCGTCAGTCCCGCGGGGACCGTCACGTCCCAGTCGAGCGTCTGGCCGCTGCCAGCCGCGTCGGCCGCGATCGTGAAGCCGGCGACGGCGTTGCCCGCGCTGTCGCGGACGGTCCAGACGTAGTCCGTGTTCGCGATGGTCCCCACGCCGCCGGTGCGGAATGTGCGGATCAGCCGGTCGTAGAGCGTCGCGAGGGCCGTGGGAGCGATCTGCACCTGCGCCGGCTGCACGTCGACATTGAAGTTTCCGCCGCCGAGGCTCCGAACCTCGATCACGACGCTGTCCCGCGCCGTATTTCCAAGCGCGTCGGTCACGGTTACGTCCGTGCGATAGGTGCCTTCAACACCGGCCGCACTCAGCGGCGACGTGAAGGTGATCGTCAGCGTGCCGTCCGGGTCGGACGGAAGCGGCGTATTCTGGGCCGCGGAGTACGTCGGCGTGCCCCCGCCGCCCGCGCCGCCGAGAGCGAACTGGTAGGTATAGGGTGGCGTGCCGCCGTTCGGCACGAACGTGATCGTCGACTGATTCTGTGGCGTGGCCGCGCCGATCACCGGCGGCAGCAGGTTGTTCGCGGCCCGGGCATCGAGCGTCAGGAAGTCGCCGACGCGGACCGACGTCCCGGCCGTCGTTGTCTTGCTCGCACCGTCGGTTGCCGTGACGAAGATTCGATAGGTGTCGGCCGTCGGGAACCCGTTCGTAAACGTCCAGTCGTTCGTGACGAGCGTGCTGGTCGTGCCCGACGGCGGGTTGATCGTCGTGGCGCCGGTGATGTTCACGCCGGCCGAATCGAAGACCGTAAACGTATACGTCCAGTTCGGCTGGCCGCCGGCGCGAACCGTGCGGATGCTGAAAGGCGTTCCCACACCCACCTGAGACCGCGACGGCGTAACCGCGAGGCCCAGTTCATCGGTGAAGAGCACGGGCAACGTCGAAACGGCGGTCTGCCCGACGCGATCGACGACGGTGAATTCGAACCGGTAACTGGCCGGCGCGGGCAGGCCGCTGACGGTCCAGTCGATGACGTTTGCATCGCGGACAACGCTCGTGCCCGGATTCACGGTGGCCGCGACGGCCGCGCCGGATTCGTCGAGGATCCGCAGGCTGTACGAGAAGTTGTCATCCGTCGCCGCGGTGAGATCTCCGATTCCGCCGACGCGGGTGGTGCGAAGGGTCACGTCTCCGTTTGGAACGACCTGAAGCCGCGTGGCCTGGACGTCGAGGAGCAGGTCGGTCACGCCGATGTAGACGCGGACGAGCCCGGTGGCGCGGTTGTCGAGCGCGTCGACGACCTGGACCCGGAAGGTGTAGATGCCGCTGACATCGTCGGCGATCGTGAGCGTCTGCGTTTGCGTGGTGCGATCCGCGGGGACAGTGATGCCGGGGGGAAGGACTTCCTGCTCGCTCCAGAGAAAGCTGACGCGGCTGATCGGGCCGCTGTCGCCGGCGTTCAGCACGACCTGACGCGTGGGGGTGCCGTTCACATCGACGATATCAACGCCGACGGTTGGAATCGTGAAGGGTGAAACCGAGAGCAGCGTCGAATCTCCGCCGATGATCGGATCCGGCACGACGACGATCTGGATCGCGGCGGTCCGCGTCGTCCCGTCAACCAGAGCCGAAGCGCGGACGGTGTGTGATGTATCGGCGAGCGGCGCCTCGGTGGGCACTACGATGACGGAAACGCCCGTGGCCGTTGTGGCGCCGGTGCTGACGAACTCCAGCACGGGACCGCCGGCCGAGGTGCTCTCGATCGTCCAGTTGATCGCGAGGTCGGCGATGCTGCCAGTGAGGTTCGAGAAGACGGCGGTGAGATCCGCCGACGTCTGAAAGCGCGTGGAGCTCAGGCCCGCGGCGTTGAACTGAAGGAAGCTCGCGGTGGACGTGATGCTGAGCTGCGTCGACGCCTGCGGCTCCGGATCGCCATCGGGGAGATTCCCGCCGCCGCCCGTCCCGCCGCCGCCGCCTGTCCCGCCCGTGCCGCCGTCCGAAGGGCAGCCGCCCGAGATCATCGACGCGATCGCAAGCACCGCCAAGGTGAGGAGTTTGTACCGCATGTTCAGCTCCAGCTTCGAATTCGAGCGGCGCGCGACGAAGAACTCACTGCGCCGGTCGTCCAATGACCAAAAACTGCGAGAATTCCTGGCTGATCGCAAACGACGTGCCCGTGCGCGACGCCGTGAACCGCGTGCGCTGCAACCGCGCACCGACCACGGCCTGCGCGGCCTGACCGCTGGACAGGAACGCTTCCGCCTGCGTCGCCGCGCCGCCGGCGCCCGCGAACACCGCGCTCTGCCCGGCGCCCGAAACGAGCGTCGAGATCACGCCGCCGCGCGGCACGATCTCCGCGACGCGGACCTCCGGCGCGACCGCCCGGGCCTGCACCGTGCTCGCCCGCGTCGGCGGTTCGATGTCGCCCTCGGCCGCCGCTTCGGCAACGCGCACCAGATCCGGAAGAAGCGAACGCTGCACGATCGAACCGCGGGCCGCGGCCTGATCCTGGATTGTCCCCTCAGCCCTGCCGGCCGTGCCGAACGCATCGCCGCGGATGATCGTCTCGTTCCGGTCGGTCGCGTCGAGGGCAATCTGACCCGCGGCCGACTGTCCGGTGATTCGCCCGGTCGCCACGCGGACGCGCACGCGATCGGGCTGATCGGTCGAGCTGATCCGCACCGCCCCGACGGGCAGCGAGAGAACCGCGTCGCCGACCTGGATCTGTACCGCCGGGCTCTCGATGCCGTGGTAGACGTCTAGCCACCACTCGCCCTGCGATTCCCCGGCGAGCTTCAGCGCAAGGCCCCCGTCCTTCCGGACGTGAATGTCGATCTCGACGTTATTCAGCACGAGTGTGGCGTCGGCCGCGCTGATCTGAATCGCCGCGATCTGGGCGGCCTCCCGGGCGACGACGGCGATGCGAATCGGCTCGGATTCCAGCAGCAGCGGGTTGTCGCCCGGCCGGGAGACGACGACATCCGCAACCCGGACCTGCGCGCCTTCGCCCAGCGCCGTGACCACGGCGTAGAGGTCGCGCGGTTCATCCGCAGCGGTCTCCTGCGCGGCAAGCGGACAGACCGCGCCGAGGACCGCGGCGATGAGGGCGGCGATGGGCAGTCGGATGTTCAAGCCGGCACCCTCCCTGCGAACGGGACCTAGTTCAAATCAAAGCGCATCCCGGCACCGTACCAGACGCGATTGTACTCGAAGACGCTCTGCCCCAGCCGGTCACGCACGTTGCTGTCGTCGATCGTGAAGCGGATGTCTCCGAAGACAGTCATGACCAGGCGCTCCAGTTGAAGCGGCCGGGCGTTTTCATAGTCCTTCGGGTAGTTGGTGAGGAAGAAGCGGCGCTCCAGCCGGAATCCGTGTTCCTGGATGAAGTCTTCGCGAACGTTGCGATTGCGGTCAATCCGGCTGTTCTGCCAGTAGTCCTGCCACTCAAAAAGGGCGGTGTAGAAGAAGTCCATCCCGAACGGCAGCGGAAAACGTACACCGGCGGTGAGAATCGCGCTGCTGTAGTCGAACTCGTCGCCCTGCGTTGAGTTGCTGGTGAAGTCGAGGCCGGCGTTCACTTCCATCGGCCGGCGCCAGGCGCCCGCGTCGTCCTTGTGCGGCGCCGCGACGCCCCACGCGTCGCGCCCCCACAGACGGTCGGCATCCACCCAGCGGCCGAGATCGAAACGCAGATCGAAGCCGGAGGAGATGTAGTTGCCGTCGCGATCGAATCGCTCGTCCGTCAGTTCTTCGAGGTAGTTGCGATCCTCGAACGTGAAGTGCAGCGAGGGCTGGAAGAGCCCGTCAAACGCGACCATGTCGAGCGACGGGCGGAGACGGTTGAGGCGCAGGAAGCCGTCATTGCCCAGGAGGACGTAGTCGTAGTCGTAGCGCCAGTTCAGATAGGCGCCGTCGAGATTCTCGACCGCGCCGGGACCAAGCAGCTCGTACCGCACGTTGACCGTCGCCCCGTACATCTGCTCGTTGAAATCGTGGATCCGGGCGTTCCACGTGGCCGAGGTCCGGCCTTCGACGAAGATCTGAAAGCGCCGCAGCAGCGGGTCGTTCGGCGCGATCGCGTCAAGGTCCGCCGTGTAGCCGATGTGGATCAGACCGGGGACGCGCGAGTCGCGCTTGCGGTCTTTTCCGATCGGCGTGGCGGTGTCGCGGCCGAGCAGGATCACGTTGGAATCGTAGACATAGCCGATGCCCCAGCTGATCGAGAAGTCGTTGATCGGCTTGGCTTCCGCGGTCTTGGTCGCCTCGGTGAGCTCGCGGATCACCTTTTCCGTGCTGGTGGGGATGGTCTCCTTCGTCAGCGAAATCTCCGGCTCGCGCGGGTTCGGGGCGCTGCGGTCGAGTGCGGCCGCGCGGCGGAGGAACTCGCTGGCCATGTTCAGCCGCTCGATCGGCTTGTCGGCGAGATCGGGGTCGATCGCGGTCATCAGGCCGAGGTAGAGATTGGCGCTCGCGGCGTAATAGCGGGCGACGGCATTCTCGTCGTACCGGTTCCGGAGGACGAAGCTCGAATTCTGGAACGCCCGGGCCGCCCGTTCGCTCATCGGCCCCTCGGACTTGAGCACGCGCGCAAGTTCCTCGGAATCCGCAAGCGAATTGAAGATCTGCCGCGCGGCGGCGTAGCTTTCCGCCGCCCGTGCGTCGGCGGTATCGACGCGGGTGAAATACTCTTCGCCCTGCACGCGCATCGCCAGCGACCGGCGGTAACTCACGACACCCAGGTAATATTGACCGCGCACCCACTCCAGCCCGCTTTCACGCGGCGTTTTTGAAAGGTACTCGGCCAGCAGCGTCGCGGAGCGGTCGAGCAGTTCGCGGAAGAGCGCCGGCGCGATCGTCGGACGGCGGCCCGCGTCCTGCATCGCGTCGATCGCCGCGTCCTGGACGATCGCCGACTGCGCGAGCACCACGCCCGTGATCAGGTTGAGCTGCGCGGCCTCGCGATCGCCCTTGAGCGCCTCCGCCGAGGCCAGCGCCTCGGAGAGCACTTCGTCGACCTTGCGATATTCCGCCGCCACGCGCTCGGCGAGGTCGGCACGACGCGCCACGAGGTCGGCCCGGTCCTTGGCGAGCGATTCGCGCGTCTTACCGGCCGCGATCTCGCCGGAATACTCGGCGTCAAGATCGCGTCGCTGGTCGAGGAGCACGCTGGCGCGCTTGGCGTGGCACAGCGCCAGAACCAGCATCACGTCGGCGGGCTTGCCCGTGCGGCCGGCGAGGGTTTCGAGGCCGGTGATGAGCTGGCCGACCTGCTCGAGCGTCTCGTCGCGCCACGCCGGGATCAGGCGACCCTCATCCGGCGCGGGCCGGAGCGTGACGTACTGCTCCATGAGCCGCTGGAACTCAACGACATCGGCCGCGCCGCCCCCGTCCTGGGCGGCTGCAACCGGCGCGGCGAGCGCAAGCGCCGCCGCGGCAAGCAGCCAGGAAATGAAACCAAGATGCGGAAAGGATGCTTTGCTCACTCGTGTCCGCCGTGGAGGGCCGCGCCGCCGTCGAGGCGATTAACCGTTTGAGCTGCTGTCACCGAAGGCGCTGATCAGCGCCGACTGAAGCGCCGTGCCGACGGTCTGCCAGAATACGCGAACCGTGGTCGACTGCACGAAATCGCGGAACTGCGCGTCAGTGACGCAACCGAAGAGAAACTGATTGCCCAGCGCGAGCGTCGTCACGAACGCGATCGCGCGCCGGGATCTCAAGAGTCGATTCATCGGCTTTTCTCCCTGGCGCCGGCTCAACGAAGCCCGACGACCGCCGAATCCGTGATGAAGATCGCGAACTCCGTGAGGTACTGGATGGCGCTCTGGAGGAACAAGTCGGGGTCGACCGCGCACCCGCTCTGAAAAACGAATGCCGCGCTCGCCGCCGCGAGAACCGAAGCGCTCCAGCGATGCAATTTTCTGTTGGTCATCACTTCCACTCGGAGACTGGCTGTACCGGAACCCGGACCGATGCGCGAGAATACTCGCTTTGCGCAGCGCGTCAAGGAGAACTGACAATTCTATTTCCCGATGCAGTAGAGGCGACGCGAGGTTCGGATGTAGATCCGCCCATCCACCACCGCCGGAGACGAAATCGTGTACCCGTCCTCCAGTTCGTTCGTCGCCAGCACCTTGAACTCCGGGCCGGTCGCCAGCACCGTCGTGACGGCGTTTTCGTTTGTGACGAAGATCCGCCCGTCCGCCAGCACGGGCGACGCGGAGACCGTCCCCACCGCCGTTCGCTCGGGGCCCCATTTCACCTCGCCGCTCCGAACGTCCACGCAGGTCACCATCCCTTTGTCGTTCACGACGTACAGCAGCTTTCCGTCAGAGACAGGCGAAGGTACGTCCGGGCCGCCGCGTTCGAGTGCCCAGGCGCGGCGAGATTCCGTCACATCCCCCGTGCCGCCGAGCCGCACCGCGATCATCGGTTTCACGCGGCTCCCCGCAACCACAAGGTCGCCGACCACGACCGGTGACGGGCAGACGCGGTAGTTCGGCTCCTTTGACGGGTTCAGACCCGCGGATCGCCATAGTTCCCGGCCATCCGCCGGATCGTGCGCCGTCACATAATCCGCCCCGCTGACGATCAGCTCCGTCCGGCCGCCGTCTTTCGCGAGCACGGGCGTCGTGTACGCGTCCGGGCACTCGGCGCGGGCGTCGGTCTTGCGTTCGTGCTCCCAGACAACGTCGCCGGTCTCGCCTTTGAATGCGATCAGCATCGAGCGTGCCGGTCCCGCCGATCCGTGCAGCACTTGCACGACGACCGTGTCTCCGACGAGCGACGGCGACGAGGCGTAGCCCCACATGAGCTGGAAATCGCCGACCCGTTTCTGGAGATCCGCCGTCCACCGCACCTTCCCGTCAAAGTCGAGGCAGGTCAGAATGCCCGTGCCCGTCAGCGCCCAGACATGCCGGCCGTCGGTAACGGGCGACGGGGAAGCCATGTTCTGCTTGCCGTAGAGCGTGTTCCGGTGATCGAGTGTGTGTTGCCACCGGACTTTGCCGTCGCCGGCGTCGATGCAGAAGAGGATGAGTTCCTTCCCGCCCGGATTTTCCCGGCCCATCCGCGGCAGGCGTCGGGTGACGCCGCCTTCGGTCGTCTCCTCCGCCGCACTCGGGGAGACCACAAACACGCGGTCGCGCCAGACGATCGGCGTCGCACCGCCCCAGGCCGGCAGGTCGACGCGCCAGAGAACGTTTGTGGATTCGCTCCACTCAAGCGGGACGTTCTTCGCCTCGCTCACGCCGTTCATTTCGGCGCCGCGCCATTGCGGCCAGGTGTCCGCCGCAAACCCCGGGGACAAGACGCCGTTCAAGACGATGACGGCCGCGATCCTGGCGCGCATGGTGACCTCCTGGTTCGGTCGGCTCGGGCGGGCGGAGTCTACCCGAGAAACCAGAGGCAGGCAGCGATCCAGAGGCTGGCGAAGAGCATGATCGTCGCGGTGTAGCCGACGATATCGCGGGCCCGGACGCCGGTGATCGCCAGGAGCGGTAGGGCCCAGAACGGCTGGAGCATGTTGGTGAGCTGGTCACCATACGCCACGGCCATCACCATCGTTCCCGGTTCGATTCCCCCGGAATGCCCCGCAGCGAGGGCAATCGGCCCCTGCACGGCCCACTGCCCGCCGCCCGAGGGGATAAACAGGTTGAGCAGGGCCGCCGCAACGAAGCTGAGCACGGGAATCGCCTGCGGAGCGTCGACGCGACTGAAGAGATCCGCGAGACGCGCCGCCAGGCCCGACTCGACCATGATGCCCATGATCCCCGCGTAAAGCGGAAACTGGATCATGATTCCTGCGCAGCCCCGCGCCGCGCCCTCGGCCGCCGCCATGTAGCGGACCGGCGACCCATGTGCGATCAGACCGACGGCGAGCATGACCATGTTGATTTCGTTCAGGCCGATCGACTGCATTCCGGTCGACAGCCGCAGCGCCAGCGGCGCGTCGACGCCCCCGCGCAGCCAGACGAATCGTCCGACGGCGGCGACGAGCGGGATCGCGAGCAGCAGCGCGACGACCACGGAGTGGTTCAGCCGGTCGGGCAGTGTCGTCCGCCCGGAATCGTCCGGTCCCGCCGGCTCGTGCGCGGAGTCGCCGCGGACGGGGAAATCGGAGATCGGGCGGATGGCGCGCGGATCCGTCGGTGCGACCAGGACCGCGAGAATCGGCGCCAGCAGCACGAGCCCGCCCGTCACCGCGAGATTCAGCGGTGAAAACAGCGTCTGCCCGAGTGGAATGCCGCCGGCCGGCAGGAGCGCGAGCGCGCTCTCCGGCAGCGAGCCGCGGGCGCTCGCGAGACTTGTGACGGAAAGCGGCGCCGACCCGGAGAGGCCGCCATGCCAGACCATGAGCCCCAGATACCCTGCGGCCGCAAGAAGCGGGTAGTGCACGGCGACGCCCTTCCGCGCCATCGCCTCGCCCACGGCTCGGGCGAAGAGCGCACCGACGATCAGGCCGAGCCCCCAGTTGATCAGCGCCGCGAGACACGCCACGGCGGCGACGAGGCCGGCCGCACCGGACGCCGTTTTCGGCACGCCCGCCCATTGCTGGATCGCCCGATCGACGACGGGAGCGCTGGCGAGCGCGTGCCCTGTGACGAGGATCAGGCACATCTGCATCGCAAACGCGAGGAGCTTCCAGTATCCGCCGCCCGGGTCGCGCCAGGCGTCAAAGATCGGCCCTGCCGCCGCCCTTTCCGGCGGCTGCCCCCAGAGCAGCGCGGCGACGACGGTAACCAGCGTGAGGAGAATCGCGATGACGAACGGGTCGGGGCAGATTGCTTGAAAGACGCGCGTGCAGAGCGTGCCGATGGCTCGGATCATGGCGGGCATTGTGCGCGCGAGCGGGAGATGAAAAAAGGCGAGCGGCCGGGATGCTCAACCCGGCCGCTCGATTTCGAACCTGAATCCTTCAGACGCTGGGCTTAGCGGCGGCGAATGAACGCCAGGGCGCCGAGGCCGAGCAGAGCCAGCGAAGCCGGCTCGGGGATATACCAGACGAACCAGTTGATGCCCGAGGGCGTGGGCTGGTCGAAGGCAGCGCTGACCGTGCCGGCCACGCCGCTATCGAAACCGACGCTCTCGAAGATCACCGTCGCGCCCTGGGGCACGTCGGTGCCGGCGCCGATCGGGAGGCTCACACCGCCGGTGCTCAGTGCCACGCGGGCAATGTAGCCGTCGACGCCGACCGAACTCGCGTTTTCCGGGGGGCTGGCGAACCAGGCCACGTTGATTTCCGTCGCGGTCTGCGTATGCGTAGGTGCCGTCGGATTGTAACCGCCGGCGATCGCCGCACCCAAGAGCGTCCAGCGACCGTTGGCGTCGCGGTTACGGGGCTTCGAGAGCGTCGTCAGGAACCTCGCGTCCGTGCCCGCGCCGATAAGCGGACGGTTCGGATCCGCTTCATCATAAAGGATCGCCACGCCGGCAGCCTGACCGGCAGCGGTGACAACGCCGCGAAGGCCAGCGGCCGTCCAAGCCGAGCCAGCCGCGTTCGTCGTGTCAATGAACACGTCGACACAGGTGACGCCCGCCGGCGGCTGCGAGATCGGGTCGGTCGGATCGACGAGATCGACCGTGGTCGTGACGCTGGCGTACGCCGACGCGCCGGCGACCATGAGGACTGTCGCAAGAAAACGCTTGAGCATTACTTCCTCTCCTTCTGTGGTGTGGATCTATCGGGGGGAGATACGTGATCGGCCCGCCCGACCACCGCCTCTCTCATCTCCGAAGTTGTTCCGCCATAATAGTCCGCGTGGAAAGCCGAGTCAAGGAAAATTACGCAGGCGGCCTCAAGTTACCCAGGCAAGCCGTAACTCGTTGTTCAAAATATAGTTACGATCCGAAAACCGAAAGAAATGACCGCCCCCGATCAAAAAAATGTCAGCGCCGGCGCGGGCAAACGCGCATTCACGCGCACCCTCCCCACAACCCGCCAGCGCTGCCGCGACCTCGATCCAGCCCCACGTCAGGCACTGGCTGAGCGAAACCGCGCGCTGCACCACGGTCCAATTTCCCCTACACTTCAAACATGCGACCGGCCGCTAATTGTCAATTCCGCGGATCGGATGGGCGCCACCCGATTGATTCGACGCATCGACGCAGGCCGACAGGCCGGCGGACGATGCGACGCGTCGCTCGAGGGCTTGCGGCGGCGTTGCTGGCAATCGCCGCGTGCGATAAACCCCCGACCGCGACACAACCCGTCGCGACGCCCGCGACGTCGTCGTCCCCCGCACCGCCGTCAGAACCGATCGTACAGCCTCCGAAATCGCCCATCCTCGCGGAATCGTTGAGCTGGTCGAAAGAAATCGCGATCCAGAAACTCACAAGCGCGGCGAGTGACGATGCCGCACGCATCAGCGCGGCCGTCCGCCTGATCCGGCTTGAGGAAAACCAGCCCGCGCTGCTGCCTGAGCCATTGTCCGACCGCGACGCCTCCAGGCTCCGCATTCTTGGCCTCGGCGAATTCGGCTGGGCCCTCGGTCGCGAAGGACTCGATATGAATCGATTGGCGACCCCCGTCCTCATCCGCGCGACCGGCGAAGTCCTGACACCGCTCGACGGCGCGGAGGAGGAGGTTTCTCAACTGGTCCGATCGACCGATGAAGACCGCTTCCCGCATCTCCTGCTTACGCCGACCAGGGTCCTTCTCATTGGTGAGGAAGTCCGCCCTGCGATCGTCGCCAAGGATTTGAACGGCGCTCGGCTCGATCACCGGATTCACGACGACAACCCAGTCATCGCGATCGAAGTGCGGCCAAGCGCCGGGGGCGACGCAACGTCGCGGGCGGCCAGCGAGCCCTCCAGTGTGCCTGCGAGCGGCCCCGCGGGCGAGCCGGTGATCGTCGCCACCTACTATTGGGATCGTCTTGAATCGGCGTTCGTGGGCCCCGGCTCCGACCGCCTTCCCGACCCGCCGGGCGGGTTCTTTGAACTGGATCTGGAACAGTCGCAGGCGCTCGTGCCGGTGGGCGGTGAACTCAAGCCGATCGAAGCGCCTCCCCCGCAAAAGCGGCCGGAATCGACCGATCCTCCGGAGTTCTGACCGGTTTGAAAATCGCCCCGGACGCCGGTTGAGCAAACCGTTCGTTTCCGGTTATACTTCGGGGCTCGCCCCACGGGCTGGTCCAGGGGCGGCGCGACTGTTTATCGAAGAGAGCGGTTGTCATGGCACATAAAAAGGGTCAGGGCTCGTCGAAGAACGGGCGCGACAGCAATCCTCAGTACCTGGGCGTCAAGATCTGCGGCGGTCAGTTCGCCCGCTGCGGCTCGATCATCGTCCGCCAGCGCGGCACGCCCTTCAAACCGGGCCACAACGTCGGCCTCGGGCGGGATCACACCCTCTTCGCGATGAAGGACGGCCACGTGGAATTCCGCGGCCGGTTCGTCTCCGTCGTGGAAGCCTCGCAGAACTGAGTCGCGCGCCGCATACCGTCCCCACGGGCGAGCGGTGTGCGGACTGAAGTCAGCACAAACAAAACCGCCCTCGGCTGTGGACCCGCGCTCAAGGGTCCGGCCGAGGGCGGTGTGTTGCGCGGCGCGGCCGCGCTTACGGCAGTACGAGCGGTGCGACGAGCCGCACGACGCCGTCCAGCACATTAAACGTGTCATCGAGCAGGATCGGCGTGACGAGCCGGAGAATCGGCTGGCCGCAGCCGAAGGGAATGACCTGCATCAATACGCCGCCGGTGGCGAGCATCAGCCAGGCGCGACGTCGGAAGCTGGAGCGTTTCATATTCGTTGTCCTTTCTCAGCAGGTTCGCGAAGCGTCGCGACGGTTTACCAGGTCACGTGGAGATCGACGGTGACGCGATTGCCCATGATGTCATTGTCGGGATTGTGCAGCGGGAACTCGTACGTCGAACCGACCGACATGTGCGGCGAGAGCTTCCAGCGAGCGCCGACACCGGCCCAGAAGACACTGTCGCCCGCGACGTCGGTCGAGCCGATGTTCGAGTAGTCGAGCCCGCCGACAGACAGCGGCAGCGCGTTGCCGTCGGAGACGTAATGCAGCCCGTGCACCTCGAAGACCGGAGCAAAACCGGGCAGGACCTTCGGCGCAATCTCATAGTCAACGTGCAGGTCCCAGCTCACGATCGCGTTCCCGTCGTTCCAGTCCATCGGCAGGCGGCCGGTCACATTTCCCAGCAGGTGCAGCCGGTCGAAACCCTTCGCGACGCTGATGAACGGGCTGAGTTCCTGCGTCTTGCCCATCAGGACACCGCGATCGCCGTTTTCCCATTCCCAGCGCACGCCGCCCGTGAGGACGAAGTCCGCGGCCTTGTCGGCGATGATCACGTACTTGAGGCCGATCGCGAAGTCGTTCCACCCGTCATCCGGCGGCAGAATGCCCGCGTTCATGTCGGTGTAGCCGTCTTTCGTCGCGATGAACGCAAGGCGTTCCGTCAGCGCGACGCGCACCTGGGCGGCGTAGACGTTCGCGTACCCGCCCCCGATCTGCGAGCCGTCGGGGAAGCCGTGGTACAGATACAGCAACCGCAGGCCGGTATTGTTAAACGGCGATTCAAAATACAGCGGGTTGCCGATCGGTTCGTAGAAATGCTCGAATCCGCGCAGACCATTGAGCACGCCCGGCCAGAAGATCGTCGGGTCGCCGTGGATGCGCGACGGTGTCAGCAGGAATGTCGCCTTGTCGCTGACAAACGCGTTCGAGATCTCCTCGGCCGCCTTCGGTTCCGCCGTCGCCTTCGGCGCTTCGGCCGGCTTCTCGGCTGCGGGCTTCGCGCCGTCCGCCGGCCTGGTCGCAGCGTCCTGGGGCGCAATCGACGGGTTGAGGGTCAGCAGTGAGTCGGCGGCGGGCGCGCTCCCGGCCATCAACGTGGCCGCGGCGACCGCGGCTGCGCGAAATGCCCAAGGCTGGTGGGTGAGTTTCCTCATGTGCGTGGCTCCAAACGATGTAAATGTCCTGAATTTCGCCCCTTCGACCGCATGAACCCTGACGGGGCGCCGGTCGAAATGGCATTCGGCGTTCCAGTTCACTACAGTGCGCGCGGGATTTCTTCCGCGATGGGGCGCGGCGACGGGGGATATGACGAAATACCGTCCTGGGAATGGATGATGGACGAATTCGAGCGCGACCTGCACCTTCTCGAATTGAGCCTGGCCGAAGTGCACGCGCAGTTCGGCCAGACGGAGCGGTTCCGAACGGCGGAATCGCTCATCGAGACCTGCCGGGCGGGAACGCCGGACGATTTCGCCCGCGCGACGTCGCGAATCGGGCAATTGGCCACCGCGGAGATTCTTCAGCTCACCCGCACGCTGGCGCTTCGATTGAGTCTCCGGAATCAGGCAGAAAAAATCGCGATTCTTCGGATCAACCGGCGCCGGGAACGCGTCGCGACGCCGCGCGAGGCGCGGCGCGAGTCGATCATGGAAGCGATCGCGACGCTGAAGTCGCGCGGGTTCTCGCGCGAGCAGGTCCTGGCGATCCTCCGGCGCCTCGACATCCAGCCGACGCTCACCGCGCACCCGACCGAGGCCCGCCGGCGCACGCTGTTGCACCGGCAGCGAGAAATCGCCGAGTGTCTTCTCGAGCTCGACGAAGTGAACGGTGACGGGGCCGCGCGCCGCACGGTGGAGGCCGCAATTCGCCGCGGCGTGATGCTGCTTTACGGCACAGACGAGGTGCGATCCGAGCGCGTAGGCGTCATCGACGAAATCGAAGCGTCGCTGCACTTCCTGACGACGTCGATCTTCGAGACCGTGCCGCGGATCTGTCGCGACGTCTGCGACGCTGTCGAAGCCCATTACGGCCAGCGGCCGGATCTGTCGCCGCCGGTTCATTACCGTACATGGGTCGGCGGCGATCGCGACGGCAACCCGCTCGTAACGCCGGAGATGACGCGCGCGAGCCTGCGGATGCACCGGCTCGCAGCGCTGCAGTTGCACGATGCGTCGCTGGTTCGCCTGACGCGGTTGCTGAGCATTTCCGATCGGCAGCTCGACATCCCGCAGGAGCTTCTTGAGCGCGTCCGGCCCCAGCGAATCGCCGGACTCATCGCCGAGGACATGATCGCGCGCACGCGTCACGAGCCATTCCGGCTGCTGCTGCGAGCGATGCGCGCCGGCCTCGCGGCGGCGCGCGACGATGAACGTGAATACACCGCGATGCAGTTCGTCGCCGACATGGAATTGATCGTCGACAGCCTCCGCCGGATGAATCTCGGCGAGATCGCGGAGGCGGGGCCGGTCGATGTACTCGCGCAAGCGCGCGTCTTCGGCTTCCACATGGCCGCGCTCGACATCCGGCGGCACAGCGGCGTTCACGAGCAGGTTGTAACGGAGATGCTCCGGGCGAGCGGTGAATGCGAGGATTACGGGGCGCTCGGCGAACCCGAACGCGTCGCGCTGCTCACCCGGCTGATCGACGCTCCGGAGCACACGATTCCAGCCCTCGACGCGCTCCAGCCCGACTGCCGCGACGTGATCGAGGTATTCAGGATCATCGCCGAGGCCCGCCGGCGGGATCCGGCGTCGGTCGGCAGCTACGTCATCAGCATGGCGAGCTCGGTGAGCGACATGCTGGAAGTGCTCTGGCTGATGCGGCTCGCGGGCGACGTCACAATCGACATCGCACCGCTCTTCGAGACCATCGAGGACCTGGAGCGCGCCACGGAATTGCTCCAGGCGATGTTCGCGAACCCGGTCTATCGGGCACACGTCAGGGTGCGCGGCGATTTCCAGGAGATCATGCTCGGCTACTCCGACAGCAATAAGGACGGCGGATACCTGATGTCCAACCGCCTGCTCCGCCGGGCCCAGTCGCTGATGGCCCAGGTCTGCCACGCGGAAAAGATCCGCATTCGATATTTCCACGGCCGCGGGGGCACGGTCGGCCGCGGCGGCGGGCGCTCCAACCGCGCCATCCTGGGCACGCCGCCCGACAGCCGCTCCGGCGCGATCCGCATGACCGAACAGGGCGAGGTGATCTCGTTCCGCTACGCCCTCCCGGGCATCGCACACCGCCACCTCGAACAGCTGACGAGCGCGATGATCCTCGCCGAGGCGGAGGCGTCGCCCGAGCCATCGACCGACGCGGCCGATGAGGAACTGCTCGACCGGCTCGGCCGGCGATCGATGGAGGCCTATCGCGCGCTGATCGACGGTCCGTCATTTTGGACGTGGTACAACGAGGTCTCGCCGCTGACGCACATCGGGGCGCTGCCGATCGCGTCGCGGCCGGTGTCGCGGTCGGGCGGCAAGATGGTCTTCACGACGCTGCGGGCGATTCCGTGGGTTTTTGCGTGGACGCAGATGCGGTTCAACGTTCCCGGCTGGTTCGGCATCGGCACGGCGCTGAGCGAGGCGATCGACGAATCGAATGAGACGGCGGCGCGACTCGCCAGGTGGTACCGCGAGCGCGAGTTCTTCCGCACGTGGATCGACAACGCCCAGCAGGAAATGGCCCGCTGCCGGCTCGAGATCTCGCGCTGCTACGACGCGCTGGCGTCGCACTCGATGTTCGCTGCCATCGACGCCGAATTTCGCAGGGCTGCATCGGCGATTCTCCGGATCACGGGGCAGCAGGATCTGCTCGACAACAACCGCGTGATCCAGCGATCCATCGAGCAGCGGAACGGTCCGACGGACGTGCTGAACCTGCTCCAGATCGAACTGCTGCGGCGCTTCCGGGCCGCGAGCGACGACGAAAAACCGCAACTGCGCGCAGCGCTCTTCGCCACGATCAACGGGATCGCGGCGGCAATGCAGAGCACGGGGTAACATGCGCCGAGATGCGACGCGGCTCGTCACGGAGGACGCCACGTGCGACAGAAGCGAATCCTCATCGGCGCGGCGGCACTGGCCGGCGCGGCAGGTGTGGCCTGGTTTCTACCGACGATTGGCCGCACGGTGCATGCAATCCGTGTGCGATTCAGCGGCGCCATGACGATCCAGGAGCGATTGGACCAGTTCGGCGGCGCGGCCCGCGCGCGTCTCTCACCGCGCTTTGCGACCGCGGGCGTTCAATATCCGCCCGCAAGGATCGCCATTGTCGGGCTGAAACGCGACCGCCGGTTGCTCGTGTTCGCCGCCGACCGACCTGGCGACGAACCGGGCTGCGACGATTTTCGGTTTGTCTGCGAGTATCCAATTCTCGGCGCGAGCGGCGAACTCGGCCCCAAGCTCCGTGATGGGGATCGACAGGTTCCCGAAGGCGTCTACGCGATCGAATCGCTCAACCCGAACAGTCGGTTTCACCTTTCGCTCCGCGTCGGCTACCCGAACGACTTCGACCGCCAGCAGGCGCGGGCCGATGGACGCACCCAGCTCGGCGGCGACATCATGATCCACGGCGGCAGCGCGTCGATTGGCTGCCTGGCGATGGGCGACCCCGCGGCCGAGGAGCTGTTCACACTCGCGGCGGATACCGGCATCCAGAATCTCGAAGTGATCCTGACGCCGGTCGACCTTCGGACCGAGCCGCTGCCGGAAACACTGAGCGGTGGACAACGGCCGGCATGGCTTCCTGATCTTTACGCCCGAATCACAAGCGCCCTCGCGCATCTCCCCGGGTTCAATCCACCACGATAGGCAGGCCCGCGTGACCGTTCTTGACGAGGACGCCTGGCGCGGCGAACCTCGCGGGAGTGACCTTCACACGGTTGAAACAAATCGACGACCGGAACACCGCCGACGCCCCCCTGCTGCGCGTCCGCGACCTTTGCGCGTGGTTTTCTATTGGGGGCGGGCTGCTCGGCCGGCCGCGGCGCTGGGTCCGCGCGGTCGACGGTGTGAGCTTCGACCTGCGGCTGGGCCGGACGCTCGGGCTCGTGGGCGAGAGCGGCTGCGGGAAGTCCACGCTCGTCCGTACGATTCTGCGGCTGCTCCCGGCCACATCGGGGCACGTCGAATTTGACGGCGGCGACCTGCTCGCCGCCCGCGGCGCGGCGCTGCGGCGTCTTCGCCGCGACATTCAGATCGTGTTCCAGGACCCGGTCAGCAGCCTCAATCCGCGGCTGCGCGTCGAGACGCTCGTCGGTGAGGCGCTGCGGGTCCACGGGCTCGTTTCAAACCGTGCGGAGATGCGCTCCCGTGTCGGCGACCTGCTCTCGCGCGTCGGCCTGCGCGCCGACGACATGCGCCGCTACCCGCACGAATTCTCGGGCGGCCAGCGGCAGCGCATCGGCATCGCCCGGGCGCTGGCGCTCCGGCCGCGGCTGCTGATCCTCGACGAACCCGTCTCGGCGCTCGACGTGTCGATCCAGTCGCAGATCCTCAATCTGCTGCTCGACCTGCAATCCGAGTTCGGCCTGACGTACCTGTTCGTCGCCCACAATCTCGGCGTCGTGCGCCATTTCTGCCACGACGTCGCGGTGATGTACCTGGGCAAATTCGTCGAAACCGCGCCGACGGAGCGGCTCTTCGCCGATCCACGCCACCCGTACACGCGGGCGCTGCTCGCGGCGGCGCCGAGGTTGCGCAGCGACTCGGCGAGGCCCGGAGCTAACGCGCACCCGGCCGCGACAACCCGCGGCGAACCGCCCAGCCCGATCGCACCGCCGACAGGCTGCGCCTTTCACCCGCGCTGCCCGATCGCCGAGCCCCGCTGCCGCATTGAAGCGCCCGAACTCACGGCATTCGGCGGCGATCAGCCGCCGACGCACCAGGCAGCCTGCTTTCTTGCCGATCGCGCGGACGTCTCGATTACAGGCCTGCCGAACGAAGCGCTTCGCGAAGCTCCATGAGCAGCGTCCCCAGCATGTTCCGGCCGGTCCCACGCGCGCCACACCCCCAGAAATAGTCGCGCGGGACAGCCTCGATCAGTTCCTCGTCACCGGTCGCGATAAGCAGCGACCGAAGATCGGGATGAGCCGCGAATTTGAGGCGAAGCGCGGTGCGCATGATCTCGACCTTTATCGCCTCCCAGTCCGGGCGGATCGGCACTGCACGCGATCGGCCCAATGTTCGTGCGGCCGCGGGCGTTTTCGCCGCGCGAATCTGGTCCGCGTAGGGCGTCCTTTCGAACTTCATCGCTTGAAAGAAATGCTCCACCGTCGGATAGGTGAGACCCTCGTGCTCAAATGAGAACGCCGCGAAGTTTGAGAATTCGCGGTGCTCCGGAGATTTGCTGTAGAAACGAATCGCCACGGTCGATCATGGTCGGGGAATCGCCCGGGGGCCGTCAATCCTCCGGCCGCTCGCCCTCCGGCGCCATCTTCACGATCCGCGGCTGAAACTTCGCCACGCGGCGGACGAGCGCCGCCTGGGCGTCCATCACCTCCTCGATGTCCTTGTACGCATGCGGCGATTCATCCAGCCCCGCGGAGAGCAGCGTCACGTCGTGTTCCGCGAGCACCGCCTTCAGGTGGCTCCAGCGGATCGACTCGCGCGCCTTCGTGCGCGAGAGCCGCCGCCCCGCCCCGTGCGACGCGCTGTCGAGCGACGACGGCTCGCCGAGACCCTCCACGATATAGCCGGGGGCGATCATCGAGCCGGGGATGTATCCGTAGACGCCGCGACCCGCCGGCGTCGCGCCCTTGCGGTGCACGATCACCTCGCGGCCGCCGTGCATCTCCTTCCAGGCGAAATTGTGGTGGTTCTCGATGCCGTAGACCACCTTTGCACCAAGGGCGCGGCTGATCTTCCGGTGAATCACATCGTGATTCGCGTGCGCGTACTTGCCCATCAGCTCCATCGCCGCCCAGTACTCCGCCCCGACGCCGTCGAGCGGGAGCCACGCGAGGTGCGAGAGGTCATGCGGCAGGCCCGGGTGCAGGTCGCGGGCAAGGCGGCTGTAATAGTCGCAGATCTTCGCCCCGCTGCCGCGCGAGCCGCTGTGCGAGACGACCGCGACGTAGCTGCCCGGCTCGACGCCCGCCGCGTTCTCGCCGAACGTCACCTCGCCGAACTCCACGAAGTGATTCCCGGATCCGCTCGTGCCGAGTTGCGACCACGCGTGGTCCTTTTCGACGCCCGCCCGCCGCGCGACGGACCAGTCCTCATCCAGCACGTCATGCGTCGGCCGGTCGCCGCCGCGCCAGCCGCCGCCGACGCCGAACTTTGTCTCGCGTTCGAGGATATTGGCGAACCGGTCCGCCTCGCCCTGGAGCGCCTTGGGCGGGAGGTCGAAGACGGTCATCTTCACGCGGCACGCGATGTCCACGCCGACGGCATAGGGGATGACCGCGCCCTCGGTCGCAAGCACCCCGCCGATCGGCAGGCCGTAGCCGACGTGTGCATCCGGCATGAGCGCCGCGGCCACGCTGACCGGCAGCTTGCACGCATTGCGCATCTGTTGATGCGCCGCGTCGTCGATTTCCTCACCCCACGCCGCGTAGCCCAGGTCGTTCCGCAGCGCCACCGGCGGCGTCGGGTTCGTCTGCTCGCTGAGCATCTTCGCCGCAAAGTCGCCCCAGATCGGGTCGGCCGTGAAATCCGCGGGCCGCGCGACGATCGAACGGGCGGTCGAGCGGATGTCTTCGCCCGAGCTCCCGGCCCGAGCGGCCGCCCCGCACGCCACAAGTCCCGCGTTCATCGCCTCGCCCGAAGGCACGCCGAGATTTGCCAATTCGCGTCGTTTCATAATCAGTGCCCCAAGCGCAAGTGCGGGTCTCCCTATTAAGGACTGCCCACCCCCGTTGAGAGTGTAGACAGGAGCAGCGATCTGCCCCGCATTCAACGAATCAACTCTGAACCTCCGTCCCGCATTCGGGACATCGCCCACTCACGTTTCCCCGTAGCGAATACCCGCATTGAACGCACTGGTTGCGCTTTCGCCGCGCGAGCGCCCGAAACGTCGAACTCGACCCGACCACAACGCTCACGGGAATCGCCCACGTCTGAGAAAGGAGCCCCCCAAAAACGCCCCACCGTAGATAGCTGGAAACAACGTCGGAAGGCGTACCGTGCCGGGCATGGTCGTTCAGAAATCCGATGTAACCCAGCAAGGCGGCACCAAATAGCGTCGAGACAATCCAGCACAGCCACGAGATCTTCCATCGCGGCTCTATTGGTTCGTGACTCATCACGCGCCTCATTGCGGTATTCGCGAACCATCGGTCGCTTGCTGGCCGATTGTCACGTGCGTCTCCCCGCGCTCCATCCGCTTCGTCGCGACGTCGATCTCCAGGAACCGCTGAATCAGCTCGATGTGCGTCGTCGCATGCGGCGACAGCCCCGTCGAAGCAAATTCACCCCGACCTGCGACCGCGAGCGGCAAGAGGAGTTGATCAGTCAGAAATTCTCCCACCGGAGCAGTCCGCTTCAGGTACCGGCGGCACTGGTCGACCGCGATCGTCGCGACCGCCTCCGCCGCCCGGCTGACTTCGCCAAATCCCGTGAAAACCTCGCACACATGCTCAAATTCGAGCGTGAGCGTCACCACGTTCCCCGGGCCGCGGCCATCGACGCGGCGGAGGTTCAGTTCGCTGCCGGACCAGCCGAGCGTTTTCTCGATCGTCCGCAGTTCGCGCTCGGCCACGTGATCCGGCACGCCGCCCGCGACGGCCGCGACAGCCCGGCGGGTCTTCATTTCCCCGCGTTCGAGCAGCGCGAAGCCTTCGAGCCGCTTCGCCGGTTCGATATCGATGACGATCCGGCCACCGCCCGCGGGGAAGAACCCCGGGCGCTCGCACGCCGCCGTGACGTGCGGGCCCATGCGGTTGATGAGCGGCAGGTACGCGGCCGCGAGAAAGTCGAACGGCGGCGCGTGCGGGTTGTGCGTGCCACCCTCGAGCACGACGCGACTCGACCGGTCGGCAAGCAGCAGCGGCAGCAGGATCGTCTGGAGGACGAGCGTCGTGCTGCCCGCGGTGCCGATCTGGAAGACGTAGTCGCCGCCGTGGGGCTGGTTCGGCTGGAACGTGAGCGTTTTCGACCCGATCTCAGCGCCTTCGACGGCAGCGCTCGACACGCGCGTGGCCGCGAGCACGGCCGTGAGATGCTGGCGCATGAGCCCCGGCTTGGCCCGCCCGGCGCGGATGTTCTCGGCGCGGAAGGGTTTGCCCGTCAGCATGGACAGCGCGAGCGAAGACCGCAGAATCTGCCCGCCGCCTTCGCCGGCAGCGCCGTCAATCGTCAACATCTCAACCTCACGCCCACCCTTTCCACGAGCGTACAAGAAATCGCGCGGCGACGAGAGTGTGGTGAAATCGAACGTGCTCTGCCATTGAGCTACGCGCCTCGTCGGCGTGCGACCAGGCCCGGCGGGACTCGGACCCGCATCCCGGGGTTAACAGCCCATGTAATTCCACCGGCATTCACCGCGCGATTCCCTTTCAAAACCAGCCTCCGCGACCAAGACCTCGTGGCGAGACGCCGCGTTGGACAAACATGTAGTCCCGCCTGCATTCGCGGAGGCCGGTCAGTCCGCCTGCCCTGCGAACCGATAGGACCGGTGGGGTTCGAACCCACGCCCCTCGGATCAAAAATCCGATGCGCTGCCAGCTGCGCCACGGTCCTGCCAGAGAACCACGCGGCGACGAGAATCGACGAAACGTTCCACGCCTTAGACCACTTGGCTACTGATCCGTCGATTCGCATCGCCGGGCCAGGCGGGATTCGAACCCGCGATATGGGGATTTGAAGCCCTGTAGTTCCGTCCGCATTCGCCACGCGATTCCAGCCCGGTTCATCGCCGCTCCGATTTCGTTCACGATCACCCGCCCGGCCGCCCGCTGGCGGCGGGTTCTGAAATCGATCTCCCTCGGCGACAAGGGTTGGTGAAACAACCGGCCTTTCGGCCTGTCAGTGCTCTGCCCATTGAGCTACGCGAATTGCGCCGCGGCGGGACTCGAACCCGCAACCCCATGTAGTTCCACCGGCATTCGCCGAGGTTGATCGATCCATCATCCTCACTCCCGTAGCACAGCCGCCCTCGGCTGTGACCCTGCCGAAAAAGCACGAAACCGCATGACGACGAGGTTTTGATGAAACACAACCCGTTCTAGGCCTCTAAACTACAGGTCCAAGGTGCTTCAGACTGGACCCGGCGGGATTCGAACCCGCGTCTGGGGAATCAAAATCCATGTAGTTCCACCGGCATTCGTCACGCGATTCCGTGTACGGCGGCGGATGAGCCAACCACCCGCCGCCGAGTAAGTGCACAGTGTTCAGTGCAAAGCGCACAGCTCAAACTCGCGCCCGCGCTCTCTGTGCACTGTGCACTCTGCACTCTGCACTGTGCACTACTACAACCGCACTCCTTCAATCATCTTCACCCAGAACTCCCGGCTCGCATGCCCGCCCGCGACCGCCGCGATGACGTCAAACACCGTGTCCGAAAATCCGCCCACGTTGATGATGTCATCCTGCTCCGGCGCCTGCGACGAAAAGTTCGGCTGGATGTCGATGCAGACCATCTTCGCCTTCGGGCTGCGCCGCTTGAACACGGTCCACTCCTGCATCGTCGACGTCGCCTGGCCGGCCGCGAGGCCGCGCGACGGCGATCCGATCCACGATTCGTTGTCCGAAACGTAGATGATCAGGTCGCCCACCGCCCGCCGCTGGTTGAGCAGCGCCAGCGGCGCGGCGCAGTTCGTCCCGCCCGCCGGCAGCGACGCCAGCCGCTGGGCATTCGTCATCACCGAATCGCCCGGCCACAGCCGCAGCCGCTCCGGCTCGATCGCCGTCGACTCGAACGGCACTACGGTCGTCTCCGGGTTCCTCCGCAGCATCGAGGCGGCCACGAGCGCCGCCACATCCACGCAGCGCACCTTCGTTGTCGCGCCCTTGCGCTCACCGGTGACCGGCGAGTGCATCGACCCCGAAACGTCCGGGAAGACGTACACCTTCCCGGGAATGTCCGGGATATTCGAAATCGCGGTTTCCATCGCCGCTTCCAGCGCACTGCGCACTTTCATCGGCACCTGCTCGCTCGCATTCTTGAACGCGCCGAGGAGCTGATACGGAAACACCCGTGCCTTTCGAATCTGCTCCGGGTCGCGAATCCGCTCGGCAATCGTCTCCGTCACACCGCGGTCCTCAAAGACCTCGTGCCGCAGAAACGTGTTCAGGTTCATGCGCGTCGTCTGCCACGACGCCCGCAGCGCGATCTGCTTCCACTCCGCGTCCGAGAGCGGCACGCCCGTCAGCATCTGGAACGGCACGTCCGGCAACGGCTTCTCGTTGCGCTGCTTGCGCTTCTTGAACGCTTCGAATTCCCGCACAATCTCCGGCAGCGCCGCGGCGTCGTACTCCCCGCCGATCAGCCAGCCGTAGAGCGCCGCCCGCGCTGCATTCCTGGGCTTCGGGTGCGCGAGTCTGATGATGTCGCCCAGCGACGGGTCCGCTCCGACCGAACCGGTGAAGAGCTGCTCGTCCGTCCGCTTGTCGAGCCACTGCGCGATCATTCGCTTCGGCAGCGTCCCCAGCGACCGCCGTCCGATCGCCCCGCCGCGCATCATCTGGACGAAGTTCCGGAGCATCTTCGGCGAGTCGATCACGCGGTCGAAGATCTCGGCCATGAGGCCCGGGCTCTTCCGCGAGAGCACCGCGCACAGCAGCGCCGGCAGGTCCTTCATGAACCCCTTCGTCCGGGCGTAGATCGCCGCCCGGGCGATGAACTCCGGTGCATTCGCCTCGCACAGCGCCAGCACCGTCGCGAACTGCGCCTCCGCCGTCGCGTAAAAGGTGCCGTTCAGGCAGCCCGTCGCCGCGTACTGCGCCAGCGCCCGCTTCGGACCAAACCGGTAGGCGATTCCGCCGGCTTCGTTGACCGTGTCGGCCCGCGGGTTTCGCTTTCGGGCGTCGAAGAGTGCCTTGTTTGCCATCGCGGTTCTCCTCGTCTTTCGTTCACGGGGAGAAAGCACCGAGCGTGCCAAGGCTCGACGGCCCGCAGCGAGAATCGATAACACTCTGCGAACAATGATCTTACAGACAGTTGTCAATCGCCGTGCTCAATCGACCAGCTCGTGTTCTTATCTGTTTGGATACATTCTCGGAGTACCTGTATAATTTCCGCTATGGACCTGGTCGTATTCGGCATCCTCGGCACCACCCTCGACCGCGGCGAAGGCTCCCTCCGCTGGCAGAATTGGAGGCCGACGGTCTCACTGTTCCAGCACGAGGAACTGCTGATCCGCCGCCTCGAACTCCTCTGCGACCCGAAATTCGAGCCGCTGGCCGCCCAGGTCGTCGCCGACATCGCCGACGTCTCGCCCGAGACGACCGTCCGCACGCATGAAATGACGTTTCGCGACGCCTGGGACTTCGAAGAGGTCTACGGCAAGCTGCACGACTTCGCCCGCGCCTACCCCTTCGCGACCGATCGCGAGCAGTACCTCTGCCACATCACCACCGGCACGCACGTCGCCCAGATCTGCATGTTCCTGCTCACCGAGTCGCGGCACATCCCCGGCCGCCTCATCCAGACCGGCCCGCCGCACCACCGCGAGCGCGGCGACCCGCCCCGCTACTCGATCATCGACCTCGACCGCTCAAAGTACGATCGCATCGCCGCCCGCTTCGCCCGCGAACAGCGCGAGGCCGCGGCGTTTCTCAAGGCGGGCATCGACACGCGCAGCGCCGCATTCAACCGCATGATCGACGAGATCGAGCACGTCGCGATCCACTCGCGCGCGCCCATCCTGCTCACCGGGCCGACCGGCGCGGGCAAGTCGTCCCTCGCCCGGCGAATCCACGACCTGCGAAAGACCCGCCACGAGGTCGCCGGCAAGTTCGTCGAGGTGAACTGCTCCACGATCCGCGGCGACGGGGCGATGTCCGCCCTCTTCGGCCACAAGCGCGGTGCATTCACCGGCGCGACCAGCGACCGGCCCGGCCTGCTGCGCGAAGCCAACGGCGGGACGCTCTTTCTCGACGAGATCGGCGAACTCCGGCCCGACGAGCAGGCGATGCTGCTCCGCGCCGTCGAGGAGGGGCGGTTTCTGCCGCTCGGCTCCGACCGGGAAGCCGAAAGCGACTTCCTGCTGATCTGCGGCACCAACCGCGATCTCGCCGCCGCGATCCGCGCCGGCAGCTTCCGCGACGACCTGCTCGCCCGCATCAACCTGTGGACGTTCGAGCTGCCCGGCCTCGCCGCCCGGCGCGAGGACATCGAGCCGAACATCCGCTACGAGCTGGAGCAGCTCGAAGCCCGCGCCGGCCGGGCATTTCGCTTCAATACCGAAGCGCTCGAACGATTCATGGCCTTCGCGACGTCGGATGAGGCCCCCTGGAAGGGCAATTTCCGCGATTTGAACGCCGCCGTGGCGCGCATGGCGACGATGAGCCCGACCGGCCGCATCAACGAAGACGCGGTGAGCGGCGAAATCGCGCGGCTGCGCCGGGCCTGGGGCGCGGGCGCGCCCTCAGGCGAGGCGGCGGCGACCGATTCGACCTCGAAATCGATGGATCGGCTCCGCTCGCTGCTCGGCGCGGAGTTTGACGCCGTGGATGAATTCGACCGCGTGCAGCTCGCGCATGTGGTCGATGTCTGCCGCCTGTCCCGCTCGCTCTCGGCGGCCGGCCGCCGCCTCTTTGCCGCCTCGCGCGAAAAGAAACGCGCCGTCAACGATGCCGATCGGCTTCGAAAATACCTCGCCCGGTTCGGCCTGCACTGGGATGCGCTCGTTCAATAGCACGCGGGCCGAGGACCCGGCCCGCTCCCGCCGTATGACGCCGCGACCCAACGAGCTACGGGCAGTCGCCGAAGTTTCCGAGCAGCATCGCCAGGTCGGTAAGGTCGACAGCGCCGTCATCATTGAGATCGCTGATGCCGTCCTCATGGCTGCCGAACGATCCCAGCAGCCGCGAAAGATCGCCGAGATCGATGCAGGAATCGCCATTCGTGTCGCCCACGATCCAGAACGGATTCCGCGCAACGACGATCGTCGCGTCGCCGCGCGTGTAGGCGATCGTCCGCTCGCTCGGGTGCAGCGCCAGGTTCTTGATCGACGAGCCCGTCTCCTCGTCAAACGTAAGCAATGCAGCGCCGGTCAAAGCGCTCCGAAACTGAATCACGCCGTCGCGCCCGGCGCTGATGACGCGCGTCCCATCGCCGCTGAAGAGCAGCGCCGCGCCGGCCCCCTCCGGGTTCGTCATGCTCCACAGCGGCGTATTCGTGTCCAGACGCCAGACGCCGATGCGCTCCGGGCTGGCCGCCGCGAGCATCGAACCATCCGGCGAGAACGCCACGGCGGTCACAAACGACACGTTCAGGTCGAATGAATGCAGCGCCGGGCCGCCCGATACGGCGAACACCTGCGCGAATTCACGGTTGCCCAGCGCGATGCGCTGCCCGTCCGCCGAGAAGGTGACGGCGTGGTTGCTCGCGGAAAAATCATCGACGTACCAGCGGATGAATTGACCCGTCGCGACATTCCACAGCCCGGACTGGTATTCGCCCGCGCTCGCGAAGAACTGCCCATCCGGCGAAAACGCCATGTCGAACAGAACGGAGATGTGGCCGCTGAGCGTTCGCGCGATGCTGCCGTCGACCAGCCGGCACATGTTCGCCTGCGTCGACGACGAGGGGTTAATCGTCCCTGCGATGCTGAGGTCGGGCGAGAAAATCGGCCCATGCTCGCCGCTGAACCCCGGCAGCAGCATGCGCGCATGCGTCTGGCCCGTGCGTGCGTCCACGACCGAGGCGGTCACATCCAGGAACGACGATTCCCCGAAGATCAGCCTGCGACCGTCTTCGGAATAGCGAAGGCCCTCGAGTTCATGCGTAAAATCGCCGAGAGACCGGGCCAGCGCCCCGCTCGTCGCGTCGCGCAGCTCGATCGTTCCGCGGCCGGTCCCGATGACAAGCTGATCATCGGGCGCGTACCGGACGCAGCGTCCGCCATTGGGTAGCAACAGGCTGAGAACCGGCGATCCGCTCGCCGAATCCCAGATTCGCAGCGTCCCGCCGATGTCCACCGACGCAAGCCGCGAGCCATCCGGAGAATAGGCCACGCTCCACGCCGGCCAACCGAGCCCGCTGAACGTCCGGACGAGGTCCCCGGTACCCGCGTCCCAGATCTTGACCGTGTTGTCGCCGGAGCCTGTGGCGATCCGCTGACTGTCGGGGGAGATCGCAACCGAGCCGACATAGTTCAAATGCCCCGTAATCGTCTGCACCGGCGTGCTGCTCGTCGGCGACCAGATCCGCACCGTATTGTCGACGCCCTGAACGCCCGCACCCGTTACGAAGTACGTTCCGTCCGGCGACCAGGCCGCGCAGCGAATCAGGCTCGAATGACCGGAAAAACTCCGTCGGACCGTGCCCAGATCGACGTCCCAGAGACGCATGAGGCCATTCGCGCCGGTTTCCAGAACCGCGTCACCCGCCGCCGACCACGTTGCGATTGCGGACCCCGCGGCCAGCGAGCCGAAGCTGCGAACGAGCGCGCCATCGGCAACGCTTCGAATGTCAATTCGACCGCCGGACGGCCCGAACGCGGCCAGGGCGATCATCGATCCGTCGGCCGAGAGCGCGCTCGCGCCGTTCTGCCGAATGGAATGCGACAACGCGCCGCTGTCGAAATCCCAGACTTTGATCGTCCCGTCGAGGCCGCCGCTGACAATGCGATCCCCGTCGGACGTGACGCCGACGGACGCCACGTCCGCCGCATGCCCCCCGCGAATCCAGAGCACGTCGGGCCGGTCCGCCGCGGCTGGCGGAACGCCGACCGCGATGACTGCAACCGTGAACGTGAAAGAAAGGACGCCCGGCAACTTTCGGGCGCGTACATTCGGAGTTCTCTGCATCGCATTCCTCAACCATCGGTCGCGTGATAGTTCAGTTCAGGGCGCCCGGCCCCGCGACGCCGGTGCCGGACAACAATTCTTCGTCGCCCCCGAACTGGAAACCTCCGGAGCCCGACGCTTATTCCACTCCGCGCGGCTTCTGCGAGCTTCAGGCGACGAATGCGGCCGCGACTCACCGCCAACGGTGTTTTTCTCCGGTAGAACGGGTCCCCGTTCGCCCGTCGACCGAACCGCCCCCGGCTATTTCCAGAGCCAGTCGACCAGCGCCCAGTACAGCGGCAGCCCGAGCGTGATGTTGAACGGAAACGTGACGGCCAGCGCCAGCGGCAGGTACAACCCGGGGCTCGCCCGCGGAATCGCATGGCGGATCGCCGCCGGCGCTGCGATGTACGACGCGGACGCGGCCAGAACCACCAGCAGAAACGCATTCCCCTCGGTCAGCCCGGCCGCCCGCGCCAGGGCGAGGCCGAACACGGCGTTCAGCAGGGGCACGATGACCGCGAAGATCAGGAGCGGCGCGCCCACCACTCTCAGCACGCGCCCGCGCCGGGCCGCGACCAGCCCGAGCTCAAGCAGGAAGAACGTGAGGACCCCCGGAAACAGGTCGACGTAGAGCGGCTTGAGCATCGCGTGCCCGGCCGCACCCGTGATCGCCCCGATCGCCATGCACCCCGTCAGGAGCACGACCGGGCCGTTGAGCGCAGCCTCGCGCAGACTCGACGCAAGCGAAGGCGCGGGCGCAGCCGCTGGCGGCACGCCGGCCGCGACGCGAGCGTCGCGCCGCCGCCCGCCCCCCGACCGCCGCGAAAGCGCCACCGCGAGCAGGATGGCGGGCGACTCCATGAGCGCGAGCGCGGCCACCATGTGTCCGCCGAATTCGATCCCCCGCCGCTGAAGGAACGCCGTCGCCGTCAGAAACGTGACCGCCGAGACCGACCCGTAGACGCCGCTGAGCGCGGCCGCGTTGTCGACATCCAGGCGCCGACGGAGCAGCGCATAGACGTACACCGGCACAACCACCGCGAGCACCATCGCGAGCGCGAGGCTCATGACCGCCTCGGTCGTAAAGCCGGTTTCGCGCAGCTTCACCCCGCCCTTGATCCCGATCGCCCACATCAGGTAGAGCGACATCAGCTTGACGACCGCTTCCGGGATCGCGAGGTCGGACCGCAGCACGCCCGCCACGACGCCCATCGCGAAGAACAGGATCGGCGCGGCGAACAGATTCTCGGTGATCAGGGACCAGTCCATGCGCGTCGTTCGCGGGGCGAGCTTCGCCGCCGCCTAGACCCTTGGCCCGGCCGCACGGATCGCCGCGCTCGCGGAGGGGAATTTCTCGAAGTTCCGGCTGAAGCGGCTCGCGAGATCCTTCGCCCGCTCGTCGTACGCCGTCTTGTTCGCCCACGTCGCCCGCGGATTCAGCACCTCGTTCGGCACGTCCGGACACGTCCTGGGCATGCTCACGCCGAAGACCGGGTGCGTCTCGTATTCGGCCTCATCCAGCCGCCCGTCCAGCGCCGCCGTGATCATCGCCCGCGTATACGGCAGCTTCATCCGCTTGCCGATGCCGTACGGCCCGCCGCTCCAGCCCGTGTTCAGCAGCCACACCCGCGACTTGTGCTGATCGATCTTCCGGCCCAGCAGATCCGCGTACACGGCCGGGTTCAGCACCATGAACGGCGCGCCGAAGCATGTGCTGAACGTCGTCTGCGGCTCCGTCACCCCCGCCTCCGTCCCCGCGACCTTCGCCGTGTAGCCGGAGAGGAAGTGGTACATCGCCTGTTCGCTGGTCAGGCGCGAGATCGGCGGCAGCACGCCGAACGCGTCGCACGTCAGGAAGACGATGTTCCTGGGATGCCCGCCGACCGAC
Source organism: Planctomycetota bacterium (assembly GCA_045863555.1). Classification (GTDB taxonomy): domain Bacteria; phylum Planctomycetota; class Phycisphaerae; order UBA1845; family Fen-1342; genus JACRLV01. Next base: position 177,357 of record BTUU01000009.1, on the reverse strand, counting down.
GGCTCGACTGCGTTGTCGATGTAATTCAGCGGATACGCGCAGCGCGTATTCTCGGTCCGGCTCGCGTCGTTGTAGTCCGGCGCAAGCGTCGTCGGATCGAGCACGACGTTTTCCAGCACCGCCCCGAACCGGATGGCATTGAAAATCTGCGGCTCATACTCCTGCGACAGGCTGATGCACTTCGCGTAGCAGCCGCCCTCGATGTTGAACACGCCCTCGTCGCTCCAGCCGTGCTCATCGTCGCCGATCAGCCCGCGGTTCGGGTCGGCCGACAGCGTCGTCTTGCCGGTGCCCGAGAGGCCGAAGAACAGCGCCACGTCGCCCGCCGGCCCCACGTTCGCCGAGCAGTGCATCGACATCACGCCCCTGAGCGGAAGCAGGTAGTTCATCACCGTGAAGATCGACTTCTTCATCTCGCCCGCGTACTGCGTCCCGCCGATGAGCACCACCCGCTTCGCGAAATTCACCAGGATGAACCCCTCGCTGTTCAGCCCGTCCTTCGCCGGATCGGCGTGAAACAGCGGCGCGGCGATCACCGTGAACTCCGGATTATGGTCGGTGGTCTCGTCGCCGTGCGGCCGCACGAAAAGCTGCCGCACAAACAGGCTGTGCCACGCAAACTCGCTGATCATGCGCACCTTCAGCCGGTGCGCCGGGTCCGCCCCGGCATAGAGATCCTGGACGAAGATGTCGCGCGTCGCGAGGTAGTCGAAGACCTTCTTCTCGATGTTGTCGAATTTCGCCGCGTCGATCGCCACGTTCACGTCGCCCCAGTGAACGTGCTTTTCGCTCGACGGTTCCCGGACGATGAACTTGTCCTTGGGAGAGCGGCCGGTGCGCCGCCCGGTCTGCGCAACGAGCGCCCCCCGATCCGAGAGGACGCCTTCATTTCGTCGCAGGGCCTCGGTGATCAGGCGCGCCGGACGGAGATTCCAGTAGACGTTGCCTTTGTGATTGAGGCCGATGGTGTCGAGACCGAAGCGGCTGCGAAACACGGATTTCGGGACTTCCACGGAACCTTCTCCGAGTCAGGAAACGGGGTTTTCCGCCTGCGACGAAAGCACCAGTTTATCCGTGGGCCGCCTTTCCGCAAAGAATCCGCTCATCCCCGCCCCCAAAACCCGGCCGTCTTGACTTTCCCCCCCGCTCCGGTTCGACTCGCGGCCATGGATCGTTCGGGAACGCAGCGCCTGTTCGTCGATACCGTCACCGTCGAAGTCCGCGGAGGCAAGGGCGGCGACGGCTGCGTCGCCTTCCACCGCGAGAAATTCGTCCCCAAGGGCGGTCCCAGCGGCGGAGACGGCGGCCGCGGCGGCAGCGTCTTCCTCGTGGCCGACCGCGGCCTCAACACCCTCCTGGAACTCGCCGGAAAGCACCACTGGCACGCCGAAAACGGCCGGCCGGGCGAGGGGTCGAACTGCCACGGGAAAAACGGCCGGGACCTGCACGTGAAGGTCCCCGCCGGCACGCTCGTCTACGACGACGACACCGGCACGCTCCTCAAGGACCTCGTCACCGACGGCGAAGTCGTCCGCGTCGCCCGCGGCGGCCGCGGCGGCTACGGAAACCTCCACTACGTCTCCTCGACCAACCAGACCCCGCGCCAGTTCCAGCCCGGCCGCGCCGGCCAGCAGCGCATGCTGCGCCTGGAATTGAAGCTGATCGCCGACATCGGCCTGGTCGGCCTGCCGAACGCGGGCAAGAGCACGCTCCTGGCGCGCGTCACGAACGCCCGGCCGAAGATCGCCGCGTACCCGTTCACGACGAAGGAGCCGCAGCTCGGCATCCTGGAGCTGAGCGAGTTTCGACGGCTGGTGATCGCGGACATCCCCGGATTGATCGAAGGCGCTCACGAAGGCGTCGGCCTCGGCGATGCGTTTCTGCGGCACATCGAACGGACGCGCGTCATCGTGCACATGATCGATCTCTGCCCGCCGGAGGGCAGCCCGACGCCGGTCGAGGCCTATCACGTGATCCGCAACGAACTGGAAAAGTACAGCCCGAAGCTCGCCGCGCGGCACGAGATCATCGTTGGCAGCAAGCTCGACTTGACCGAAGCGCCGGAGAGCCTCGAAACGCTGCGGGCGGCGCTCGGCCGCCCGATCATCGCGATCTCGGGCGTGACGGGCCAGAACCTGCGAACGCTCGGCGAGGCGATGTGGCTCGCGGTGGAAGAGGCCCGCAAGGCCGAACCGCCGCCGACCGTGGATCGCATCGACTTCGGTGACGAGGAATCCGCCGAAGAACTCGACGAGGGCGGCGTGATCGAACTCGACGAGAACGCGGAACAATAACACCGCGAAGGCCGCCGGTCCCCGCCGTCCGTGTCCGGACGATGAGGACAGCGCGGCCTTCCGCGTTCAGATTTCTCTGGATCGGTGTTACGGATTCTGGGGCATGCGCGAGCTCGGGCCGAATCCCTTGATCGCGTTGCGCTTCTTGCAGGTCGGGCATTCGAACTTGCCGTCGACCATCTGCATGCCGGCCGCCTGATCCGGGGCTACTTCAAACGCCTTCTTGCATTCGTAGCAGTAGAACGAAACGGGCTCGCCGCTGGCCACGACCGGAGCGGGCTTTTCCGACGTCATCATCCGGTAGCCCCAGAACCCGATCGCCAGCACGGCCACCACGCCGAGGGCGATGAGAAGCGACTTGTTTGTTTCCGCCCGACGAAACCGCAGCATCTTCCGGCTCATTGCATCCTCAGAAAAGAAGGGAACGGGTCGATCCTCCACACGTTCGGAAGCTCGACCCGTTCCCGATTCTAACCGTCCCGTCGCCGATCAGCGAGGGGGGAAGTCGTTGTAGGCAGCCCAGCGGCCCGCCCACGGCTTGTTCGGCCACACGGTCCAGCCGGTGCCGAAAATATAACGCGTGTCAAACGTGCTGTAGCGGGCCGAGCCGTCCAGGAAGCCGGCCGAGTGCTTGTTCAGCTTGCGGTGCCAGCCGGTCACCTGCTTCGGCGGGCCGTTCCACGGATTCGTCGGAGCGCTGCCGCTCGGACCCCACGGCGGACGGGCGGCTTCGAGACCGAAGTTCATGCCGCCTTCGAAGATCAGCGCGAATTCGCTGGAGAAGCGGCCGTCCTTGTTCTTCATCAGCGTGCGGCCGAGGCCGGGCGCTGCGGTCGGGAAGGTGCCGAGGATGTAGAGGAAGTTGCGGTTGTACGGCGGACGATCGCCGGGCGACGCCCAGTAGTAGTAGTACGGCCAGTACCAATTGATCGTGTAGCTGTTCCCGTTCAGGCGCCACATCTGATAGGAACCCGCGTCCGCGTCGGTCGGAAGCGGGTTGCTCTCGCCAACCCACGGCAGGTATGCGTGAGCGTCAGAGGGGCACTTGAAGAAGTCTGGGATTTCGGGCGAACGCGGGTGCGGCGCGGTGTAATTCGGTGCCGGGTCCGCATCCCAAGTGATCGACGACGACATGTACTCGTTCATCTTCCGCTGACTGGGCTTCATCCGGTAGATGTCGAACTGGTTCTGCGGAACGACGCCGTGCGAGGGAAGCGTCGCGCCCGCCGTCCACTCCGACTGGTTCACGCCGGGCATGCCGCCCGCCCAGACCACTTCCGAGTAGACGTTGAACGTGTTCGCCGCGGGCAGACCGGTCGTCGTATAGCCCCACGCGAAATCGTCGCGGAACTCGTTCGAATACTGCGTCGAACCCAGGACAAGGCTGCGCAGCGTCGAAACGCACTTCGCAATCTTGGCCTGCTCCCGCGCCTCGTTCAGCGACGGAAGAAGGATCGAGATCAGCAGAGCGATGATCGCAACTACGACCAATAGCTCAATCAGAGTGAAGCCGCGGCCCCGTCGTCGTCGATTCATTTGTATAGCTCCCTTGATCCCGGCGGAATGAGACGCGTTCGCCATTCGCCGTTGATCGATTCAGAATGTGCTCTCAATAAGAATATCGGCGCAATCTGCGCCCGTCAACGAATCTGAACAGAATCTTTACCGGGCGGGCATTTTTTTCCCCGCCGCCACGCCCGTGAACGACCGTCAGTCCGGCGACGTGCCCGAATAACCCGCCCAGTCCCCGCCCCATGGCCGCTGCGGCCAGATCGTCCAGCCCGTCCCCCAGACATACCGCGTGTCGATGGTCCGATATCTCACGCCGCCGTCCAGGTTCGCCGCGACAAACCGGTCCCGCTGCCCATGCCACCCCAACCCCGTCTTCGGATCTCCCGTCGCCCACGGCCCGCCGGAGTAACCCGGCGGCCGCGCGATTTCGAGCGCCAGGCTCATCGCATTTTCGCTGAAGACGACAAATTCGGTCTCGAACCGGCCGTCCTTCGACCGAAGCAACTGCCGACCCAATCCGGCCGGCGTCGGCGTCTCAAACCCGAGGATCTTCAGCATCCGCGTGCGCAGGTTCCCGCCGGTATAGGGCGGAGCGTTCCCGGGGGGAGCGTTCACGTAGTAGACGCTCCAATACCAGTTGATCGTGTAGCTCGAACCCCAGTACTCCCACGTCGGAAAGACCTCACCGGTCGGGATCCGCGTGTATTCGCCGACGACGCCGACCCGCGACGTCACGTCCGACGGGCAGATGAAGAACCCGGGAGTCTCCGCGCGAACTTCCCGCGGATCGGTCATCTCCACGTTCGGCTCGACGCTCCAATAAACGTCGTTCGACAGGTATGGATTCAGCGGGCGGTATTTCGGCGGAACCCGGTACACGTCCAGATTGGCCGCGGACGCCATATTCCCCCGGTCCAGGCCGGCCTGCGCGAATTCGTAATTCGTCTTGTTCGGCATCGCCCCGCCCCAGCCGAACTCGGTAGCGCGGCCGACCCAGTAGTTGCTCCCGGTCGGTCCGACGCCCGAACTGGGCAGCGTCCAGGGCAGATCGTTCTTTTCGTTCAGGAACTGGAGGCCCGCGGCCATCAGCACGCGCTGGTTGGCCATGCACTTGGCGATGCGGGCCTGTTCGCGGGCGAGCCTGAGCGCAGGGACAAAGATGGCGAGTAACAGAATGATAATCGCCACAACGAGGAGCAACTCCACGAGCGTGAAGGCCCGCGGCTGGCGTTTGATGGCCGCCATCTCCCGGCTCCAACCTGTCGCCCGGCGTCTGCGTCCGCACCTCGGGGCCGAGCCGCCCCGCGAGAATAACCGATTATGAAAATCGGACGCCACTACGAGGATAGATCGTCGAAATGGCCGCGTCAATGGAATCTGATGTCGGCCCGCCTCGGCGCCGGTAGAATTCTCGCGGTAAGGGGTGACTGAAATCCGCCCGCAGGACCCGTTCGCCGTCATCCGCGACGACGTGCGTTTTCGGACGCTCGTCGAGCGCGTCCCTGCGCGCTCAACGACCCGAATCAGCGGCATCTGGGGCTCGGCCGCCCCGATATTGACCGCCCTGCTCGCCGCCGCGACCGGCCGGCCCGCTCTGCTGATCACCGCCCACAGCGACGACGCCGACGACGCCCGCGACGACATCGAGCGGGCCTCGGACACACGGGCGACGCTGCTGCCCCAGCTCGAAACCTCGCCGAGCGACCCGAACCCGGACGAGGACGCCGAGGCCGAGCGGCTGCGCGTCGCCATGGCCCTGATCGACAAGCGCCGTCCGGACGGCGGGCCGCTGCTGCTCACCGCGCCCATCCACGCCCTGATGCAGCCCATCCCCGACCCCCACGTCGTCGCCCGCCAGTCGCTCCGCCTGGCCGTCGGCGATGTGGCCTCACTGGAAGACGTCACGCAGTGGATCGCGGAAAACGGCTACCAGCCCTGCGACCAGGTCGAAGTCCCCGGCGACTTCGCCCGTCGCGGCGGCATCCTCGACGTCTTCGCCCACACCTTCGAAAACCCCGTCCGCGTCGAGTTCTTCGGCGATGAGGTCGAGTCGATCCGCCTCTTCGAAGCCTCGACGCAGCGATCCGCCGACCGCATCCACGGCGTCCAGATTCCCACGCTCAAGCCCACCGGTGGCCACGACGCGACGACGAGCCTCCTCGCGATCCTGCCGCCGGAGACGATCATCGCCGTCGCCGACCCGACGGAGGTGCAGGAAATCGGCCGCACATTCTGGCAGCGGCTGGGCGAGCGCGCGGGGATGTTCACGGTCGACGCCCTCTTCCGGCGAGCCAACGACTTCACGCAGGTGCACTTCTTCCGCTTCACACCGCCGGACGAGGCCGTGATCGAGCTGGACGTCGGCTCGCTGCCGGAATTCGAAGCCAAGGCCCCGGATCTGATCGCCGCACTGCGCACACTCGCCGCCGATCACGATGTGCACGTGTTCTGCGATACGCCGTCCGAGGAGCAGCGATTCCGCGAGCTGCTCGGCGAAACGCCGGCCGAGGCTGACGCCGCCCGCATCCCGCCTCGGCTCGCGACGCACGTCGGCGTGCTGCACCGCGGCTTCCGCTGGGGCAGGACCGCGTACATCCCGCACCACGAACTCTTCCACCGCGCCCGCCGCAAGCGCACGCTCCGCCGCGTCGCTCCGTCGCGGCCGATCGACAGCTTCTTCGACCTGAACACGGGCGACCACGTCGTCCACGCGCTGCACGGCATCGGCCAGTTCATGGGCCTTCAGACGCTGGAGCGGGCCGGCACGCGCGAGGAATACCTCGTCGTCGAGTTCGCCGACAAGGCGGCCGTGCACGTCCCCGTCAGCCAGGTGCACGTCGTCCAGAAATACATCGGCAGCTTCCGCGGCAAGCCGCGCCTCAGCAAGCTCGGCGGCACGGGCTGGAAAAAGACGAAGGAGCGCGTCGCCGAGGCCGTCACCGACCTCGCCGCCGAGCTGCTGGCGATCCAGGCGCAGCGGGCCGTGCAGCCGGGCATCGCTTATCCGCAGGACACGCACTGGCAGCGCGAGTTCGAGGGCTCGTTCATCTACACCGAGACCGAGGACCAGCTCCGCGCCCTGCGCGAGATCAAGACCGACATGTCGCGCCCGCGTCCGATGGACCGCCTCCTCTGCGGCGACGTCGGCTTCGGCAAGACCGAGCTCGCGATTCGCGCCGCGTTCAAGACCGTCGAATACGGCAAGCAGGTGGCCGTGCTGGTGCCGACGACCGTGCTCGCCGAGCAGCATTTCCAGACGTTCAACGAGCGGTTGGCGAATTTTCCCTTCACCGTCGAAGTCATCTCGCGGTTCCGCACGAGCGGCGAGCAGAAGAAGATCGTCGAGCGGGCGCGCAAGGGGCAGGTCGACATCCTGATCGGCACCCACCGCCTGCTATCGAACGATGTCCGCTTCGCCGACCTCGGCCTCGTCGTCATCGACGAGGAACAGCGCTTCGGCGTCGAGGCGAAGGAGAAGCTCAAGAAGCTCCGCGCGACCGTCGACGTACTGACGCTCAGCGCCACGCCGATCCCGCGGACGCTGCACCTGTCGCTGCTCGGCCTGCGCGACATCTCGTCGCTGGCGACGCCGCCGGTCGACCGGCGGGCGATCGTGACGCAGGTGCGGATGTGGGACGACAACCTGATCCGCGAGGCGATCATCCGCGAGCTGAACCGCGACGGGCAGGCGTACTTCGTCCACAACTTCGTCAAGGACATCGAGCAGATCGCCAACCGCGTCCGCACGCTCGTGCCCGACGCCCGCGTCGTGGTCGGGCATGGGCAGATGAGCGGAGACGAGCTTGAAGAGGTGATGCTGAAGTTCCTGCGGCGCGAGGCCGACGTGCTCGTCAGCACGAACATCATTGAATCCGGCGTCGACATCTCCACGGCCAACACCATGTTCATCAACCGGGCCGAGCGGTTCGGGCTGGCCGACCTGCACCAACTCCGCGGGCGCGTCGGGCGGTCGGCGCACCGCGCTTACTGCTACCTGATGCTCTCGCCGAACCACCCGGTGCAGGACAACGCGGCGCGGCGGCTGAAGGCGATCGAGCACTACAGCCAGCTCGGGGCGGGTTTCCAGATCGCGATGCGCGACCTGGAAATCCGCGGGGCCGGCAACATCCTCGGGCCGGAACAGTCGGGCAACATCGAGGCCGTCGGGTACGAGATGTACTGCCAGCTTCTCGAACAGGCGATCCGGCGGATGCGCAAGGAGCCGGACGAGCCGTGGAAGCCGGTCAACCTCGACCTGGGCATCACGGCGTCGATCCCGCGGTCGTACATCCGCGCGGAGAAGCAGCGCATGGAGGTGTACCGCCGGCTCGCTTCGTGCCGCACGCCGGAGGAGGTGGCCGTGCTGCGCCAGGACCTCGCCGACGCGTACGGGCCGCCGCCGCCGGACGTGCTGACGCTGCTGGCGATGGCGGACATCCGCACGCTGGCGCAGCCGTGGACGATCCGCTCGGCCGTGCTGAAGCCGCCGGACGTGGTGTTCTCGGTGGACAACCTGAGCGTGGCCGAGTCGCTCTTCTCGACGGGGCCGGGCTCCCCGCGGCTGCCGGATGCGCACACGATCCACTGGCGGCTGCCCAAACGCCTGCTGGAGCCGGAGCGGCTGCTGGAGACGCTGCTGGAGCAGCTTCGGGGGGCGGCAGCGCCGGCGCGGGTGCGGGAGAGCGTTTCGGCGTGACGGGGCGGTCTGGGCGCGGCCTGGTGTCTTGGCGCGCTCGGCAGCGTGAATGAACCTTCACTTTCTAGCGTCTCTACTGAATCCCGTTTTTCAGCGAACGGGCCGAAGGGTGCCAAACTCTTTTGCGCGCGCGTGCCGGGTTGGCAACCTTGGCTATCAGACCTTGCGGCGACGGTATCTCTGAGGCGGAGGCGGGGTGTGCGGCGGGCCGGGCTCGGCTGGTTGGCGCGTGTCACGGTTTGGAACTCCCTGGCGCTGGATTGCCGGAGGAATTATTCGCCGCGGTTGCGGGGAAGGTGTGTCGTGGAGAAGGCAGAGACTGCAGTTGGCGGATTCCGGCGGCGGGTGCGCAGGGCCGGCGGATTCTGGTGCCGCATGCCCCAGCGCGACGCTAACAGCTGACGCGATAGCACGCGGCGAAGTCCGGCTGAAGCCGGCTGGAAGGTGTGGGGGAGGCCTTGGACCACCCGCTCGAAGCGGGTGGCAGGAACTGGCCGGCTGAAGCCGGCCGAACGCGGCCCCGTGCGGTCGAGCGAGGCTGTGGGAAAGCGGGGCTGCGCGGGGGAGCGGGCCGAGCGGGGTTGGTACTGATTCTGGCGCGATGCGGGGCGATTCTCCGCGTATTGGTCGACGAGCAGCGCTGCGCGGGTGAAGTTCACCTGCCGCGGGCTCGGGGATCAGGCCGGAGTTTCCAATGTCTGCAAGCAGCAGACCGCGTCGGCGGTCGATTTTCAAGGGTTTCGCCGCGCGCGCGGCGTCGGCGACGATCGGAGCGGCGGCGATCGCGCCCGCGGCGGCCGTGGCTTTTGCGCCCGTGGCGCTTGTGCCCGCGGCCGTGGCACAGGACTGCAAGCTGTTGGTGCAGGTCAGTCCGCAGGTGATTACGAGCGGCCAGAGCACGAGCGTCCGCGTGTGGGCGCACTTTCCGACCCCGCCTGCGCCGGGCGGGGCGTATGCGTTCGCTGCGTCGAATTTCGACGTGCGTGCGTCGCTGCCGACGTGGACGTTTGCCGCGGCCGGGGCGATCGTCGGGAGCGACGTGCTGGGGATCAGCGCCGGGCAGGCGCATCAGCCGCAGCTCGGGAACCCGGCCGATCCGTCGAATCCGATCCGCATCTGGAATGGCGTGCTGCGGCCGCTGGCGGCGGCGCCGGCGCTGGTGGAGATCGAGGCCGATCCGACCGACTTTTTCGTGTATCCGAGCAAGCTGACGTCGTCGTCGGTCGAGCGCGACGCGGAGGGCGGGAGCAGCTACGTATTCGTGAATCCGATCGCCGTCGGGAAGTGGCTGGCCGCGCCGGGCGAGGGCTCGACGATGCGGACGAGCGGCGACGACGTGATCGTCGATGGGCGGATCATCACGGGCGAGGACGGGCCCTCGGCGTCGGTCGGAGTCGTGCCGACCGGCTCGGTCACGTTCTTCGATTCTTCGACGCGAGTCGCGTTTTCGGAGGCGCCCGAATCGTTCACCGCGACCGCGCAGGCGCGGAGCGGGGACGATGCGCCGACGGAGTATGTCAGTTTCAACTTCGCGCAGGCGGATGTCCCGATCTACGGCCGGGCGTACGTGGGCGGTGCGAATTTCTCGCTGGCGGACGGGAGCGTGCGGTTCATCGCGTTTGAGGGTTTTCGCGGCGGCGTCAGCGTGGCCGTTGGTGATCTCGATGGGGATGGCCGCGAACAGGTTCCGTCGCTGGCGGTGGTGTCGCTGCCGCAGGTGATCGAAGCGCACGCGGGTGCGGGGAGGCTGTACTCGACGGATCGCGGGACGACCTGGACGCTGCGGTACGACGAGCCGGTGATGGCGCTCGTGCGTGGGCCGAACGGGCAGGCGCAGCGCGTGGAATTGGATCGGATCGACATCTATGCGGTGCGCGAGGCGCAGGTGCCGCAGCGGATGCAGAACAACCTGCGGCAGCTCAGCCTGGGGTGCCACGTGTTTGAGGCGGAGGGTGTGCGGCAGATGACGATTACGCCGGGCGCTGGTCGATAGGCGGAAAGTGGGGTCGCGGCGGCGGGTGCGAGCCTCGGATTCGGGGAGCGCTTCGTCGCCGCGATTCGACCTATGGTGTCCTCGCCCTCGCTAGCGCGTCGGGCTCGGATTCCGCCGACGAGTCGGGGCGGCAGTCACCAGAGGCGGCGGCCCTGGGCGAGGAACTTGTGGTAGGCGGCGCGGTCGGGAAAGCCGAAGTAGCTGCCGCCTTCCTTCGTGAGCGGGCGATATGCGGCCGTGCCGGATTCGATCTGGTCGATGGCGCGGAGCAGCACGTCGCAGGCGATCGCTTTGCTGCGAATGATGAACTGTTCCAGCGTTTCGTCCGCGAGAATCGGAAACGACTCCACCTCGATGACGTCGCCGAGGTCGATGGCCTCGTTGACGCGGAAGACGGTGACGCCCGCCTGCGACTCGCCGTGGGCCATCATCCAGAAGCTCGGGGCGATGCCCCGGTACTTCGGCAGCAGTGCGCCGTGCATGTTCAGGCAGGCGATGCGGGGCGTCTCGATGAGCGGTTTTTTGAAGATCTGCGGGCAGGTGACCGAGACGATCAGGTCGGTCTCCATTTCCCGGAGCCGCGCCCGAAACGACTCGGCGTTGACGTCCTCCGCCGTCTCGTAGGGGATGCCGTACCGCGCGGCGGCCGCACGGATCGAATAGCAGCGCCCCCCGGACCGCCCCCGCCCGAGCCGATCGCTGAGGCGGGCGTGCGCCTCCTTGCAGGCCAGCTTGAGCGTATTACCCCAGCCGAACGCCCGGCGGTACTTGCGGAGGGTGTCGAGCGTGCTCTCTTTGCCGTAGCGCAGCGGGCACGAGAAAATCGCGCGGGTGTCGCGAGCGCGCTTCGCAAGGAATCGCTGGAAGAACGCCGGAAGGTAGAGGCGATCCTCGGCGGTCAGGATGACGAGATTCATGCAACCTGCGCGGGACGATGCTCGAAGACCGGCCACTCCTCGGTGGCATCGATCACGTCCTGCATGGTACCGAAGCGGAACTCCGCCAGCATCCGGTCGACCTTGCGCGGGAAGCCCCGGCGGCCGATCGACTGGTGCAGACGCAACTTCCAGGAGACCGGCACGTCGATCTCGCGGAACTCGAGCGGGTCGTACTCGTACGGGTGCATGTAGATCGTCGCCCCGTGGCCGGCGGCGTTGAGTTGCGTCACGCCGCGGCGCAGGAGCCGATACGGGAAGAGGCGGAAATAGCCGCCGCCGCCGACGGGCAGCTGCCGGCCGGCAAAGGTGCACGTCGCCACGGGCAGTTCGAGGATTTCATATCCGGCGGGTGTGCGCAGCCGGTGCGGGAACGTCGGCGCGCCGTCGATGCCATAGCGCTTCATCTTCATCGGGAAGACGGAGGAGTCGTAGCGGAACCCCTCTTCCACAAGCACGTCGAGCGCCCAGAGCGTCTTTCGCGTGATGGTGAAGAACGGGGCGCGGTAGGCATAGATCTCGACGCCGGTCATGTCCTCGAGCATCTTCTTCGAGCGATTCATGTCCGCGCGAAACCGCTCAGGCGTCAGGTCGTGAAGGTTTTCGTGGCCGTAGCCATGACTCTGCACTTCGTGGCCGGCCGCCTGGATCTCGCGAACGATGTGCGGGGCCTTCTCTGCGGCGAGCCCGAGGACAAAAAACGTGCCGCGAACGCCCCGGGCGGCGAACGCCTCGAGGATCCGCCGCGTACTGGTCTCGAAGCGGCGCGAAAGCGGCAGCTCGGGCCCGAGCGTAGACTGGGCCCAGTCCTCAACATCGACCGACATCGCGTTGATGGGCTGGCGGAGGGTCTCGCGGGTGACGAAAGGTCGTCGCTGCGGGGCGATCGACGATTCACGGACGGCAGTGAGATCGCCGCGGGCGATCAGGCCTGTGGAATGCGAATGCATGCTGTCGCACCTCCCGGCGGGAGCAGGAACTGTCGGATGCGAAACTGATAGCGCCGGCGAATCGGACGGAGTCGGCCAATCGTGCGTGCAAGGGTGCGTGCCCGCCAAGAGCCGCACCCGCCGATCCTAGGCCCACGAACCCGGATATGTCCACTGAAATCCAGAAATTAGAGGACTTTCGAGCGCCGGCCCGTCTCCACGTTCGGGTAGAATGCCCCCCTCGGAGGTTGCATCTGCATGTGGACACGGAACTTCGGCGCTCTGGCGGCAGTCCTGATCTTGTCTTTCCTCAGCGCGCCGGCCGCCGCCCAGACACCGGTGGAACCGATCACAGCCGACACGGTTCGAACAGCGATTCAGCGGGGCGTCGCGTTTCTGCTGAAGGATCAGAACCCGGACGGCGCGTGGGGCTCGCATCGGGATGCCCTGCTCGGCCTCGACGATGCATTCATGAATGAGCCGTCGCAGCGGGCGTTCACGATCGCCACGACCGGGCTCGGCTGCCTGGCGATGAACGCGGTCGAGCGCACGCCGGAGCGCGACGCGGCCTACGAACGGGGCATCGAGTACATCATCACCCATGCCGTGGACGCCCGGCGCATCAGCGACTGGGACGTCGACAATACATGGGCGTTTGTCTACGGGCTCGCGGCCGCGGTCGATGCGTACACCGGCCCGCGGTATGCGAACGACGCCGCGCGGCGGGAATCGCTGGCGAAGACGATCCGCGGGCTGCTCGATCGATTCAAACAATACCAGACGCCGCTGGGCGGCTGGGGATACTACGACTCGGGCGATACGGTGACGTTTCCGCCGAACTGGGCCACGAGCTTCATGACGTCAGCCGCGATTCTGGCCATGCTCGACGCGAAGGCGGCGGGATTCGAGCCGGACCGGTCAATGCTGGAGCGGGCGGTGCGGGCGATCCGGCGCTGCCGGCTGCCCACCGGAGCCTACACGTACAGCCTGGACATCGTCTCGACGCCGGGACACTCCGAGGGCATCAACAACATCAAGGGATCGCTGGGGCGGATCCAGGTGTGCAACCTGGTGCTCTTCCGCGCCGCGAAGGCGGGCTTTCAGACCCCGGGCCGGGAGATCGACGTCGAGATGCTCCGCGAGGGGCTGGAGCACTTTTTCCGCGAGCACCGCTTCCTCGACATCGCCCGCGGCCGGCCGATCCCGCACGAGGCCTACTACGCAAACGCGGCGTATTTCTACTTCTTCGGGCATTACTACGCGGCGAAGGTGATCGGCGAGCTTCCGGAAGCGGACCGGGCAAAATACTGGGAGCGTTTCCAGCGCGAGGTCGTCAAGACGCAGGAGGCGGATGGCTCGATGTGGGACTACCCGATGAACAGCTACGGCAAGCCCTACGGAACCGCGTTCGCCGTGCTCGCGCTCCAGGAGTCGCTTGCCGCCCGGCCCGCCCCCGCAAGCCGCCCGGCCGCAAGCAGCCCCGCCCCGCGCGAGCCGGAAAAATCCGCGGGCGAGTGAATAGGGCGCGGCCGACGGCCGTCCGGATTAAGATCACCCTGGAGGTATGCGATGAACACACTGCGATGGATGCCGGCGCTCATTCTTTTCACCTGGCTCGGCGGCGCCACGGCCGCCACGGCGCAGGAAGCCGCTGCGCGGACGGTGACGATCGGCGTGCTGCCGTTCAAGGCGCTGAACCCGAACGCGGACACAGACTGGATCGGACCGGCCTCGGCCGAGACGCTCACGAGCAAGCTCGGCGTCGTCCAGGAACTGGTCGTGGTCGAGCGGGCGCAGATGGTCGAACTGCTGGGCGAGCAGGATTTTCAGAAGCTCGACGTAACCGATCCGGCGACGGCGCGGCAGACGGGTCGCGTGATCGGTGCGGAGCGGCTGGTCGTCGGCTCGTTTACCTGCGCGGGGGAAGATGTGCAGTTCAACGCGCGGGTCATCGACGTGGCGACGTCCGAGATCCTTCAGACCGCGAATGTGACGGCGAAGCTCAAGCACATTTTCGATGGGATCAACGAGCTGGCCGACGCCGTGATCGAATCGTTCCAGAAAAAGGTCGTCATCGTCGACGCCCGTCCGACGGTGGTCGAGGCCCCGCCCGCGGAGCGGATCGTCGTAACCGAAGAGCGCCGGACCGAAGTGCACCGCGAGGCGCAGACAACCCCCGAGGCCTACCAGGCGTACGGCCGCGGCCTCGTCGCCCCGAGCTACGAGGAGCAGCTCTCGTTCTTCAACCTGGCGATCAAGTCGGATTCGAGCTTCTTCTACGCCAATCTGGCCATGGGCGACACCTACAGTCGACAGGGGCAGTTCGAACTCGCCATCGGTGAATATGACCGGGTCATCGCCAAGAATCCGCGGTGTTCGCACGCCTTTTACGGCAAGGGCAAGGCGTACGAAGGGCTGAAGCGGCCGAAGCTCGCCGCGGCGGCGTACCGGACATTTGTAAAGCTCGCCCCGTCGAAGACGAGCAAGGTCGTCGACAAAATCAAGAAGAAGCTGCGCGACTCGGGCGAGGACCGCGACGAGGACGACCGGCCCAAGCGGCGGATCTTCCGGCGGAACGACAAGCCTTGACCCGTCCGCGAAGCGCGGTTCGTCCATAAGACGCGATCATCGCATGACTTAGCGACCTTCGCGGGCGCCCCCGCCCCGGCGGTTCGGCTCGCAGACTGGGTTCGGCGGGCAGACCGGCGGCGGATTCGCGCGGTGTGCGCTCGTCCCTTGCATGGCGCCAGTCGTCGCGCTATGATGCACGACCCCCTGTGACGGGGGCGGCGCGTGGTGCGCCTGGGAGACACGCTGAGAGCAAAAGGACCGGGTGTGCATGATTCGGGTGAAGGTTCGCAGTAACGAGTCGGTCGAGCAGTTGGTCCGCCGCTTCAAGAAGTTGTGCGAGAAGGAGGGCCTTCAGCGCGACATCAAGCGAACCAGCTACTACGAGAAACCCTCGGAACGCCGCCGGCGAAAGGTGCGCAAGTCGATCAAGCGCATCGTCCGCGACTAGCTCCGGTTGCACTTCAGCGTGAACTCCGAATGAGCGTCGTTCGGCGGCCGGCGCGGCCTGTCGAGCGGGGCTCTCGGTATTGGTAGCGTGCCCGGCCTTCCGCCGGACCGTTCGAAACCCGTGGACCGAAACCCGGTCGGACGAACTGCGGCGTGCGCCCTCGCGGCGGCATTGCCTTCCGAAGAATCCGCCTCTGGAGACTCCCCTGTGTTGGTAACGCTGAAGAATCTTGCGATAGCGGCCATCATTGCCGCGACGTTCAGTGCAGTGCCCGCGGCCCTCGCGTCCGAGGGTGGCGGCGGCGCGCACAAACCCGGCGGCGAAGCGAACCTCGTCCTGCCCGATCTGACGGGCTCGACCATCGACGCCAAATTCCTCGGCCTCAGCGGGCACAACCTGCTGCTCGGCGGCCTGGTGATCAGCGCCCTGGGCCTCATCTTCGGCATCGTGATTCTCGGTCAACTTCGCAACATGCCGGTTCACCGATCGATGCGCGAAGTCTCCGAACTCATCTACGAAACCTGCAAGGCCTACCTCATTCAGCAGGGCAAATTTCTCGGCATCCTGTGGATCTTCATCGCCGCCGTCGTCGGCGTCTATTTCGGCTTCCTCACGCACTACCAGGACCCGGTCACCAAGATCGAGCAGACCGGCATGCCCGCCGGCCGCGTCCTGATCATCCTCTTCTTCAGCCTCGTCGGCATCGCCGGCTCGTACGGCGTCGCCTGGTTCGGCATCCGCGTCAACACCTACGCAAACAGCCGCTCGGCCTTTTCATCGCTCCGCGGCAAGCCCTTCCCGACCTACGCGATTCCGCTCAAGGCCGGCATGTCGATCGGCATGGCGCTGATCAGCGTCGAGCTGCTGATCATGCTCATCATCCTGCTCTTCGTCCCCGGCAACCTCGCGGGCCCCTGCTTCATCGGATTCGCCATCGGCGAATCGCTCGGCGCCGCGGCCCTGCGTATCGCGGGCGGCATCTTCACCAAGATCGCCGACATCGGCTCCGACCTGATGAAGATCGTCTTCAAGATCAAGGAAGACGACGCGCGAAACCCCGGCGTCATCGCCGACTGCGTGGGCGACAACGCCGGCGACTCCGTCGGCCCTTCCGCCGACGGCTTCGAGACCTACGGCGTAACCGGCGTCGCCCTGATCAGCTTCATCCTTCTCGCTGTCAGCAGTGCCGACGTCCAGGTGCAGTTGCTCGTCTGGATCTTCGTGATGCGAATCATCATGGTGATCGCGTCCGCCGGCTCGTACTTCATCAACGACCTGATGGCCCACGCCAAGTACGGCCACGCGGCCAAGTTCAACTTCGAACACCCCCTGACCAGCCTCGTCTTTATCACCTCGGGCGTCTCGATCGCCCTCACCTACCTGGCCTCGTGGCTGCTCATCCCGACGCTCGGCGGCGATGGCAGCATGTGGTGGAAGCTCGCGACGATCATCACCTGCGGCACGGCCGCGGGCGCAATCATCCCCGAGCTGGTGAAGGCGTTCACGTCCGTGCACAGCGCGCACACGCGCGAAGTCGTGACCAGTTCGCGCGAAGGCGGGGCCTCGCTGAACATCCTCTCGGGCCTCGTGGCCGGCAATTTCAGCGGTTACTGGCTCGGCATGGCGATCATGGGCCTGATGGGCGTCGCCTACCTCGTCGCGACGACCTTCCCGACCAATCCCCCGCTGATGCTCGCGCCGGCCGTCTTCGCCTTCGGCCTGGTCGCGTTCGGCTTCCTGGGCATGGGCCCCGTCACGATCGCCGTCGACAGCTACGGCCCCGTGACGGACAACGCGCAGTCGGTCTACGAGCTTTCGACGATCGAGACGATCCCGAACGTCTCGCAGGAGATCGAAAAGGAATTCGGATTCAAGCCGAACTTCGAGAAGGGCAAGGAGTTCCTCGAAGAAAACGACGGCGCGGGCAACACCTTCAAGGCCACCGCCAAGCCCGTGCTCATCGGCACCGCGGTCGTCGGCGCCACGACCATGATCTTCTCGATCATCGTGATGCTCACGCACGGACTCACGCAGAATTTGGAGAAACTCAGCCTCATGCACCCGCCCTTCCTGCTCGGCCTGATCGCCGGCGGCTGCATCATCTACTGGTTCACCGGTGCGTCGATGCAGGCGGTCACCACCGGGGCATACCGCGCGGTCGAGTTCATCAAGAAAAACATCCGCCTCGAAGGCTCGACGAAGGCGAGCGTCGAAGACAGCCGCAAGGTCGTCACGATCTGCACCGAATACGCTCAGAAGGGCATGTTCAACATCTTCCTCGGCGTCTTCTTCTCCACGCTCGCGTTCGCCTTCTACGAGCCGTTCTTCTTCATCGGGTTCCTCGTCTCGACCGCCCTCTTCGGCCTCTTCCAGGCCATTTTCATGGCCAACGCCGGCGGCGCCTGGGACAACGCCAAGAAAATCGTCGAGACCGAACTGAAGGCCAAGGGCACGCCGCTGCACGACGCGACCGTCGTCGGCGACACCGTCGGCGACCCTTTCAAGGACACCAGCTCCGTCGCGATGAACCCGGTCATCAAGTTCTCGACGCTCTTCGGCCTCCTCGCGGTCGAACTCGCCGTCAGCATCGTCTACGCTCAGAGCAAGGGACTGCCCGAGGGTCAGCAGAATACGACGCTCGTCCACGTCCTCGCCGCGGTCTTCTTCGCGATCTCGGCGTTCTTCGTCTGGCGTTCGTTCTACGGCATGCGGATCGGCGGACACACGCCCCGCGCCGCTCATTGACCAGCACCGCCTGACGTGCAAACAGAACGACGCGGTCGGGTGAACCCCGGCCGCGTCTTTTTTATTCCGCTCGCTGGCTATCCGTTTGAATCAGTGGACCGACGCGGGACCGCCGGCGGCCACGAGCCACCACACGCCGATGCCGATTGCCGCGAAACAGCTCATGAAGAGCAGCCCGCGCGCGGCGCGCATGCCGATCCGTTCGAGCCGCGTCCGCATCAGCCCCACCACCCACGCGAATGCCGTCATCGCCACAACGGAGCCCAGCCCGAAGCCGATGACATACGTCGTCGCGGCCGCCGCGCTCGGCAGCACGAGCGCCGGCAGGACGCCGATCAGGTGCGACGTCCCCGCGAGCCCGTGCAGCGCGCCGACGCCCAGCGCCGGATGGCCGTGTCGATGGCCGGATTCGCGCGCGTGCGGCGCGACCGGCGACCCCGGCAGGTCGACGTGCGTGTGCCGATAGCCGTCGTGTTCGTGGTCAAAGGACGACATCTGCCGCCGCAGCCCCGCGCGCAGCGACCAGAGGCCGATCGCGATCAGCACCACGCCGACCAGCCGTTCGCTCCACGATGAAACGGCATCGACCGGCAGCCACGCGCGGAAGAGAATCGCCAGCAGCGCGAGCGCCCAGACGCCCGTCGAATGACCGACGCCCCAGTAGAGCCCCGCGATCCACGGACGCCGCTTCTGGTTCACCGCCAGCGGCGCGACGGCCGCAAGATGATCGGGTCCGCTGATGACATGCACCGCGCCCGCGAGACCGCCGATGAGCATTGCACCCAGAATATTCACGCCAGGACTCCCCTTGGCCATCGCCGCGGGCCCCTCTCGCGACCGCCGCGCGAACAGTCTACTGGCAATCGGCAACTCCCGTTCCCGGGGACGAGGCAGGGCACGAAAAGGGTGTGGAAAAAGAAGATCGGGTCCGCCGCCCGTCGGCCGCGGACCCGATCGCGTTAAATCTTATACCACAGGGCTTTAGGGGATCCGCGCCAGCAGAAGCGCCAGGTCGCGGACATCGACCAGACCGTCGAAATTCAAATCGGCGGCCGCGGTGTCGCTTCCGAACGCAGCCCCGAGAAGCAGGATGTCGGATTCGGTGATGATCCCGTCGCCGTCGAGGTCGCCGGTGCGCTGGTCACCGCCCCCGCCGCCGCCGCCATCGCCGCCACCCGAACCGCCGTCGCCCCCGCCAGAACCGCCGTCACCGCCGCCCGTTCCACCGTCACCCGTGCCGCCGCCGTCGCTCGACCCGCCGCTGCCGCCATCCGTACCGCCGGAATCGCCGCTGCCGCCGGAATCACCGCTGGAGCCGCCGCTCGAGGAGCTGTTGCCGCCCGAGCTGCTGCCGTCGGAACTGCTCCCGCCGGAGTCGTCCCCGACATTCGAACTGCCGCCAGACCCATCCTCGTTCACGAGCTCGGACCCATCGCCCGTTCCCGACGCGGAACGGGGGCAGCCACCCATGCTGAACGCAAGGCCGGCCGCCAGGACGGCGCTGATTCCGAAGGCGAATTTCCAGTTTTTCATAACCCTCTCCAGATAAAGCAGTTACAGAACAGTTCGCAAGGCGCGAGGGGGAAAGACTGTCCGCGCCTTCGGGCCTTCTGTTTCTAGGATCGGAAATCAACAGAGTCAAAACGCGAAAATCGAAAACTACGGCTGAGAATTCGGTTCAGCCGCCGCACGATCGGGGCGCGGGAAAGCTGCGGCCCAGTGCACGACGAACGGCCGCAGTCGCGCGGCGAGCGTATCGGGCGCCTCCGCGGAGTCCGATAGCCGGCGCGCGTTCAGAACCTCGCGAGACCACGCGCTGATCTCCGCCCGGGCCGGATCGTCTTCCGGCAGGCGGCGCGCCTGCCGCTCCACCTGGCCGGCGATATGCCGCGCAAAGTAGGTCAGGTCGTAGACAACCGCCTGGCCCAGGGAATTCGATACAGCCAGGCGCGAACCATCGGCCGTGTAGCTGGTGCTGAGCAGTTCGGAGTTCGAGAGTGCGTCCAGCGTGAGCAGCGCCCGCTGGTCATACACATCGAAGAGGCGCGTCGTGCCGTCCGACGCCGACGAAGCGATCAGACGCGGGTTCCTCGGGTCAAACTCGATTGTCCAGACCGTGGAGCTGTGCCCGGTGAGTCGCGCCACCTCTTCATTGCGGCGCCAGTCATAGACCTCGATCTCCCACGCCCAGGTGCCGGTCGCGACGAGCGAGTCGTCCGGGCTGAACGCCGGGGTCCAGTTCGAGAAGCCCGTCGAAAACGACGCGAGCCGCCGGCCGTCGAACGACCAGACATGCAGGGGATCGCCGCGCGTGGTCGTGGCGAGGATTTCGGTCTTGTGCCCGAAGGCGACGCCGAGCATCTCACCGGCATCGACATAGAAAGCGCCGGATTCCGTCCAGTTCCCCGTGTCGATCATGTGCAGATACTGATCGTTTCCCATGAACGCGATGCGACGCCCGTCGGGGCTCCAGTCGAATGCGGACGACGTGCGCGTCCGGATATTGAAGAACGAATCGACGCAGGCGCCGGTCTCGAGATTCCAGATTTTCAGGAGCCGATCGGCCGCGGCGGTCGCGATGAGCGGGCCGCCGCGCGGGTCGAACCGGATCGCGTGAATGCGGCTGCCATGGGCACGCCAGGTCGCCAGCGGCCGGTTGCGCGCGACGTCCCAGATCCGCAGGTTCCCGCGCGCGTCGCCGACGGCGAGCAGGCTGCCGTCCGGGCTGATTCGAGAGGTGCTGCGCGACTCATGGCCGTCGAATCGGAGGATCGAGCCGCGCGACTCCAGTTCCAGCACGCGAACATCACCGGAGGTCGCGCCGAGCGCGAGGAAGCGGCCGTCGCCGCTGAAATCGAACGTCGCGGTCCCCTCGGGCGTCATGTACGTCTGTTCGAGCGAGAGCGTCTCGGGGTTCCAGAGGTTGATCGCCCACCAGCCCGTCGTCGCGATCTGCGATCGCGCCGGAACGTACGTGAGCGTGCTCACCGTGTCGTTGGGCGACTGCTGCACGCCCGCGATTTCGCGCGTGTCGAGATCCCAGGCGCGGAAGATCCGTTCGTCGCCGCCGCCGAAGAGCCGGCGCCCCGTTTCGGAATAGGCGATGTTTCCGGCGCTGCCGCTGGGTATGCGAAGGGCGAACGACTTCTGCGCGTCCCCCAGCGGATCGGGCCACACGCGGATGGTGTTGTCCCGCACGCTGGCCGCAAGCTCGCGTCCCAGCGGGCTGTACACCACCGTGTGCGCCCCGCGAGGCGAGATCGGCAGCGATGCGGCGAGTTCGCCGGTCTCCGCGTCGAAAATCCGAACCGCCCCAAACTCGATGCCGACGGACGCGAGGTGCCGCCCGTCGGGGCTGAACGCGACCATCGTCATCTCGGACGCCAGACCCGGCAGTTTCCGAATCGGGATTCGCCGGCCCACGTCCCAGATGATCAGTTGTTCGTCCGCGGCGCTGGTTGCGAGCCGCGAGCCGTCGGGGTTCAGGCTGAAGCCGCGGATCGGGCGCGTGTGCGCAGCGATCGTGTCGATGCACGCCCAGGACGAGGGATCCCAGAAGCGGATTTTGCCGTCCATCCCCGCCGTGATGAGGTACCGGCCGTCGGGCGTAAACCGGCAGCCCGTCACGTTGCCGTTGTGGGCGTTGAAGGCGGTCAGCCACGGCTCGCGGGCGTAGAGTTCCCAGAGCGCCCAGTAGGTGTGCGTGGACTCGTGGTTGCGGAGATGCTCGGGCCAGATGAGGTTTTCCGCCGCGGAAAGCGCGCCCGTGCGGCCGAGCAGGCGGCCGCGTTCGATGTTCGCGGCGATGAGCTGGCTCTGAAGCTCGGCAGCGGTCATGTCGGCGCGTTGCCGCTCGACGCGGGCCTCGCCGAGAAGCCGCAGTGATTCGGCGCTCGCGACCGACTCGCGCTCCGCGAGAGTGCGGAACATGCGCGATTGAAGACTGGCGTAAACCGCGAAGGCGATCAGCATCACCACGAAGGTCGCGGCCACCGTCGTCGCGGCCCAGTAACGCTTGAGCTGCTTGCGGATGACGTAGAGCGCCGAATCGCGCTTGGCGGCGATCGGCTCGCCGCGGAGATAGCGGCGGATGTCTTCGCCGAGCGCCGCGGCCGACTGGTATCGGCGCTTCTTGTCCTTTTCGAGCGCTTCCTGAACGATCGTGTCGATTTCGCCGCGGAGATGGCGGTTGATCGAGCCGAGCCGGGTCGGCGCCTGCTCGCGAATGACACGCGCGGCGTCCGGGATCGCCTTGCTGCCCAGGTCGTAGGGCAGCCGGCCGGTCAGCAGTTCGTAGAGCAGCACGCCGATCGAGTAGACGTCGGAGCGGGTGTCGATCTCGGCCGGGTCGCCCGCGACCTGCTCGGGGCTCATGTAGGGCAGCGTGCCGACGAGCTGGCCGACGCCGGTCTGGAGCGTCGTGCTGCTGAGGTCGGGGTCGGTCGCGCGGGCGACGCCGAAGTCGAGAATCTTCGGCTGAGCACGGAGGGCCGTGTAGCGTGCGTGTGAGTCGCCGGACCCGCCGACGATCGCGGTCGTCGCGTCCTCTTCGACAACGAGGATATTCAGCGGCTTGAGGTCGCGATGAATGATCCCCTTCTGGTGCGCGTGCTGCACCGCGTCGCAGATCCGCGCGATGAGTTCGAGCCGCTCGCGGATGCCGATCTTCTTTTCCCGGGCATACTGCGTGAGCGGAAGCCCCGCGATGTACTCCATCGCGACGAACGCCTGCGGCCGATCGCCGACCAGCGCGGTCCCGGCCTCGTAGACCTGCGCGATGCCCGGATGATGCAGCCGGCCCAGCACCTGGGCTTCGTACTCGAAGCGCTTGAGAACGTTTCGCGTCGCGAATCCCGGCCGGAGGACTTTCAGCGCGACCGTGCGGCGCGGCATGTCCTGCTCGGCGAGGTACACGACGCCGAACCCGCCCTCGCCGATGATCTTCTTCGGTCGATAGGCGCCGATGCGCTCGGGGATCTCGCTGTGCGGCTGCTGCGCGGCGATTTTCCGCAGTTGGTCGCGGAGCGTCAGCCCCGCGTCGAGCAGCGGCGTGCGGAGATAATCGGGCGGGCGGTCGTCGTGCGTGAGCAGCGCCTCGACCTCGGCCCGGAGTTCGCCGTCCTCGCCGCATTCGAGCTGGATAAACCGCGTGCGCTCGCCGCGCGCCAGTTGCGACGCGCGCGTGAAGATCTCCTCGACTTTGCGGAAGCGCTCGCTGTCCATCAGAGGGCTCCGCGGAGTTCCTTCGAGAGCCAGGCCCGGGCGAGCCGCCAGTCCGCTTCGACCGTGGATTTCGAGACGCCAAGCACGTGCGCGACTTCATCGACCGCCAGGCCGCTGAAGAAACGCAGCTCGACGACCTTCGCCTTGCGTTCATCCATCTTCCCGAGCCGCGTCAGCGCATCGTCCAGCGCGATCGGATCGAATTCCGATTCCGGCGTCGGCGCCAGGTCGTCGGCAAGCAGGATCCGCGTGCGGCCGCCCCCGCGCTTGTCAGCGTTCGCCGCGAGCGCGTGGTTCACCAGCACCTGCCGCATCGCCCGGGCGGCGACGGCAAAAAAATGCGCCCGGTCGTTCCACTGCGCGGAAGTCTGGTTCACGAGCTTCATGTACGCTTCGTGAACCAGCGCGGTCGGCTGGAGCGTGTGGTCGGCGCGCTGGCCGCGGAAGTAGCTCGACGCAAGCGCCCGGAGCTGTTCATAGACCAGAGGCAGCAGTTGCCCCGCCGCGGCGCGGTCACCCCGTCCGAGATCGGCGAGCAGCCGGGTCGTCTGCGCGATTGCATTGTCCATCCGGCCGCACCCTCGACGCGCCCAACGCCCAAGCATTGTATCAGGCCGCTCGCAACTCCCAAACGCTTTCTTTTTCAGGACTTCGGTGCGTGGGCCTTGCCTCCGGGGCCGGACATACGAACAATCCCTGCGGAAGGACGGCCGCCCGTGTGAAGCAGCGCTGGGGGGCGACCGATAAGAAGTGCCGAATGGTCGCGACAAAACTTGCGAAACGCGTCGAGCTCTACCCCTTCGAGGAGTCCGGCCTGCTGGTTGAGGAAGGGAGTGGACTTGTCCTCCTGGCCGACGCCGGCGGACGATACGAACTCGATTACGTCGGCTCGATGCCGGCCGGCGCGTGGGTCCGCGTGTCCGGCCTCGTGGATCACTCGTCCGCGAGCGTCAGCCGCCAGATCGCCGGACGCATCCGCCGGAACGACATCACGCCGATGGACAGCGCATTCGATGCCGTCGGGGCGCTCGTCGAGCGCGACGGCCTGCCGCTGCTCCGCACGGACGACGGGCACGAGTATGCGATCACCGATGCCGGAACGCATCGACGCGGCCAGCGTGTGCATGTGCGCGGGACGCTGGTGCCGCTGCGGTTGACGGTGTTCACGCAGGGCGAGGCGTGCGTGCTGGTCGACGACGTCTCAGACGCGGTCTGATCGCACGCGGACGCCAATGCGGTACGCTACCCGCGAATTCGCAGGGAGGCGGACGCGATGGCAGCCCGAGATGTTCGTACGAGAACCCCCGGCAGCTTTGATCCCCGAAAAATGAAACGTCGGTGCATCGCCGCGACGATTGTCGCGGCGGTGTGCCTGGTCGCGTTTTTGGGCTCGGCGCGGCGTTCGATCGGGTTTTTCGTTGGCTCGGCGCGGATCGGCCTATCAACTTCCGCCCTCGTCGTCGGCCAGGCGCCGATCTCCGACCCTCCCGTCTTCAACAGCTACTGGATGGAAGACTGGTACGCCGACTACGGAAACGCGTGGCGGCCGTTTCATGCGACGACGATGGGCGCGCACGTGCTCATCATCCCGCTCTGGCAGCCCATGCTGCTCGCGGCGATCGTGGCGGCGCATGCGTGGGGCGTCCTGCGCGGCGCGCGGCATGCCGATCCGCACCGGTGCCGGGGCTGCGGGTATTCGTTGATCGGGCTTCCCGAAGGGGATGCGCAGCGATGTCCGGAGTGCGGCCGGGCCGCCGGATCGCCGGGGCGCTGAGACGGAATACCGGTACG
Source organism: Planctomycetota bacterium (assembly GCA_045863555.1). GTDB lineage: Bacteria > Planctomycetota > Phycisphaerae > UBA1845 > Fen-1342 > JACRLV01. The sequence continues at coordinate 152,220 of BTUU01000009.1, read as the reverse complement.
ATTCCCTCCGTTCGACGGGGCAGGCCCGTCCTGCGAATTTCGCGATCCCCGGCCGGGCGGCCGTCGTATGGGAAGGATCATGGCAAGCACACTCGTTACGGGCGGCGCGGGGTTCATCGGCGGTCACATCGTGCGGGCGCTCCTCGCCCGCGGCGACCGGGTCCGCGTTCTGGACGACTTCAGCACCGGCCATCAGAAGAACCTCGACGAGGTCCGCGACCGCATCGAGATCATCAAGGGCGACATCCGCGACCTTGCGACAACGAAGGCCGCGTGCCAGGGTGTCGAGATCGTCTTCCACCTGGCCGCCCAGGGCAGCGTACCCAAGAGCGTCGACCTCCCGGCCCAGGCGAACGACATCAACGTCACCGGATCGCTGAATGTCCTGCTGGCGGCGCGGGACGCGGGCGTGCGGCGGGTCGTCTACTCGGCCAGCAGCGCGGCCTACGGCGAGACGCCGACGCTGCCGAAGATCGAGACGATGGCCCCGTCGCCGATCAGCCCCTACGCGGTCAGCAAGCTCGCGGCGGAGCACTATTGCAGCTCGTTCGCCCAATGCTACGGCCTCTCGACGATCTCGCTACGCTACTTCAACGTCTTCGGCCCGCGCCAGGACCCGAACAGCCAGTACGCGGCCGCGATCCCGGCGTTCGTGACGCGAATGGTGAAGGGCGAGCCGCCGATCATCTACGGCGACGGCGAGCAGTCGCGGGATTTCTGCTTCATCGACAACGTCGTCTCGGCGAACCTGCTCGCGGGCGACGCGCCGGGCCTCAAGGGCGAGGTCGCAAACATCGCCTGCGGCGAACGGATCACGCTGAACGCGATCATCGGCCTGATCAATCAGCATCTGAAGACGAACATCAAGCCCGACTACCGCCCGGTCCGGGCCGGGGACGTGCGCCACAGCCTCGCAGACATTTCCGCGGCCAAGCGGCTGTTCGGCTACACGCCGAAGGTGATGTTTGCGGAAGGTCTGGCGCGGTCGATTGAGTGGTATCGGGAGAACTGGAAGTAGCTTTTCCGCTCAACCGACCGCGCCTGTCCGGGAGCCTCGCTCTTGTTTTTTACACCCCCTTGTAGACCAGCACCGGCCGCAGACGCCGAACAATCCGCGCCAGCGGCCGCTGCGCCCGAAGGACGGCGTCGATGTCCTTGTACGCCGACGGCGCCTCCTCGCAGAGCTGCGCCGCGATTCGCGGATTGAACCAGACGCCGTCGATTTCGCTCGCCAGGCGACGCGGGGAAACCGTCCGGCGGGCCGCGTCGCGGCTGAGTCTGCGCCCAGCGCCGTGGGCGCACGAATTCAGGGCGAGCGGCTCGCCGCGGCCGAGCGTGTGAACGCTGGACGTGCCCATCGAACCGGGAACGATGCCCGGCTCGCCCTCGGCCGCCGAGACGGCGCCTTTGCGGTGAACCCAGAGCTCGCGACCGCAGTGTGACTCCCGGCGGACGTGGTTGTGGTTGCACGTAATCAACGAGTCGGGTACCGGCGGACAGCCGAGCAACTCGCCCGCGACGGCGATTGCGCGGTTGACGATCTCACGCCGATTTTCGTCCGCATAGTGGCAGGCCCACTCGACATCGGCGAGGTAGCGGCGGCCCGCCTCGGTGTCCGCGTCGAGATGGAAGAGTCCGCCGGCCGTTTTCGTCGCAATCGCCAAGTGGTGCGCCGTAATCGCCTGGCCCATGTGGCGGGAACCCGTGTGGACCATGAGCCAGAGTCGACCGTCCTCGGCGGCCTGGAATTCGAGGAAGTGATTTCCCCGTCCGAGCGTGCCGAACTGGATGCGCCCTTCGCGTCGTGCATCGCGTTCAAGTTTGGCTGATGAGACCAGTACCCCTCTGCCGTCGGCCGGTTCGATCGTCTCGGGCAGCGCCGGCGCGGCGGAGAGGCTGTTGTGCAGGAGGACCGGAATGGCTTCGGCCAGCCGGTCAAGCAGCCGCGTCGCGACGCGCGCGTCCTTCAGCCGATCCGCCTCGCAGTCGAACGCGATCGCGGCCATCCCGCATCCGATGTCACCGCCGACGGCCTGCGGATAAATGAGGTGCGTCGTCGCGGCGACCGTGCCGACGCACACGCCTTCCGCGAGATGAACATCGGGCATGAGCGCGATGTGCACGATATCGTCGGCCCGCGATAACCGCTCCACTGCGCGACGTACGTCGGGCGCGAGCGGCTCGATGAGCCAGGAGTGAATCGGGGCCGCCTTTCGGGAGCGCCGGTCAGGTCGTGACATCGGGGTCCTCCATGACTTGAAACGCGATCTCCGGCACCCGCTTCCGCGTCACGACGAGCGCGATTTCACTCCGAATGTGTCCGGTTGCCGCGGCCAAGATGAGAGCGAGCGCGGTCGTGTCGCGCGTTTCGCCGCCAGATGAAACTCGAACCACGACGCGTAGCCGCCCTGCGTTCGGTGCGGGTTCGACGCGAATAACTTCCAATTCGTGCAGTCGCACATCCGCGCATGCCGCGAGCGCCGACTCGATCGCGCGAGCCACTTGCTTGCAGAGTTGTGCGGTCTTTCGCCCTCCAGTTTTGTTTGAATCATTGCCGGCGCGCGAGTACGCGTCGCGCGGGTCCATTCCATCGTCTTCCCCGGGCTCCGCGCAAAGTGCGCGCAGGGTCTCCGGTCGCCGTTTGGGCGATTTCATGCAGAATCTCCATCTCGCGCACCGCGGGTGCAGCAAGCACCGGCGCGCGGAAGTTCCGTTCTGAGTCAAAACAACAGGTGGAATCGCCCGGCCCGATTCGGCCGGCTAAGAATCGCTCACCGCTGCGGAAGAGCGATCAGAAGCGGGTCGAAAAAGTGGCCGGGGAGGTTACAGCCGTGTTTGAATTGAGTTGCATGAGACACCGCCTTTCAAAATCGTCTTCCTTTGAATATGCGCTACACAGTCGATTGAGTCAACCCCAATGTCAATCAGGATCTTCACGGTTTTTCAGGGCCGAAAAGCTGCATCGGGCTCCCCGAGCCTCCACGACGCGTACGACAGAGCCTCGCGGAGGTCGGCAGCTTCGAGATAGGGATACGACCTCAGGATTTCGTCGTCCGTTCTGCCGGAGCCCATGAGTCCGAGAACCGTCGCGACCGTGACGCGCAGCCCCCGAATGCACGGCTTTCCTCCCATGACTGCAGGACCGTGCGTAATGCGCGGGAATCGGGAGTTCACCAGTGCTCTCCGGTGCTACCGCCCCGTGCTGAAAAACACCTTGATGCTGTCGTAGATGTCGTCCTTCGTATTCACCCGGCTCGTGACCATGTTCTCCACGTCCGCGAGCTGGTCCTTCAGCACGTTGATGAAGTTCCCGCTCCCATACGCGCTCGCCACCTGGCAGTAGCCGAACTGGTTGCTGCGCGGCAGCAGCACATCGCGGAGCAGCTTGCAGCACTCACGCGAGTCGCTTTCGCTGGAATTGTCGCCGTCGCTGAAGTGGAAGAGGTACGTGTTCCACTCGCCGGGCGGATAGTGCTTGTCCAGCAGGTCCCGGCAGCACTTGAACGCGGACGAGATCTTCGTGCCGCCGTCCTCGCGCAGGTGGAAGAACGTCTCGCGGTCCACTTCCTTCGCATGCACGTCGTGAACGATATACCGGCTCTCGATGCCGTCGTAGTTCCGCCGCAGCCACGCGTCGATCCAGAACGCCTCCAGCCGGACGAGTTCCTTCTGCTCGTGCCCCATCGAGCCCGACACGTCCATCATGTAGACGATGATCGCGTTGCTCTGCGGCTTCTTCACCGGCTTCCAACTGCGATACACCTTGTCGCGCCGCTCGAAGATGATCGTCGGGTTCGACGCGTCGTACGCCCCGGTCATGATCATCCGCCGGAGCGCCCGGCGGAACGTCCGCTTGAAATGCCGCAGCGACTCCGGGCCCGTCTGCCGCGTGCTGCTGTAGCGATCCTTTACGGCCGTGATGTTGTGCGAGCCTTTCGGCTCAATCCGCGGCAGTTTCAGCTCTTCGCCGAGAATATCCGCCAGTTCGTCGAGGCTGATGTCCACTTCGAGAATGTGCCGGCCGGGGTCTTCCCCGCCCATGCCCGCGTTGCCGTCCTCGTCGCCCACCTGCTGGCCCGGCTGGCCGTCGCCCTGGCCGACGCCGCCGTCGTTGTTGTCACCGTAGCGGAAGTGGGGCAGCTCGACTCCGCGGACGGGGATGCTGATGAGGTGCTTGCCCTCCTTGCCGATCAGCTCGCCGCGGGTAAGAAACTTCCGCAGGTCGCCGCGGATCTTGCCCTTGACGATCTGCCGGAAGCGCTGGTGGTCTTTTTCGATGCGCAGGACCATGCAAACCCTCGTACGCCGTTCACTCCTCGATCGGCGTCGTTTTGGAGCGATAACCTCGGCGGCCAACTGATCCTAGCCGTGCCGCAGAGTCGCGTCGACCCTTGGCGGCGGCGCGCAGAACCTGCGCCCGCCCGCTCCTAGTATCGGTGTTTCCGGAGCCGAAATGGAGGCGACGCGGACCGCCGACGGCCGGTTCCCGTGAAAGTCGCCCACCTTGACGGAGGCCCCCCGCGCTTCTACTCTGCCTCGACTATGGCCAAGCAAGACTCCATCCATGTCGTCGTCATCACGCCCGAGCGGCAGGTCGTCGATACGCATACCGACTCGCTCGTCGTCCCCGCCCACGACGGCCAGATCGGGTTCCTCAAGGACCGCGCCCCGCTCATGTGCGAGCTGGGGGCCGGAACGCTTAAGTACCGCAAGGGAAACGACTTCAAGTCATTGGAGATCAGCGGCGGCTTCGCCCAGGTGCACCACAACGAGGCCATCATCCTCACCGAGCAGTGCACCGGCGGCGACGAGTAGCCTCTCCCTCCGATCACCGACACTCCGTTCCAAAATCCGCCAGCAGGCGTGAAAGATCCGCCAGATCGACATCGCGATCGGCGTCCAGGTCCCCGTCCGCGTGAGCGGCGTCGCCGGATCGACCAAACCCGCCGAGGAGAATCGCCAGGTCCGCGAGCCCGACATCGCCGCTGTCATCAAGGTCGGCCGGGCACGCGTCCGGCGCCGCGGTCAGGTCGAGCCGGATTTGAATGCAGCCAAGCTCCGGCCGCTCCGATTCGACATGAATCCCGATGGCCGGGAACGGGTGCCGTGGGTCAGCCGTGACGAGTCCGCTGTCGAAGTGGAGCGCCTCGCCGCCGCCGCCATAGAGTTCCGCGTCCAACCTGAGCTGATGCAGCCGCGCGAATTCCCCGCCGATGCGATACTCCCCGTCCCCGACAAGCCGGATCGGCTGAAAATCGGGAATATCCGCGACGACGAAGAGGTCCTCGACGCGATACACGTCGAAGAGCGGATCCGCGTGATCGAAGCGGAGCGTGAAGCGCCCGGCCGCGGACCCGATCAGCGTGGGTAATGCGCAGTCGCACGGCCCGAGGCAGAAATCGGCCTCCATCACGGTCGCCGGGTTGATGTCGTAGGACACGGCCTGTCCGGCCGCGGGTGCGATGATCGACGCAAGTGCGAGAGGGACGAGCATCAGGTGAGCGCGCATGGCGAACCTCCGGTCATACGAACCCGGGATATCAGCGACGCAGGTGTACGGTAGGCATCGCGTGCCGGCGGTTCAAGGAAAATCCGATTCACGCCGGCACGCGGATCGGGATCATCAGGCGGGCCGGGTGCTTCCACAGTTCCAGCAAACTTCGAAATGTGCGGGGGACTCCTCGCCGCACTGGCCGCACGTCCACCCCCCATCGGGCCGCGCACGGCGCTGCTCGATGTCGACCGCCGCCCGTCGAACCAGCAGTCGGACATCCCAGTAAAACTCGCGCGGAATGACCAGGTTCGCACCAAACGCGACCCGGCCCATCACCAGGTCCGTAAAGCTCTTGCCCGACTGCGGGTAGTACGGAATCGCCTCGGCTTCCAGCAGGACCGCGAGATTGAGCAGGTCCAGCGGCCGGGCGAGCGCTTCATCGGCGATGAACCAGTCCTTGCGCGGTTCGATCCCTGCCAGATCGAACCCAGCCGCGCAGGCCGGGCAGCGTGACTCCGTCGCACCGGCAAGCGGCCCCCGACACTGCAAGCAGTGCAGTCCGTAGTCAGGCAGCGGACGCGTGGCTGCGCTGAACCGAGGCGGATGGGTGCGCGTCCAGGTGCGGATCAGATCGGCCACGCGAAACGGCGTGCCGCACTCAGGGCACACGCGCGAGGTGAGGCCGCGGAGCAGATACCGGCAGTGAAGGCACTCCAGCCCCCAGTCCGGTACGGCGATCCGCTCCAGTTCCCCGGGGTCGATCGACCCATCCATCCACTGTCCCCCGTGCGGGTCCGCCGGCGCGAGTTCGCTCGAAAACGCCGAGAGTCGAGAGTCGCGTCCGCGCGATTCTCACAGGATCGTAGCCGCCTCAGAGCTACCCCGGCCCCGCCGCGCCGCTGATCTGCGGCCAGACGTCGCGCAGGCCGTAGACCACGAACTGCACGGCGATGGCGGCGAGGATCAGGCCCATGACGCGGGTGACGATGTTCAGACCGGTCTGGCGGAGGGTGCGCTCCACGAGCGACGACGCCCGGAGGACGAGGTGCGAGAGGGCCCCGGTGAGGAGGATCGCGGCGATGACGATCGCCATCCGCAAGAGCGAGCCCTGGGCGTCGTTCATCAGCACCATGACCGTCGCGATCGAGCCCGGACCGGCAAGCATCGGGATGCCGAGCGGGATGACCGCCACGTCATCGCGCTCGACCCCCTCGCGCTCCTCCTCGGGACTCGTGCGGGTGCGCGAGCGCTGCGCCCGGAGCATCTCGATCGCCATGATGAACAGCAGGATCCCGCCGGCGATCCGGAACGCGCCGATGGTGATGCCGAGCACGCGGAAGATGAGGCTCCCCGCGATCGCGAACACGAGCAGCGTGACCGTCGCGACGATGGCCGCGCGGCGCGCGGTCGATCGCTTGCGGGCCGCGTCTTCATTCACCGTGACGGCCAGGAAGATGGGAATGACGGCGAACGGATCAACGACGAAAAAGATCGCCGAGAACGTGACGAGCGCGAATGTCACCGCTTCCGGCATGGGCTGCGTCCCGTCGCGACTGTCGAAGGCGGAATCGTAGGGGCGCGGGCGCTCGCCGACAACGCGTCAGGTCGCGGGCGACGCACGCTCGTGGTCGATCTGCCGGCGCGCGGCGTCCAGCACGCCGTTGACGAACGCCGGCGAGTCCGTGTCGCCGAAAACCCGGGCCAGCTCGAGCGCCTCGCTGATAATGGCCGCGGGCGGAGCATCGACGACCGGTTCGAGCAGCTCAAACAACCCCAGGCGCAGGATATTCCGATCCACGGGCGTCATGCGAGCCAGGCTCCAGTGCGCCGCGCTGCCCTCGATCCGACGGTCGAGCTCGCCGCGCCGGCTCCAGGCGCCCTGCGTGAGTCGATGCGCAAACCGGACGATCTCCGCCTCGGGCGGTGACGCGATTCCGATGTCCGAGAGAATCTCGTCGTCGCTCAGGAAGCGCCCGAGTTGCTCCCGAAAGCCGTCTCCGACCGCCTCGTAGGCGCAGAGCGCCTGCAATGCCAGCTTGCGGGCTTGCGTTCGATACTGGTATGTCATCGCCGGTTCAGACTTCCCGCCCAGAGTCCGTCACTTCTTCCCGATCGTCGCGACCAGGCCTGCCATTTCGATCGCCGCCAGCGCGGCATCCGCGCCCTTGTTGCCCGCCTTCGCCCCCGCCCGGTCGATCGCCTGGTCGAGATTCTCCACCGTCAGAATCCCGTTCGTCACCGGTACGCCCGTCTTCAGCGCGACATCCGCGATCCCGCGGGCCGACTCCCAAGCGATGTGGTCGTAGTGCCCCGTCTCACCGCGGATCAGACACCCAAGCGCCACCACCGCCTGCACGCGCCCGCTCTCGGCGAGCTTCTGCGCCGCCAGCGGAATCTCCCACGAACCCGGCACCCAGACGCGAACGATGTTCTCGGGCCGGGCCCCGCTCCGGATGAGCACGTCGGTCGCCCCCTGGAGCAGGCGCGACGTGATGAACTCATTAAAGCGCGCCACGACAATGCCGAACCGGTAGGGGCCGGCGTCGAGGCTGCCGCGGATGTCCTCGGTAGCGCTCATGCAGACCGCCGGAGAGGCTGCGGAAAATCCATCGCGAAAGTGTAGCCGCCGACGCCCAGCTTGACCACTCTTCATCGCCTCGTGCCCGCCTTCGACCCGCATTCGGCGTCCCGCGCGACAAACCGCGCGGCTCGCTATCATCCAGCGAGCCAATGATGAAACCGCTATTCGCTACGACGCCGACGACTCGCGACCGACGACCACGCATGCTGGGAGCGCTCCTCGCAGGACTGCTGACGCTTGCCCTCACCGCGGCCGCCCAGACGTCACGGCCCTTCGCGCCCGACCGCGTCTTCGTCGCCTCCGACGAGTCCTATCTCTGGATCGGCGGAAGCTCGCCCACCCAGTCCCTGCTCCTCGCCCGCGAGGCCAGCAGCGCCCCCGGCGTGGCCGGCTTCGACGTCCAGGACGGCCACCAGGTCTTCCGCCCCGTCGCCAACCTCGCCGTGATGGGAAAATCCGCCCTCCTCATTTTCGACAACGGCGGTATGTACCGTTTCACCCTCCGCGTCAACGATCCGATGACCGAGGCAAACGTCCCCGGCGGCGCGCCGCCGATCGACCTCGGCTTCCTCGATGACTCGGTCTTCGCAATCGTCCCGTCCGCCGCCGCCGACCGGATGATCACCGCGGGCACCTCCGCCCCCTACAGCCTCGTGGAATATCGCGGCACGGCGTGGCGCGGCGTCGCCCGAATCGACGAGATCCGCAAGGAGCCGCCCAGCGACCTGCCGCCGCGCGTCGGCGTCACGGCCGGCGAGTTGTTCATCGTCTGGAGCGACGACGGCGAGTCCATCCACGTCACGCAGCGCGACCGCTCGGGCAGCGAGCCGAAGGAGACCGGGACGATCGCCGCCACGGGCGTGCAGCACTTCTGGTTCACGCTGCTCAGCGGCCTCCCCAGCCTCGTCTCCGTCGAGGACGTCGACGGGGCCGAAAAGCTCGTCGTGCGCCGGCTGCTCCCGGCCAGCGGAAAACCCGGACGCGAGTGGCGCACGACCGCGATGGAGTTCTCACCGCTGCCCGGCGGCCGGGCGGTCAAGAGCTACAAGACCGCCGTCGGATTCAACCAGCACCTGGCGCTGCTCGCGGTCGACGACACCGGCGAGCATTTCGTGCAGTTCGCCCGCGCCGGAGAGAAGCCGCTCGAGACGAGTGTCTCGATCGACGCAACGCTGAACGCCCCGCTCCAGACGGTCTACGTCCAGAATTTCATGCACATGGCCCTCTACGCCGTGCTGATCTTTGTCATGGTCTTCCTCTTCTGGTTCCGCCGCGACAGTGTGCTCCAGACCGTGACCCTGCCCCCCGACGCCGCGCTCGCACTCGCCTTTCAGCGCCTGCTCGGCTGGCTCATCGACTTCGCCCCGATCGCGATCGTCGTCGCCCTCGTCATGGGCGTCGAGCCCGCGGCCGGCGTCGGCCGCCTCTTCGACTGGGGCATCGTCTCGTCGAAGGACACCTCGATCCCGCCGCGCCCCGTACTCGTCTGGTGGGCCGTCTCCGTCGCCGTCTATGTCGCCTATGCCCTGCTGATGGAGCTGCTCGTCGGGCGGACGCTCGGCAAGATGCTCGTCGGCACGCGCGTTCTCGGCGAACAGGGCGACCGCCCGCGGACCTGGCAGGTCATCACGCGCAACCTGATGCGCATCTTCGAGCTCTTCCCGCACTTCTGGATCTTCGCGTTCATCGTGCTGCTCTCGCGAAACCGCCAGCGGCTCGGAGATGTGTTCGGAAGGACGGTCGTGGTGCGGAAGATCGACCCCAAGACGCAGGCGGAAGACTCGGGCGAATGAGGGCGGTCCGAAGTCCCGCGGTCGTCGCTTTTCGCGCTTCGCTTCTCGCTATTCGTCCGGCTCGCACGTCACGATCAGCCCGCACGACGTGAACTGCTCGACATACAGCTCCGCCCGCTCCCGCGTCGTCACCAGCAGCACCGCCACCCCCGTCTCGTGCGCCTCGATCGTCCGCTCGATCGCTTCCTCTTCCTTCAGCGGCGTCAGGCGCAGAATGCTCAGGATCACGTGCTCGAACGTGTTCACGTCGTCGTTGTGCAGCACCACCTTGTACGGTGGGAGGATCTTCTCCTTCACCTGCACTTCGGGTTCCGCGATCGGAATCGCACCGGCCATCACGTCGTGAACTCTCCTTCACCGCACCCACGCCGCGCCGTCCGGCACCCCCGTGAAGCAATGTCACGTTATGAACCTATCCAATTCGCCGCTCGGCCGTCAAGCGCTTTCCCCCGCCGTTGGCGATCCGCCGGCCCTCGCGTATTCTCGGACGCCTGTTAGGGGACCATCCGCATGCCGACCGTCAACGTCCTGATCCTCCGCGCCGCCGGAACCAACTGCGACCTTGAAACTGAACACGCCTGGCGGCTGGCCGGCGCCTCGCCGGAGCGGGTCCACCTGCGCCGCGTCATCGAAAACCCCGCCCTGATCGACCGCTACCAGATCGTCACCCTCCCCGGCGGCTTCAGCTACGGCGACGACATCAGCGCCGGCCGCATCTTCGCCCAGCAGCTCCGCCGCCACCTCAACGACTCGCTCCGCACGGCCGTCGATCGCGGCCGGCTCATCCTGGGCATCTGCAACGGCTTTCAGATCCTCGTGAAGGCGGGCCTGCTGCCCGATCCGACCGCGGAAACCGGCAACCACTGGCCGTGCACCGTGACCTATAACGACCCCCCGGGCTTTCAGAACCGCTGGGTGACGCTCCAGGCCCAGCCGGGGCCGTGCGTGTTCCTCGAACCGGGACGGACGTACGAGATGCCCATCGCCCACGGCGAAGGCCGCGTCGTCTTCGCGAGCGACGCCGACCGCCAGCGCATCCGTGAGCAGCGCCAGGCCGCCCTGACCTACGTCCCCTCCGCCCCGGGCCTCCACGGCCGCGACCCCGCCAACCCGAACGGCAGCGCCGACGACCTGGCCGGCCTCTGCGACCCCACCGGCCGCGTCTTCGGCCTCATGCCCCACCCGGACCGGTTCGTCGAGTGGACGCAGCACCCGTGCTGGACCTCGCTCCCCGCCCGCGAGCACGGCGACGGGCTGCATGTGTTTCAACGGGCAGTGGCGTATTTCGGTTAAGAGCGCGCCGCCGCGGCCAGAAAATCCGAGCCCGACGCGCTAGCGAGGGCGAGAGCGAGTTAGGAGCGCGGCAAGGCCAGAAAATCCGAGCCCGCCGCGCTAGCAAGGGCGAGGGCGAGTTAGAAGCGCACCGCCGGCGCCAAGAAATCCGAGCCCGCCACGCTAGCAAGGGCGAGGGCGAGTTAGAATCGCACCGCCAGCGCCAAGAAATCCGAGCCCGACGCGCTAGCGAGGGCGAGGTCAATATCCTCCGACCGCAACGCCCGAACGCCGCGCCTCGGCTCTGCGCTTCACGGACACGTCTCCCCGAACGCTTGCAGGAGCACCGCCAGGTCATCCAGCCCCACGCACTCATCCCCCGCCAGCCCGCCGCGGCCGCGAGGTTCGGCATCAGTGGTCAACGAATGCATCCTACGAAACTCGCCGCGGTTCGGAGGCTGCGCACCGAACGCGCGTTGATCGTCGTCATCGCGGACGATAAACTCGAAATGTCATGGCATCGCTTACGATTCCGATCACGATCGAGCAGATCCGCGAGCTGGCGCGGCAGCTTTCGCCGCAGGAGCGGCAGGCGCTGCTGGATAGCCTGCTGGCAGAGCGGTTCGACGCCGTACTGTCGGAGTCCGATCGGAACCGCGCGGGCCGGCCCGCCCTGAGCGAAGAGGAAATCCAGGCGGAAGTGGACGCCGTGCGCGGTCAGCGGCGGGAGGACCGCCGGCGTGCGGCTGCTCATTGACACGAACCTCATGATCCGCGCCCTGCCATCCAGGGCCGGCGCGGCAGTTCTTCAAGCTCGCTCCGTTTCACCATCAGCTTCTCTATCACGCCGAGCAACTTGGCGAGCTTCGTTCTGTCGCGGCGCGGCCGCGGTTTGAAATCGCGTCTGAGGCCATCACGGAACTGGTCGACCGTATCGAGCGGTATGGGCAGCGCGTGGACTCAGACGTGAATGCGCAGCTCGACTGCCGCGATCCAAAGGATAACTACGTTCTTGCGCTCGCACTCGCCGGAAGCGCGGAGGTCATCCTATCTGAAGATGACGATCTGATCGTCCTGGACCCATGGCGAGGCATTCGCGTCATGCGGCTCTTTCAATTCGTTCGGGATCACCCGTTACGGGCGGAGTAGTCGCCGGCGCACTCACGGGCACGTCGAACCGAACGCCTGTAGCAGCACCGCCAAATCGTCCAGCCCCACGCACTCATCCCCCGCCAGCCCCGCCGCGGCCGCGTTGTAGTTCTCATCCCCTGGACACGCCCCGAACGAAGCCAGCAGATTCGCAAGGTCCTGAATCCCCACCGCCCGGTCGTCATCCAGATCACCGACCGGCCGGCTGCCCCAGCGGGTAAGGAAATTGGATGGGTACCCGCCAACCTGCGAGAACGTCCCGCCTACCAGAAGATCGCCATTGAATTCAACGAGCGTGTGCGGGAGGCCGTCAAATCTGCCGGGAAATGCGTGCCACCCGATACCATCCCAGCGTGCGATTCGAGATACCGGCTGCCCGCCCGCGCTCCCGAAAAACCCGGCGGCGATCAGCTGATCACCAAAAGTCGTCAATGCGCTGACGGAACTGTCCACGCCCCCTTCCAGAGATCGCCAGTTCGTTCCGTCCCAGGCCGCGATCCGGTTCACGGGCGTCCCGTCAGCCTCGGTGAAGCTGCCGGCGGCGATCAGGAGGTCATCAAAAACCGTGAGCGCAACCGCAATGTTCGGACTGAGCCCGCTCGTTCCGATGGCTTGCCATCTCGCGCCATCCCAGCGTGCGATGTTGCGACAGCTTCCATTCGCCCCTTCGATCCAGAAGAGACCAGCGGCATACAGCTCACCGCGAAAGACAGCCAGCGAGTAGACGTCGTACAGTTCGTTTCCCATCATTTGCCAGGTCGTACCGTTCCACCGCGCAATACCCCAGACGTCAAAGTCACCCGCACGGCGAATCTGCCCGCCGACCACGAGCTCGCCCCCGTATTCGATCATCGTGTGGACCTGGCCGATGACATCTGTCCCAAACGCGGCCCATTCCGAACCGGTCCACTGTCGCAGCACGGCTCCTCCAACAACCAGCCGTCCCTGATACTGAGTGATTACCCTGATCCATGCGTCCCCGACGCCAAGCGGTTCCCAACGTGATCCGTTCAGGCGCAGTACATCCCTCGTCTGGCCCGGTGAATCACCAATCGACCCCGCGATATGGAGTTCGCCGTCAATTACGGCCATGGCGGTCACATCGGCGCGACCGAAGACCGGTCCGGCCGCGTTCCAGTTACCCTGATCGTCGCGATACATCACGGATGCCGTCGAGCAGGTTCCGCCGACGAGACACAGCTGCCCGTCAAGACTGATGAACTGTTTTGGGTTGATGCGCAGCGTTGGATCGAAAATCGGTAGCCAGCCGCTCCCGGTCCGCATGCCTGCACGATACGCGTTGACGCCGCCAAGTGTGCTGAAGACCCCGGTCACATAGAGCGTCTCATCCACGACGTCGAGCGAATTGACCGTGCCATTGGCTCCGCCGCCGAACTCTTCCCACGTCGCGTTCTCCGCATTCCATCGTGCGAGCCGTCGCGCCTGATTCACGGATGCCGTGAACCGGCCGCCGATGAGGATATCGTCGTTGTAGGTGCAAACCGCATAGACTGGTTGATCTACCCCCGCGCCCATCGGACGCCACGCGGATCCATCCCAAAGGGCGACCCGGCTGCAGTTCGCCTCGCCCGCCTGCGTGAAGGCTCCGCCCGCTACCACCCCAAGCGGCGTTGCCGAAATTGCAGCTACGGCGTCGTTCATCCCGCCTGCGAGCGTCCGCCACGAGGTGCCATTCCACGCGGCGATATTTCCGCACGAAACACCATTGATCGCCGCAAACGACCCGCCAACCCAGAGTTCATCGCCGATAACCGCCATCGCGGTGACGGACGCGACTGAAGAGTCGACCTCGGAACCAACCGATTCCCATTCGGATCCACTCCAGCGCGCGAGAACCTGCGGATGCGCCCATCCCTCGTCCAGGGCGAACCGACCGCCGACAATAAGGTCCCCCCGGTATACGGCAAGCGCGTTCACGACGCCATCCAAATCCCCAAGTGGCGCCCACCGGACGCCGTCCCATACCCCGACGTTCGGGACTGCCTGCTCCCCGATGTTCGTAAAATCACCGCCAACAACGAGAACGGAGTGTGCGGGCCCGCCGCCATCGGGGTCCCACGTCGTGGCGCGGTTGACGATTCCACACCCGGTGCCGACCAGCGGCGCCGGCGGGGGCAGCCACTCCGGCTCACACTGCGCAACCACCGTCGAGGAAGCGAGATACATCAACACGAGGAGCGACGCGGCGAATCGGGTGGCTGTCATGGTTTGTCCCTCGCCTGGGTCAGGAAGGCGCAACCCTGCGCATATGCCATAGTATATCCCGGCTCGCAGGATATGCCAAAGCATGTCTGAGTGCGTATATACGTGCAACAGGGAATTTCGCGCACGCCCCCCACTCCCGCACGGCACGGGACGCACTCACGGGCACGTTGCCCCGAACGCCTGTAGCAGCACCGCCAGATCGTCCAGCCCCACGCACTCATCCCCCGCCAGCCCGCCTGCGGCCGCGTTGTAGCTCTCATCCCCCGGACACGCCCCAAACGAAGCCAGCAGATTCGCAAGGTCCTGAATCCCCACCGCCCGGTCATCATCCAGATCACCGACCGGCCGGCTGCCCCAGCGGGCGAGGAAAGGCGTCGTCGAACCGCTCATCGGAGCGAAGGGACCACTAACAACCAAGTCACCGTTGAAGACCGTGAGGTTCTCGATGTGATGATCGAACTCGGCGGGGAACGGATGCCACTCTGCCCCATCCCACCGAGCGATCCGTGACGCGGGTTGTCCACCCGCCGACCGAAAACTCCCCGCCGCAATCAACTGACCGTCAAACACTGCGAGCGAAAGAATGAGACTGTCGGTTCCTTCGCCCAGCGGAGCCCAGTTCGTGCCGTCCCAGCTCGCGATGTAATTCACGGGAATCCCACCGGCGGATCGAATCGAGCCTGCGGCGATCAGCTTGCCGCCGTAAACCGTGAGTGCCCGCACCGAACCGCCGACTCCACCACCAACGGGTTGCCACGCAGTGCCGTCCCACCGCGCGATGTTCGCGTTGGGTGGGTTGGGACCGAAAACGAACGAACCGCCGGCGTAGAGTTCACCTTGAAATATCGCAAGCGCGAGGGGTTGAAGCGGGAGACCAAACCCCATCGGCTGCCAGTCAGTTCCATCCCATCTCGCCACGCCCCAAACGTCGATACCCCCCGCTCGTTGGAACGTCCCGACGACGACGAGATCGCCTTCGAATTCCAACATCGCGTACGCTGTCCCGGCTTCGATTCCACTGCCCAGCGGCAGCCATTCCGCGCCGTTCCATCGCTGGATCGTGTCAAAGCCCGCGGCGATGATGTCGCCCTGGTACTCACCCAGTGACCCGATCAAAGAGTCGAGCCCGAGGTAGTCCCAGCGATCGCCGTCCAGCCGGTAGACGCCTCTGCTCGTTTCGCCGGGGTTTGCGATCGAGCCCGCAATGATCAGCTGATCCTGAACGACAATGCTCGCCCGCACGGTGCCCGACCGGAATTCCTCGCCGATTGGCTCCCAGCCCCCCGCTGTCTGACGGAGAACCGATCCAACGCTGCAAGCGCTGCTCAAAACGACCACTTGTCCATCGAAACCTGTCACGCGATTCGCGGTCATACCCAGCAGTGGATCAAACAACTCGACCCAGCCGGATCCGGTCCATTGGGCTACTTTGCGTGTGAGGATGCCGCCCAGGAGGTAAAAATTCCCGCTCGCAAACAGCGATCCGTTGACAACGTCAAGCGACAGAACCGCCTGATCCGCCCCCCCGCCGAATTCCTCCCATTGCGTTCCGTTCCAGCGTGCCATTCGGCGCGCCTGCGACGCGCCGGACGCGGTAAAGCCGCCGCCGATCAGAACTTCGCCATTGAAAGCGCAAATCGTAGACACGTTACCGTTGACGCCCGCGCCCATCGGGCTCCAGGCGGCACCGTCCCAGAGCGCGACACGGCTGCAACTCACGCCGCCGGCCTGGATAAACGATCCGCCCGCGACCACCCCCAAGGGGGATTCCGAGATCGAAGAAACGGCGCCGTTCATGCCGCCACCTGGCGAGCGCCAGGACGAACCGTTCCACGCCGCAATGTTGGCGCAAGGCACGCCGTCGACACTCTCGAACGTGCCGCCGATCCAGAGTTCGTCCGCGATGACCACCATGGAAGAGACGACGGCGGAATTCAGCGGGGCAACGCCGGCGCCGAGGGGCTCCCAGGCCGTACCGGTCCAGCGGGCAATTCCTCGACTGAGCGACGCACCCGAACCGAGAACGAATGAACCAGCGGCGAATAACTGGCCATCGAATACTGCCAGTTCCTCAACATCCCCATCCAACTGGCCAAGCGGAGCCCACGCCACGCCGTCCCACGCCGCGACGTTCGCAAAAAGCTGGCCGCCGATGCTGCTGAATCCGCCACTAACCACGAACAGCGCCGGTTGCGGGCCCTGACCATCGGGATCCCACGAGACGGCGGCGTATGGGGCGCCGCAACTGGTTCCAACCAGCGGCGCCGGAGTCGGCAGCCACCCCGGCTCACACTGCGCAACTACCGTCGAGGAAGCGAGATACGTCAACACGAGGAGCGACGCGGCGAATCGGCTAGCTGTCATGGTTTGTCCCTCGCCTGGGGCTGGAAGGCGCGACCCTGCGCATATCCCATAGTATATCCCCGCTCGCAGGATATGCCAAAGAATGTCAGAATGCGGATATTCGCGCAACAGGGTGGGATTTCGCGCACCTCACCGGCGAGCCGAACCCGGGACGCCCGACCGCCCGGTCGTCATCAAGATCGCCGACGGGCCGGCTGCGAACACCGCTGATGATCCCCGAGAAATGCCGGTCGTACGCCCGGCGGGCGGGGCGGGCCGCGAATCCCCGTCCTACCCCGTCAGACCCCGCCTCTGCGCCATCTCCTCACCCACGCGCCGCAGCGCCTCCGAATCCAGCACGCCCGCCGCCAGCGGAAAAATCCGCCCATCCTCGACCGCAATGTGCGCCCGATAGATCGCCGTCAGCGCCTCCAGCAGCCGCCGCAGCTCGGCCGTCGCCTCCAGGGCCAGCGCATCGGCATCCAGCCAGCGCCGCACCAGCGCATCCACATCCCGGTGGTGGCCATCGGCGACTTCGTGATCGGTCTCAAGACGCGCCAGCTCCGCGAGCGCCGCGGCCGCGCGCGGATCAGCGCTGGCCCGCAGCCGCGGAAACAACGACGCCTCCTCGTCCTGCGTATGCCGCGGGGCGGCCACGCGGAAATACTCGATCGCCCGCCGCAGCGACTCACGCTCATCGGAAGTCAGCGCGCCCCCCTGCCGCGTCGTGCACACGGCCAGCAGAACGCCGAGGA
The DNA here is from genome assembly GCA_045863555.1 of Planctomycetota bacterium. GTDB lineage: Bacteria > Planctomycetota > Phycisphaerae > UBA1845 > Fen-1342 > JACRLV01. The sequence continues at coordinate 134,607 of BTUU01000009.1, read as the reverse complement.
AGCGCTCGATCCGCCGGTGACAATCGGAAAGCAGGCCGAGCGGCTCGTCGAACCCGTGATCGGGCTTTGCCCCGAGGGTGATTGGCATAACGATTCTCCTTTGCATCCCGCGCCGGCGAAGAGCCGGCTTCCCTATCGTGACAATAGCGCGATAGCCGCCGCGCGGGGTGGTGCGGGCATTCTGCCCGCACCGAAATTCCGCACGATCGGGCAGAATGCCCGCCCCACCCAAAGAAAGGAGCCGCCGCGGGCGGCCTACCGCCGCCGCATCAGGTCGTTGTAATCCTCATACGCCCCGTCGGAGGCCTGCTTCCGGAAGACCGTGCCGATCTTGTCCGCGATCAGCTTCAGATTCTTCTTGAGCGACTTGCCGATCGCCGCGTCCTCCGATTCAAAGCCCGAGCGCTCGACCTCCCAGTTCTTCGGGTTGTACTCGTCGCTGATGACGTTCGGCGAGCGCACGAGCACCTTCTGCAAACCGCTGGCGAACGCCCGCGACCACACCTGGTGCGCCCGCACGAGATTCGCGAAATTCGTGATGCGCTTGCCGCTGATGAGGAAGTCCCGCAGCGTATCCACGAGGCCGGGGTTCTTCGTGAGCATCATGTGGAAGTGGTTCAGCTTGTCGTTCTGCTCCCCCACCTGCCGCAGCTCGCGCAGCATGTGCTGCACGTGCATCTCCAGCGTCACGAACGAGCGCAGCAGCTCGACGAACGCCTCGCAGATCTGCTCGAACGTCTTCTGCGTCGGCGTGTGCGTCTCGACGAAGATCTCGGGGATCTCGACGTGCAGATAGTGCCACAGCGCCTTCAGGTCCGCTCCGCCCTCCGCGCCGCCCGAATCCGCAGCGGCATCCGCAGCGCCGGTCCCCGCCGCTGCCGCCTTCAGGACGAGCAGTTCCTCCCGCAGCTTCTGATTCTCGGCTTCCAGCGCCGCCAGCTTCTCTTCCGACATCAATCGCCTCGTCTCCGCCCAGCCTTTGGGGGTCTTTGGGGGACCGGTCTCCGACCGGTCTTCTCCTCGAATACGCTCTGGCCGTCGAGAAGACCGGTCGCAAACCGGTCCCCCAGCTCCCGTTGCTGCCGCTACTTCCGCCGCTGGATCAGGAACTCGTAGTCCTGGTGCGCCAGGTCGGCCGCGATCCGCCGCAGGTCCGTGCCCAGTTTATCCGAGATCGCCTGGATCCCCACGTCGCGCAGGTACTTGCCGATCGCCGCGTCCGTCAGCCCCTCGCGCGGCAGCGGCCACGAGCGCGGGTTGATCTGGTCGCGCACCATCTCCGCCGAGCGCACGACCGCCTTGTACAGGCCCGTGCCGACCGCCTCGGCCCACGCCTGGAGCGAAAAGACAAGCTGCCGCATGTCCGCCCGGTTGTCGCCGACGGCCAGGAACCGGTCGAGCGAACCCGCGAGCGGAAGCCGCTTGAGCCGCACGAGAAACGCGGTGACCGGGTCGTTCGGATCGGCGACGTCCTTCAGCTCGTTGAGCTTCTGGAGCACGCCGATCTCGACAAACGCGAAGACGCGGATCAGGTGCACGAGCAGGTCGCTGACGCGCTCAAAGGTCTCGGGCGTGGGGATGTGCGTCTCGCGAAAGACCTCGGGCACATCCGTCCGCAGCCGCAGCCACAGCTTCTGGTACGCCGCGTCGGCCGTGTTCCCCTCGGCCAGCGCCACCTCGGCCCGGGCGCGGGCGACGGCGCTGTCCCGTTCCTGGCGCGCGTCCTCCACGGCCTGCCGCAGCGCCGCGTTTTCTTCGCGGAGCTTGTTGTTCTCCTCGACCGCGTCCGTCGCCTGGTCGCTGACCGACTGGCGCGAGGCTTTGAGCTTTTCGAGCCGGCCCGTGAGCTGCTCGGTCTCGTTCACCTGCCGCCGCAGCCGGGCGTCCTGCTCGCTGAGATCGGCGAGCAGCTTGTCGCGCTCCTCCTGGAGAGCCTTGAGCTTGCGCTGCTGAAGCCCGAGCGATTCGATCGCCTGGCGATGTTCATCGCGCTCGCGGGCCAGCGCGGCCTCAAGCTCGGCGATGCGGGTGGTGTCGGTCTTCTGCTGCAATTCCAGCGCCGCGCGGTCGCGCATGAGCCGCGCCGCGACACCCGCGTCCTCCTCATACGCCCGCCCGACCACGACGCCCCCGCCGCGCTTCGCCACGAGCGTCGACTCGATCTCCTTGAGCATCGCCGAGCGCTGGCGATGGTCGCCGAGATCGGGCGCGATCGCCGACCAGTCGGTCATCGGCCCATCCACCGCCCGGCCCTGACGCTTGCCCTCGATCCCTGCCCGGGCCAGCGCGAGCACGCGCGTCAGCGGCGGCGGCGGATTCGGCGGCGGCGCTCCATCGTCATGCATGGCGTCAGACCTCCACGTTCTTCTTCGGCGGGGCAACGAGGCCGCGCATCTCTTCCGAAGCGCGCACCCGCCCGAAGAGAATGTCGTCGAGCAGCGCGATCAGCCCGCGCATCTCGGCCAGCGGCAGCAGCGAACCCGAAGCGCTGCGCGGCGCGTCGGCCGCCCGGCTCTCGCAGAAGCTCACGCCGGGAATGTGCGAAATCATGCGCACGCCCAGCGCGACGATCGCCTGCCAGAGCAGCGGTGGGAAGGCGTCGAGCCGCGTCGCGTTGCGATCCTCGCGGCGCTCGAAGAGATTCCGACGAGACCACAGCGCCGCCGGCGCGTCGACCTCCGACCGCTCGGCGACCCACTTCTGGAAAGCACCCTCCCGCTGCTCGGGCGGCAGCGCCAGGCACACCTTCGTCAGATCGGCCCGCTCCTTCAGCAGGCCGTCGCGGAAGCCGAGCGTCGTCCACTGCTCGTGCCAGAGCAGCGTCTCGAAGTACAGCATCCCCACCGCGTGCAGATCGACCGCCTGGCCGAACACCGGCCGCCAGCGCGTCGTCGCCTGGTCCGCCTGCTCGCCGGTTTTCAGCGCCGCGACCTTGCCGGTGAAGACGCCGCCGAACGGCAGGCCCGCGCCGTCGTTCTTGTCGCGCGCCTCCAGCGGCGAGAACGACCCCTTCCACCCCTTGCCGGTGATTTCGAACGCGTCGGCCGGGCAGAACAGTTCCCACGCGATGCCCAGCTCCTCAACGAGGATCGTCGCCTCGGCCGTTTCGCCGCTCACCTTCGATTTCTTGATGAACACGTTCGCGCTGCGGGCCTCGTCGAAGTACCGCAACGAGTCGGCCACCTCGGGTGCAAGCAGCGACGTGTCGCTCGCGAGCGGCGGATATGCGATCGGCCGGCCGGCGCGGGTCTTGTGCTCCGAAAACGGGTGCAGGCCGACGCCGCGAAGCATCGGGCGGAAGTTCCAGATCGTCGCCGGCCAAGGGCCGCCCGGCTCCCAGCGGGCACGAACGGTATGGTCCGTCCAGCGCAGATGCGGCCGCCCCGCGATCCGCCAGGCCGCGTCCACCTGTTCGAGGACGTCGGCGACGAGCGCCAGCTTGACGCGCGCAAGTTCGAGCAGCTCGCGACCCTCAGATTCTCCGACGAGCAGACGAACCGGGCCCGCCGTCTCGATGCGCACCGCCTCGGCAGTGCGAAACTCCGCGATGGCGTCGCGCCTCTCCGTTCGCGACGCGACGACCGATGCGGGCAGCCCGCCGACCATTCGCCCCGCCTCCAGCAGCGTCCACTCGCCCAGCCGCCGCCACGCCGGCCGCCCCCCGGTGGAGGAGAGCGGAACGAGCCGGTCGGCCGCGTAACGGTGACCGGCGTCGGCCGGGTAGCAGCGCACGCGTTCAGCGCAGGTCGAGCAGGTGTGCCGAGCGCGGAGTTCGGCGGTGAGTTCGAGCGGGAATTCCGCCCCGTCGGCCGCTCTCTGGGCCACCACCCCCTGGTCGAGAATCAGTTGATCCCACGTGCGAATTCCATCGGTCGCCCGTGCGCTGTACCGGATCGGTTCGCCGGCCCCGGCGTCCCCCCCGCCGTCCCAGGTGATCCAGGCGGACGCAGCCGCGGCGGCGCTCGCGGGCGCATCAGTCGGCGTGGCGAACACGGTCAGCTCGCGCCCGGTGCGCGGCGAGCGCGCGGCGAAGACGCAGTGCCGCTTGCGGCAATAGAGCAGCGGGCCGCCGACATCCGCCGCGGCGTCCGTCAGCGCGGCTTCGAGTGGATCGGACGCGTCGATCCGGATCGGGCCCGTTCGCGGCATCTGGGCGAGCGTCGCGTCCGCGAATGTCCGCTGATTGGGGGCGATCTCGTGGGGGTCCACGGTCGCGAGAAACTCGGCCAGTGCGATCGGTGCACCGCCACAATCGGTGATCGCGCCCAGCAGCGACACGACGGCCCCCAGCGGCTCCTCGACGCGCGTCACGACCGAAACCGCGACATTCGTCTCGCTGGGCATCGGACCGAGGGCGCAGACGGCCCCGCCCGCGGCGAGAGGAAGCGGCACGAGCGCAGCGTAGGTCTCCGGCTTCATCGCGGGCATGTTACCGGTCGATCGCGGATGTGGCACGGTCCCGCCGAATGCTACGGAGCCGCGGACTCGATCCGCGGTCGACCGACGCGCCGGACGACCACGGCCGCGGCGGATTCGTCCAGCAGCCAGGGGCCGACGAGGCCGTCCATATTCAGCAGCAGCACCGCGTCGTCGTCCGTCGGCAACCGCCGCGCGGGCGTGAATCGCTCGCCGCTGTACCGGGCGACGTCGGAGAGCCGCACCGCGTCGATCGCGCCGTCGAAGAACGAGGTCGCGCCGCCCTCGCGCGTCACATCCGCGCCGATCGTCAGCGGCAGCTTGTTGGTCTTCCGCTCGCCCTTGCGGTCCAGGCTCTTCACGAGCCGCCCGTCCACGTAGAGCCGGACCTGCGCCCCGTCGTACACGCCGGCGATGTGATGCCACGCCCCGGCCGAGAGCGAGCGCGGCTCCCCCTTCACCTCGGCGTAGCTGCCCCCAACGTGAATCGAGAACGCCGGAGTCCCGTCGCTCACGAAGATGCCATAGTCCGAGCTCTCCGTCTTCGTCACAAGCCCGGTACGGCCGCTGAATGCCCGGGCGTTCATCCAGCACTCCAGCGTCATCGGTCCGCTAGGCAGCGATATGTCGCCGCTTTCGACCTGGAGGCACTCGTCCCGGCCGTTCAGCCGCAGCCACGCCTCTTCCGCGGGTGCTGCCGGCCGGAGCGACTTGAGCCCCGCCGGAACCTCGATCCGCCGCGTCGGGATCGCGTAGCGATGGCCCTCAGCGAGATAGTCAATGTCGACGATCAGGTCGAGCGGCCGGAGCGAGTCGTCGACGGCGCCCGCCCCGCGATCGACCTTGAAGCGGAAATCCCGCGCCGCGCCGGGTTCAAGGACGGCGTGGACGTGATCAGGGCCGTACCTCCAGCGGCTGTCATCCGAATCGAGCGTGAGCGTGACCTCGATCGGCCGGCTCGCAGGGTTGCTGATCGTCGTCGCGATCTCAGCATCGACGCTGCGGTCGCCGGCGAATTGTAGCTGAGGCGCGATCTTGACCGGCAGTTTCGCAAGCGCGCCGCACTCTTCCATGAGCCGCCCCGTGATCTCGCGCACGTCCATCACTTCGCCGACGGGCAGTGCGGCGAGCGCCACCTGCTGCTTTCGGACGGTCACGACGTGGAACTGGTGCAGATAGCCCGCCTCGGGTGCGACACCGGACTGTCCGCCGCCGACCGTCGCGAGCGTGACGTATTCAATGCCGTCGCGCGGCCCGTCGTAGCGCATCTTGTGGATATGGCCCGCAAAAACGGCGGTGACGTTCCCGGCCGATTTCAGCAGCTCGTGCACGCGATCCCAGTCGTCGCCGTAGTTGGCCTTCAGCCAGCGGGGATGGTGCAGGAAGAGAAAAACGTGGTCTGCCCCCTTGGCCTTCTTGAGCGTCGCCCCGAGCCATTCAAACTGCTCGGGGCTCATCTTCTGGCAGTCAGGCTTGTTGAAGTTCTTCTCGCCAGTCGTCGGATTGCCCTCGTCGCTGAAGAGCACGACGAACCACGAGTTCTTGTGCTCGAACGCATACCAGAGCGGCCCGAAGTGCATTTCGTACAGCTTTTCGTTCTCACCCGCCGGCCGCTTGTCGGACGGCCCGCGCCAGTAGACATCATGGTTGCCCGCGACGGGGAACCAGGGGCAGAGAAGATGATCCATGATGCTCCGGTACTCGCGCATCTGCGTCAGCCATGCCTCCTCCGCGTTGTAGCCTTCGACCAGGTCGCCGACGGTGATCACGAAGTCCGGCTCGAGCAGATTCGTATCTCGAACGGCGTCCGCGAGAACGCTCACGCCCGTCGCTGGCCCGCCGGTCCGATCGCCGAAGACGACGAACGTGAACGCATCCTGCTCGGTCGGCAGCGGAAGCGCGAGCCCCGTCCGATTCGTCGTGAAGCGCGACGCATCCGAGGTCTTCGGGTGCGGTGCGTTCGCGTGATGGTGATGCCGCGTGTGGCCGATGTTGGGGTTTACGGGCGCACTGGCCGGCTGCGACGCCGCTCGTTCGCGTGCTTCCTGCGGAAGCGCGAGGGCGAGCAGCGCGGGAACCGAACTGATGCTGATGAAGACCGCGGTCCAACCGATGACGGCGCGAGCCGCGCCACGACGCGCAAATTGGTTTTTCATGGCGGAAATGGTACTCGACCGTGCAACCGCCGGAGCGGCCGCACGTCAGGAAAACGCGAATTTCCGCGTGGTTTCACGCGCTCCGCCCGCGCGCCGCCCGCTCACGGTTGCAGCGACGGTACTTCTTCCAGCAGACGCGTCCGGATGGACAGCAGGACTCTGGCCCGCTCGGCCGCGTCGGAGATGAACGTCGAAAGCGCCCGGTCCGCCGCCGCTTCGTCCCGCCGCGCGAGTTCGTAGCGGGCAAGGTTCGCCCAGTAGGGTTGTTGCAGCGCCAAACGCTTCTGGGCCTGGATTCGCGGCGCGGCCTCGATCGCCTTTTTGACGATCTCGATCGCGGTCTGGGGATTCATCGGGTCACGACGGAATGTGTATTCCGCCTGCTCGCCGAGCGTAACCATCGGCAGCGACGGAAAACGCGTTCGCATCGGTTGATACAGCGCCAGCGCCCGGGCGGTATCGTCGAGCGCCCCGGCGTAGTCCCCCTCGGCCGCGCGGATCGCCGCACGAAGCCGGTATGCCTCCGGCGCTCCGGAGAGGATCAGCGCATCGAGCTCGCTCGTCGGCGTATAAGGCCCCGCGGCGGCCGCCATGGCTTCCACCGTCTCGCGAAACCCCGGTTTCGCGAGCCCGCGGCGGAGCCAGTCGTACCAGTCGCGCGGCGGCGCTCCGCCCCGGAGCGTATCGCGGAGCAGACCCGTAAATGCACCGGCCGGGAACGGGTCGACCGAGTACATGTAACGGCACAGGCTCAGCAGCGTCTGCGGGTCATAGCGATGCGAAAATTGGTTATCCACCCACGCGTTCCACGCGGTCGACGCCCACTGGAGCGACTCGCGCACATCGATCTCGCGATACAGCTCGGCCAGCACTTCCGCGCAGCGCGCCTGCACCGCCGCGGGCCGGCCGAACGTCGGCGCACGCCGCTCCAGATCGGCGGCCGCCTCAAATGCCTCACGGCAGCGGCGGATCGCCTCCGCGCGGCGCGCTTCCAGATCCGCCGCGGCAACGGGTGAACTCGCGGGCTGATTCTGCCGCGTGGCCGTGAATTCTCCGAATGCGTTCGACGCCAGCGCCAGCCGCGCGGGGATCTGCGACTCCGCGATGACGATGAGCCGCCGCACCGGATCGAGCAGCAGTGATTCCGCCCGCTCAGCGTGCGCGACCGCCGCCGCGGCGTCTCCCGCTTTCAGCCGCTCGAACGCCGCGTACTCGAATCGAAGGCCGCGCGCGTTCCCGACTGCGACCGCCCCGACGACGATCGCAAGCACCCCGGCCGCCGCGGCAACGAGGTAGCGCCGGAGCACCATCCGTTTGAACCACTGCCGCGAGCCCCCTTCCGGATCGCGCCGCTTGGAAACGGAGCGGCAAAGAGCCCAGAGCACGCCCAGCAGCGTCGCGAAGATCGCCGGCACGCCCGGCAGCCGCAGCGAGACGCCGAACAGCGCATCGGCCATCAGGGCGATGAACCCGGCCACGATCCCGAGGATCAGCCAGCGCCGCTCGGGAGAATGATTCGCCTGCAGCAGTCCCGACGCGGCGATGAGCGTCGCGACGAAGCCGCCGACAAACGTCAGACCCCCGACCAGCCCGATCTCGGTGAAGACCTCGAAGAGCTCGTTATGCGCATGCTCGACAGCCTCGCCCATGAACGCGGCGGGATCGAGCGCGCGGTCGCGCGAGTAATCGGTAAACAGCCCCGAAAGCTGCGGGAACGAGCCCGCCCCGTTGCCCGTGATCGGCCGCCGGCCCCACAGGATCGCCGCGTACTGCCACGCATAAACCCGGAAGCGGATCGTGTCGCCCCGCCCCATCGCGATGTCCTGGTTATACGTCGAGAGCCACGCGACCAGGCCCGCGGCCGCGACAAACGCGCCGAACACAATCCACCGCCGCAGCCGCTCGCGCGATAAGAGAAACAGCAGCCCGGCCGCGCCCAGCGCCGCACCGAGATACGCGCCGCGGGAATCCGCCAGTTTGAAACACCAGACGAGCGGAATCCAGCAGAACACGGCGCCGAGGAGCCGTTTCCAGGCGTCTCGATTCGTGCGGTCGCGGGCGAGCTGGCCGGCGCTCCCGACCGCCACGGCCGCGGCGATGATGAGGGCGGGGAGGATCGAGGCGGCGAGCGAGGATGGATTGCCGATCGGAAAGCCGGGCCGATTGGCCGGATTCCGGGCGTAGAAGTACCAGACGCAGATGCCGGACGCGACGGCCGCGGCCACGACATACCCCCAGCAGACGCGCGGCACGTCCTTTCCTTCCAGCGTCCAGGCGACGCTGATCGCCCAGCCCACGAGGAACCCGAAGATCATCGCCTGCCCGAGCGCTCCCGCGGCGTCAGGGGCCCACACCGCGCTCGCGGCGGAAAGGGCGATCCAACCCACGAGCAGCACCTGCGCATGAAACCACGCCCCCTTGGCCGTGCGCCGCTGCGGCGGGACGAGTCCCGAGACGAGCGCCCGGCCGGCCAGCAGCGCGAGACCAAGCGCGGCCGCGAAATGAAACACGACATCCTTGATCTCGACGCCGCGCGCCGTCGGAAACGCGTCGCCCAGCGACATCGCGTCCGTGAGGGCCTTCAGGGGTGAGCCGGGCGACCAGGGGATGACGCCGGGATACTCCGCCTTGTCCGGCGGGCTGATCAGCAGAAAGGTCGCGGCCACGAGCGCGACGGCGAGGATACTGAGCCCGATCGAAAGCCGGCTGCGAAGCCGGACGGCGCGGTCATCGGCGCGTTCGAGATCATCCGAAAGCGCAAGCCGGTCGGCGGGTCGGTCGATGGGTCGATCTCCCGTTCGGGGCGAGCTTTCGTGGGTCATTCGAACTCCCGCATCACCCGCGACGGCGGCTGCGAAGCCTCGCCCATGGTACGAGCGGCGGGCCGGATGCGTTCGTTCCGCCAGCGCCGCGAACCGGCCGGATCGTACCGCGAGGGCAGGCCGGAGGGACAGTCGCCGCGGTCATCCGGCGAAATCGCCCTACGCCGGTACCCATGACCGGAGTGCCCGGAGCTGCGGCGTCTTTTTGGATTGGTGCTCCTGCATCCGCCGAAGCACGTCGTCGAGCACCTCGACCGCCTTGAGGATGCACGGCCCCTTGTTGAGCATGACGCACTCGGCCCGGACGGCCATCGCGGCGTCGGTAATCTCCGCCCGCGACGGTGTGCCCTTCTTGACGAGCCGTTCGAGAACCTGCGTCGCCCAGATCACCGGCACGTGCGCCGCCTCCGCGACCCAAAGTAGTTCCTCTTGCATCTCGGCCAGCCGCTCGTAGCCCAGCTCCACCGCCAGGTCGCCCCGCGCGATCATCACGGCCACGGAGCGCCGCCCACCCGCTCGCACGATCAGCTCCGGGAGATTTCGGACGGCCCGGGCGGTTTCGACCTTGATGCTCACCGGAAGCGTTGCGGCTCGCGGGCCGCGTCGCGCCAGTTCACCGAACAGGCGGTCGACGTCGACCACCTCCTGAACGAACGAGTACCCGACGATGTCCGCGAGTTCCACCACCGCGTCGAGGTCGGCGAGATCCTTCTGGCCCAGCGGCGGAAGTTCGAGCGTCGAGTCGGGAAAATTCAGCCCCTTCTCGGCGACGAACCGGCCGCCCTTGGGCTGCGTCCGCTGCACCCGCACGACCCAGCCGTCCGCGACGCGCCGCTCGGCGACCGTGACGATCTTTCCCTCGTCGATCATCACCCGCGCGCCGTCGCGGATGCACGCCAGCGCGCCCGGCGGCGCGCACTGCGCCTGAAGCGGAAACTCATCGGACGGTCTCGGCGATCCGGACATGAGCAGGATCCGATCTCCGGAGCGAACCCGGCTGTCCGGGATCGCCGAAAGCGTCGCCGCGAGCCGCGCCCGCGGCCCGCTGAGATCCATCAGCACGCGGCAGCTTCGGCCCGTCTCGTGTTCCGCAGCGCGGAGGTTGCGAACCGTCGCGCCCCACTCGGCCGGATCGCCGTGGGCACAATTGATCCGCGCACAGTCCATTCCGCGCCGCAGCAGATCCCGCACAACCGCCGGATCGGACGCGGCCTCGGCCGGGAGCGTGACCATGATGCGCACGTGCCGCTGCGCCGGCGGCGGTCCGAAGAGCCGCCGCGTCTCCCGAGCGAGCAGCCGCTCGCCGAGAAAAAACCGGCGCATGTCCACGACCGGAGATGCGCGGGCCTGCGGGTCGGCCATCACGCCCAGTGCGGTCAAGACCGCGTCGATCGTCGGCAGGACGCGCGACTCGCAGCGTCCGAGCGACGAGAGGCCCAATGACGTCAGTTCGGGCTGTAGCGAACGCAAATCTCGGTGGCGGAAGGCGAGGTACTGCGCGAGATTCCACGCGCTGGGGAGAAACGCGCGGCGACCGATCTCGGACCTCCACCGCGCAAACGTCGTCTGCGCTTCGGCGTGAATCTGCGATCGCAAGTCGACCAGTTGACCGTGCAGGCGCTGCGCGGCGGTGGCGAGCGGAGCAGCGGCGAGGCTCGAAAGATGAGAGCGATTCATGAGCATCTACCTGCCCGAGGCGGCAACGCGATCTTTACAAAGAGGTTAAGCGGCAAACGGTGTGCCCGATGCGGGGCCGGAACGCGATTCGGCGACCGCGGCGAATCAGCCGACGCGGACGGCGCTGCCCACCCTGAGGCTCTCGAGTTCGCGCTCCAGCAGGCGCGCGACGCCGACAGCATCGTCCGCGCTGGCGATCAGCTCGCGGCGTCCGTCGTGAATTGCGCGGAGCATGTGCCGGATTTCAAGATCCCAGCCGGTAATCGACTCCAGCGGCACCGGGTTCAATTCCCCGCCCGTCGCCAGCATCAGCGGCGGCTCGCGCCCCGAGTCGAATTCCGCCGTCGCGCGCTCGAACGCCACGACGTACCGCATCTTGAACGGGAACCCGTGCGAGTGATCCCAGCCGCCTTCCGCCACCACGTGCGCCGGCCCGCCGGGGTAGCGGTAGAGCGTCGTCACGTGGTCGATCGTCCCCGTGCTGGAGACCGTGGCCGGATCACCGAAGCACCAGCGGACGAAATCGGCGTCGTGGATATGAAGGTCGACGAGCGCCCCGCCCGTACGGGCATGGTCGGCATAGAAATCCGGCGCCCACTGCGGCGGGCTGGCGAGCCGCTCGAAAACCGCGCTGCGGACCGCCCCGTAGCTGCCGTCGTCGATCCGCTGCTTCAGCCAGCTCCACCCCGGCCAGAAGCGCATGCACAGCGCCGGCATGCACAGCGTCCCGGCCCGCTCCGCCGCGTCCGCCACCCGCGCCGCATCGGCCGAACGCGTCGCCAGCGGCTTCTCGACGAGAACGTGCTTGCCCGCGGCCAGCGCCCGCAGCGTCAGATCGACGTGCGTCTCCGTGTGCGTGCAGATGCTCACGAGCTGGATGGCCGGGTCGGCGAGCAGCTCGTCCACGCGTGAATAGGTGCGGACTTCGGAGGGGTCGTAAAGTTGCGCGCCGCCCTTCTGGAACGCGGCAATGTTGCCCGCGGGCGACTTCTCGGGCGTCAGGCGATCCACATCGGTGTCGCAGATCGCGGCCAGTCGGCAGCCGTAACCCGCCTGGCGGGCCTGCTCATAGGCGGCGACGTGCGTGCGGCCCATGAACCCGAGCCCGATGACGCCGACGCCGATCGTCGCGCTGCCGGAGCTGGAGGGTCTCATGCGTGCATGATTGGCGACCCGCCCGCCGGAAGCAAGCGCCGCCCCGGCTCGCCAGACGCGTCGGGCGTAGATTGACTCTTCGGCATGGATTCCGGAATCCGAGCCCGAAGCGCCAGCGAGGATTCGGCCCGCGCCGCAGGAAGGCCCATCGCTCGCGCGTCAGGCCGGATTTCGACTCGTCGCCAGAATCCGGAACGAAACCCAGGGCGTCTATTCCCGGCCGGCCGAAACGCCGCACGAGTCTCGAACGATGAGTTCCGGCTCCAGCGAGACCTGCACCGGCTCGCGATCCGGGTCGAGGATGCGCTGAATCAGCAATTCGACCGCCTCCGCCCCGACCCGGGCCATCGGCACGCGCATCGTCGTGAGCGCCGGCCGGACCATGCGCGCAATCCGCGTATCATCGAACCCCACGACCGCAAGCTGATCGGGGATCGCGATGTTCATGGACTGCGCCGCCGCGATGATACCCGCCGCCATCTCGTCGTTCGCCGCGAAGACGCCATGCCGCGGGCCGACCCAGTTCTTCAACTCGCGCTGCGCGAGCATGCCGGCCGTGTCGAACTGATAGTCGAGATGATAAATGTCGCTTTCGGGCGCGGGGATTCCCGCCTCGGCCAGCGTCGCGCGATACGCCGCGAGGCGCGCCAGCGTATCGAAGTTCGTTTCCGGCCCCCCGACGAAGATCACGCGCCGCATCCCGCAGGTTTCGAGCAGGTGGCGCATCATCACTTCCGCCCCGTGGCGCTGGTCGATGAGCACGCTGTCGTGCGCAAGGCCCTCGACGCGGTCATCAAGAACTACGAAGGGCATGCGAAATGTCTTCAGCACCTCGGCGATCGAGTCCGTCAGCTCGGAGACCATGACCGCGACGCCGTCGAGCAGCGTGCGCTGCTGCATCGCGGCGAGGATCGAGTCGCCCTCGTCGGAATCGCGCGTCGACGACACGACCAGGTTGTAGCCGATCTCCCGGGCGCGCTGGTTCGCGCCGCGGATGATCTCCGAGTAGAAATCGCCGTGCAGGTCGGGCAGCACGAGCCCCACGATCTCGCTCCGCCGCAGCATCAGGCCGCGGGCGAACGCGTTCGGCTGATAGCCGAGTTCGCGGATCGCGCTCTCCACCCGCTCGCGGGTCTTGGAATTGACCATCGCGCTGCGGTTGATGACGCGCGAGACCGTGCTGATGGAGACGTGCGCCTTTTCGGCCACGTCCGCGATTGATGGCGGCATAGCGTCATTTTCCGCGGGTCGGCGGCCGCGCTCAAGCGAACCTTTGACACCGCTTTCACCCGACGATATCGTCGATTTTCGTGGCAAGTCAATGGAATCTCGCGAGTTTCGCGACGCTCGGCGCCCTTCTGACGCTCCCGCTCGCGGCCTGTTCGCAGCAAACGACCTCCCCCGCTGACAGGGCGGCCGCGGGCGACGTCCTGCGTTCCGGGGCGACGACGCGGGCGCTCGAATATCGCTTCACGAACGACGATGAGAAGCTCCTCGACGAAATTCAGCATGCCTGCTTCCTCTATTTCTGGCGCGAGGTGGGCTCGCCGGCCGCGCTGGTCAAGGATCGAATGAAAGGCCCCGTGGCAAGCATCGCCGCCGTGGGTTTTCAGCTTTCATCGCTGCCGATCGGCGTCGAGCGGAAGTGGATCACCCGCGCAGAGGGCGAGCAGCGGGCCGCGACCGTCCTTCGATCGCTCCTCGAAAGGAGCGATAACCGAAAATGGGGCATGTACCTGCATTTTCCGGATCTCAACACGGGCGGCCTCTCCACCGCGGGCTACCTGACCGAAGCGTCGACCGTCGACACCGCCTTGCTCCTCGCCGGTGCGATTCCCGCGGCCGAGTATTTTGGCGGCGACGTCGCGAAGCTGGTCGATCGAATGCTCGCCGAGGCGGACTGGAAGCGCTACGCGGTCAGTCCGGACGGTTTCATTGCGATGGCGTGGCAGCCCACGGACCAGAAGGGCAATCTCGACGGCCCCGGCGATTTCACGAAGTGGCACTGGTGGGTCGCGAGCGACGAGGAGCGACTGGTCTATTTCCTCGCGGTCGGCGCGCCGGATGCGGCCCACGCGGTTCCACCCGAGACGTATTACAAGCTCAAGCGCACGCTCGGCCGGCACGGCGACATGGACCCGTTCGTCCTCTCGTGGCCGGGCTGCATGTTCACGTACTTCTTCGCCCACTGCTGGATCGACTATCGCAGCCTGGGCGCGGACGACCCGGGGCGGCTGGGCGTAGAGGGGCCGCGGGTCGACTGGTTCGAAAACTCGCGCCGCGCAGCGCTGACGCACCGCGCTCGCTGCATCGAGCTGGGCGGGAATTTCAATACTCCGTCGGCCGAGCGCTGGGGCATGGCCCCCTGCGCCGGGCGCGACGGCTACATGGTTCCCGAGGTCAAGCCGAACCTCAGCGGGTCTGAGCAGCTTTTCGAAGGTACGATCGCCCCCTACGCCGCCGGCTCCTGCCTGCCCTTCACCCCGGCCGAGAGCCTCGCCGCCCTCCGCGCCTTCCGCGACCTGAAGGCGGCCGACGGCTCGCCGCTGGTCTGGCGCGACCCTGAGACGGGCGGCTACGGCCTCGTCGACTCGTTCAACCTCGACCAGAACTACGCCCACGACGACTACATCGGCATCGACCAGGGCCCGCTGCTCCTGGCCATCGAAAACACCCGCACGGGCCTGATCTGGAAGCTCTTCATGCAAAGCGCCACCGCCAAACGGGCGGCCGAGCGGCTGAAGCTGAAGTAGGGCGGGCTCAGCCCACCGCGCACGCATCGCGTTGCATCGCCGCAGGCGATTCCCAGCACCAAAGGTGCGGCCCAGCTCCAGCCCAGGGCAGCGCCCTAGGGAAACGAGCGCGCGTCGTTCCAAAGCCCTGAAAGGGCGCTCCAACGCTCCGCCCCTCGCCCACCTTCAAATCTCATTCGCGTACTCTCCGCAGAATTCCCGCTCGCCGCCGCCAGAACCCGCCGATTCCCGCCAACCGATCGCATGCCACGCACGCACACCCGCTGCGGAACCGCGATAGACTCTATTATTCCTAGATATGATCGACCGCCGCACCGCAATCCCGCGCCCGCTCTTACCCATCTTCCGCGCCGCCGTCGGCCCGTCATGTTCTGATAACCAACGTTGCCAACCCACCACACGCGAAAAACAAGTTTGGCAACCTTCGGCCAGCTCACTCCAAACGGGGTCTCAATGGGTGCCAACATCCCGTTCGCCCCGCCCGACGTTGACAGTCGGCCCCTCTCCCGGTTCACCAGCTTACCGGCGCCGTACGGGACTGCTTTCTCCACCTTCAATGTCTCCGCCGCGATTCCAGTCCCGGCGGGCGGCATTTCGACATTCCGGGTGCTGGGGGGAGGTAGATCGACCTTCTCGGTGCCACGCGGCCGGCCGTTCGCGCCGGCCTGGCGTGCCGCGCCCGGGCCGAGCCCACCCTACGAATCACGCCCGGTTTCGCCTATCATCCCTGCGATGCCCGAGGTCCGCTCATGAGCCTGACGCTGCCCGTTCTCTCGTCCGAACCGCCGCCCAAGCGCCGCCTGCCCCCCTGGCTGAAGCGCCCGCTGCCGCCCGGCGACGCCATGCTCCAGACCCGCAAGCTCATCGACGGCCTGCAACTCAACACCGTCTGCGTCGAGGCCCGCTGTCCGAACCTGACCGAATGCTGGACCCGCGGCACCGCGACGTTCATGATCCTCGGCGACGAATGCACCCGCCGCTGCTCCTTCTGCGCCGTCGGCACGGCCAAGCCGCTGCCGCCCGAGGAGGACGAGCCGCAGCGCATGGCCGACGCGGCCGCGAAGCTCGGTCTGCGGCACGTGGTCATCACCTCCGTCGCCCGCGACGACCTCCCCGACGAGGGCGCCGGCCACTTCGCCCGCTGCGTCGCCGCGGTGCACGAGCGGCTGCCCGAGTCGACGATCGAAGTGCTCGTGCCCGACTTCCACGGCAAGCCCGAGCTGATCAAGGTCGTCACCGACGCCCGGCCGGAGGTCTACAACCACAATCTCGAGACGGTCGCCCGGCTTCAGAAGAAGGTCCGCCCGGCCGCCCGCTACCAGCGCACGCTCGACGTCCTCCGCACGGCCAAGCGGCTCGACCCGCAGATCGTCACCAAGAGCGGCATCATGGTCGGCCTCGGCGAGACGCGCGAGGAACTCGAGCAGGCGATGCGCGACCTCGTCGCCCACGACTGCGACATGCTCACGATCGGCCAGTACCTCCGCCCCGGCGACGAGCGCTACGCCGCGGTCGAGCGCTACTACCCGCCCGAGGAGTTCGAAGAACTGGCCGAGGCCGCCAAGTCGATCGGCTTCAAGGCCGTCGCCAGCGGCCCGTTCGTCCGCAGCAGCTACTTCGCGGAAACGCTCTTCGCGGAGACGGACGTGCTGCGCCGGCGGTGAGCCGTCTTGTGGGGGACCGGTCTCCGACCGGTCTTTTCACAGAGGGTCTCAACGAACCGCGGACCTCGTAACCTCTCAGGGTGAGCCCGGGAAGAGACCGGTCGGAGACCGGTCCCCCGCTTTCAGCCGCCCAGTTCCGCCAGATTCCGCTCAATCGCGCCTTGCTTGGCCTTCAGCTCTTCCAGCCGCGCCCGCTCGGCCTCCACGACCTCGGGCTTGGCCTTGGCCACGAATCCCTCGTTCGCGAGCTTGCCTTCGAGCCGCGCCAGGTGGCCGGCCAGCTCGTCCCGCTCCTTGGTGAGCCGCTTTCGCTCGATCTCCAGGTCGGCGAGGCCGGCGATGGGCACGTAGACCTCGATGCCGGTGAGGATCTTGCTGAGCGACTGCGCGGGCTTGGCGGCGTCGGCGCTGAACGTCGCCGCGTCGACCTGGCCGAGGCGGTGAATCGCCGCCGATCCGCGTTCCAGCAGGGCGGCCGTCGCGGCGTCACAGCGGACGACGGCGGCGGGCAGCGTACGCAGGGCCGGCTGCTTGGCCTGCGAGCGGATGGCGTTCAGGCTGGTGCGGATTTCGCGCAAAGCGCGGATGACCTCCTGCATCGGCCCGATCTCGCGCTCGGCATCGAGGTCGCGCGGCGATTCAGCGGCCCGCGGCCACTCCGAGACGATCAGCGGCTTGTCGCAGGCGTGCAGCGTCGCCACGCCGCGGCGCGGAGCGGCGGCGTTCAGCTCCTTCCAGACCGTTTCGGTGACGTACGGAATCGCCGGATGCAGCAGCCGCAGCGACTGATCCAGCACCCACGCAAGCACCTGCCGCGCAGCGTTGGCCGAGGCATCGTCGCGGCGGACAGATTCCCCGCCGGCGTCGCGCCCCATGAGCCGCGGCTTGGCAAGCTCGACATACCAGTCGCAGAAGTCAGACCAGAAGAAGGAGTAGACAGCGTTGATGTATTCGTTGAATCGGTACTTTTCGAGATGCTGGTCGATCTCCTCGATCGTGGCCGACAGCCGCGAGAGGATCCAGCGATCCTCGATCGCCAGGTCGCTCTTTGACAGTGGTTTCGGCGCGGCGGTGGTGAGATTCGGCAACACAAAACCCGTCGCGGCCTGCCACACCTTCGTCACAAAATTGCGGCCGTACTCGAAGCGTGGCGAAAGCAGCAATCCCAGGCCGTGCTTCTCGATCGTCGCGTCATCCGCAACGCGAGTTGCGAACTCCTTCTTGCACGCCCGGCAAGCGATTGTCGTCTTCTTCAAGTCCGCCGGTTGCTGGGCGAATTCGCCAGCGCAGTGTGGGCACCGATACGAACCCGGAATCCGGATGTCTTGCGTCTCCCCGGCAACCTGTGCCAGAGTAAAGCGCATCCCGTCCGCTCCGTACGCGTCGATCAAGTCGAGCGGGTCCATGCCGTTGCCCGCGGACTTGCTCATCCGCGAGCCCCACGCATCCTGAATGACCGCGTGGATGTACACATGCTGAAACGGCACGCGGCCGACGTTGTAGAGGCCGGTCATCACCATCCGCGCGACCCAGAGCGAGATGATCTCGCGCGCGGTGGAGAGGACGGAGGTGGGGTAGAAGTAGTCGAGGTCCGAGCCCATCAGGTGTGTGGCCGGCGGATAGACGTGGTCCCACATCCACCGCACGTCGTCAAGCATCCCCCAGGATTCAGCAATCTTTCCCCAATCCTCACGAGTTTCGAGAAGCAAGTCTTCCACGAGGCCGATGGCAGCACGATCAGAAATCAGGGAGGTTTCGATATCGAGAAAAACATCTTCGCCAACAGTCCGAACCGAAACCGTAGTCGCCCTAGCGCCCGCCTTTTGAAGCATTTTCTTGACGATCGCCAATGCTCGGTCGCGCACCGCATCGATTGGATCGCCCATCAGCTCAATTTTATACGGCGGCGCGTCGAGCGACGGCCAGCCAAACGTGCTATGCGGCCAGAGCGCGGAGCTGAACCAGGTGTCGAGGACGTCAGCGTCCTGATCAAACGGTGACTCGAGCCTTGACGCGATGTCCTCCAGAAGCGCGTTTTCCTTGGGGGAGCCTAGCTTGCCGGCCTCTGGACCATAGCTCCGATTTATCGTGTCGATCAGACGGATGTCGTTCGGATTCCGGGGGCAAATCGCAAGATAGGTTTGGACGGAATCCTGAAGCGCCCGAACGGTCAGGTCATCCGAGAGTCCAAACTCCTCGAACAGCTGTTGAAACAACGTGAGAGTCTCGCGAAGCGCCGCCTGTTGCTCAACAGTTGATTCCCGTCGGCCGCCGAACTCGTCCATCAAGATGGCGGTCCAAACCGGTATCCGGTGCCCCCACCAAAGCTGCCGGCTGATGCACCAGTCGCGCTTCTGGCCGAGCCAGTCGAGGTACGACTTCGCATACCGCTCGGGGAAGAACTTCACCCGCCCGTCGGCGACGGCTTCCATCGCCATTTCCGCCAGCCGCGGCGCGCCGGCTTTGTCGATCGCCACGAACCACTGCTCGCTCCGCAGCGGCTCGATCGGCGTCTTGCTGCGGTCGCTGTGGCCGATGTCGGTCTCGTAAGGCTCGACCTTTTCGAGCAGGCCGAGCGCTTCGAGGTCGGCGACGACCTTCTTGCGGGCGTCTTCCTTCTTCATGCCGGCGTAGTCGAACGCCGACCCGCGGCCGGCGTCGTTGATCTTCCCGTCCGGCGTCAGCAGATCGATGATGCCGATCTCGTCCGGCTGGCCAATCTTGCGCTGGTAGCACGCGAAGTCGTTCGGATCATGCCCCGGCGTCACCTTCACGCAGCCGGTCCCGAACTCCTTGCTCACGAGCATGCCGTCGGCCACAACCGGGATCGGGCGATTCATCAGCGGCAGCATCACGTGCTTGCCGATCAGATGCTGATACCGCTCATCATCCGGATGCACCGCGACAGCAGTGTCGGCGAGCATCGTCTCGGGACGCGTCGTGGCGACGACGAGGAAGTCGATGCCGAGCTTCGCATCCGGCGAAAGGATGTTGTGGCCTTCTTTGTCCCCTTGTCCCCTTGTTCCCTTGTCACCCTCCCGCGCAATGGGGTATCGAATATGCCAAAGGTGCCCGCGCACCGTCTCGTGATAAACCTCATCATCCGCCACGGCCGTCTGGAGCTGCGTGTCCCAGTTCACGAGCCGCAGGCCGCGGTAGATCAGGCCGTCCTTGAAGAACCGGAAAAACGTCTCGTAGACCGCCTTCGCACACGTCTCGTCGAGCGTGAAACGCGTCCGCTGCCAGTCGCAGGAGCAGCCCATGCGGCGGAGCTGGTTGAGGATGCGGGTGTTGTACTCCTCCTTCCACTCCCAGATCTTCTTCACGAGCCCTTCCCGGCCGATCTCGTGCCGCGACAGCTTCTGCTCCTCGCGCAGCCGCTTCTCCACGACCGCCTGCGTCGCGATGCCCGCGTGGTCCGTCCCCGGCAGCCAGCAGGCGTTGAAGCCCTGCATGCGCTTGCGGCGGATGAGGATGTCCTGGAGCGTGTTGTTCAGCGCGTGGCCGAGGTGCAGCGCCCCGGTGACGTTCGGCGGCGGGATCGTGATGACAAACGGCTTGCGGGCGGGGTCGGGCTCGGCATGGAAATACCCGCCGGCCTCCCACATCGCGTAGATTTCGCTCTCAACCGCTTTCGGGTCGTAACCGCCGCTGCTCATCGCACATTCCTTCCGCCGCAAAACGCAAAAGGTGTATTCTAGCAGGGTTCGACGCCCGGCGCTGGAGGACGAACGGAGGAATGCAAAATGCAGAATGCAGAACGGGTCCGCCGTTGAATCCCGGCCTGCGCGGCCTTTTTTTCCGCGCCTCTGCGCCTCTGCGCGAGATTCTTCGGTTTTCAGCTCGACAACCCGGGCGGGTCGATCAATGCCCCGTGTGGCCGAAGCCGCCACCCCCGCGCGTCGTGCCGCCGAGTTCCTCGTGCACCTCGATCCGCACCTGGTCGACGCGGGCGATGACGAGCTGCGCGAAGCGCATGCCGCGGGTGATCGTGTAAGGCTCGCGGGCGACGTTGCCGAGGATGACCTGCAGCTCGCCCCGGTAGTCGGCGTCGATCGTGCCCGGCGAGTTCGGCAGCATGAGACCATGCTTCAGGGCCAGGCCGCTGCGGGCCCGCACCTGCCCCTCGTAGCCGGGCGGGATCTCGAGAAACAGCCCGGTCGGGATGAGGCGGATCTGCCCCGGCTCGATCGTCACCGGCTCATCGTTGGCCGCGTAGAGGTCAAGGCCGGCCGCGTGCTCGCTCATGTACTGCGGCAGCGGCAGGTCTTCGGTGCCCGCCTTGCGACGGATTTTCAGGATCGGCTGGTCGCGCATCACGCCGTCGCCCCGCCCAGGACGAGGTTGAGCAGCGTCTGGACCAGGCTGGAAATCAGCGCATTGACCGCCACGCTCGTGACGTAGAACTGCGGGTCGGGGCCCAGGCAGGCGGTGATCTGGAGCAGCACGCCGGACGCGAGCGTCAGGCCGCTCCACCGGGCGAATCGCGGATTGAGCATCGGTGCTTCCTCGTGGGTCGGTTGGGGGGCCCTACGGCCGCGGAGGCATGATTCCACGCCCGGCCGGGTTCGTCAATCCGCCCCGTCCACGCCGCGCGCCGGGCGTCGGGTGCCGCGCCCCGGTCCCCCAAAAGCAACGGCCCGCACAAAGGCGGGCCGCGTCAGGTGCGGGTGCGTCAGTCACCCCCGACCGGCCAAACTCGCCAGCCGGAACACCCCGGAAAGTGGACTCGCCCTCTTCTACAGCGCTCGCGCCGGGCGGTGGCGGGCGGCGTGAAAAAAAATCGCCGAAATCTCGCGCCCCACCGGGTTTCCGTTCCACCGTCGCCCGCCGCCGGAGAACCCGCCGCGGCAAATTGACGACCTCGATCGCAGCGCAAACACTGCGGGCAGGCGCTGGAGAGCGCCTGCCCGCACGAAATTCAGGATCCGCTCAACCTCGCCGCTTAGGGGAACTTCGGCTTCGGGAGCGACGGCTTCTTGGGCTTGTCCTCCTTGGGCTTCTCTTCCTTGGGCTTTTCAGCCGCCGGCTTCTCCTCGGTCGGCTTCTCTTCAGCGGGCTTGGCCTCGCCGCCACCGCCGGCGCCCGCACCGGTGTCCATGCTGGTCATGTCTTGGACCTGCACGCCATCGGGAACCTTGAACGTGAAGTGATCCGCCGGGAACGACGCGTCGAGCTTGATGTCGGTGATGGTCATCTGGCCCGTTTCCTTGCCGGCCACGAAGGTCACGCTCTTGACGCCGATGCCGCAATCCTTGCGCATGTAGCTGACGGTCCTGCTGTCGCCGGCCTCCTTCATCTTGGGCGTCATCTCGACGACCCAGCAGTCCTTGCCGTCGACCTTCTCATCGGGCAGCAGCTTGTAGTCGAAATGCTCCTTGGAGAAGACGATCGCGGTCTGGTCGGGCTGGGCCTTCATTTTTGTGGCCATCTTCTGGCCCTTGAGTTCGCCCTCGAGGTACTCGGTCAGCGACCACATGAACTCGCCGTCCTGCACGGCTTTCGAGTTCATTTTCATCTTCATTTCGCCGCCCTGGTACTTCGTCTCGGAGTTCATGACCGAGTCGCTGCGCATGTAGAACTTGCCGTCCTTGCGCTGGAAATCGACCGTGCCCGTCATGTCCATCTTCGACGACGAGCCGCCCATGTCGTTGTGCGACGTCATCTTCATCTTGTACGAGGCCGAGTTGACCTTCTTGGAGACCTCGCCGAGCTTCTTCTCGACTTCCTCGATCGTGTCGGCCACCACGCCGTGGACCAGGCTGATCGCCAGGAAACACGCCCACAGCCCCTTGAACCTGCGCATCTGCATCTCCTCTGATCTGGAATCCGTTTCTTCCGCCCAGCAGTTCACTGCTCGCGGGAATCGTACCCGTCCGCTCACGCCGTGACAAAGAAATCCCGTGCGGCGCGCGGCGCTGTTACCTGTAAATACGAGATTGACCCCGCGCGGCCTTGGTTTACTTCCGAAAAATCTGGGGATACCGTTCGAGCACCCCTCGGAGGCACATCATGCGAACGTCGTTCCCGCTCGTCGCACTGCTGGTCGCGGTCACCCTGATTCTGCCGACCGGATGCGTCGGGCCGCTGGCCGCAAGCCCGGGGGACGGCTGGATCGACCTGACCGGCGCCGACCTGCAATCGGAGTGGATCATTCGGGGCGGAAAGGCGACCTATCGCGTAGAAAACGGCGAGATCGTCGGCACGACCGCACCGAACACGCCCAATACGTTCCTGTGCACCCGCCGCGAGTTCGCCGACTTCACCCTTGAATACGAATTCA
The DNA here is from genome assembly GCA_045863555.1 of Planctomycetota bacterium. Taxonomy (GTDB): domain Bacteria; phylum Planctomycetota; class Phycisphaerae; order UBA1845; family Fen-1342; genus JACRLV01. Next base: position 111,681 of record BTUU01000009.1, on the reverse strand, counting down.
AGGTGGACCCCCGGCTCAACAGCGGTGTCCAGATCCGCAGCAACACCGCCCCCGGCTATCAGGACGGCCGGGTTCACGGCTACCAGGTAGAGATCGACCCCACGCCGCGGGCACAGACGGCCGGCATCTACGACGAGGCCCGCCGCGGCTGGCTCGACGACCTGAAAGGCAACGCCGCGGCCAAGGCGGCATTCCGTCCGGAGCAATGGAACCAGGTTCGCGTCGAGGCCCGTGGCCCGGAGATCAGGACGTGGCTGAACGGCGTCGCGGCCGCGAATCTGCACGACGAGCTGACGCGGCGGGGGTTCATTGCGCTCCAGGTGCACAGCACGTCGGAGCCCGAGCCGCTGGAGGTGCGGTGGCGCAAGATCCGCGTCTTCGACGGAAACGACCCGTGGGAACCCGCGCCCGCGGGCGCGATGATTCTCATTGACCGCGAGGGCCGGGCGGTCGATTGCGAACCCCTGGCCAAGCCGGGCGGACCCGTCCCGTGGAAAACGGTGGACGGGGCGCTGGAAATCGAGCCGGGAACCGGCAACATCGCCTCAAAGGGCACACTCGACGACTGCCGGATCCACGTCGAGTTCTGCGTCGACGAGAACGGCAAGCCTGGTCAGGCCAATGGCAACAGCGGCGTCTACATCCAGAACCGCTACGAGGTGCAGATTCTCAACTCGGCCGGCCAGCCGCCCGCGAACAACATCTGCGGGGCGATCTACGGCGTGCGGGCGCCGGACTACAACCTCGCTCTCCGCGCCGGCGAGTGGCAGCGATACGACATTTGGTTCCGCGCGGCGAGATTCGACGCGGACGGCCGGAAGACGGAGAACGCCCGCATCACGGTCTATCACAACGGAACGCGCATCCACCACGACGTCGAAATCCCGGACAAGACGGGCGGCGGCTCGCCCGAGGGTCCGACCGGCGGACCGATCGCCCTCCAGGATCATGGCAACCGGATCCGGTTCCGAAATGTCTGGGTCCAGCAGGTGAATCGTCAATGACGTGGCGGACGCGCATCGACCGTTCCCCGCGGATGAGCGGTGACGGAGGTTGCGGGCGGGCGTCTATTCCAACTCGATCATGACATCCGAAGGCGAGTCGATCCGGGCCTTGTCGATGCGGTTCTGCCAGCGGCCGGGGTTGCGCTCAATCGACTTCTCGATGAGATCGACGAAGTCGGGGTCGAACTGCCGCCCGGATTCCTCGCGCAGAATCTCCAGCGTCTGGTCGATCGGCCGGCCCGGCCGGAACGCGCGATTGCAGGTGATGGAGTCGAACGCCTCCGCGACGGCGAGCACACGCGAGCCGATAGGGATGCTCATGCCGCTGAGACCGTCGGGGTAGCCGCTGCCGTCGTAGCGTTCGCGCAGATGGCGGATGATGAGGATCTCCGTTTCGAAGACGCGGAGCGGTTCGAGAATGCGGCAGGTGATGAGCGGCACCTGGCGCATGACCGCCGCTTCCTCCGGCGAGAGCGCCCGCGGCTTGAGCAGCAGGTTGTCGGAGATGCCGATCTTGCCCAGGTCGTGGAGCATCGCCGCATTCGTGGTCGCGATGCGCTGCGGCCGCGGCCAGCCCGCCTCCTCGACCAGCCACTTGCTGTACAGCGTGACGTTGCGCGAGTGCCAGGCGCTGTAGCCGTCGCGGGCTTCGAGCGCCTGAATCAGCGCCCAGACGCTCTGCAGGCAGAGCTCCTTGGTCTGCATCGTGAGCGCGACGATTTCCTTGCGCAGACGATCGACCTCGTCGATGCGCAGCTCGGGAATCTGGTCGAGGGACAGCGAATTTGAACAGACCGTGACCTTGTTTCGCCCGGTCCGCTTGCTGACGTAGAGCGACTGGTCCGAGAGATTGACCAGGTCCGTGACTGAGTGGACGCGCGGGTCCTCCGTGCTGGCAACGCCGAACGAAGCCCGCACGATGAGCTGCGGCTGCTCCGCGATCCGAATCTGCTGCGGCATCGACTTGCGGATTCGCTCGGCGAGCTGGGCGGCCTCTTCGAGCGGCGTTTCGGGGCAGACGATCGCGAATTCCTCGCCGCCGTAGCGGGCGACGAGATCGGTCTCGCGGACGTTGCGCTCCAGGTGCCGGGCGGCCTGCTGGAGCACCGAGTTGCCGGTCTCATGGCCGTAGGTGTCGTTGACGGCCTTGAAATGATCAAGGTCGAGCATGACCAGTGAAACGCTCCCGCCGTAGCGGCGCGAACGGAGGAACTCGCGATCGATCAGTTCGCGGAAGTGCGAGTGATTCCACAGGCCGGTCAGCCCGTCGGTGATGGCGGCCCGCTTCAGCCGATCCTGGAGCCGGTGGAAGCGCATCCCGCTGCGGATCCGCGCCCGGAGCTGGTGAATGTCGTAAGGCTTCGTCAGGTACTCGTCCGCGCCGACGTCGAACGCCGTGAGCTGCTTTTCCTCCCCATGGTCGGCGGTCATCAGAATGAAGAAGGTGGCGTCGAACGAGTGGTCCGCGCGGATGCGCTCGCAGATCTGGATGCCCGTCAACTCCGGGAGATTGATGTCGCAGATGACGACGCACGGGCGGTGGTGATAAATCGCCTGAAGCCCGGAGTAGCCGCTGTCGGCCTCCACCACCCGATAACTCATGGCCGCGAGGGCCCGAACCAGCAGCGCCCGCTGGGACGGATCATCCTCGATGACGCAGATATCGATCTCGTGGTGATCCATGAAGCCGCCAGCCCTCCCCAGAACATCCGGCCCTTCGCACGCCCGTTCGGAGCCTGACACCGCCCCCACTATCATCCAATTGAATCGACCATCCAGCGCCGCGAATTCGATTCGGATTCGCGCCGCCGCCCTGTAAGGCCGCTGCCTGGACAGTTATGATCCCCGGCGTCCCGGGGGAGGCCGCATGACACAGACTCGGACGCGGAACCGACTGACGCTGGAGGATTTCCGGCGCATGAAATGCGCCCGCGAAAAATTCTCCATGCTCACCGCGTACGACTTTCCCACGGCCGCCGCCGCCGAGCGCGCGGGCGTCCACAGCCTGCTCGTCGGCGATTCCGCAGCCAACGTGGTCCTTGGCCTGGCGACCACGCGCGAAATCCGCCTCGACTACCTGATCACCCTCGCCGCCGCCGTCCGCCGCGGCGCGCCGCGGACGTACCTCATCGGCGACGTGCCCTTCGAGAGCATGCAGGCGGGACCGGACGGCCTCCTCCGCGCGGCGGAGCGCTTCTGCGGCGAGGCCGCCTGTGACGCCGTGAAATTCGAGGCCGAAACGCGCGACGACCGGCTCGTCGCCGCCCTCGCAGGCGCAGACTACGCCGTCATCGCGCACCTCGGCCTGCGGCCCCAGACGGTCCTCACGCCCGACGGCTACCGGGCCCAGGCGCGCGATGCGGCGTCCATCGCGCAGCTCGTCGACGATTGCCGGCGGATGGTCGACGCCGGCGCGTCGATGCTCCTGCTCGAAGCCGTTCCGAACGAGGCTTCCCAGGCCGTGATCGACGCGACCGACGTGCCCGTCATCGGCTGCGGAGCGGGCCCCGCGTGCGACGGCCACGTCGTCGTGACGCACGACCTGCTCGGTTTCAGCGCCGTGCGCCCGCCGAAATTCGTACCCGTTCTGGCCGACATGAACACGTACGTCGAGGAGGCGCTGCGCCGCTACGTGGAATCGATCGATTCCGGGGCGTACCCCGCTCCGCAGCACGTCTACCCTCTGCGCACAAAGGCGGGCGATTGACTCAGGCCATGATGCCCGCGCCCCCGACCCTCTGCCCCGCCTGCGGCAACCAGCCCGCCGACTGGCTCCGACTCCGCTGCGGCGAGACGCTGCTCCGCTGTCCCGGTTGCGATCTGGCGTGGTGGCGCTGGCACGAATTCGACGCCGCCGCCTTTTACGACCGCGATTACTTCCAATCCGAAACCGCCGCCAAGGGCTACGCCGACTACCGCTCGCTCGAACGCGGAACGAGGCGCACCGCCCGGGCGCGGCTCAGCCGGATCGATTCGCTGCGGGCCCGCTTCGCCTCGCGCCTGCTGGAGCGCGGCGATACGCGGCCCCGGCTGCTGGAGATCGGCTGCGGAACCGGCTGCTTCCTCGACGAGGCCGCCCGCGCCGGCTGGGACGCCGACGGCATCGAAATCAGCGAGTACGCGGCCGCCGAAGCTGCCTCGCGCGGCCAGTCGGTCGTATGCGGCTCGCTGGAAGACGTGGATCTGCCGGCGTCGGAGTATGACTGCGTCGCGATGTGGGATGTGATCGAGCACCTGCCCGACCCGCACGAGGCGATCGCCGCCGCGGCGCGGACGCTGCGCTCCGGCGGTGTCCTCGCCCTCTCCACGGGCGATGTCACCTCCGCCTGCGCCCGCTGGACGGGCACGCGCTGGCACCTCTTCAATCTGCCCGAGCACCTTTTCTTCTTCTCGCCGAAATCGCTGGAGCTGATCCTCGCGCGGCAGCGCTGTCGCGTCGTGGAACGCGTGAACGAAGTGAACTGGTCGCCGGTCGCTTACCTCGTCGAACGGGTCGCGAAGACCATCGGCCTGCCCGCGTCGCTCGCCCGGCCGCTCCGGATCCTGCCGGGCGTGGTGCCGGCGACACTGTTCGATGTGATGGGCCTCTACGCGATCAAGGCCTAGCCCGCGCGATCGCCGAACGCATCACGCGCTCTTCAGGCGCTCCTTGAGCGCCCGGTAATCCGTCTTGCCCGTGCCCAGCAGCGGCAGCGCCTCGACGCGCTCGACGCGCGTCACGTTGTGCAGCGCGGAGAGTCCAGCCTCCCGAATCAGCCTGTTCGCCCCGCCGCGGTCGATCTCACGCGTACTGAAGAGCACGATCTCCGGATGCTCCTCGCTCGGCGTCGCCTCGATCGCAAAGGCCGGGGCCTCGTCGTCGGGTTTGCTCAGCGCAGGCTCCAGCGCTGACTCGATCGCGGGCAGCGAGATCATCTCGCCGCCGATCTTCACGAAACGCTTAAGCCGCCCGCGAAACGTCAGCACGCCGTCCGCATCTTCGCTGACCAGGTCGCCCGTGCGGTACCACTGCCGGCCCGCATGCTCGACGAACGGCGACGGCGCATTGCCGAGGTAACCGGGGAACACGTTCGGCCCCCGAACGAGCAGCATCCCCGCTTGCGGTTCACCGTGCGCCGCCTCGTCGCGCCGTCGGAGCGCCTCGCCCGTCTCGGCGTCGACGATGGCGTACTCGACCGAGGGCATCACCCTGCCGATGGTCCCGAAGCGCAGGTCATCCTCGCGAACCGCAGAGACCACCGGCGAGCACTCCGTGATGCCGTATCCCTCGATGAGCTTCGCCCCCGGACAGCGCTGCGCGAACGCCTGGTACGTCCGCTCCGGACATTTTTCCGCGCCGACGATTGCCAGCCGCAGCGACGAGAGCTGCGCATCGCTCGAGGCGCGCAGGATGCCGGATAGAAACGTCGGCGTGCCCAGCACGATCGACGGCTTGTAGGCTTCGAGCAACCTGGCGATCACCCACGCCTCCGTCGGATTCGCGTGATACACCGCCCGCAGGCCCGTCGTCAGCGGCAGCAGCATCGTGACCGTCAGGCCGAACACGTGAAACGGCGGCAGGAAGCCCATCAGCCCATCATCGCGAAACAGCCCGTACGTCGTCAGCAGGTCGCGGATGTTCGCGAGGATGTTCTCGTGCGTCAGCGGAACGACCTTCGGCATGGCCTCCGAACCGCTCGTGAAGAGAATCGCCGCATGCTCGCTGACTTTCGCGCGCCGCAGGCTCGACCAGCTCAGCCGCGCCCCCAGCGCCGCCCATAGCTTCGTCCATTTGCCCACGCCCGCGCCGAGATCTTCCAGATAGACAAAACGATCGGCGATTTCGCCAAGGTCGAGCCCCTGCCCCTTCACCCGCTCGACCAGCAGCTTCGACGTCAGGACGTGCCGCGTCTCCGAAGCATCGAGCACGTACTTCAGGCTGCGCGCCCCGGTCGTCCAGTTGACCATCACCGGCGTCTTCCCGGCAAACATCGTCGCCAGGTACGTCGCCGACGCCCCCGCCGACGCCGGCAGCATGATGCCCAGCCGGTCACCCGCCAGCCGCTCAAACATCGGCCGCAGCACCAGCACCGCCGTCACCAGATCGCGATACGTCATCGCCCCGCGCACCTGGTCCGCGATGATCACCTGCCCCGGCGCCCGGCTCGCCGCGTCCAGAAACGCATCGGCGAGCGTCCGGCCGCTCGGCGCGGCCAGCCGTTCGCGCACGCGCCCCGCGAACCACGCCGGCGGCACCGGTTTCAGCGCGACCGCTTTCGCGACGACGGCCTGCCCCCGCGCCGCGAGCATCAGATCGCCGACGGTCTGGATGGCGTCCACGTCACTGATCGGGTGGCCGAATTCCTTGCCGATCCAGAGCGCCAGTTCCGCGCGGGCGAGGCTGTCGAGTCCGAGATCCTGAGACAGTCGATCGGAGTCCTGCACCGCCGCGACGCCCGCGACCTCGCAGATGTGCGACGTAACGAGACCGCGCACGCTCGCCGGGATGTCCGCGGTCGCCGTCTGCGTGCGCGGCGGTTCCGGGTCCGGCATTTCGCGCACGCCCCCCCGCTCCCAGATCGTCCGAGGCACATACAGGGCCGGCGGCGCGTGGTCGTTGTACCACGTCTCGATGAACGCATTCATCGCGGCGCGGTCGGCCCGCCGGGGGAAATCGGTCGGCTCGATGAACTCCAACGTCACTTCGCGTTTGGGAACAAAGAAGATGAAGCTCGCGAGGATGTCGAACAGACACTGCCGCAGCACCTGCCCAAGGTGCGGAAAATCTCCCCGGGCGAACGTGAACCGGCTGCCCCAGACGCCGCGCGTTCGCAGCAGCACGACCCGCACCTCGGGAACTTCCTTCAGAATCTGCTCGACGCCGCTGTTTCCGCGCAGATCCTCGTTGCGGCTGCGGTAGATGTGCCCCGACGGGTAGAGCAGCAGATTGTCGCTGCCGCGCAGTCCGTCAAAACACTCGCGCATCCGCTGCTCGACGATCGCCTTCGCGCCCGGCCCGTGCTTGCGGATGTCCGGCAGCGGCACCACGCCGACGCGCCGAGCCAGCGAGCGGATCAACGGGCGATCGATCTGGTCCTGGTCCGCAAGCGCCCGCGGCCGAAAAGGCTTGAAGAGCGTGGTGAAGACGATGATCGGGTCGATGAGCCCGGGATGATTCGCGAAGAAGACGATGCCCCGCGTCCCGCGCGCAGCAATCGCATCCAGCCCCTTCACGCGGATGCGATAACGCAGGGAAAGCGCGAAGCGGAAGAACACGTGGATGAGGAAGTCGAGCATGGCGGACAGAATAGCGAGTATCGAGTCGCGAATGACGAATGGCCTCAGCAAATTCGTTATTCGCGATTCGAAAAGCTGAAGTTTGAAGTGCAGAGCCCGCCTGTAAGCCGAATTCTGTCTCCCGCGGCGCGTGAACGATATACCGGTTTGAAACCGGTAGTTCCGCCACTTCCGCAGGCGGCGACCATTCGTCTGGGCCCGCCGTTGCCGACGGGCTCGAGCACCCTACCCGGGGCTGGGTAACGGACCGGGCCGGTCCTCGCCCCTTATTTGGGCTTGCTGGCGGTGGGGTTTACCCTGCCACGGCCGTCACCGGCCGCGCGGTGCGCTCTTACCGCACCATTTCACCCTTACCGGGGAGGAGGAACAAGGTGACAAAGTGACAAGGGAACAAGGAACCGCGTCGCCCAACCTTGTAACTTTGTCCCCTTGTTACCTTGCTCCCCTCCCCGGCGGTATCTTTTCTGTGGCACTTTCCCTGGGGTCACCCCCGGTGGCCGTTAGCCACCACCGTGCCCTCACCAGTTCGGACTTTCCTCCATCGGCTCATCACCGACAGCGGCCGCCCGACGGGCTCTGCGCCAGGATGATACGCGAGTCTCCGGGTTCCGCCTCACCGGCGTCGAACGCGGTCCACTTTGAAGCACGCTAATGAGGCTGTAGCCGGCAGCGCAATCAAAAAGGGGAAACCCGCACGAGGCTGGCTTCCCCTTTACAGGAGGAGGAGGAGTTTTGTTGCCTATTCCTAGGCGGGCTCGCGATGCGATTTCCACTCGAATAATGGAATTTTTATAAACCCTTTCTGCTTCAATGCTTTCGAGTCCGGAAAAATCACACTCAAATATGAACGACGGTTCATTCCGCCGGTTCAACCAAACCCCGGGCGATTCACAGCTCCAAAGGCAACGCCGCCCGCAGGGAAAACCCGGCGGGCGGCGTGACGAATCAGCGAGTGACTCTGCTTTCGGTGCGCCGCAATCCGCGGCGTCCTAAACCCATTCCAAGGAAGGGGTTACTTCCAGTTGTAGCTGCTGAACGGCTTCGCCGTCACGCGATCGGTCGCGGCGATGAGCCAGTTGTTGCCCTTGCCGCGCGTCACGGCCTTGATGCCCGTGCCGAACTTGTTCTTGAGCGTCCGGAACGCCTGCGTCGGCGAGCAGCCCTGGAGCTGGCGGCCGAAGAAGCGGCAGAAGTCGTTGTTGGTGAACGTGTAGACGTTGCAGCCGTCATTCACGTAGTTGATCCACTTGCTGGCCGTCGTCGGCGAGAACGCCGTCACGCGGCCGGCGCCGGTCACCTGCTGGTTGATCGCGCGGAACGAGCCGATCTTGGCGGTGATTTCCTGCCGGGTGCTGCTGAACTTCGCGGGGTTGTACGTGTTCGTCGGCGTCCAGGTCGTGGAGCCGGTGGTGCCGGTCGAACGGGTCGAGCCGGTCGTGCGGCTGGACCACGTGCCGGTCGTGCGGCGGCCGCTGTTCCAGTTGCTGGTGCTGCGGCGGCTGGTGCTGAACCTCGAAGTGCTGCGGTTTGTAGGCATCGATGCTTTCTCCATTGAGCTCGCTGTTCGCCTGCGCCTCGCGATCCACACGAATCATCTCGAACGAGTGCGCAAGTGTCCTATCGGGCCCGCAGGGATTGCAGTTGAGAGATTCCGCGAAAAATCCGCGCCCAGCCTCAACTTTCCGCCCCGAAAACGCGCCGCTCGGCAGCCCGCCCCCGCCGCTTCCGCACCGTCGTCACATTACGCGCCGGCGCGCCCGCGCTCCCCGCCGCGCTCCCGCGCGAGCTGCTCCAGCACCGCGGCAAACTCCGCCCGCGGCGCGCCGTCCTCGTCGTACGGGCAGTGCTGGCAGCCAGACCCGCAGCAACTTCCGCGTTTCAGGTGATAATAAGAGGTGAACACGACGCAGCCGCGCTCCTCGTAGTAGTCGCGGCCGGGCTGGAGATTCGACGCCATCCGGAGATCGTATGCAGGCCGTGCATGCCGGCAAACCCCGCGACGATGCCGCTGACGCCGCGCCTGCGCGACCGGGCAATGCGACGGCACGCCTGATCGTCCGCGCGGCCGATCTCTACCGTGCCGCATTATTCCGCGTCGTCAACTTCGCCGGACCGCGCTTCGGATATGCCTTCAGTGCCCCGCTCGCCCGCGGCCTCTATCACGCCCTCGCGCCGCTCCGTGAGCGGACCGAAGCTCATCTGCGCCAAGCCCGCGGCTGGTTCGGCCGCGAGGTCGATGTGCCGCGCATGGCCCGTGATTCGTTCCTCCACCGGGTCTGGAACTTCGTCGACCTCATGCTCGCCCCGGGCCGCCTCACGCCCGAACGCCTCGCGCAGTTCGGCGGCCTGCTCGATCCAAACCTGCGCGCAGAGCTGCTCGACGGCCAGCGCCGCCGTCAGGCAGTGCTGCTCGTCACCGCGTACTACGGCCCCTTCGATCTCCTGCCCGTACTGCTCGGCGCCCAGGGACTGAAGATGGCCGTCGTCTACCGGCCGCACACCAGCCCGGCGTTCGATCGTCTCCGCCAGCGGGTTCGCGAAATCGCGAACTGCGAGATGATCCCGATCAACGACGCGCTGGTCCGCGTCCCCCAGATCCTCGATGCAGGCGGAACCGTCGGCCTCGTCGCCGACCACCCGGCCGGGGCGCGCGGGTTCGACTCGACCTTCCTCGGCATCCCCACGCGCGTACCGCCGACGGTCGGCCTCCTCGCCGCCCGGCATCAGGCAGACGTCGTCGTCGCGGGCGTGCGGCGAATCGGGCGTCGATTCCGCTTTGAAATCGTCGTGACGGATGTCATGAAGGCCGCCGAGTTCCACGACGATCCGGACGCGGTCCGAAAAATCACACTCCGGACCCACCACGGCCTCGAAACCCTCGTCCGCGGCGATCCGGAGCAATACAACTGGGTTCAGGAACGTTGGGAAACAGGGGCAAGCCGGCGGCAATAAGGCCGTACCGAATTGCGAATTCGATGCGGGACCGACGACCGGCCCCGTCCGAGGATCCACCATGACGCGGTTTCAATTCGCCGTCGCGCTGTCCCTGGCAGTCTCGCTCGCCGCCGCGCAGGACGCGCCCGCAACCCGTCCCGCCTCCGCCCCGGCGACACAGGCCGTCTCGACGCGCCCCGCCGCCTCCCAGCCCGCGTCGAAACCCGCTCGCGACTACAAGCTCAATCGCCAGGCCGGCTACAAGCTCGAACCCGGGCCCTACCAAGTCGGCGCCGACCTCAAGTTCTCCATCTTCGACAAACCGCGCGGCCGCCGCGTCCCGCTGATCATCCGCTATCCGAAGGGAGCGCCGAAGGACAAGCTTCTCCCGCTCATCATCTTTTCGCACGGCGCCGGCGGATCGGCCGCCGCCTTCCCGCAGCTCTCCGATCACTGGGCGAGCCATGGCTACGTCGTCGTTCACCCGACGCACTCCGACTCGCTCCAGCTCCGGCGGAAGGAGGGCGAGTCGCTCAGCGACATCCGCGAGGATCCGCGGAACCTGCTCAAGACCGTCAAACCGCTCGACCGCCTCGCCGACATCAAGCTCATTCTCGACTCGATCGACAAGATCGAAGAGCACCTTCCCGCGCTCAAGGACGCCGAAGGCAACGGCCTCATCGACCGGAAGCGGATTGGCCTCGCCGGCCATTCCGCGGGCGCATACACGACGCAGATCGCGATTGGGGCGAAAATTCGCGGCCCGCGCGCCCGGTCGCCGCTCCGCAACCTCGTCGACGACCGCATCACCGCCGGAATTCTCATCTCCGGCCAGGGCACGACCAACCGGTCATTCGACAAGGACTCGTGGGCCGACATTCGCCGCCCCATGATGGTCTTCGCCGGCTCGCTCGACCGGTCGCCCATCTCCGACGAAACGCCGGAATCGCGCCGCGAACCGTTCGAATTCGCGCCGCCCGGCGACAAGTACCTCGTCTACATCGACGGCGCGACCCACTCGTCGTACGCCGGCAAGGCGACGTCGCGCATGCTCGGCGAGAAACCGACCACCGACCTCGCCGTGATCACCGAAACCGTCTCCGCCGCGACAACCGCGTTCTGGGACCTCTACCTGAAACAGGACCTGGACGCGCGGAAATACCTGCACAGTGCGGAACTGACCACGCTCAGCGATGGAGCGGCCGAGTACAAACGGAAGTGAACTACGAGATGCCGTTCACGCAACCGAAACGCGGCGGCGAGCGGTCACGGCAGCAGCCAGTCCAAACAGGCCCAGGAGCGCCGAACTCGGCGACGGAACCACTGTTGGCGTTATGTTCGGACCGCCCGGGTAGGAAGAACCCGGTTCGATCGTCACTGGAAAAATGCCCGCAGAGGGTCCGGCCGGGGCGATTTCTCGACCTCCACCCCGATTCCCCGGCGGCGGTAGCCCCGGATCGACAAATGGAGTCATCGCCGCAGCCGCGCCGGGCCGGCCATTTGAATCAAGTTCATCCACAATTGACCAGTTCAGCAGTCGGCCGCTTCGTTCAGCCGTTTCACCCGTCGCAAAATCAGCCGACCCCAGGACGGTCACGTCGTTCCGACCGAATTCGTGACGCGCGACAAAAGAGGGGACCGACCATTCGAGCGATGGTCGCGCCGAAAAATCGACGGACGCCCGGTGCTCCAGAAAATCCGACCAGCCAGGCTGCGCGAAAGCCCCCAAGGCGATCAGACACGAAAACCCGGAGCAGCGCGACGCCATCAAGATACCCCCACAATCATTATACTCAAACGTATTCCGGGATCAACCGCTCGGGTCAAAAAGCGAGGTTTTCGCGCGATCACATTGCATTTCCACCGTCGCACCCGCGATAATCCCGCTAACCGCATCGAGGAGCAACCATCGGCGCTTCGACAATATTCCCCGCAGTCCTCCTCGCGATCACGGCCGCTGTCGGCCTCGCCGCCGCGATCAGCCTGTGGTTCGGGTTTCGCGCTCGACGCCTGGGTGAGACGCCCCACTGCCGGAAATGCGACTACAACCTGACCGGCGCAGTTGCGCCGCGCTGTCCCGAGTGCGGCGCCGACCTGAACGCCACTCACGCCATCGTCCGCGGCCAGCGCCGTCGTCGCGCCTGGCTGATCGCGCTCGGCTGCGTTCTTTCGGTCGCGTTCGCCGGCCTTGCCGCGCTGACCGTCACCCGCGCCTCCGTATCGATCGACCTCTATCGCCACGCACCGCTCTGGTGGGTCGTCGGCGACTTGGAATCCGGGCAGCCGCCTGCCCGCGGGCGGGCCGTCCGCGAACTCGAACGCCGCTGGCTGGCGGGCGCGCTGACGAAGGAGCACTGCGCGGACTTCGTCGAGCTGCTCCTCTCCGAACAGCAGACCGGTTCACCCACGCCCGGCCTGACCGACCGGGCGATCAACCTCCTCGGCGCAATCATGATGGCCCGCGACGCGACCGAGGAGCAGGCCGAGCGATTCCTGAGCAATCTCGTCCGCATCGAGCTGCGCACGCGAAAGCATGTCCTCTCCGGCCGGCCCGTCCCGTATGAAATCGTCGCGGCCGGCGCCTGCCCCGACACCGGATTCGAGGCCGTGGTCACCTCGACCGATGTCCACATCGACGGAAAAGCGGACGCCTCTCGGTCCGAGAGCACGTCGATCATCAGCGGCTCGCACGCGCGGGCGTCCCGGTCCGGTTTGCAGACCCTCACGCTGGCGCCCGGTCCGCATGAGGCGACGTGCGACGTCAAGGTTGAGATCTACCCCACCGGCCCGGGTTCCGTCTCCGGTCTGGGAGCAACCCGATCGGAGAAGCCGCTTCGCATCTACGAGCGCCGCCTCAGTGCACCATTCGAGATCGTCGAATCCGAATCTCCCGATGCGTTCACAGCGGTGACGAACCCGGTCCTCGATGGACAGATGCGGCAGGCACTTGTCGTCGAAAAGGTCAGGCTCGAACCCGGCTCGGCGGACGACCCGCAGCGACTGACACTTCAGTTGACCGCGGACAGTCGTCTGCCCGCCGCGGTCGCGAGTGAGCTGATCGCCGAACTCGACGACGGTCGACGCGTGTCACTCGGCCTCGTGCGGCTGATCCGCCTCGAAAACACGAATCAACTCACGATCGGCGCGTCCTGCCCCCTCCCCGCCCCGCGCCGGGCGCGAATACGCCTCATCCCCAGTCGCGAGGCTGCGGCGACATCCGTGGACATTCAGAACTACTGGGGCGGCGAGATCGACTTCGGCGAATTCACGTTCGACGCCGCGCCCGATTCAAATCCGTGATTCCGTTCGGCCGCGAATCGTCACCCGGCCGCGCTCGTCTTCGCACACGCAACCCATCGCCCGCCGTCGTGTCGAAAGGCAGGCACGGCGCGACCGCAGGTTTCATCGCGCGCCGGGTGGCCGCAGCGCGGATGAAACGCGCAGCCCGCCGGCCGCTGCTCCGGCCGCGGGACATCACCCGGAATCACGGGCAATCGCCCGCCGGGCGAAGCTTCCACGCGAGGCAGGCTACCCAGCAACCCTGCCGTATAGGGATGCCGCGGCCGCCCGAACAGGTCCGCCGCCGCGGCGCGTTCGACGATCCTCCCCGCGTACATGACGCTCACGTCGTCCGCAAACTCGCTGACCAGGGCGAGATCGTGCGTGATGAAAAGCAGCGCCAGCCCGCGTTCATCGCGCAGCTTGCCGAGCAGGTCGAGAATCTGCGCCTGCATCGTCACGTCGAGCGCCGTCGTCGGCTCGTCGGCGATCAGCAGTTCGGGTTCGCACGCGATCGCGATGGCGATCATGACACGCTGCCGCATGCCTCCGGAGAATCGGTGCGGGTACTCGCCCGCCCGTTCCGCCGCCGCGGGGATGCCGACCAGCGTCAGCAATTCCACAGCGCGCGCCCGCGCCGCCGCCCAGCCCATCAGGCCATGCGCAACCAGCGTCTCCGCGATCTGCTCGCCGATCGGCAGCAGCGGATTCAGCGCGGTCATCGGCTCCTGGAAAACCACGCCGATCCGCCGGCCGCGAATTCCCCGAAGCCGCGCGGGCCCCGCTCGCCGCAAATCGTCGTCGCCCAGCCGGACGACGCCCGAACGGATCTCGATCGCGGGCGGCAGCAGGCCAAGCACCGCCAGCGACGTCAGACTCTTCCCGCTGCCGGATTCGCCCACCAGCGCGTGCGTCCGCCCGCGTTCGATCGCGAGATCGACGCCGATGACGACGTCCACGGGCTCGCCGCGCCCGCCAACCAGCGACAGCGTCAGATTTTCGATCTCCAGCGTCGCGGCCATGGCGGCCGATTGTCGCAAGCTCCGCGAGCCGGATCAAACGCGCGGGGCGCCGCGCGATTTACCTTCGCGCGTCGCCCCGCCGCAATTCCCGTTGATCCGTTGTTCCGCCTACGGCGCACCCTTCGATCCGCCGCCCGGCTCGACCAGCGCCGACTTCAGCGAGTGCAGCAGTTGTTTGATGTCCCGGTGAACCGCCGCGTGGGTCCGGACGACCAGCAGCCCGTTGTACCACCGGATGCCGCTGACGCCCCCGTTGTCTTCCCACGTCTCCGGCTTCACGGAACTCGTGATGAGCTGGAGCAGGTCGAACGCGGGGCCGCTTGTCGGAGCCGAGGTCGGCGCACGGGTTGGTGCCGAAGTCGGTGCCTTGTAGCCCGTGGAGACGGCGGAGAGGAGATCTCGCACGTCGTAGACCTCAAACGTCATTTGGCGTTCGAGGTCCTCGGCGGTCGAGATCATGAGGATCCCGTCCTGGACCTCGAAGCCGAGTCTCGCATCCGATCCGCCGGCCTCGTCGAGCACCAGACGGAGGATGCGCTCCATGGTGAGGCCCTTGACGGAGATCGTGGTCGGTCGATCCCGATCGATGCCCGTATCCATGAGCCTTTGCCACTGAATGGCCAGATTGATGTTCATCATCTGCTGTGCCCAGGCGAAGACCTCGCGAAGCGGCACTTCATTGAAATTGACTTCCGGAATCGTCTTCGACAGCGCCTTGAAAATGACCTCGTCGAGGTCTGCTTCTTCGGTACCTGCCGCGGTGAGACCGGGGATCGCGCGTCTTTCCGAGTTCGCTGTCTGCACCTGAAGCAACAGGTCCGGCGCGGCCGTTGCCGGGCCCGCGGCCGGAAAGAGGAAACTCGTCGTCACGGCCGCAAACGCCAGGCAGGCGGCGGTCAACGTTCCATGCATGATCCACCTTCGCTTTCGGTTGAGTTTGCTGAATCGCGCGGCGAGTTCTGCGGCGTCGCCAAAATCCTCCAGCACGCGGCGGATCGCATCCGCCCGGCTTTCGCCGCGCTCGCAGGCCTCATCGAGCGCGTCCTGGAGGTGTGCCTGCAATTCGCGGCGAATCTCGTCCCGCTGCTCGCGTCCGAGCCGCAGGAACCGCGTCAGCAGGTTGACATACGCTTCGAACTCGAGGTCGGACATTCCGGACTCCGGTCCGAGTGTCGTGGCAGGGTCGGTTTCGTCCGCAGTCACGTCGAATGCGGCTGGGCCGGCGTCGCGCGCGGCTCATCCGCTTTTCCCAGCAGCGGTGCGAGCATTCCCCGCACGCACGCCGCATAATCGAGCCATTCGCGGGCGTCGGCCGCCAGCCGATGACGCCCTTTGTCGGTGATCGAGTACCACTTCCGATCGCGGCCGGTCGAGTCATCCCAGCGACTCTGCACGCAGCCTTCGGCTTCCAGCTTGTGAAGCAGCGGATAGAGCGTCCCCGCCTTCAGATCCACCTTGCCGCGACTCTGGTCCCGCAGGTCGCTCAGAATCTGGTAGCCGTATCGCTCTCCGCCGCTCAGGTTGCTCAGGATCATCAGATCCAGGCTCCCGCGGAGCAGATCACGGCCGAACGGGTTGTCTCTCGGGTTTCCATCCATAGGTTGCTGAACTAAATATAGCTGATCAATATATGAGTGCCAAGTTCCTCAAGTCGGAATTTCGGAAATTCCGAATAAAATAACGATTGAACCCATTGACGGAGAAGCGCCTCTGGCTATACTGTATCTTGGGCAGACAGTCGCCGAGAGTGCACAGGGCGAACCGGCGACGATAAGTCCTTGAAGTTCAACAACTTGCTTCCACTCGCTGCGGCACCCTAAGACCGCGCCAATACCCAAAGGGTGCCGCACGCCTTTTTTTTCGACCACGATCCGCTCCCTTCGCACCGGTTAGATAGGCCCAAAGTCTCATCCCGCGCCGCCGTACCCGCGAGCCCTCTCGATCCCGCGTGTTATCATGGGCGAACACATCGCACCGGGGGATTCTCATGATTCGTCGATGCACGTTCGCCCGTCTCCTCGCGGCCGGACTGGCCCTCGCCCCGGCCGTCGGACAAGACGTTCGAAAATCGCTCGTCATCGCCGTCGACGGCCTGCGCCCCGACGCGATCGCACCGGCCGACGCACCCTACCTCGACAGCCTGATTGCCAGCGGCGCGTTCAGCCTCGACGCTCAATGTGAGGACCTCACCTTCAGCGGTCCGAACCACTCCACGATCCTCCACGGCGTCCACCGCGACCGGCACAATGTCACGACCAACGATTACTCCAATAACCACCTCGCCGACTGGCCCGATTACCTGAGCCTGCTCGAAGAATTCGACCCGGGCCTCCACACGATCCGCGTTCATACCTGGGATGCGGCCCACTACAGCCAGCCCACGAGCGCCGACCTCGCCCTGTTCTACGACTACATCGCGGACGGCGACGAGCGCGCGACGCAGGACGTCGTCCGCATCCTCCGCGGTACGCACCCGACGGTGACGCTGGACCCGGATGCGCTCTTTATCTTCCTCTCCGATGTCGACGTCGCCGGCCACACCTACGGCTTCGACCCTTCATCGGCGGGGTATTTGGCCGAGATCGCGAATACGGACGGGCAGATCGGCCGCATGCTCGAAGCACTCGAACACCGTCCGGATTACCTCAACGAAAACTGGCAGATCGTCATCACCTCCGACCACGGCGGCAGCCCCGACGGTTCGCACGGCGGCGGCACGCCGGAAAAACGCCGCATCCCCTTCATCGTCGCCGGTCCGACCGTTCCCCCCGGCGTCGTCTACCCGCAGCCGAAGAACGTCGACGTCGCGCGCACCGTCCTCGCACACATGCAGGCGACCGTCGATCCCGTGCGGCAGCTCGACGGTCACGCGGTCGGCGTCGCACCGACCGGCCCCACGCCGGCCCGCTTCCAGCAGAATCTCATCTTCAACGGCGACGGAGAATACGACCGCGGCTTCTCCGACTGGCTGCCCGATCAGCACATCTCCGGCTGGGACGACCCCGGCCCCAGCGGCATGACGCTCATCCGCTACGACTCGCCCGGCGGCTGGCCGGCGCTCTCCGACCCCGGACCGCCCGAGCGCGATTCGAATTTCTTCTGCGCCGGCTCGATGGGCGACGCCACGATCGTGCAGGACATCGACCTCGCGCCGCTCGCCCCGAGCATCGACGCCGGCTGGGCAACGTATCGCCTGAGCGCGTACCTCGGCGGCTACCTCACCCAGCGCGACCAGGCCAGCGTGCGCGTCCGATTTCGTTCCGCGAGCGGAGGTGAGCTCGCCAGCGTAATCATCGGCCCCGTCACACCCGCCGAGCGCGGCAACCAGACCGCCCTGCTCCCCCGCTCGGCCAGCGCCGCCGTTCCGCCCGGAACCCGCCGCGCGACCGTCGAGCTGCGCAGCCAGCGCTTCGACGGCAGCGCGACCGACGGCTATGCAGACAACATCGAATTCACGGTCATGCGGACGGGCTGCCTTGCCGACCTGGACCGCAACCATCGCGTCGAGCTGACCGATCTCGCGACGCTCCTGACGAATTTCGGCCGCGCCGGCGATGCAACCTACGAGCAGGGCGAACTCGACGGCGACGGCAGCGTCACGCTGTCCGACCTGTCGTCGCTCCTCGCACGCTTCGGCGTCGTCTGCGAGTAGCCGTCAGCGATTCCGCGTCAGCTCCACTTCCGCGGCGATGTAACCGAACGCCGGCCACGAGCCGGTCTCAAGAACGCTCTCGAACTCCTGCCGCGCGCCGGCGACATCGCCGTTGAGCTTCCGCCAGATGCCGATCCCGTAGCCAATCGTGGCCGGATCGATCGTCCCCTTGTCGCCGGCCGCGCGAAGCTCCAATTCGCCGATCTCGCCGCGAAAGTAGCGCAGCAGCTGGTAATACGCGTGATTCTCCAGCAATTCGGGGCGCTCCGGGATCGACTTCAGCAGCGCCCCCGCCTCGCCGTCATAACCGGCCCGTTTCAGGATCAGCACGCCCCAGTACGCCGTCGCGACCTGGTTGTCGGGATACGCCGCCGCCTCCGTCACGCGGCTGGCCGACCACGCCTTTTCCGCGCCCGCGAAGTCGCCCTGGAAGTACCGCACGAGCATCAGGTGATACCAGACATTGAACGCCGTCGATGTCAGCGGCTGGTTCTTCGCGTTCGGCAGGCCGTCGGGCTCCACATCGTCGTGCGAGGGCTGGAGGAGGTTGGCGGCGCGTTCAAGGTCAGCCCGGGCGTCGGCGAAGCGGCGCAGGCTGAGGAACCGGTGCCCGCGATGCCGCAGCAGACGCACGTCATTTCGATCGCGCTCGAGTCCCACCGTAAACACGGTGATCGCGTCATTCATCCGCCACAGATAGCCGAGCCGCCGGCCGAGCCAGATCGTTTTGTCGACGTTGTTCGGGTCGGCCTCCCAGGCCTGGCGGGCGGCGGCGAGATTCGCCTCGGCGTCGGGGTTTGCGCCCGGGGCGAGCGCAAAGAGCGGCCGGCCGAGGAGCGAGGTGGCCTCGGGGCGGCGCTCGGGTGCGTCGGCGGCGATCGAGGGGCCGGAAACTTCGCGGATTCGTTCGTTCGAGACGCAACCGAGAAGAGGAATGCTAAGAAGAAAGGCGAGGGCCAGTCGCATTGGAGACTCCTTTCGGCTGCGCAGCGTAATCGACGAGGCGAGGAATGCGGAAACGCGCGCGTCCCCGCTGTGTCGGCGTCCGGCGCGTGGACACGCAGGCGCCCCGCCGACAGTTTCGCTGCCGACAGGGCGCCATCCGAGTGCCGTCATTCGTGTTGCAAAAAACGGCTAATCCGTCACATAAAACGACCCGCTCACGGTCGTCGCACCCGAGTCGTCGTACTTGTGCTCGACCTCAAACGTCATGTCCGCGACCTTGATGTCGCCCGAGCCCGGCGTCCCGGTCGTGAAGTACACGCTCCCGAAGCCGCCGGACGTGTCCGCCCCGCTGACGCCGCTCACGTCGATAACGACGCGGAAGACCGCGGCCGGGCCGTCGTTTGACGTGCTGTTCATGTCGTACCAGGCGGCATTGATTACAGACGTGCTGTAGGCGTAGCCGCCGGACCCCGTGTACCTTCCGACGAGTCCGCCCGTGGGAAACGGCGTCGTAAACCGGCTCGACGCGTTCACACTGTAGGGCACGCTGAAGAAAGTTGCGTACTTGTCCGGAATCGACGAGCCCGGGACCGGTGGGTTTTCGGCGTCTGGAACGAGCAGAAACGCCGCGCTGTTGGCCGCTGTTACGGTCACGCCGCTGCCCGTCCAGTCGTCCGCGCCGGTGTTGATAGTGACGATCGCATCGAACACGAAGTGGTATTTCTCGCCTTCGAACCCACCTCCCGAATAGCCAGTTTCGTACCCGTCGACGGAGATCGTGACCGAACCCGTCAGCGGGGAGGGCAAGCCGGTGCAGGGATTCCAGATCGTCCCAAAATTCGAAAGCAGGAGCGAGAGATCCGAAATGTCGACGTCACCGTCGCCGCCAGCGGGATCGAAATCTCCCTGATCCTCCGTGGCGCCCGATTGGGTGCCAAAATTGGAGAGCAGAATCGTCAGGTCGGAAAGATCGGTGTCGAAGTCGTTATCACAGTCCGCCAGGCCACGGAAGGAGGTCTGCGACGTAAGGCAGCAGCCCTGATTGATGAGGTTGCTGACTCTGTTGTTGTCGGTCGTGCTGCAACATGTTCCGCTGAAATCTCCATCCCCGTGAAACGCTGCGCTCCCCTCCAGCCCGGCGTAGAGTTCCTCGTAGCTGTCGGTCCCAGTTGGCGTGCTTTTCCAGAGATTGTAGGGAGTCGAGTCGGCGGACGAAACGGCGCCGTCTCCATTGAAGTCGCCCTTGCAGTCGCCGATGAACCACACGTTCACCGTTCCGCCGTTCGCATCGTCCATGTCGTAGAAGTCGTTGCCCGCCCGAATCTGTGCGCCGGTCGTCCAGCAGGCACTGCTGTCGGCGTCTCCTCCGTCATAGTCGATCGTCACAGCGCCTGCATGCCGAATGCCCGCATTCATCGTGTGAATGTAGATTTCAGGGCCGGCGCTGTTCGCATCCGTCAGGCATCCGTTGACGCCGACCGTGTTCGTGAGCGTACCCACCTCGATCAGCGGCGTCGCCCGAGAGCCGATAATGCTGCCGCCGATGAGAATCATCGCTGCCTCGCTGCTGGCAGCGTCGTATTGCACGAGGCCCGAGAAGGCGATGCGGCCGCCGTCCAGGTCGCCCGTGACTTCCACCTTGCCGGTTCGGAGCGGAGAAGATGTGCCGCTCAGGTTGACGCACTCGACGACTCCGGTCAGGTCGCCTTGAATCAGGATCGTCCCGACGTATCCGCCGGCGTTGATGTCGATCGTTCCCGCGTAGTCGCCGCCAATCGTGATATTCCCGGTGTGGACGATTCCGACACCGGAACCAGTGGGGCGAATGTTGATGTTGGCGAAAGAGCTGGCGGTAAGGGAACCGAGCAATTCGTGGTCGACCGTGATGTTGCCGGACACCGTCGTCGCAGTAAGGTTTCCCACCAGGTCGGTGTCGATGTCGACGACCCCGGTGATACCGGCGACTGTGCTGTTCCCGCTCCCGCCGAAGCTGCCAGTGATGCGGAGTTCCGCAAGGTTCCCGATGACCGGCGTCGCGTTTTGGTTCGTCAGGTTGAGTAAGCCGCAGTTGGTTGCGCCGGGACTGTCGTTGTCCGTGTCTCTCTCGATATAGAGGGTCACCGTCCCCGTCACTGAATCGGCAATAGTAATACTGCCGATAACGTCCAGATTGCCGTTGACATCCTCAGAATGAAATTTGAAGACACCATTGGCCCGAATCTCGACGTTGATCCCATCGGTCACGACGTAGTCCGTACCCGGCGTCCGGGTACCGGTCCACTCGACGACGTCCGCTGCGCTGATCGAAACTCCGATGACCAAACACGCGAAGATGTCGAATATCCTGAACATCTGAATCTCCTAGCACCTCCAGCTGCCAAGAGCAGCAGAAGGATCGTTACACTTGAAGAGGGTTCGGGAATGACTCCGAACCGAAAATAGTCCCACTCCGACACGCTGTTAGAACCATAGACAAGATCGCCCCACGAGATCCGACCCCCGACTGCCACAGCTTGGGCGAACGCGCCAGCATAGACAACCGTGTTGTCAAGCGCTAGGGAAAAAGTACCCATGTTGGATGATCGAAGTTCCCATGTGTGGAACATGTCTTTGTCAAACGATGTAAAACGACGTTCGAGTATGCTATAGAATTCGTTCACGCCGAACACGAGAAGGACG
The DNA here is from genome assembly GCA_045863555.1 of Planctomycetota bacterium. GTDB lineage: Bacteria > Planctomycetota > Phycisphaerae > UBA1845 > Fen-1342 > JACRLV01. Next base: position 89,890 of record BTUU01000009.1, on the reverse strand, counting down.
TGCTCGTAGTTGTCACCATAAATGGCGACCCCAGGGTCATAGGGGAAATTCGGATTTCCAATCACATTGACCCGAAGGCGCCACTGTGCCACGAATTCCTCCCCTGGCCCAGGATTGAGGGGACGATACATCCGGTACATGTCCGTGACCTCGACGCTCTCCATCCCATCGAGCGTCATGATTCCATCCGCGAGCGTTCGTATCGCTGGCGGACCGTTCACGTAATGACTGCGTTCCCAGCCTTCGTTCTCCGGATAATCATTGCCTTCCCATGCCACCCAGAACTGCTCCGCCCGCGATACGCCCGAAAGAGCGGAGAGCAAAAAACCGAGCGTCAACAATGGCATCAGGATGCCCCGGCTCGAACGATCCGCCGCCGCCGCGAGACGTGTGCACAGGTGCCGCGCGACGGCGGACAGGACGGATCGAAAACTCAGGTTGTACGTTGACTGCCGGCGTTTCATGTGAACTCCGCTCGATAACTGGTGCATTCTCAAAGCGAGTCGCCTTCGGGCGATCCTACGTGTTCTGCTTGAAGGTACGCATAGGCCTCCTCTCCAGGAAGCGCCCATGGGCCCAGACCGGGCTGGTTTTCCGACCTTGGCGTTCAGCCGCCCGTACGTTGCCGTCCTCGTAACGGCCGCCGAATTTCAGGTGGGTCGCGAGAGAATCATCGAAACCGACGATCTCCCGAGTCAATTCAGCTCCGCAGCAATCGACGTGCCACCAGCCCATATTCGCCGCCGCGATTCTCCGCACGGCGGCCCGTGCGCGGTATCGACCTTCAGAAGCATCGCTATCGCGTTACGTATCCAGCAGCATAGGACTGAGTCGAACGCCAGTCACGCCCTCGACCTGCGCGAAATTTCGCGCACATGAGCGAAATGGCGCTCTCGCGCGTATGAAGCCGGCCGCCGCGGATAAGTCAGAGACGGTCAACGTGTGCCTCGTCTCCGCAATTGCACTTTGCAATCCGCGTTGCAAAGCTCCAGAATGCCCCCCACCATGTGGATTCTCGCAGTTCTGGTCAGCATTCAGTCAACCACCGTCCCCGCCCCGCGCGAGGCTGAGATCATCGTCTACGGCGGCACATCCAGCGGGACCATCGCGGCGGTCAAGGCGGCGAAGCTCGGGCGCTCCGTCCTGCTCATCGAGCCGGGCCAACATCTCGGCGGCCTGACCACCGGCGGACTCGGCGCGACGGACATCGGGAACAAACAGGCCATCGGCGGCCTCGCCCGCGATTTCTACCGCCGCGTCGGCAAGGCGTACGGCACGGGCGAGGCCTGGACCTTCGAGCCGAAGGTGGCGGCCCGCGTGGTCGACGATCTCATCCGTGAAAACAAACTCGACGTGCTGCGCGGCCAGCGCCTTGACCTCGCCCGCGGCGTCCGAAAGCAGGGCCCGCGCATCGTCGCGATCACGATGGAATCGGGCCTCGAAATCCGCGGCCGCGTTTTCATTGACGCAACGTACGAAGGCGACCTCGTGGCCCGCGCCGGCGTCGGGTACATCGTCGGCCGGGAACCCAACGAGCGTTACGGCGAGACACTCAACGGCGTGCAAGTGGCGAACGCGACCAAGCACCAGTTTGTGAAGACCGTTGACCCCTACGTGAAACCCGGCGACCCGGCGAGCGGTCTTCTCCCCGGCATCGAGCCGAAACCACCGGCATCGGACGGCAGCGGCGATCACCGCGTGCAGGCGTACTGCTATCGCCTCTGTACAACGGACAGACCCGAGAATCGCCGCGACTGGACCAAGCCCGAGGGGTATGACCCGCTGGAGTACGAACTGCTCCTGCGCAATTTCGAAGCAGGCGACGAGCGCATCCCCTGGCACCGGGTGATGATGCCCAACCGCAAGACCGACTGCAACAACAACTTCGCCGTCTCGACCGACTTCATCGGCCGCAACTACGACTACGCCGACGGCGACTATGCCACGCGCGACCGCATCGTCGCCGCCCACCGGACGTACCAGCAGGGTCTCATGTGGACGCTGGCCAATAGCCCGCGCGTCCCGGAAAAAGTCCGCCGCGAATTCCAGACCTGGGGCCCCGCCCGCGATGAGTTCACCGAGACCGACAACTGGCCGCCGCAGCTTTACATTCGCGAAGCCCGCCGCATGATCGGTGAGTACGTCGTCACGCAGGCCGACTGCCAGGGCCGCCACACCGCCGAAGACCCCGTCGGCCTCGCCGCCTACACGATGGACTCGCACAATGTCCAGCGCTACGTCGACGCCACGGGCCACGTCCGCAACGAGGGCGACGTGCAGGTGGGCGGCTTCCCGCCGTATCCGATCTCGTACCGCGCCATCGTTCCCCGCCGCGCCGAGTGCACAAACCTGCTCGTCCCCGTCTGCCTTTCCGCCTCGCACATCGCCTACGGTTCGATTCGCATGGAACCCGTCTTCATGATCCTCGGCGAATCAGCGGCGACCGCGGCCGCAGCGGCGATCGAAGCGGATTGTGACGTGCAGGCGATCGAATACGCAAAACTCGCGGCAACGCTCAAGGCCGATGGCCAGGTGCTGCACTGGGAGAAGAAATGACCGTTCGACGCTGTCTGCCCGCGCTGATCGCCTCGGCCGCGCTGCTTGGCGCAATCGGCTGCAAAGGTCCGCAACCAACGTCACGGCCGGCGTCCGCCCCGGGCGTCGACCCGATGCTCTCCATCAACACGCTCCACCCCGCCCCGGACGATTACGCCAGGTCGCGCGTCGGCACGCCTGAATACCCGATCCCCCCGTGGGCCAAGCACCTGAAAGGCGTCCGCATCGCCCTCGACCCCGGCCACGGCGGCGACAGCCAGCAGCGGGCGTTCAAACGCGGCCCCACCGGCGTCCGCGAGGCGGAAATGAACCTCCGCGTCGGACAGTACCTTCGCGAATTCCTCCTCGCGGCCGGCGCGGAAGTCCGCCTGACGCGCGAAACCGACGTCGACCTTTCGCACGCCGACCGTGCGGCCGTCGCAAATGACTGGCCGGCCGACCTGTTCATCTCGCTGCACCACAACGCGATCGACAACAAGCCGCAGGTGAACTACACGACGGTCTGGTACCACGGCACGATCGATCACTCGCCCTCGAGCCTCGACCTCGCCCGCCACCTCTGCCACGCCCTCTACGACGGCATCGCCCTGCCCCAGATCGCCGACGTGCCGCTCAAGAGCGACCAGCTTATGTACCCCGACGGGTTCGCCGTCCTCCGCCACGCCCGCGTGACCGCCGCCCTCGTCGAAACGTCGTTCTACACCAACCCGGACGAAGAGCAGCGCCTCCGCCGGCCCGAGTACAACCTCCGCGAGGCCTACGCCCTCTTCCTCGGCCTCGCCCGCTACAGCTACACCGGTCTGCCCCGCCTCACGCTGGTCGAGCCCAGCAGCGGGCGACTTCCCCCCGGACAGAACCGCGCCCTCGGCCTCGTCCTCGACGACGGCCTGCGGTGGCGGAAGGCCTGGGGCCACCAGCGGCAGATGATCCTCAGCGACTCGATCGTCGCCCGCATCGACGGCCGCGTCGTCGAGCACGCGTTCACAAACGAGGACTACCGGCTGCGTGTGAGCGTCCCCGACGACCTCGCGCCGGGTGAGCACACCGTCGAGGTGCAGTTCCACAATCTCTTCAAGAACGCCGTTCTGAACCCGAGGGCGACGTTCGTCGTCGAAAAACCGCTGGACATTCAATAGCGCCGCCCGGCGCGCTTGCCGATGCGCGGCCGCGGCTCATACACTCGTCGCGACATTGGCCCGAGGGTTCGTTTGTACAAGCTCTTTCTCACGATCCGCTACCTCCGCAAGGCCCGGATCGCCTATCTCGCGATCGGCGCCGTCACGCTCTGCGTCGCCATGGTCCTCACCGTGCTCTCCGTCATGGGCGGCTGGCTCGACCAGGTCAAACGAAGCGCCCGCGGCATGCTCGGCGACGTCGTCATCGAGAATTACTCGCAGGCGGGCTTCCCGCTCTACGAGGAGTTCATCGCCGAAGTCTCGAAATGGCCGGAAGTCGTCCGCGCCACACCCGTCGTCTACAGCTACGGCATCGTCCGCTTCCCCGACTGGAACGGCCGCAACGAGACCGTCCGCATCGTCGGCATCCGCCTCAACGAAGTCTTCGAAGTCAATGCGTTCAAGCGCAGCCTCTACTACGAGAAGTTCTACCCCGGCACGACGACGCTCCAGGAGCAGCAGAAGCCGCTCGCCGGCCTCGACCCGAACCGGGAACCCACGCCGACGAAGAATGGCGACGGGCTCCTCCCGCCGATCGCCCTCCCCGAACCCTACGACTCCGCCTACCGCGCCACCTGCGCCGAGCACCTGAAACGCACCGGCAAGCCGCTCGTCGACCCCGACTCCGTGCCCGACTCGCTCAACGAACTCTTCGCCGAAAACGGCGTCCCCATTCTTCCCGGCATCTGGGACGCCGCCCACGGCGATACCCGCGAGGATCGCGGCCCCGAACTCGCCGGCCCCACGCTGCCCGGCATGATTCTCGGCCGCGATCTCGTCGCCACGCGCGAATCCGACGGCCGCTATCGCCGGTTCATCGCCAAGGGCGAGCTCGTCGACCTCACGATGTGGGAAGTCTCCGCCTCGGGATTCGTCGACGTCCGGCCATTGAAAAAGCGCTTTCTCGCCGTCGATGATTCGCGCACCGGCATCTACGACATCGACTCCAAGCACGTCTACGTCGATTTCGATATGCTCCAGGCATTCACGGGCATGGGCGGCGACGCCGAGCGCGTCGACCTCGACGGCAATCCCACCGGCCAGAAAGTCCCCAAGCGCTGCTCGCAGATCCAGATGAAGCTCGCCGACGGCGTCGACGGCGCAGCCCTCTGCGTGCGGCTCAAGAAGGAGTACGACCGGCTGGCCAACGCGAACGCCGATCGCCTCAGCTTCACCGAGCGCAAGCAGATCGACGCCATTCGCGTCAAGACCTGGCAGGAGAGCCAGGCCCAAGTGATCGGCCCGGTCGAGAAGGAGCGCATGCTCGTCACGATCCTCTTCGGGATCATCTCGCTCGTCGCCGTCGTGCTGATCCTCTGCATCCTCTACATGATCGTCCTTCAGAAGACCCGCGACATCGGCATTATCAAGGCCATCGGCGGCTCCTCCGGCGGCGTCGCCAGCGTCTGGGTGCTCTACGGCGCGGCCGTCGGCCTCGTCGGGGCGGTCCTCGGAACGATCATCGGCGTCTCCTTCGTCTGGAACATCAACGAGGTGCAGGACTGGCTGATCTGGCAGTTCGGCTTCCGCGTCTGGGACATGAGCGTCTACGCCTTCGACTCGATCCCGCGCGAAGTGAACCCGGTCGAGGCGACCGTCGTGGCGGTCTCCGCCGTGCTCGCCTCGACGGTCGGCTCGCTCGCCGCGGCGTGGCGGGCCGGGCGGATGGAGCCGGTGGAGGCGATTCGCCATGAGTAAAGCCGGATCGGCGATCGAGTCACGCACTGCGCCGGCGCCCGCCGGGCCCCGCACTCAATCGGAGAGCGCCGCGCTGCTCCACGCGACCGAAATATCCAAGGTCTACCAGATGGGCCGAGTCGAGCTGCGCGTGCTGACGAACTGCGGGATCAGCGTCGCGCCGGGCGAGTTCGTCGCCATCATGGGCAAATCCGGCAGCGGAAAATCCACGCTGCTGCATATCCTCGGCGGTCTCGATGTCCCCCAGCTGGGGCAGGTCTACTTCCGCGACGAGGCCGTCTTCGCGCCTGTCGGCAGCCGCCGCTTTCGAGCGAGCGTGACCGACGTCCTCTCCGAGCACGAGCGCCGCCGGAATCGCCTCCGCCGCACGCATTTCGGCTTCGTCTTCCAGTTCTACCACCTGCTGCCCGAGCTGACGGTGCTGGAAAACGTGCTGCTGCCGCGGATGATCGCCAGCAGCGTCCTGAGCTGGAAACGCGAGAAGCCCGGGGCGCAGGAACAGGCCCTGCGTCTCCTCGCCGAAGTCGGCCTCGCCGAGCGCGTGAAGCACAAGCCCAACGAACTCTCCGGCGGCGAACGCCAGCGCGTCGCGATCGCCCGCGCCCTCGTCCACAAGCCGGCGATCCTCTTCGCCGACGAGCCCACCGGAAATCTCGACGCCGAAGCCGGCCGCAATATCCTCGAAATCCTCAAACGCTTCCGCGCCGCCGGCCAGACAATCGTCCTCGTCACGCACGACGAATCCGTCGCCGCCACGGCCGATCGCCGGCTCCGCCTGGAGGCGGGACGGCTTCAGGGGTAGTCGACCGGCTGCGGCTATCGATCGGCGGAATCGCGGAGTAGACCGACTGCACCGGCCGTGGGAGGTCCGCGTTCGTTTCCCGTCGAGCGCCGATCCGGGATGTGGTACAGTCAACGACGTATGGTAGCCACCGACTTCGAATCACTCGCAAAGGCACTCGGGACGGTGTTTCCCGCGATTGCGAAGGCCCGTAGCGACTCAAGTCGCGTTCTCGATGAATTGAAGCAGCTCGCGAACGGGCTTGTGCCTGCCGACGCTTCCATTGTCTTCTACGGATCGCTTGCACGGCGCGAATGGACGACGGGGAGCGACGTCGATTGGACGCTGCTCGTTGACGGTCAGGCTGATCAGAACTATCGGTGCGTTGCGGCCGAATTTCGTCGCAGGCTTGATCAGGCCGGCCGCAAACACCCCGGGCCGACCGGCATCTTCGGCAATGTGTCGTTCAGCCACGAGCTGATCGACTGCATCGGCGGCGAACGAGACACCAATACGAATACGACGCGGAGGATCCTCCTGCTGCTTGAATCGGCCGCATTTTCGCAGGTGGACGCGCACCAGCGGGTCATTCGTGGATTGGCGGATCGGTATTTGGACAGCGAGCGGGGATTCCTGACCGAGACCGGTCGCAAGTACAAAGTCCCGCGGTTTCTACTCAATGATGTCGTCCGTTACTGGCGCACGGTCTGTGTTGATTACGTGAACAAACAGTGGGAGCGCGGCGGAGATGGTTGGGCGCTTCGAAATATCAAGCTTCGCTTTTCACGCAAGCTCATGTTCGCCGCGGGACTTCTGATGTGCTTCAGCAGCCGGCTGGACGAGGGTCCGGACGACGGCGGTCTATTCATTGACGAGAACGGGGCGAAGAAAGCCGTTCGTGAACGACTCGTTTCGCTGATTGGGACGCCGCCTCTGGATATGATTTGTCATCGGCTGAGCGCCGGCCCCGCCGACAATGCGCGGCGGATTCTGGCGGCATACGACGGGTTTCTATCGCGCCTGGGCGATCCGAGTATCCGGGCGGAATTGGCGGTGCTGAACGAGAACAAGGCTGACGGAAGCAGGGCCTTTCGGGAACTGCGGGAGCGAAGTCGCGAGTTTCAGGAAGGGCTGACGCAACTGTTCTTCGACGGCGACCCGACGCTTGCCGAACTGACCCGCAAGTATGGAGTGTTTTGATGTCGCGGCCCATCGGATTCTCGACCGGCAGCCTCGCTCGTAGCGACTTTCGGGCGGCGCTGGCTGCGCTCGACGAGTCCTCGGCAACCGCGGTGGAGCTTTCGGCGCTGCGTGAGGACGAGTTGGCGGAGCTGATTCGCGCGTTGCCGAGCCTCGATCTTGACCGCTTTGATTATGTGTCTTTCCATGCACCGAGCGCATTGCGCGGGATCACGGAGGCGTCGCTCGTAGAACTGCTGGACCCCGCGCGGGTCCGGGGTTTACCCATCATCGTTCATGCAGATCTCATTGCAGACGTTTCGCTTTGGCGCGGGTTCGCGGGTCAGCTTCTCATCGAGAATATGGACAAGCGAAAACCGACGGGACGGGCTGCGTGGGAGCTTCGGCCGCTCATGGCGGCGCTGCCGGACGCCCGGATGTGCTTCGACTTCGCTCACGCACGGCAGATCGACCCTACCTTGTGCGAGGCGATGTTAATCCTGCGGGAATTCGGCGCCCGCATCGGTCAGCTCCACATCAGCGAACTGACCACGGCCAGCCGGCATGAGCCGCTCTCGTACGCCGGCATCCTCGCGCTACGGGAGGTTGCGCTGTTGATGCCGCCGCGCGTCCCGGTGATTCTCGAATTCGATGCGCGGCCGGACGAACTGAACGGGCATCTGGAGCTGGCGCGGTCGCTGTTTCCGGGTGCGGTCCGCCGACCGAGCTCGGGCCCGCAGCTCGAGCCCAGCCGGTAGTCGGCGGATTCCTCGCCGCATGATGACTCGATCCCAAACGTGGTTTCGGGTTGGCGCACCATTCGGAATGGGTGCGGCGGTTCTCGCTCGTGCAGCGTGGGCTGAGCCCACCCTTCAATCGCCGCACACGGATTCAGGACCGGTTATTCCAACCCTACGGACACGCCGTTCCATACACGCTCAGTAGCGCCGCCAAATCGCTGATGTCCACATCCTGATCACCATCCAGGTCGCCCTGCCCCGGCGTCGCACTCGTCGAGCCGAAGTTGCTCAGCAGCGTCGCAAGGTCGGACAGGTCGACGTCATGGTCGCCGTCCAGATCGCCCGGCAGGCCTGAGTTGTTCGGCGTGCTCGACGCATCCGCCGGATCCGCGCACGCGTCGATCTCGTCCCGATCAAAGAACGTGTCCAGGTCGCGATCGATGCCGATCCGCGTCTGCGAGCCGTTCGGCACGACCGTGTACGTCAGTTCGCTGCCCACGCCCGCGAAACCCAGTACCTGCGCCGGAGTATGCGTCTGCCCCAGCCGGTCCGACTGGAACAGGTTCGCCCCGTTGTTGTACCGCCACCCGCGCAGCTCGCCGCCGACCCGCCCCTTCACCACCACGCCGACGCGGTTCAGGTTCGCCTGCGCCAGCATGTTGTTGATCAGCGTCGTCTGCGCGGCCGGCGGCGTCGGCGAATTCACCGTCGTCTGCCACCCCACCGCCGCATGCGTGTCCTGGCTTGCCACGCCCGGCGGCTCCAGCGGATTGTTCACCGAGCCCTGCGGCAGTTGCGAACCCGAGAACGCCAGCATGAACGCGACCAGATTCGCCACCTGCTGGTTCGACGTCACGTTGAACGCCGGCTCGGCGATGAACCGCGTGATCGAATCGACGCTGCCGTCGTGCAGCACGCCGAAGCCGGCCGTGTTGCGAAGCTGTGTCAGGTCGAAGCCCGTCTTCTCATACTCGTTCCGAAGCTGCGGGACCTTGATCGTGACATTCGTCGATCCGTCGATGCTGACCATCGAAATGTGCCGCTCCCCGTTCGGCCCCGGCGGAATCGGCTGATACGCCGTCCCCACGAATCGCATGTCCGGCCCCGCCCCGGTGGGCAGCGTGTGGCACGTCACGCAGTTCAGCCCGCCGTCGAGCCCGCGCGTGCGATAATCGTTCAACCCCGTGACCGCGTTGCCGCTGGGCATCGGCTGCCCCGCCGGACCGAACCGCCCCGTCGTGAAATGCCCCGGCAGCGGCAGGTTCGTCGGCAGCGTGTTGTCGAAGTTGCGGAACGGGTTCGGCGGAAAGTGAATGCTCGCCAGAAAATTCTCGAAGAGCTGCATCTCCTGCGGATCGAGCGCCGCGTCGCCCCCCTGCAGCACCATGAACGCCGCCGTGAATTCCTCCAGCCCGTCCCGGTCGCCGCGCCAGTGGTGCGGCTCCTTCCCGATGATGTCCTGAAGCGTCTGCGTCGTCATCGGCCCCTTCATCGGGTGCCAGTCGTCGCACGGCGGCGCCCCGGGAATCGTTAGCCCCGCGTTGCAGTTGCCCGTAAACGGCTTTTCCTCCCCCGCCGGGTCGCCCAGGTCCCACGCCAGCCGGTCCGTCCGCGCATCGACGTGACACGACGCGCACGCGATCTGCCCCAGCCCCGAGTGCAGGTGCGTGTTGTAGAGCGTCGCCCGGCCGAGTTGCACCGCCTGCGGCGTCGGGTCGTAAAAATCCGCCCGCGGCAGCAGCTCCGTCTCCCCGGCCGCGTCGATCGTCGAGATCGTCGCCTCGAACTTGTTGAGCACGTACACGCGGCCGCGCGTCTCATCGACCGCAATGCCCGTCGGCCCCTCCCCGACCGGAATCACCGGCTGGCCGCCGACGCGATTGCCCGCCGCGTCGATCTGCACCACGTTGTTCGAGCCCATGCCCGTGACCCAGCCGCGCGACCCATCCGCGTTCCACGCAATCCCGCGCGGATCGCCCAGCGAGAAGACCCGATCCTCCGGCGGCAGCGCCGGCGAAAACGGCACCGCGCGGTTGTAATCCGCCACGATGTGCGGGTTCATGTCGTCGCGCGCGATCGTCGCCGACGCGGCCGGATCGACCGTCGCCATCTCTACCCGAATGAACCGCCCCTCCAGCACCGGCTCGAACCGCACCTCGTTGGTCGCGTCCGTGCCCACGACCGTCACGTTGCCCGTCCCCGGATTCACCGCCAGCGCCATGCAGATGTTCAGCGCCCCCGTCGCGTACCGCACCGCCAGCGTGGCCGTATCGATGATCGCCACATCGTGGTCATACAGATCCCATCCGACCAGCCGCCCCGACTGCGCCGCCTGCGGCCCGCTCACCATCGCCGTCCAGTCATGCTCGTTGTCGTCCATCCACTGCCCGGCCGTGTTCTTTTTCACAATCATGCCCACGCGCGGCGGCGTCCCGGCCGCCAGGTTCCGCGGCGGACTGAAACCCGTCCCGCTGTTCGGCGGCGGGTTCGGCGGATTCACGCCCAGCACGACCGGCTGCGACGGATCGAAATAGGGGCTCGCCGTCGTGTTCACCGCGTTCGGCGGAAAGCCGATCGTCCCCGGCCCGTCCGACCCGCCGCCCAGAATCGTCGAGCCATTGCCCGACTCGAAAATCGCGACGTACACCTCCGTCCCCGCCGCATTCACCGCCAGCGCCCGCGGATCCTCGCCCAGGATCGCGATCCGCACGGGGGCCGCCGCGAGATTCGCCGGGTCGAACACGAGCACGGTGTTCGCCTGCGAGCAGGAGACGAACGCCCGCTGCGGCGACCCCGCGAAGACGACGTCGCACGGCTCATCATCCGTCCGCAGCGTCGCGACCACGTTCCGCGTCGTCAGGTCGACGATGTTCACGCTGTCCGAGATATGGCTGACCACCCACGCCTCGGTCGCCGTCCGCGCCCGCACCGACACGGGATCAAGCCCCACCGGCGCAGCTCCGAGCAGCACCGGCCGGCCGCTCGTGATATCAAAAATCTCCAGCCGGTTGTCGGCCAGGTTGCAGGCCAGCAGCCGGGCGGCGTCGGGCGTGATGTCCAGCGGGTGCACATGCGGCGTCTCCCAGTTCACGAACGTCGACTGGGCCAGGCCGGCCACGGGCAACAGCAGCAGCGCCGGGACGAGGATTCTTCGCAACATGACGCCTCCGCGCGGGCGGTATCGCCAAATGATGGTTCCGGTCCGAACAGGAACAACCGTCTCACTCTAGACGCAGACACGGACTCGCCGCAATTCGAAAGTGGATTTCGGCGGCCGGTGGCGATAATTCTTCCAGTCTGACGGAAAACGGGCGGGAGGCGTTGCTCGCCGCTCGACGGCGGATTCACGGCCGTTCGGAGGACTGCGTGCGGCCAATCCCGCTCATCCTGCTACCCGGTATGGGTGCCCGGGCCGAAATCTACGCCGCCCAGCTTGCCGAATTTCCTGAGTTGATCGTCCCCGACTGGCTTCCGCCGCTCGCCCGCGAACCGCTGCCCGAGTACGCCTGCCGCATGGCCCGGGCGGTGGACCCTGGCACGCCCTGCCTCATTGGCGGCACGTCCTTCGGCGGGTTCGTGGCCGTCGAAATGCGCCGCCACCTCGATTGCCGCGGCTGCATCCTCATCAGCAGCGTACGCTCGCCGCGCGACCTGCCGCGGCGCGTTCGCATGCTTCACGCGGTCTCACCGCTCTTCGCCCCGTGGGCCTGCCGCCTCGCGGTCGCCGCCGCACCGCTCGCCTCGCGCATCTTGAAGCCCGTCCTCAAACCCGCCGCGACGAAATTCCTTCGCCAGGTCGCTTCCGCCGACGCCGCCTTCCTCCGCTGGGCGATCTGGGCCACGCTCCACTGGCGCGACGAGAACCCCGGCCGTGATCGCGCCGGTGACCGCCTCCCCCCAATCCGCCTGATCCACGGAACGCGCGACCACATCCTCCCCGCCCATCGGGTCCACGCCGATGAAGTCGTCTCCGGCGCGGGCCACCTTCTCGTGATGACGCATGCGGAACGGGCAAACGTGTTCATTCGGCGAGCTGCGGCCGATTTCGCCCGCGATTACTGAGAATCAGAATCAGGCGTCTTGCGTCTCGCCGCGCCCGGATGCGCGCGGGCAACGCCTACTCGGCCAGCTTCTTCAGCGCGCGGCCATGTTTCCGATTCGTGCGGTCGAGCGCTTCGACGACTCTATCGCGCCGCACCGGTTGAATCCCCCAGATCCGCTCCGCGTACTCCGTCACCGACCGGTCGCTCGAAAAATGGCCCACCCGCGCGATGTTCAGGATCGCCGCCCGCGCCCACGCCGCCGGATCGGCCCACAGCGCATCCACCCGTGCCTGCGCCACCAGGTACTCCGGCAGATCGACCAGGTTCATGTACCGGTCGCCCTCGTGCGTCAGCGCGTCGAACAGCGGCTTGAACAGCTCGCCCGAGCCGTTCGACAGGCCGCTCTGGAGCATGTCCACCACGTCGCGGATCCGCTCGTCGGAGAGGTAGATGTGCCACGGGTCATACGTCGGCCGCCGCTCGGCCATCTGCGATTCCGTCAGGCCGAAATGGAAGAAATTCTCCGGCCCCACGCAGTCGCGGATCTCGATGTTCGCCCCGTCGAGCGTGCCGATCGTCAGCGCCCCGTTCATCGCGAACTTCATGTTCCCCGTGCCCGACGCCTCCGTCCCCGCCAGCGAAATCTGCTCCGAAAGATCGGCCGCGGGAATGATCTTCTCGGCCACCGAGACCGAGTAATTCGGCACGAAGAGCACCATCAGCCGCCCGCCGACGACCGGATCGCTGTTGATCTTCTCGGCGATCGCGTGCACCAGCCGGATGATCAGCTTCGCCCGGTGGTAGGCCGGCGCAGCCTTCCCGCCGATCAGCACGACCCGCGGCGCGGCGTCCGCGCGCGGCGAATCGCTCAGCCGGCGATACTCCGCGATGAGCCGCAGCGCGTTCAGCAGTTGCCGCTTGTATTCGTGAATCCGCTTGACGTGCACGTCGTACAGCGCATCCGGCGGGACGCGCACGCCCAGCCGCCGCCCGATCCACGCGCCGAACCGCTCCTTGTTCGCCCGGCGGATGCGCCGGAACTCCGCCTGGAAATCGGGGTCGTCCGCGAACGGCTCCAGCTTCCGCAGCAGCGCCGGCCCCGTCATCCAGCCCTCGCCGATCCGCCGTGTGATCGCCGCGGCCAGCTCCGGATTGCAGCCGATGAGCCAGCGGCGATGCGTGATCCCGTTCGTCACGTTCTCGAATTTCTCCGGCCACAGCGCGGCAAAATCCGGCGCGAGCCGCGTGCGCACGAGCCGGCTGTGCAGCTCCGCCACGCCGTTGACCTTCCGGCTCGCCACGATCGACAGGTTCGCCATGCGCACCGCCCGCGCCGGCGTCTCCTGGATCAGCGACAGCCGCTCGACCCGCCCCGCATCCCCGGGCCAGCGCTTCTGCACCGTCTCCAGGAACCGCGTGTTGATCTCGTAGATGATCTGGATGTGCCGCGGCAGAATCCCGCTGAAGAGCGACACGCGCCACGTCTCCAGCGCCTCCGGCAGCAGCGTGTGATTCGTGTATCCGAACACGGCCGCCACGATCGCCCACGCCTCGTCCCAGCCCAGCCCGCGCTCGTCGATCAGCACCCGCATCAGCTCCGCCACCGCCAGCGCCGGGTGCGTGTCGTTCAACTGGATCGCCACGCGCGAGGGCAGCGCTGCGAGCGGCAGCTGCGTCTCGTCGAACCGCCGCAGAATGTCCGCGATCGTGCACGCCACGAAGAAGTACTGCTGCGTCAGGCGAAGCTGCTTGCCCGCCTCGATCTCGTCGCTCGGATAGAGCACCTTCGTGATCGTCTCCGTCAGCGCCCGGTCGCGCACCGCTTCCACGTACCCCCCGCGGTTGAACGCATTGAGATCGAAGTAGTCCGGCGCACGCGCCGACCAGAACCGCGCAACATTCACGTTTCCGCTGCCGCTCGCCGCGACCGGCACGTCGTACGGAACCCCGATCACCGTCTTGTACCCCCGCCACGTCGGCCGATAGCGCTGGTCCCCGTCGTATCGGTCCTCAACGAACCCGTACAGCCGCACCGGCACGCTCAGGTCCGGCCGCACGATCTCCCACGGCGAACCGAAGCGCAGCCAGTAGTCGGGCCGCTCCACCTGCCAGCCGTCCTCAATCTCCTGGTTGAAGATCCCGAACTCATATCGAAGGCCGTAGCCGTACGCCGGGTAGCCCAGCGCCGCCAGCGAATCGAGGTAGCACGCCGCGAGCCGTCCCAGGCCGCCGTTCCCCAGCCCCGGGTCCGGCTCCATCTCGAACAGGTCCACGATGTCGACGCCGTCCGCGGCCAGGCGCTTCGTCGCGTCGTCAAGCACCCCCAGCGCGCTCAGGTTGTTGCGCAGCTGCCGGCCGAGCAGATACTCCAGCGAGAGGTAGTCGACTTCCTTGCAGCCCGCGCTCGAATAGCCCGCGAGCGTGGCGTTCATCCGGTCCACGAGCTGTTCGCGCGCCGCCAGGCCGAGCGCCACGTACTGGTCGTACGGCGTCTCGGCCCCGGCCGGCTTGCATTGGGTGTAGTGCAGGTGACGGCGGTACGCGTCGAGCAGCGTGGCCGCGCTGCCGGGCGCGGGCTTCCGGGTTCGCGGCTTGGGGCCCGTCTTCGTTTCGCCGGATGCACTCGGGGTGCGGGAGGTGGACTTCCGCGTGGCCATGACCGCGCTCGCTTTCCTGAGACGTGGGCCGCGCCGGCCCCTGCCGCCGCGGCGTCGCCGAAAGCGCATTGTCGCCGTTTGGCGCGTCCTCCGAAAGTACCGCCCTGCCCGTCGAGCCCGGCTCGACGACTGCGGCCCGCGCCCGGCCGACGGAGAGCGACGGACCGGGCGGACGGGTAGAATCTGGGTTGAATGAACAGCCGCGAGATCGAAGCCGTCCTGCGCACCGTCGACGACCCGGAGATGCCGATCAACATCGTTGACCTCGGCATCGTGTCGAGAATCCGGACCGACGCGGCCGGCGTCGAGGTCGAGATCACGCCCACCTTCGTCGGCTGCCCCGCGCTCGACGTCCTCCGCGCGACGATCCTCGACCGCCTCCGCGCCGCCGGCGCCGCCGATCCGCGCGTCAGCTTTGTGAATAATCCGCCGTGGTCCGTCGACCGGATTTCCGACGCGGGCCGCGCCGCGCTCCGGGCGCACGGCGTCACGACGCCCGAGCGCGGTTTCGCCCGCCGCGCCGCGGCGAGCGGATTCGTCGCGCTCACGGTGTCGTCGATCGAGTCGGTCGAGTGCCCCTTCTGCGGCAGCGACCGCACGCGTCTGGAAAGCCCCTTCGGGCCGACGCGCTGCCGGATGATTTACTATTGCGACGCCTGCCGGAACCAGTTCGAGCACATGAAGGCGATTTGACCGCCCGCGGCCCTGGCCGGTCAGTGTCGGTCCGGACCGTCCTCGAAGATCAGTTCAAACCCCACCTTGAAGCCGCCCAGCGTCGGCGTGCTGTGCATGACCCGCGCCCGCGCCCGCCGCTGGACGTCCGCGAAAATCAGCTCGACACTGGCGACGGTTTCGCGAGGGTATTCGATGAAATCCCGCGCCATGAACCCCGTCGGCGAAACATCGATCATCGTCATCGACGTCGGCCCCGGCAGCACCTCGCCGTCCGGAACCGACTCGAACGTCACGTTCGCGATCCCGTCCACCACGTCATAGCGGCGGTACTCGCGCCGATGCAGGAGTTCGACGTCCAGGTCGAAATTGCGCGTCAGGATCGCGATCCATTCCTTCCACGTCAGCAGTGAGTCGGCGGTTGCGAACATCGGGTTCTTGTTCTTGCGCGAAACGCCGCGCCCTCATCGACCGGCGCGCAGACGCGAACCCATCCGCGAATCTGACGCCCTGTCTATCCCATCGACCGGATTCACCCCCGATTTAACAGCGCTGCGCTTTGCGCCGATGAACCCACTGGCGGCCGGAGGGATCGCCCGCCGTGGGGGACCGTTCGTGAATCGCAACGCCTGCGTGCACAATCTGCCGGACGTGACGCCCGGGATGCTCCCGGATTTCCACGTCGCCTCGAAGACGAAGACCCGCGCCGAGCTGCTCGACGCCCTCACGGCCGCCGACCATGCCCTGCTGGTCATCGACCTCGATCAGGACGACGCCATCAGCACCGTCGTCAACGTGCTCGAGGTCCGGCCCACCATCGGAATCGTCGGCATCACCGGCACCACCGACCTCAATCTCGTCATCGCCGCCCAGCGGGCCGGCTGCCGCCAGATCAGCATGCGACCCCTCGACCCGACCGACCTCATCAACGCCTCGCGCCGGGCGATCGGCCAGGCCGAGGATGCGGCCAACCAGCGGATCCTCGCCGTGTTCGGCACGATCGGCGGTGCCGGCGCAACGACATTCGCGTCCTATCTCGCCATCTGTCTGGCCGCCGATTCGAAGCAGCGCGTCGGACTGCTCGACTTCGACTGCGAGTTCGGGGGTATCGCCCGGGCCTTCGACGTGTCGCCGCCCTTCACGATCGCCGACATGGCCTCCGTCGGCAGCGTCGATCCGGCCCTGTTTGCCCGTGGCGCGGCCTCGCTGGAATGCGGGGTCGACATCGTCGCCCGTCCGCCCTCGATCGCCGAAGCTCACTCGCTCGAAGAGAACTCCATCCGGTCCATTCTCCGCACCTCGTCGAGCCTTTATCCGTACACGGTCGTCGATCTGCCCCGGCGACTCGATCCCGTGACCGGCGCGGCGATCGAGATGTGCAGCCGCCTCATCCTCGTCGCCCAGTTGACCGTCCCCTCGATCGACAACACGCGCCGCCTCATCCAGGCCCTGTCGACCGAGGGCGTACAGCAGGAGCGAATCGAGATCGTCATCAACCGCTACCGCAAGAACGTCCACAGTGTCACGGTCGAAATGGTCGAAAAGGAACTCTCGCACAAGATCCTGGGCCTGATCCCCAGCGACTACGCCGCCGTGAACTCGGCCCTCGACACCGGCCAGGCGCTGAGCACGAAGAACCCCGTCCGCGCCGCCATCGCCGAGATCGCCGCTAAGCTCGCCGGCCCCAAGGCGTCCGAAACCGCGGCCAAGAAGGGCGGCTGGTTCGCGAGCCTCGGCATCGGCCGCTGACGAGCGCTCACCCCCCCCCGTGAAAATTCACAGCCCGCCGTGCGCCCGGCGTCGACGCGAGTCGACAACAGGGCGAAGCGGCGGGCTGTCTGTTTCCCGATGCAGCGGTCAACGCCCCGCGTCAGGGCTTCGGCGCGCCGCGCTCGCGGACCTGAACGCCCTCCGGCGCCTTGAACTTGAAGCGGTCGGGGTCGATCTTCTCGTTGACCTTGATCTCGCTGAACGTCATGACCTCGGCGTCTTCGTTCTCGCTGTTCTTGCCGACGATCTGCATGATCATCCCCGTCTCCTTCGCGAAGTAGAAGACCGTCTTGATGACCTGCGCCCGGCTCTTCGGCGCGTTCGGCGTCGCCTCCATCACATAGCACTCGGTCTCGCCCACCTTCGCCTCCGGCAGCAGCTTGACCACGTTGTCCTTGTTCAGCTTCTCGAACATCGTCTTGCGGTCGCCGCCCTCGGGCTTCTCCGGCGCCGCCGGCTCCTTCGTCGCGTTCTTGCGGCCCATCGCCTCGGAGAGCGTGTACGTCGCCTCGCCGTCGTGAATCGTCTCCGTCTTCTCCGCGAATTTCATCTCCTTGCCCGCCGGGTTGGCGACCAGCTCCTTGTCCAGCTTGAGCCGGTACAGGAATTTCCCGTCGTGCCGCGCGTATTCGTACGTCCCCGTGCCCGTCAGCCCGCCGTTCTTGAGCTTGTTCTTCTGCGAGACCGACGCCGTCAGCGTCTTCACGTCGTTCCACTTGTCCACGATCTTCTTCTGTACAGCCTGGAGTTCATCCGCCGCCGCGCTCCCCGCCAGGAGGAGCCCCGCGACCATCCCCACCCACATTCGCTTCAACATCGAATACACCCTCGTTGCTGCCTGCCCTCAGGCGACGAACCGCCGGCACGACGCGCCGGCCGATTCACGACGCCTGCGAGACCGCCGCGTCAACCGACGCGGCGATCGAAAAAAACCGGTTCAGCCGCGTCATCTCGAAGATCCCCGACACGAACGGCGTCGGAGCCGCGAGGATCACGCGGGCCTCCTGCAGATTGGCCTTTGCCGTCAGGTTGATCAGCGTGCTCAGCCCCGCCGAATTCATGAAATCCACCCCCGCAAGGCTCAGAACCACCGTGCGGCCGGGCGACAGCAGGTCAGACACCGACGCGGCCAGCGCTTCCCCCGACTCGTCCGTCAGGTCGCCTGCGAGGCGCAGAACCGTCGCGGAACCACGCGCTTCCCTGCTGATTTCCATCGCATGCATCCCTGATTTCGTCCCGGCCTCACGCTATGCTAGCGAAATTCGCAATGCCGGGCAAAAGTCGACCGGGCATTCGACCGGCCGCGGGCCGCGCGTCAGACGGGAGGCGAAATGGCCGAAGGTCCTGAACTGCTCTTCCACGGCGCCGCGGGCGAAGTCACCGGTTCGATGCACCTCGTCCGCGTCGACGGCCGGTGGGTCGCCCTCGACTGCGGCCTCTTCCAGGGCCGCCGCGCCGAGGCCGAGGAGAAAAACCGCGCCTGGCCCCTCCCCCCGCGCGAGATCGCCGCCGTCGTCGTCTCCCACGCCCATACCGACCACACCGGCCGGCTCCCGCGCCTCGTCCGCGACGGCTTCGACGGCCCCATCTTCTGCACACCCGCGACGCGCGACCTGTGCTCGATCATGCTCCCCGACTCCGCCCACATTCAGGAGGAAGACGTCTACTACGTGAATAAGCGCCGGCAGCGCAAGGGCCTCGCCCCCATCGAGCCCCTCTACACCCACGACGACGCCATCAACGCCGTCAAGCTGATGCAGACCGTCGGCTACGGCCGCTGGTTTGAGCCCGTCCCCGGACTCCTCGCCGCCTACAGCGAGGCCGGACACATGCTCGGCTCGGCCGGAATCCGCCTCGAATTCGGAAAACGCAACGGCCGCACGCACTCGCTCTTCTTCACCGGCGACGTCGGCCGCCTCCACGCCCCCATCCTCCGCGACCCCGCCCCGTTCCCCGAATGCGACTCGATCATCTGCGAGAGCACCTACGGCGGGCGCGTCAACGAGCAGGTCGCCGATGCGAAGGAGCAGATGCTCGCCGTCGTCGAACGCACGTTCGCCCGCGGCGGAAAGGTCATCATCCCCGCGTTCTCCGTCGGCCGCACCCAGACGATCGTCTATTTCGTGCATCAGTGGATTCTCGCCGGCCGCATTCCGCGCATCCCCGTCTTCATCGACAGCCCGCTCGCCGTCAATGCAACCGAAGTCTTCAAGATGCACCCCGATTGCTACGACGCCGACGCCCGCGAATTCCAGCGCAAGACCGGCGACATGCTCGGCGGTGAATGCTGCGAGTACATCCGCGACGTCGAAGAGAGCAAGGCCCTCCACCGCCGCCGTGAGCCCTGCATCATCATCTCCGCCAGCGGCATGTGCGAGGCCGGACGCATCCGCCACCACATCAAGAACAACATCACCGAGGCCCGAAACACCATCCTCATTCCCGGCTATCAGGCCGTGAACACGCTCGGCCGCAGGCTCGCCGACGGCGTCAAGACCATCAGCCTCTTCAACGACGAATACACCGTCCGCGCCGAAGTCGTCCAGATTCACGGCTTCAGCGGCCACGCCGACCAGGCCGACCTGCTCCGGATGCTCGCGCCGCTCGAAGGCAAGACCCGCCGCGTCATGCTCGTCCACGGCGAACCGGATCAGAGCGGCGCGCTCGCGGCCAAGCTCCGCGGCAACCGCCTCGGTGAGATCATCGTCGCCCAGCGCGACCAGCGCCTCGCCCTCAACGGCGACTGACGCCGCATCCGACCCGGTCGCGTGTAGAATCTCGCGCAGCCCGGCCGACATGCCGGAAACCGCCAGTCCGCCGAGGATCTGCATGAACCGCCCGTTCCCGCGCTACGGCCTGCCGTCGATGCTGCTCTCGATTCTGCTCGCGCTCCCCGCTGCCCGGGCGCAGTCCGAGTCGCGGCCCGCGGAGGAGTATCGTCCGATCGCGATCGTCGGATTCGAAACCGCCCCGCCGATCGACGACCGCGATACCTGGCTGCCCGTCGCCATCGAGGAAGTGCTGACCGCGCGCCTCCGCCGCGTGCCCGGAACCGCGGCGATTCCGACCATCCGCTGCTACCAGGCCCGCCGCGAACTCCAGGACGCCGATGCCGGCCCCGCCGCGGAGTGGCCCCGCGTCGCGCGCCTGCTTGGCGCGCGATACCGCCTCCACGGCCGCATCTCCGGCCAGCCGACCGCGCTGAAGATCGACCTCCGCCTCGACGATATCCGCGGCGGAACATCGGATACGCTCAGCCTCGGTCCTGTCGGCCTCTTTGACGCGCTGAACGAAACCACGTCCTGGACGCTCGCCCGGCTCGGCCACACACGCATCGATGCCGCGCTGGAAAAGACCATTCTCGCCGCCCCGTGCAGCACGCCCTCCGCGCTCGAGTACTTCGCCAAGGCGATCCGCGCCACGCGCGAGGACAACGCCCGCGACGCACTCTATTACAGCGAACAGGCCGTCCAGTACGACCCCATGTACCGCGGAGCCCAGCTCCACCTCGTCCAGCTCGAGATGCGCCTCAAGCCCCAGACCCGCGCAACCGCCGGCGTGCGCCTCAAGCGCCTCTGGGACTACGTCCGCGAACTCAACGACCTCGTCGACCAGGCCGAAATCGAACACGCCCAGGGCGCGCTCCTGATGATGGCCCGCTCCACCGATTCCGCGCGCCTCCGCTTCGAGTCCGCCTTGGAGATCGCCCGGCGGCAGCGCGATCCCTACGCCCAGATCGGCGCGATGAGCAGCCTCGCCGACGCCTGGGCCACCGCCGCCGCGCTCACGCTCGACGCCGAAACGGGTCCCGAAGACCAGCGAAAAGCCGATGCGAAGGCGGCCCTCGCCAAGGCCGTCGAATGGCAGATCCAGACGCTCGATCTTCTGAAGTCCCTCGGCGACGTCATCGCGGAAGCCCCGACCGCCATCCGCACGGCCGTGCTCTACGAACAGCTTGAGGACAAGCCCCGCGCCCTGGAGATGTACCGCCGCACGCTCGCCGCCAGCGAGGCCGCCGAGTCCAGGCGCGCTCAGGCGACCGCCTGGATGTTCATCGGCCAGTCGCTTCGCGGCCAGGACCGCGCGGCCGATGCCATCGACGCCACCCGCAAGGCCCTCGACCTCGCCGAGGCGGCCGCGCTGCCGCGCGTGCATCTCGCCCTCGCCGACCTCTTCCAGGAAAAATCCGTCAACAAACCCGAAGACGCCGCCAGGCACCTCGAACTCGCGCTGAAGGGCGCGCGGGAATCCAAGGACCTCGTCGACGAACTCCGCGCTCTTCGCGCCTTCGCCGATCTGCACGTCGCGCAGGGCCGGAGCAAGGATGCCCTGAAACTGCTGACCGACGCAGCCGACATCGCCCACGCCCTCGGTGCGACGCGCGACAAGGACGCCATCCTTAAGCAGATCGAAGCCCTGAAGGCCAAACCTTGATCGAGCCCGCGCCCCATCTTCGCATCCTCGACGCCAACCTGAATCGCGCCCGCGAGGCCCTGCGCGTCATCGAAGACTACGCGCGGTTCATCCTCGACGACGCTCCATTTGCCGCCCGTGCCAAGAATCTCCGCCACGCGCTCCTCCCCATCATCGCCCGGCTCGGTCCGCAACTGCTCCTCGCCGCGCGCGACAGCGAGTCCGACGTCGGCCGCGAGGTCCGGACGACCTCCGAGCAATCGCGCGACGCCCCGCTGGATGTCGCCCGCGCCGCATTCGGACGTCTCTCCGAGGCCGCCCGCTCCATCGCCGAGTTCGGCAAGCTCGTCGGCCCGGACGTCGCCGAGGCCGCCGAGCGCATCCGCTTTCAGTCCTACGAGCTTCAATCCGCCCTGGAGCTGCGCGGTGAGGCCCGTCGCCGGCTCCGCGCCGGCGGGCTCTACGTGATTCTGACAGAGTCGCTCTGCCGCGGCCCCTGGCTGGACACGGCCGCCGCAGCCCTCCGCGGCGGCGCAACGATGCTCCAGTTGCGCGAAAAGAGCCTCGCCGACGCCGACCTCCTCGCGCGGGCCCGCTCCCTCCGCACGCTCACGCGCGACGCCGGTGCACTGCTCGTCATCAATGATCGCCCGGATATCGCCCGCCTCGCCGCGGCAGACGGCGTCCACGTCGGTCAGGACGATCTCCCCGTCGCCGACGTCCGCCGAATCGCCGGCCCCGCCCTGCTGGTCGGCCGCAGCACGCATACCCGCGCGCAACTCGAGGCCGCCGCCCGCGAGGAGCCCGACTATGTCGCCGTCGGTCCGATGTTCCCGACCACGACGAAGCCGCAGGAACAGATTGCCGGCGTCGAGATGCTTCGCTTCGCGGCCGGCGCCATCGACGTGCCGTTCGTCGCCATCGGCGGAATCGACGCCCCGCGCGCGCCCGGCGTCCGCGTAGCGGGCGCAGCGTGGATCTGCGTCTGTTCGGCGATCATCAGCGCCGCGGACCCCGAAGCGGCCGCACGAGCCGTTCTCGAAGCCATCCGCCGCGCCGCGCCGCCCGTCACGCCGTCCCGGCCCCCCGGCGCAGATGACGCTCCAGCGCGTGAATGATCTCCGCGTTCAGCGCCGGCATGGGTAACCCCGAAATCTCGCCAAGCGTCGCCCAGCGACACTCCTCGCACCCGTGCGGCACACCCTCACCGGACCGCCACCGGCAGACGAGCGGCGTCAGGCTCACCACCCGATCCCCGTAGTCATGCCGCAGCGTCTCCAGCTCCGCTTCGACAACGGCCTCGACCGCGCACTCTTCGCGCAACTCGCGCAGCGCCGTCTCCGCGGGCCTTTCCACGCCCTCCCGCTTGCCTCCCGGAAACTCCCACAGGCCGCCGAGGTGCGCCTCCGGCCGCCGTCGGGCGACGAGCCAGTGATTCCCCCGATGCACCAGCGCGAGCGCGACCTCAACCTCTCTTCTCATTCCGGACACGATACGCGTCAATCGCACGTATTGCCGAATGCGCCCAGCAGGTTCGCCAGGTCCTGGATATCCACGTCGCCGTCGCCATCCACGTCGCCGACGAGCCCCGTCCCGGTCGAGCCGAACGAACTCAGCAGCAGCGTCAGATCGCTGATCCCGATCTGGCAGTTCCCGTCGAGATCGACACCCTCGCAGCCCGACTGCGGGCAGCCGACCGTCGCGCGATAGAGGCACTTCCCGTCCTCAAACCCCGCGACAAACCCGATCGCGCCCGCGTCGTTGATATCCCCCGTGAGCAGACCCGTCGCCGCCGCCTGCGACCCATCCGGCAGCGGCAGCGTCTCGCCGTTCCGAACCAGCAGGCGCAGGCCTCCGAGCACATCGCTCGCGAGGATGATCCGCGCGTTCGTCGAGTCAACGCCCGGCCCGGCCACCGTCGCCGGCAGCACGAACCGCCCCGCGTTGTTCGACCGCACCGGCGCACCCAGGTCGAACGCCGCGAACGACGCGAGCGTCAGCCCCGGCAGGTTCGGCGCAGCATCGCCTTCCCGGGCAACGACCGTTCCGGCCGCGCCCTCGTAACGAAGCACCGCGAAGTCCGCCGCCGGGTCCGCGCCGACGAGTCCGGCCGTCGAGAACACGCTCGCTCCGCCCGGCTCGGCCGCGATCGGCACGCCGATCGGGAAGGCCGGCGCGGTCGGCGCGCCGTCGCCCTCGCGGAACACCAGGCTCAATCCCGCACCGCCGATTCGATACACCGCCGAATCGTTGTCGCTCGTCACACCCGGCCCCGCGACCGGGCACAGGATCGCCGAGCCCCCGCCGCCGATCAGCGGCCCGGCGCTGCCGAGTTCGCCGATCGTCAGTCCCGCCAGTTCCGGAGCGGCCGCCCCCTCCCGCACCAGCAGATGCGTCCCGCTCCCCGGCGTGTACGTCCAGAGGCCGGTGTCATTCGTCGCATCCGACCCGCCGCCCGTCAGCCGGCCGACGAACCCGAGCCGTCCCCCCCCATCCTCGCACGAGAACGACCCAAGGCTCGCAAACGCCGCTCCGCCCGTCTCCGGGGCCTCCGTCGTCGCCAGCGCGACCGGGACCAGCCCGGCCGGCGAAGTGACATAGAGGTACGTCGACGAATACGAGAGCACCGCCTCCGTATCGTTGAACGCAAACATCGCTCGAATCGGCGGCAGCAGCGTCCCCGACGGCAGCCCCGGCGCAGGATCCCCCTCGCGCGTCACCAGGACCGGTGCGGCGCCGACGCGGCAGCGCCACAGTGCCGAGTCGTTCTCCGTCGTCACGGCCCCGGTCAGATCGGTAATAACCAGCGCCGAACCGTCCGATCCTGGCCGCAGCGTCGTGCTGATTCGCCCGATGAACACCCCCGCGAGCCCTGGCGCGCTGTCGCCCTCGCGGATGATGAGGTTCGCAACGCCGGCCGGCGAAATGTGCCAGACTGCCTCATCGTCGGCGGCCGTCACGCCCCCGCCCGAAGCGATTCCGCGGAGCGCAAATTCACCCGCCGGACCGACCAGTTGCCGGCCCCAGAAATAGTCACTGACGACCGCCCCCGCCGGAAAGCCCGGCGCATCGTCACCCGCCGCGAAGAGCGGCGAGAGATTCACTTGCGCCGAGGCGGCCGCCGCGGCAAAGATCGAGCCCAGCACGGAAAACGAGCGCGACGATGGAAGCATGGATCAACCCTCCAGAAGAACTCAGCTTGCGGAGCACCTTTCCCCGGGGAGCCCGTCGGCAAGTGTACCGCGCGCCCCGGCGTATTTCGCTCGCTTTTTCGGGAATTGGGGCGCTGCCGGAAAGGGCTCGGAGGGGACGAATCAATCCGCCGGGACAGCGCCGATTCCGCTAGAATACCCCGCGAATGCTCAAGCAGCACAACCAGTTCGTCCTGGGCCTCCTCGTCGCCGCCGACGCCGTCGCGATCGGCACCGCGTGGCTGCTCGCCTACTGGCTCCGGTTTTTCGCCGATCTGCTCCCGGTCGACCCCGCCAAGGGCGTGCCCGATCTCGGCGAATACCTGCTCCTCATGCCCGCCATCGTGGCCGCCCACCTCTTCATCTTCTACCGGCTGCGGCTCTATCGCCCCCGCCGCGACCACACCATCCTCCACGAGACCCGCGACATCGTGAAGGCCTTCTTCGTCGCTATCGTCGCCGTCGTGCTCATCGACTACGTCCTGCCGCAATCGCACAAGATCTCGCGCGTCTTCATCGTCACCTATGCCGTCGTCGGCACCACGTGCTTCGCGCTCTTCCGCGGCACCGTCCGGGCCATCCTCCGCCTCCTGCGCGAGCGCGGCTTCAACCAGCGCTGCGCCATCATCGTCGGCAGCGGCCGCATGGCCCAGAAGCTCGCCGAGGCCATCCGCAACAACGCCTGGACCGGGTATCGCATCGCCTGCTTCGTCGACGACAGGGCGGACGGCGTCGGCCGCGAGATCCGCGGAATCCCGGTCGTCGGCCCGCTCTCAGACCTGCCGCGACTCACCGAAGCCCACTCGCCCGATGCCGTCTTCGTCGCGCTGCCCGCGGGCGAGACCGACCGGACGGCCGAGGTGCTCGACGCGCTCGAACGTTCGCTGGCCGACATCCGCGTCGTCCCCGAGTTCAACGCGACCTTCGCCATGCGGCCGAACGTCTCCACGCTCGACGACGTGCCGATCCTCTCGCTGCGCCAGGCGCCGCTCTACGGCTGGAACGCCCTCATCAAGCGCTCATTCGATCTTGTCGTCGGCTCGATCTGCATGCTCATCGCCGCCGTGCCGATGCTGCTGATCGCGGCCGCCGTGAAGCTCAGCAGCCCCGGCCCCGTCTTCTACCGCCAGCGCCGCGTCGGCCTCGACGGCGAAGAGTTCATGATGGTCAAGTTCCGCACGATGCGCACGGACGCGGAAAAGGACGGCCCGGTCTGGTCGCGCAAGGCCGATTCGCGCCGCACGCCGATCGGCTCATTCCTGCGAAAGACGAGCCTCGACGAACTGCCGAACCTGTTCAACGTCCTGCGCGGCGAAATGTCGCTCGTCGGCCCGCGCCCGGAGCGGCCGGAATTCATCGAGCAGTTCCGCAAGGAGATTCCGCGGTACATGCTGCGCCACAAGATGAAAGCGGGCATGACGGGCTTCGCGCAGGTCAAGGGCTACCGCGGCGACACATCGCTCAAGAAGCGCATCCAGCACGATGTGCACTACATCCGCAACTGGAGCCTGGGCCTCGACATCCGTATTTTCCTCCGCACGGTCTTCGGCGTGTGGTTCAGCCGGCACGAGACGTGAGCGGCGGACAAACGCCGTCGCGAACGCGGTCGATCGCTACGGAGCT
The DNA here is from genome assembly GCA_045863555.1 of Planctomycetota bacterium. Taxonomy (GTDB): domain Bacteria; phylum Planctomycetota; class Phycisphaerae; order UBA1845; family Fen-1342; genus JACRLV01. Next base: position 63,392 of record BTUU01000009.1, on the reverse strand, counting down.
TTCTCCCCGTCTGCGAAGTAGTTATTCTTAAGATCCCCGAAGCGCATCATTTCTTCATGTTCGCGGCGGCATTTCCAAGCATCATGAGGATGAGTACCAGAATGCAGACCGCGTTCGCCCAACCGTTCGACCGGCCAAAAAGCCGGTAGACCATGTAACCGGCAAGCAGTGCGAGCAATGGCCCGACAAAGCCTCCAGCGATCATCGCGCCGAACTGGTCGGGCCGGAGTCGGTCCCAGTCCCTTGCGCTGAGGGTCATCATCCCTACCGCGACGCCGGTCGGCGGCAGGAGCAGGAAGATTACCGTCGTCAGATGCAGACGGAATCCGGCCGGTTTTTTCCCACTTGCGTCTGGCACGCGCGAACTCCGGGGACTCCGCGGGTCCATGTTGCCGGGGCGCAGCGCAAGCCTACGACCCCGTCGGTTTCAACTGCAACAGGTTCTGCCCGTCTTCAGTATCCCGCTTCTCGCGCTTCAGCTTCCGCCCCGCCTTCGTCCCCGGAGCGCTGGATTCCGGCCGCTCGGGTCCGTTCAGCGGATCGCCGACGTTGATCTGCGCCAGCCGTTGCTCGATGTTCTTCGCGTAGCTTTCCGACAGCTCGAAGCCGAGATATTCCCGCCCGAGCTTCTTCGCCACCGCCAGCGTCGTCCCGCTGCCGCCGAATGGGTCGAAGACGACATCCCCCTCATTCGAGCACGAACGGATAATCCGCCCCAGCAACTGCTCCGGCATCTGACACCCGTGCCACCCGCGACGCTCCGCGAACGTCCCCGCGACCCGCGCGAAGTACCACGTATCGCTTTCGACCGGAAACCGCGTCGGGATATCCTGCGGCCGCAGCACAAAACCATCCTTCACCGGCACCTCGTCTGGGAGCACCGGCGCCATCATCCACGTGTCATCCGGGCTCCGTCCGCCCGGCGCCGCCCGCTTATCGCCATAGACCAGCTCCCGCGCCGACGGCACACGGATGCGGTCCATGTGGAACGTATAGTTCTTCGGGTCCTTCACAAAGTGAAATAGGTGCGCGTGGCTGCGCGTGAATTTCTTCGTGCAATGGACTCCGAACGTGTAGAACCACACCACCCAGCTCCGGCAGTGCAGCCCCAGCTCGCGCGTGCAGAGCACCTTCAACTCGGCCGCGTACTCATCCCCGATCGCGAGCCAGAACGCGCCGTCCGGCTTCAGAACACGCTGGACCCCGCTGATCCACTTCTTCGACCAGTCGAGATATTCATCGGCGGCCTTCCGATCGTCGTAGATGTCGTAGTCGTAGCCGATATTGAACGGCGGGTCCGCAAACGCAAGGTCGATCGAGCCCTCCGGCAGCCCGGCCATCCCCGCGATGCAATCACGATTGTAGATACCCGATTTCGGAAGCGCCATGCCCATACCTCCCAACATATTGTATGGACTTCTCTCCCCCCCACAATAGAACGTCAACTCCGTTTTCTGGTCCAACCGTCCGGCCTCCCACCCACCCCGTCCGGCCCTGTCGCTGCGTACTTTCACGCAACTGCGCGACTTCACCCACCTCCGCCCCGCGAAACCGTGTCGGCCGCCCCTTTTTCGTCTGGACCGGATCTTGCCTGATCCGATCCGGGTCGAGTTAGAATCACTAACGCCGAGCCGGCTGCCAGCCCGTCGGCTGGAGCGACCCCGGCAGGGAGGTTCGCTGAATGTCATCCCCCGAAGCGGCGACCGCCGCTCCCGTCCGCCCCCCACAGGATCGAACTGAAGAAATCCCGCACGCGGCCATTCGTTTCGTCGGTGACTCCGGCGACGGCATGCAGCTCGCGGGCACCCAGTTCACGAACACCTCCGCCGTGTTCGGAAACGACGTCGCCACGCTGCCCGACTACCCCGCCGAGATCCGCGCCCCCGCCGGAACGCTCGCCGGCGTCTCGGGCTTCCAGATCAACTTCAGCAACCACGTGATTCACACGCCCGGCGACAAGGTCGACGCGCTCATCGCGATGAACCCCGCCGCCCTGAAGACGAACATCCGCGACCTCATGGACGGCGGCATCCTCATCACCAACAGCGACGAATTCACGCCCGTCTCGCTCAAAAAGGCGCTCTACGAGCAGAATCCGCTCGAAACCGGCGAACTCTCGCGCTATCGCGTCTATGCCGTCCCGATCACAAAACACACCGTCGAGGCCGTCAAGGAATCCGGCCTTAACGCCAAGGACGCCGAGCGCTGCAAGAACATCTACGCCCTCGGCCTCGTCTTCTGGCTCTACGAGCGCCCGATCGAAACGACGCTCAACTGGATCCACACGAAATTCGCAACCAAGCCCGATGTCGCCAAGGCCAACGAACTCGCCCTCCGCGCGGGCTTCAATTTCGGCGAGACCGCCGAAATGTTCCCCGTCCGCTACCGCGTGCGGAAAGCCTCGCTCCCGCCCGGCCGCTATCGCAACGTCACCGGCAACCAGGCCGCCGCGATCGGCTGCGTCACCGCCGCCAAACTCGCGAACAAGCCCCTGGTCTACTGCTCCTACCCGATCACCCCGGCCAGCGAAATCCTCCAGGAACTCTCCGCCCTCAAGAACTACGACGTCCGGACGTTCCAGGCCGAGGACGAAATCGCCGCGATGTGCGGCTGCATCGGCGCGGCATACACCGGCGCCATCGCCGTCACCGGCACCAGCGGCCCCGGCGTCGCCCTCAAGCAGGAAGGCATCGGCCTCGGCGTCATGACCGAGCTGCCGATGGTCATCATCAACGTCCAGCGCGGCGGCCCCAGCACCGGCCTTCCGACCAAGACCGAGCAGGCCGACCTCTGGCAGGCCGTTCTCGGACGCAACGGCGAGTGCCCGATGCCGGTCCTCGCCGCAGAATCGCCCGGAGACTGCTTCTGGTCGGCCGTTGAAGCCGTCCGGATCGCCGTGAAGTACATGACGCCCGTCATGCTCCTCACCGACGGTCACCTCGCCAACGGCGCCGAACCCTGGCGTATCCCGACCGCCGATGAGCTCGCGCCCATCCCCATTCACCACGCGACGGACCCGGCCGCCTTCAAGCCATACCTCCGCGACGCCGCGGGTGCACGGCCCTGGGCCATCCCCGGCACGCCGAATCTCCAGCACCGCATCGGCGGTCTCGAGAAGGAGCACGTCACCGGCAACATCAGCTACGACCCCGCCAACCACCAGCGGATGATCGAGCTCCGGGCCCAGAAAGTCGAAAACGTCGTCCACGACATCCCGCCGCAGCAGATCTTCGGCGATGAATCGGGCGAACTGCTCATCGTTTCCTGGGGCGGCACCTTCGGAACCGTCCGGACCGCCGTCGAACGGGCTCGCGACGCCGGCCAGCCCGTCGCGCACGTCCATCTCCGCTGGCTGAATCCGATGCCGGCCAACCTCGGCGAGATCCTCTACCGTTTCAAGACCGTACTCGTGGCCGAACTCAACATGGGCCAGCTCGAGTTCCTGCTTCGCGCCCGCTACCTGATCGAGCCCATCGGCCTGCACAAGGTGCAGGGCAAGCCGTTCCAGGTGGTCGACATTCAGACGCGGATCGACGAGCTGCTGGGAGGTATCCGATGAGCGAGCTGCTCCAACTCAAACCCAAGGACTATCGCACCGATCAGGAAGTTCGCTGGTGCCCCGGCTGCGGCGACTATTCGGTCCTGATGCAGTTCCAGAAGGTCTTCGCCGACCTCGGCGTCAAGCGCGAGAACACCGTCGTCGTTTCGGGCATCGGCTGCTCCAGCCGCTTCCCCTACTACCTCGAAACCTACGGAATCCACGGCATCCACGGCCGCGCGCCCGCGATCGCCACGGGCGTCAAACTCGCCAACCCCGACATGGACGTCTGGGTCATCACCGGCGACGGCGACGGCCTCAGCATCGGCGGCAACCACACGCTGCACACCATCCGCCGCAATGTCAATCTGAAGATCATCCTTTTCAACAACCGAATCTACGGCCTGACCAAGGGGCAATACTCGCCCACGAGCGAACTCGGCAAGAAAACAAAAAGCTCGCCATTCGGGACGGTCGACTACCCGATGCACCCGATCTGCGCGGCCATCGGCGCGGAAGTCACGTTCGTGGCCCGCGCGATCGACGCGGACGTCAAGCATCTTCAGGAAGTGGTCCGCCGCGCCGCCCTTCACCGCGGAACCGCGTACGTCGAAGTCTATCAGGACTGCAACGTCTTCAATCACGGCACGTTCGAATACGCCCAGGACCGCGCCCAGCGCGAGGACAATGTCCTCTACCTGGAACACGGCAAGCCGATGATCTTCGGCAAGGAGCGCAACAAAGGCATCCGCCTCAACGGAATGTCGCCCGAGGTCGTCACGCTCGGAAACGGCATCGCCGCCGACGACCTCCTGATCCACGACGAGAAGGCCGCCGAGCCCACGCTCGCGTACCTGCTCAGCCGCATGCGGTATCCGGAATTCCCGGAGCCCGTCGGCGTCTTCCGCGCGGTGAGCGTGCCGACCTATGACGACATGGTCATGGGCCAGATTCGCGACGTCACCGCCAAATTCGGCCCCGGAACACTCGACACGCTCTTCAACGAGGGAGATACGTGGACGGTCGAGTGATGTAGCCGGCACGCCGCCCGCCGTGCGGGGCCGCTGGGCTCCCCGCACGCGATCAGCAAGGGCGGTAAACGCGCTGCGACGAGCGAGCCTCCGGACTGGCGCGAGCCGGCCCGGAGGCTCGCGGCGCTCACACAGGACTGCGATGGCCGCCGGCCGCCCGATAGACGGCGTCCGATTCGACGCTACCCTCTGCTCCTGCCATGAACCCGCGCGACTACTTCAACCGCAAAGTCGTCATCATCACCGGCGCATCCAGCGGCATCGGCCGCGCCCTCGCCCAGGCCGCGGCCGCCCACGGTGCACGCGTCGGACTCATCGCCCGCGACGCCGCCCGGCTCGATGCCGCGACCGCCGCCTGCCGCGCGATCGGAGCCATTTCGGCCGCCCGTGCGGCCGACGTCTGCGATCCATCGGCCGTCACCGCCGCCATCGCCGGCATCCAGGCCGAACTCGGTCCCTGCGACATCCTCATCGCCTCCGCCGGCATCCACCGCTTCTCCAACGGCCGCAAGTTCGTCCCGGAAAACGCCGCCGCGGTCGTCGAAACCAACCTCATCGGCGTGATCCACTCCATCGGCGCGGTCATCGGCGGAATGGTCGAACGCCGCACCGGCCACCTCGTCGCGATCTCCAGCCTCGCGGGTTTCATGGGCCTGCCCACCGTCGGCGCCTACTCGGCCAGCAAGGCCGGCGTCATCACGCTCATGAACAGCCTGTCCCTCGATCTCCGCGACTCCGGCGTCGCCGTCACGACAATCTGCCCGGGCTTCATCGACACCCCCATGCTCGGCGAGCGCGACCGCAGCGTCATCCGCGGACTCGTCAGCCCGGCCGACGCCGCCGAACGCATTCTCACCGCGGTTAGCCGAAAACGCCGCTTCTATTCTTTCCCATTTCGCACCTGGTTTTACGCCCGCCTCGGGAGTCTCATGCCCCACGGGCTGTTCGCATGGGTCTGGGGTCGGCTCGTGAGGATGAAACGCCGTTGGAAGGAACAGGCGGAGCGGAGTTGAGGCTTCAGGAATCGGCGGGGCCGGCGGTAACATCCCCACCATGAACGTCCTCGCCCACGGCGTCGATCTCGTCGCCATCGCCCGCATCGAGCGCATCTGGCGCGATCACGGCGAGCACTTCCTCACGCGCATCTACACACCCGCCGAACGCGACTACTGCCTCGATTGCAAAACCCCCGCCATCCGCCTGTCCGGCCGTTTCGCCGCCAAGGAAGCCGTCCTCAAGGTCCTCGGCACAGGCTGGCGCGGCGGAATCGAGTGGACCGATATCGAGACGCTCCCCGACCCGCTCGGCCGCCCCGTGGTGCGGCTCAGCGGCGAATCCGCACGCCTCGCAGCCGGGCAGGGCATCGCCGAAGTGCTCATCTCGATTTCGCACGCCGGCGACTATGCGATGGCCTCGGCGATCGGCGTTTCGCGATCCTGAATTTGCCGGAGCCGCCCATTCATCCGCCGCCTCGGCAGGAGCGCTGGCGCCAAAACGCCCCGGTGCTGCCCTCCAGATGCGGAAACGGCGTCCAGGGGTCTCCTGAACGCCGTTTCGCTTTTTATGTCGTTCTGCCGGGCGATCGCTTAGCGACCGTAGCCGCCCGTACGCGGCGCCCGAGGCTTGGCCTCGTTCACCGTCAGGGCGCGGCTCCCGTGCATCTGGCCGTTCAGCGCGGTGATCGCGCTGTTGGCCTCGGCGTCCGAGCTCATCTCGACAAAGCCGAAGCCCTTGCTCCGCCCGGCGTCGCGGTCTTCGATGACCTGCGCGCTCTGGACGGTGCCGTGGGCCGTGAAGAGCTGCTGGAGGTCCGCGCTCGTCACGTCATAGGCCAGATTGCCGACATACAGTTTCTTACCCATTTCTGCACACTCTCTCTGAAAACTCGGCGAGACCCAAAGTTTCTCTTTCAGGATCCCGTGAAAGCGACCGAAGTTCCGGTCGAAAAAGGCGGGCGAGCGATCTAGGAGGTGCGGGACTTGAAAAACATCACGTACGACCCGGTTCAGCGAACCAACCGTCGGGAGTATAGCTCACTCCCCTCTCCCCGGATAGGGCGCGGTCATGGAATCTCGTGCGGAAGAAAAAAACAACGCGTCCGCGGCCCTAGAAAGTCACCGGACGCGCGTTTGCTGCGCACGTTCCGATCCTGGAACGGACCGCCCCGGCCTCGTCAGGCCACCGGCTCGCTCGTCTTCGAGAGCATCACCCCGGCGATCGACGCCTTCGGCGCAGCCGCGGGCGTGCGCCCCCGGCCCTCCTCCAGCACCGTTTTCGGCACGGGCCGCAGGTCCCAGATGATCCCCGTCCACGAGATCATCTTGAGGATGTAATACGTGATGTCGATCTCCCACCAGTAGAAACCCTGCCGCGCCGACGACGGGTAGTGGTGGTGGTTGTTGTGCCAGCCCTCGCCCATCGTGATCACGGCCAGCGCCAGATTGTTGCGGCTCTCGTCGCCCGTCTTGTAGCGCTTCGAGCCCATCAGGTGCGCCAGCGAGTTGATGAAGCACGTGCAGTGAAACAGCACGACCGTCGAGACAAAGAAACCCCAGACGACCATCTGCCAGCCGCTCGTGCCCAGGCCCGGCGCCCACGCCTCCAGCGCCGCGCCGAATCCGTACAGCGCTGCCGCCAGCAGCAGCGGCACCAGGATGTCATAGCGATCCAGAAACCGCAGCTCCGGAAACTTCGCCAGATCCGGCACCAGCTTCAGGTCCGTGACCAGGTTCGACCGCGCCGTCAGCCAGCCGAGATGGCTCCAGTACAGCCCATGCTCGATCGGTGAGTGCGCATCCTCCGGCTCATCCGAGTGCGCATGATGCCGGCGATGCTGCGCCGCCCACCACAGCGGCCCGCGCTGCGCCGCCGCGTTGCCCCACACCGCGAACACGAACTGCCAGAACCGGTTCGTCCGGTACGCCCGGTGCGAAAAATAGCGGTGGTAGATGCCCGTCACCGCGAACATGCGGACGACGTAGAGAATCGCCGCGACTGCCACCGCGATCGGACTCACACCCACCCAGAGCACGCCCAGCACGCCCAGGTGCAGCACCAGGTACGGGATGAACCGCGACGGATCAGGCCGCAACCCCAGCGGGTCCGTCGGATCGGCCTTGATGTGCGAGGAATCGAACTGTGCGGCCAGTCCCCGGACCGCGCGGCGAAGAAGCGAAGCAGCCAATGGAAACCCCTGTTGCGCACCCGCACCCCCAGCGAGATTTCCGCATCCCGCCGGCGTCAGGCGCCTCTCGATAATCGGTGTGAATACGACCGGCGATCTCTAGCAGATTCGCCCGGCAAGTTCGGCACACCCTCTGGAACCACGCCAATGAAAAGCCTAGCAGCGCCGCGCCCGATTGCAAAGTGGACCTTCGTCAGGGTTTACACCGCGTGCACGGCGTCAGCCCCTTGTCCAGCGCTTCCTGCACCGAAATCGCCGTTGCGCCCTTTCGCGCAAAACTGCAATTCGCCCGATGGTACTTCGCCCCGGAGCGCGTGACATAGACCGTCAGCCCCGCGGAACCGTGGCTCGGCGGGGGTTTCCCGACCGGCTGACTCGCCGCGACTTCCGGCGGCGGCGACGGCGGCGGGGCGGGCTTCGAAGCGGCCGGCTGGCTCACGGGAACGGGTGCTTCACGCAGCATCGACCAGATCCCCTTCGTCGCCGCTCGCGCCCGCCGCTCACACTCCTCCAATCGCTCGCGATATCGCGTCTCGACCGTACCGTCGACCGCCGCGTACCCCTGCCGCACCAGTTCGGAATTGACAAAAAGACCATCCGGCGCGCGAAACACATACGCCCGCCGCGGATCCTCGTCCGCGTGCGCCGGTCGCTCGTATTTCAGAAACACTTCCTCGCCGCGCAGCAGGTTCGCCAGAAACTCCCGCGCCGTCGCCGCACCCGCCGCCTCATCCCGACGCACCTGCACCCCGTGGCAGCGGATCTCGAACCGCCCCTTCCGCGTTTCCACCACGATCAGCTCGCCCGACAGCACGTCGATCACCGCGACCGGCGTTACATCGCTGAAATCTTCACGCCCAACCGGCGTCCGATCACCGCCCGGCCGCGTCGCTGGCGCCTCCTGCCCGGCCGTCCAGGCAAACGATCCGACCATCAGCATCGCCGTGGTTATCAGCTCGATCATGCACTTTCTCCGAAATGGACCGATGATCCTACCCATTCCCGGACCCGCCCCGCAATCATTTTCCGGCCCCGCAGGAATTGCCTCCCCCGCCCCACCAATCACAGACTTCCCTGTAGGGGGGATTGGTCGACACTTCGGGGACTCCACACGGAGGGCTCGACATGTTCGACGCCATCACACGCGGCCTCGGGCCGCAGCCGCCAGGACCGGAACCGCCCGTGGCGCCCGCCGCAGCGGCCGAGCCGGTTCGGACGGTCGAACGCTCGGATTGGCAGGGTTCCTCAGACAATGCGTCGCTATCACGCGACAGCTACTCGCCATCCCGGGCCGTTTTGGAACTCCTGCGCCGGTCAGCCGAGGATTTTCAATCCATAATTGAATCCACCGGCGATCCGGCCGCCGCCGTCGCCATCACCGGCACAGCCTCAGCCCCACCCGCCGCCATTGGCGCGGCCGTGGATGAGTACGCCTAGCCGATCTCAGCGGCGGCACAAATCTCGCGGGCAATAACCCGCGCCCGCTCGCGTTCTGCTGCCCGAGCGCCGGGGGCGGATCGTGCAGCATCGCGCCTGTGCACGTCCCACGCGGAACAGGGGTCCGCGTGCCGTAACATTCTGCCTTCGCTCGCCTTACAGGGTGTCGCCACAGAATTCTCCGCGTTTTTCCATTGTCCGCGCACTTGGACGCGCGTAGATTGACAGGACCGGTTTCCAGTCCGATGCGAGACTCACCGCCGCCGATGGGTGCGGCGCGTTTCATATCCAATTGAGGAGAGACAACATGGGAAGGTGGGCACGGACTCTCTTGACCCTCGCAGGAGCCTCGCTGGCGATGCTCCTCGCCGCACCCGCGGCCGCACAATCGCCTGGAACCGACATTGACGACCTCTGGACCTCCGGCGCTGCCGGCTTCGTCGACGAATTCGCCGACGACGGAACCCTCGACCCGCGCGGCCGCGGCCGGGGCGCCTGCTGCGTCGAGACCCCCTCCGGCCGCGTCATCTGCGTCATCACCACGGCTGACCGCTGCGACGGCGCGGGCGGCGTCTACCACGGCGACGGCACGCGCTGCACGCCGGGCCTGTGCAGCGACCGCCCCGGCCCCGGCCGCGGCGCATGCTGCATCGAGATCCGCGACCGCGTGATCTGCATCCAGACGACCGAGTGCGCCTGCCAGGCGCTCGGGGGCCACTACCGCGGCGACGACACCAACTGCACCGAGGATGGCTGCCGTCCGCCGCGCGGCGCCTGCTGCGTGCGGAACGCCGACGGCCAGGTCGAATGCGTCATTGCCACGCGCGAGCAGTGCCGCCGCCACGACGGCATCTACCGCGGCGACGGCACCCGCTGCGACGAGGACGCCTGCCGTCCGCCGGATCGCGGCGCATGCTGCGTTCGCGGTCCCAACGGCGGCATCGAGTGCATCATCACCACGCGGGAAGAATGCCTCCGCCACGATGGCATCTACCGCGGCGACGGCTCCCGTTGCGGCGACGGCGCCTGCGAGCCCCCGGCCCGCGGCGCGTGCTGCGTCCGTGGACCCAATGGCGGCATCGAATGCGTCATCCTGACGCCGCGCCAGTGTAATGAACGCGGCGGCATCTACCGCGGCGACGGCTCCACCTGCCGCGACGGCGCGTGCGAACCGCCGGCCCGCGGTGCATGCTGTGTGACGCGACCCGACGGCACCGTCGGCTGCATCATCGTCACCGCCCGCATGTGCGAGGAACTCGGCGGACGCTATCGCGGCGACAACACCCCCTGCGGCCCCGACGCCTGCGACGGCCCCGACCCGCTCGGCGCCTGCTGCATCACCGATCCGACCGGCCTCCACTGCGTCATGACCACCGCCGCCGATTGCGCCGCCATGAACGGCCGGTACCGTGGCGACGAGACGAGCTGCGATTCCCCGGGCATCTGCGACCAGCCCCCGCCGCTCTCCGGCGCGTGCTGCGTTCGCGGACCCAATGGCGGCATCGAGTGCGTCATTCTCACCCGCGACGAATGCGCTGCCCGCCAGGGCATCTATCGCGGCGACGACACGCAGTGCGGCGGCGGAATCTGCGAACCCCCGCGCGTCGGCGCCTGCTGCATCGCCGCCGGCGGGTTCATCCAGTGCGTGATCCTCACCGCCGACGAATGCGAGGCCCGCGGCGGCGTCTATCGCGGCGACGGCACGCAGTGCGGCGCTGACACCTGCACCCCGCCCGTCGTCGGAGCCTGCTGCGTCCTTCCGCCCGGCGGCGGTGAGCGCGTCTGCATCCAGGCCTCGCGCGCCCAGTGCGAGCAGATGCTCGGCGAATACCAGGGCGACAACACGCAGTGCACAAATACGACCTGCGCCCAGCCGCCCCCGCACGTCGGCGCCTGCTGCATCACCGATCCCGCGGGCATCCGCTGCGTGATCCTCTCCGCCGCGGAATGCGAGGCCCGCGGCGGCGTCTACCGCGGCGACGGCTCGCAGTGCGGCAACGGCATCTGCGAACCCACCCGCGGCGCATGCTGTGTCACCGCGCCCGACGGAACGCGCATGTGCGTCTTCGTCACGGCCGCCATGTGCGAGCACGCCGGTGGGGAATACCAGGGCGACAATGTCCAGTGCAGCGCCACCCTCTGCGGAGGTCCCCCGCCCGCGACCGGCGCTTGCTGCATCCTCGAAGGCGGCGTGATCCGCTGCTTCGTCATGACCGCCGCGAACTGCCGTGAACACGGCGGCGCATACCGCGGCGACGGCACCACCTGCGGCAACGGCATCTGTGAACCGGCTCGCGGCGCGTGCTGCGTTCGCGGTCCCAACGGCGGCATGGAGTGCGTGATTCGCACGCCCGGCGGCTGCGCCGAGCTCGGCGGCACGTACCAGGGCGACGGAACAACCTGCACGCCGACGACCTGCGGCAACCGCGCCGATTCCAACTCCGACGGCCGCACCGACATCGCCGACCTCGCGAACCTGCTGAGCCACTACGGAACGGCATCGGGCGCGACGTTGGAAGACGGAGACGTGGACGCTGACGGCGACGTCGACGTCAGCGACCTGTCGCTCCTGCTCGCGAATTTCGGCGGATAACCCGCGAACTTCAGCCCGGTTTTCTCGACACCCCGGCGGCGTTCCTCGTGAACCGCCGGGGTGCCGCGCTTCTTCGTCCGGTAACCCGCGCGCTCAATTTCACATCCCCACTCGGTCAATAGGGCTTCTTCGCGCGACGCGCGATCGTGTAAAATAGCAGCGCGACACAGCACGGCTCGTGCCGCTCGATCGGAGGGATTTCAATGTTCATTCAAACATGCTTCCGGCGGCTTGCCGCCGCACTGCTCGCCGGCCTCGCAGCCGCGGCCGCATCCGCACAGACATTTCAGGTCGTGGTGGCCGAGACGCCCCAGGGAGCCGGCGGCGGCCAGCCCGTCGAGCGCTTCGCCGTCTCCTCCCAGACCAACGAGTTCATTCGCCTGAGCGACATCCCCGGATCCATGCTCGACGATCCCGTCAGCGTCGTCTTCCGATCGGCCGATCTGCTTCTCGTCAGCAACCGCGACGCCCACGCGGGCGGCGGCTCGATCTCGACGTTCATGTTCGGCGAGGATTTCACGACCTACACCCAGGGCCCGACGATCACCGGAAACGGCGTCACCGACCCCGTCCAGATGGCGTTCAACCCCGCCGACGGCGAACTTTTCGTCACCAACTGGAACACGAACGTCCTGTCGCGATTTCGCTTCGACGGCTCGGGCGAGGCCGTGCCAAACGGGACGATTCAGATGCCCGACACCCAGCCGCAGCTTGGCGTCGCCGTCCGCATGTCGGATCAGCAGCTCTTCGTGAGCAGCTACTCGTTCGTTCGGCGATTCACCCGCCAGGCCGGCGGCGCGTACGTCCACCATTCAAACTTCACGATCCCCGGCGGCGTGCAGATCCACTTCATGAAGTTCCGCGGCGACGAACTCTACATCTGCGACTTCGGGACCAGCGCCGTATACCGGTTCACGTTCGACGCCGACGGAAACCCCGTCCCGAACGGAAGCGTCTCGTCCAACGGAGCCCTCGACGTCGCGTTCAGCCCTGCCGGCGACCAGATGTACGTCGCCAGCCACGCCGCCGGCGGCATCAGCCGCTTTGCGTACAACGCCGGCAGCGACGGCTGGGACTTCGTCGAGACGGTGCCGACGCCGCGCCTCGGCGGTATCGCAGTCACCGCGCTGGCCGCCTGCTACGGCGATCTGAACGGCGACCGGGCCGTCGGCCTCGCCGATCTCACGATCCTGCTCGCACACTTTGGAGAGACCGGAACCGTCGCCTATCAGGAAGGGAACATGGATGGCGCGGCCGGTGTCGGGTTGCAGGACCTGACGCTGCTTCTGGCGGAATTCGGCAAGATCTGCGATTAGAGCGACATTTCGGGCCGCCGCGAATGTCCGTCGCATCTACGCGATATTGACGGAGGAGCGATGCCGCTGAGAATCGTCGCCCTCGGCTATTCCGAAGCTTCCATGCTTCTTCGCAATCCCGGCGACGTCACAGTCGTAGCGCTGCTCTCCATTCACGGACAGCGTGAATTCGCCGTCGATCCTTCTCCGCACATCGCGCATGTCCTCACATTGCGATTCGACGATTGCCGTGCCGCTCCCGCCGATGATCCGATCGAGCAATCGCGTCACCGACTTCGTCAGCGGGAGGCTATGGACATCGGCCTCGAGTTTTCGCCTCCCACGATCGATCATGCCCGAGCAATCATAGAGTTTGCGCGTAGAGTCGCAGCATCGTCCGAGCAGTTCGGACACGCGCACCACGAAGCGCCCGCCCCGGTCCCGGGGTACGCAGTGGATCGGCGCGTGTTCATATGTACCTGTTTCGCTGGGATCAGTCGGTCGCCCGCTGCCGCCCTTCTGACGATGGCCGCGTGGTTTGGACCCGGCCGCGAGCGCGAGTACGTAGACTATCTCCGGCGCGTCCGGCCGGCGGCCGTTCCGCATCCGGACCTCATTGCCTTTGGCGACGCCGAACTGGGACTCGGAGGACGGCTCATAGAGGCGATTTCGGGTTGATTTTCGGCGGTCAGACTGGCGGCGGCTATTCAACAGGGCGGCTCGCAGATTGCGTGGCGGTGCGGAGCTCCTGCACAGCCACGCGAGAATTCGATTGCGCGTTTTGCGCGGCGAGCGACTGTTGTAGAAACGCCCTCGTCGCCATCGCCCGTGCGGCCTCCGCCGAAGCGCGGGCCTGCGCTGCTCGGATTCCGAAGTAGCTGACGCCCGCGATGCCGACGAGCACTACGAGGGCGAGCCGGACAACCACGGACCGCCAAGGTGAACGACGCCGGTCGGAACGCACGATGACGCCCGCGTCGATAAACAACCACCCGCACTCCGGACAGCGATTGCCCGGAGCACCGGTGAGGTTGTAGCCGCAGTGTCCGCAGCGCGGCGTCATGCCCGCGGAGGATACCCGCCGACCGCCGCCCGCGAAAAGCTACCAGCTCAGTCGAACCAGTCGTCGAACAGGTCGTCCAACTCGTCCTCAAGGTCGTCCTCGTCATCGCCCTGCGCGACGACGATGTTCCCCAGGAACGGCAGGGAAACGACACAGCTCTCGAGCACCGGGACCGTCAGCGCGACCGTCGCCGCCATCACATAAGCCTTCGTCAGAAAACGCCGCATGGCAATCCTCCGTGAATCGATATCTCCAGTCAGACACACCGCGTCGTCGCGGGTTAGCCCAGCTCATACGTAAACTGCCCGTCCTGGTCCGCGTCGATCGTCAGCTTCTCGTACTTCTTGTCGCTGCCCATCAACTCCAGCACCTTCTTCGCGATCTCCGGCAGCACCGTCTCGTTGATGATCAGGTTGATCAGACGCGCGCCGATCGTGATCTGTTGGCAGCGGGCCGCCATCGCGTCGCCCACCGCCGGCGTCATCACCAGCTCCATCTTGTACAGCGTCTGGAGCCGCTTGCGGATCTTCGCCATCTTCAGGTCGATGATCTTCCGCAGCACCGCCTGGCTCAGCGGATAGTACGGAATCACCGTCGTCCGGCCGACGAACGCCGGTGTGAAGCGGGCCTCCAGCGCGGGCTGGATGCCGGTCCGCATCTCCTCCAGCGAAGGCATCTCGCCGTCCGCGCACATGTCCATGATCATCTGGCTGCCTTCGTTGCTCGTCATGACGATCACGGTGTTCTTGAAGCTCGCAACGCGCCCTTCGCTGTCGGTCAGCGCGCCCTTGTCGAAGACCTGCATGAACAGCAGGTTCACGTCGATGCACGCCTTTTCCATCTCGTCGAGCAGGATCACGCTGTACGGCCGCTTCCGGACCGCCTCGGTCAGCACGCCGCCTTCGCCGAAGCCCACGAGACCCGGGGCCGACCCGATCAGCCGGCTGACGTTCATCGAGCTCGAATACTCGGTCATGTTGATCGTCGTCATGAACCGTTCGCCGCCGAAGACGAGATCGGCGACCGCGAGGGCGGTTTCGGTCTTACCCGTACCGGACGGCCCCACGAGGAAGAACACGGCCAGCGGCAGCACCGGATCATTCAGCTTGCCGCTCGCGATCCGCAGCCGCTCGCCGATCGCCTTGATCGCATGATCCTGGCCGACGACGCGCTGGCCGATGCGATCCTCGAACGACAGCATCGCCGCCGCGACATCCTTGACCATGTTCCCCGCGGGAATGCCCGTCCAGTCGCTCAGCACGCTCGAAACGATGTCGCTCGTCACCTGGAGCGGCACCATCGCCGGCTTCTTGCCGACGTACTCATCCAGCTTCCGCGTCGCCGCGTCGAGGTCCTTGCGGGCTTCCTCCATGCTGCGGAGTTTTTCCGGCTCGGCGGCCGGCGCGGCGGCCGCGGCCACCGCGGCGGGATTCGCCTCGGGCAGCGCCCCGCTGGCCGGATGAGCAGCCGCGGCGGCAGCGCGGATCTTCTCGATCTCCTCGCGATACTTGATCACTTCCTGGGCCAGTTCGCGTTCCTTCTTCCAGGTCGCCTCCAGCTCGTCATACGCCTTCTGCTGCTCGCCGCGTTCCTTCTTGAGCTTCTTCAGATCGTCGGGGTCGTGCGAGTTGCCCGCTTCCACGTCGCGCTCGATCGCATTGGTCGCCACGTCGATCTGGATGATCCGCCGGCGAATGTCCTCCAGCGACCCCGGCGTGCTCGACAGGCCGACCGCCACGCGGGCGCACGCCGTATCGAGAAGCTGCACGGCCTTGCGCGGAAGCTGCTGCTCGGTCAGGTACTGGTTCGACATCGACACCGCCGCGCGGACGGCGTCGTCGAGGATGTGCACCTTGTGGTGCCGCTCAAATTTGTCCTTCGTCCCGCGGAGCATGTCCGTCGCGACTTCCACCGACGGCTCTTCCAGCCGGATGATGCCGAAGCGCTGCGCAAACGGCGGGTCCTTCTCGATGTACTTCTTGAATTCTGCGAACGTCGTCGCCGCGATCGTCCGCAGCTCGCCGCGGGCCAGCGCGGGCTTGAGCAGGTTCGCCGCGTCATTCGACGAGCCGCCGCCGCCGATCAGCGTGTGCGCTTCGTCGATGAACAGGATGATCGGCTTGCCGGCCGCGTTGCTCGCGTCGACCGCCTTGATGACCTCCTTCAGCCGCCGCTCGAACTCGCCCTTCACGCTCGCGCCCGCCGAGAGCAGGCCGACATCGAGGCTCATCAGCGTGATATTCGCCAGGAACGGCGGCACGTCCCCGCTGACGATCCGCAGGGCGAGGCCCTCGATGATCGCGGTCTTGCCCGTACCCGGCTCGCCCAGGATGAGCGGGTTGTTCTGGAACCGCCGCATCAGGATGTCGATGCACTGCCGGATTTCGCGTTCCCGGCCGATGACCGGGTCGACCTTCCCGGCCTTGGCCTTCCCGGTGAGGTCGTAGCAGAACTGGCTGAGCACGTCCGTGCCCGGTGCGCCCGCGGCGCCGCCGTGGGCCGCCGGACGGGGCGAATCGCCGGTCTCGGCGGCCGCATTCTCCGTCGACGCGCCGGTAATGATCCCGAATTTCGTCTTCAGGTCGTTCTCGCCGATCTTCTTCCACTCGTCGGTGTAGTCGGTGAAGAACGTCCGGCTGGGGTTGCGGCACAGCGCCAGCACCAGCGCCCCCGTCCGAATCGACCGCTGCCCCAGCTCCAGCGAGCTGATCTGCCACGCGTCCGAGAGCCAGTCGGCCAGGTACGGCGAAAACTGCGGCCGGCCGCTGTTGCCGACCTTCAGCTCGTCGAGCGCCCGGTTGATCGCCCCGCGGATCTTGGAGACATCGACCTTGAAATGGTCGCAGATGCACAGGAAGTCCGTCGCGCCCATGTCGAGCAGCGGCGCGAGCATGTGCTCGACCGTGATCTCATAGTGCGTGCGGTTGATGCACGTCCCCGCGGCGGCCTCCAATGCGCGAAGGCCGACGCTGTTCAACTGCTGACGAAGCGCTTTCATGTCGACTGGCATGCCCGAATCTCCCGAGTCGCGGACTGAAAACTTGAATTGTAGCGGTCGATTCCTTCGCCGACCGTCGGCGGGCGCGGCGCCCGCCTCGGTATGCCCTGTACTGGACAAACCACGTAATCGGTGGGACCTCGCCCATCCCGAACGTGGCATCCTATCCGCATGAGACCATTGCTTCGAGAGGATGCCGAGCTTCCAGAACAGGGATCGACGGTAGACGGGTACCAAGCCAAAAATGTTCAAAAGCTCTCATTTTGGCTTGACAGCGGTCGGAGGGGGGGGGCAGAATCCGCCAGTCGAAAGGGAGGCAGTTTATGACGAAGCGGTCTCGAATAGTGGCGATGTCCGTCGCGGTCGCGATTTCGTTCGGGCTTGTCAATGAGTTGCTCGCGTGCGTCGAGTGTGACATCCAATGCGGCGCGACAATCACAGTCTGCCACCTTGGGAACGGAAAGACAAAGGTCTGCATCAAGTGCCCGAGTCTACCCGAGCCGGCCTGCTATGAGTTCTGGGACTTTCAGTGGAACCCAATCGGCGCGAACTGCCCGGGGTGCACAGTCATTGCACACCTCTCCGGCGGCGCTGCAACCTGGGGCGATGTAGATGACTGTGACGACATTGGGTCATATATTCCTTCTTGAGAAAGGGAGCTGCTCGGATGACCACAATTCGAAATACCGTCGTGATCGGATTATCAGTCAGTGCAGTAGCGTTGGCCGCTGGCTGGATTACGCGCCCCCCGACTCCTCCCGCGCCCCCGCATCGCCGGCCATGAGCTCGAATTGCACAGGTACGGGCGAGTCCATTTGTGTAAAGGTGGAGCAATCCGCCCCGGGCGGAGCCGCGGTGCGAGGCTTCCTGACACTAAGCAAAGTGATACGAGTTGTGGACGATCAGGGCGAGACGCCCAAGCGGGTCCTGAGTTACTATATCGAATGTGACGACGGAAGCGGGGTCTTTACCTTTAAGTGTGCATCTCCCGTCGATGCGCAGGGCACATCAAATCAGATGAATCCCGACCTCGTAATCTTCGGCGCTGATAATCGTCCTCAGAAGCAATGTGGGATTCGAGTCGGACCTCGCGCCGGCCTCGTGTGGGCTGATGTTACGTCGGAAGTTGATATTGTTGTTAGCCCGATTTTCCAGTGCCACGACTAACCTGACGTAAGGCGCTTGCGCCGTTCGGTGACGCAATCGCCGCTGGCTCGAGAGGTTCCACCTCGCACCAACACGTACAGGCTGAACCCTACACCGCCGGCACCGCCTCGCGCTCGACAGCCTTGCGCGGCGGAACGTTGAATATAACCGACTTGTCGTCGCAAGGCTTCGATTTCAGCCAGCTTGTCCACGAAAGCCGGCCCAGGAACCCCTGCTCCCCCAGCGGCGTCTGCGGCACTTCCTCGCCCTTCAGCGTCACCTTGACATCAAACTCGAACGGATCTTCGAGGTAGAACCGCACAAGTTCGGCCATGTCCGCCGCGGCCTCGCCGCTTGGGAGAAAGCGCGTGTAGTCCTCGAATCCGACCGGACCGACCTCCACCCGGAATTTCGCGCTGCGGTCGAAAATCTGCTCGCCAAGCAGAAAATCGGTCCCCAGCCCGCATTTCCGCTCGCCCAGCACGTTCCGATCCCCCGGCTGAATCCGCACCCACCGCCCCACGCACGCGTCGATGTCGAACTCCACGCCGTCAAAGTAGTCCCGAAGCTGGCCGATCAGCCCCGCCGCCGACCGCGGCCGCTGCGAGAGCAGCCCGGCATAGCGGAACATGCGCACCGGATTGCCGCGGATTTCGCGGTCGACGTCGTGCGTCCCGATCCCGAGAAAGCCGCGCACGACCTGCGAGATCGGGTCGCTGCCGTCGGTGCGAAATGTCGCGTAATAGCGATATTTGATCCACACCCGGTACAGCATCGAGTAGACGCGGTGATGAAAGATGTCGAGGAACTCGCGGACACGGTCGTCCTTGTCGTATTCCTCCTGGCTGTCCTTGTTAAGCAGCAGCGCTTCCGTGCGGTGCGTCGGCAGCGGCGAATCGCTGCCGTACAGCCCCAGAAACGTCGTCGTGATCCACAGCCGCCCGACCGCGGCCGCGTCCTCTTTCCACTCGGCGCTGTCGATATCGGCGATCGGAAAACCGAGCGAGAGCATGGGCCGCAGCCGGATCGGCTCATCCCGCGCCGGCCCAAGCTGCCCCACGCGGGCCGCCTTCTGCTCGATCCGCTCGATCAGGTGCAGAAGCTGAAAAAACTCAAAATCCCGCGCGCGCTTCCGCGCGATGCGGACAAGCGGATGACTCGCGATCCAGGATTCTGACGGCATAACACCCTACAGCACGACCTGCTGCCCCAGCCGCGGAGCCCAGTGGTAGATCTCGCCGAACTTCGTCCCCCGCACCGACAGCTCCGTCATCGCATTGATCGACGAATACAGCGCGAAGAACTCGTTCAGCACCATCGCGAAGACGTACATGTCGCCCTCGCTCGCAAAGTTGTCCTCTTTCATCTCCAGCCGGATCGACGTTCCGCGGATCGGCGCGCCCCGGATCAGCCGCTCGATCGGCTTCGTCTCGATCCCGACGAGGCCCTCGAGCCGCAGGATGTTCTCCCGCGCCGCCTGCCGGTCATACATCGCCTGGTAGTTGTACAGCTCCAGGATCCCCCGCAGCGCCTCTACCGACGTCAGCGACAGATAGTTCAGCGAAAGATGCGAAATCAGCCGCCAGTGCAGCCCCCGCCCCAGCGGCGGCCGCAGCGCCCGGCCGATCGGCGTGATATTGCGAAACCGGGCGAATTCCGGCGATTTCGACGTCGGCACGCTCACGTCGCCGACCTTCAGCCGCGACGCCAGGTTCCGGTTCGAGCACGTCAGCTCGATCGAGATCGTCTCCGTCGGCGGCACGACGAAATTCTCATCCGCCGAGACGAACGAGATGTACGTGTCCGTCCCCTCGCCGACGACCGCGTCATAGAGCCGCGTCTGGTAGTAGATCGCCTCCTGCCCGGGGATGCCGACGTGCTTGAACGAATGCAGCGACGGATACACCCGCCGCTCCGCCTCGCCCTGCACCAGCCCGACCACCTTCTCCACCGAGTAGATCTCAAAGTGCTCCGGCGCAGACCCCATCGACGCCGGCCGGATGCGATATTGCGTCCGCGTGTGATCCACCCGCAGCCCGTCGGCGTCATGCTTGAAGAGATTCACGATCGGCGTGCAGAAGAGCCGCAGCGAGTCCTTCTCGACCCGCATCGTGTCCTCGGGCTTGCGCGAGAACGGTACGATGATCTCGACCTGGTCCGTCGCCTCGACCAGCGGCACCCGGTCCAGCACGTTGAAATCGAGGAAGTAGAACTTCGCCGGGCAGGTGAAATACTCCTGGAGCAGCCGGTACCCCACGAACGAATGCGCCGGAAACGGCAGCAGCCCCTCCTCGCGCCCGAAGCCCACCGGCTTCACCGCGTCGATCGACACCCGCGAGCTCTTGCCCGTGGTCGGGTTCCGCACCTCCACCCAGCGGCCATAGCGGCGGATCCACAGGTAGAGCATCGCCGACTGCACCGTCGGATCGGCCAGGTATACCCGCAGCCGCTGCGCCTTGAGCTTGCCCAGCGGCTGCTTGCCCGCGCTCTTCAGCACGATCCGGAACCGCGCATCCGACGCCATGGGCTGGTCCAGCGTCGCGCCCGCGATATCCAGCGGCAGCAGCTCGACGTCATACGCCGTGCGGAACTTGCACGCCGTCCCGTCCACCGGGATCGACTCCACCTCCGCCCCGCGCGGCACGTTCGTCGGCCCCGAAAGCTGGTCGAACATCGGCTGGAACTGGAGCACCCCCGTCGACGGCACCGGCCGCAGGTAGTGCGGCCACAGCAGCGACATCATCGACTGGAACAGCTCGGGAATCTCGTCGTCGAGCTTTTGCCGCACCCGGCCGGTCAGGAAGGCCACGCCCTCCAGCAGCCGCTCCACGTCCGGATCGGCCCCCGCCGATTCCAGCATGTGCGCCACCGTCGGATGCGCCGCGGCGAATTCGCGGCCCATCTCGCGAAGAAACGCCAGCTCTTCCTGGTAGTAGATGTTATACATGCTGTTGGGCGATGCCCGCGTTACCGCAGCTTCAGCCGCCCCTCCTCATCCGCATACGTCTCA
Source organism: Planctomycetota bacterium (assembly GCA_045863555.1). Lineage (GTDB taxonomy): Bacteria > Planctomycetota > Phycisphaerae > UBA1845 > Fen-1342 > JACRLV01. Next base: position 42,097 of record BTUU01000009.1, on the reverse strand, counting down.
AACCGGATCTGCGTTTTCCCGTCCTCATCCACGACCAGCCCCGAGATCTCGAACCGCAGCTCCATGTGCCGGTCGTCCATCGGCGTGTGCTTCACCCGCACGCTCGACAGCCGCGGCTCGTTCCGCGTGATCGTCCCCCGGATCGAGGCCTCATACGCCGCGATCGACCCCGGCATCGCGCTCCGGATCGCGCTCAGGTGCGGCAGCCCGTACCGGTCATCCGTCAGGCAATTCCCCTGCGCTGTATTCAGCACGTTCTGAAGATTGAGCAGGATCGAATCCCGCACTTCCGTGGTCGAAACGTGCAGCCGCCGCTGCCCCGACGGGTCGGGGTTGCGAATCCGCTCCAGCAGCGTCCGATTGATGCTCAAATCCCGGCCTCGCGAACAGACAAGCGGGCGAAGTGTATCCCCCCCGCTGTCCGATCGGCAAATCACACTCCCGATCTTCGCGATACGAGATGGGATCGGCTTCAGCAATCCCGGATCGGCCTCAGCCGGATTTGCCCGGCCGGCGATCTATCTTCCGTCACCCGACATCAGCCCCTTCGCGCTCTCCTCCGCCTCATCGCGATCCGCGGAGCGCATCGACTCGCGCGTCCGCTCACCCTCGCACCCCCGGCACTCCACCCAGCGCGATCCGTCACAACTGCTGCACGTATCCGAGCCGCTGATCTGGCCGGTCCCCTTGCACCGCCGACAGATGATCCTGCCTGAGGCGTTCGGGCAGTCCGCACACGGCTGCCGTCCCGACCCCGCGCACGAATCGCACCGAACGTACTCCTTCACGACCCAGCCGTTCCGCTGGACATCGCGAGCCAGTTTTCCATCGCCGCCGCACCGAACGCACGCCGCTGTCCCCCCGCCTCGACACTTGAAACAGTTCACCTCCCGCGTGCCCTTGCACGCGTCACAGGTGATCTGCCCCTTCAACTCGCCCTTGCCCCCGCACTCGGAGCATCGCTGACGCCCCGCGCCCGCACACCCCGCACAGACGCCGCCAAGTTCCTCCACGCAGTCGCGGATGTACGGCTCCAGCTCCCGCCCCGCTTCCGCACTCGCGCCGAACTGGATCGACAGCTCGCCCAGCGCGGCCAGCGTCGCCAGCGGCCCATCAGCCGCCCGCCTCTCGCGAAAGAAATACTCTCCCAGCATCCTCGCCGCCCGAGCCGCCGGAAAATCCTCCGTCGCCACCACATCCTCCGCCGGGATCGTCCGCGTCTGCCCGCCGGGCAGTTGCCGCAGCGACACCACTTTCGGCGCCGTCCAGTACTGCCCGACAATCTTGTCGCCCCCCTTCAGCGTCAGCGTCGCCACCCGCGGCGGCCGAACGTCGACCGACCGCCGCGCCGCACTTTCGAGCCCCAGCAGATCGCTCCGTTTGAACTCGACGCCCGCACCCGGCGTCTCAGCCAGGCACCGCGCCGCCGCCCAGACCGCGACCGGGCGCCCCGACAGCCGCACGAGGTGCAGGGTCCAGAGCGCATTCGGCGCGTTTATCGCGGTCTTCATTGTCACCCGCCGAATTTCCCCCGGCTCGAGATCGACAGTCACCGGAGCGACCCGGTGTCCGGCCGCGCGAATCGCGACCGCGGTCTTTCCTCGAACGAGTTTCCAGATCGGTTTCCCGAGTTCGCCCTTGACCTCGCCATCGATAAGCAGCGCAGCGCCCGCAACCGCCGGTTCAAGTTCGACCAGCAGCCCGCAGCGAGCCTCGCCCAGGAGTTCCGCCTGTTTCTGCGCCAGCGACGCACTCGCCGCCAGCCGCTGACGCTGTTCCTCCGTAAGCGTGAAGAGCTTCTCGTACGTGCCGCGCTCCCCGATGTCGATGAGCAGCGCCTCCAGTCGCTTCTCCTCCGCACGCTCGCGAACATACCGCCAATCCTGCGCAAACCGCTCGAACTCCCCGGCCGACGCACGGCCAAGAACCGCCTCAACCGTCTTCCAGTCTCCGGCCCGCATCGCATCCCGGGCGCTGGTCAGCAGCTCGGCGTTCTCCTGCGAGATCGCGTTGTCCAGCAGCGCTGTCATCCGACCCGCAAGTTCACCATCGCCGGTCGCTACGACGCGCTGCACGGCCAAGCGGGCCTCGCCGAATCGCTTCGTCCGCACGACCTCGATGAACTCCGGCGGCATCGCCGCCTGCATCGGCGTCGTGCGCCGCCCGGCCGGCTGCGGACGAGTCGCGGTCGAGGGTTTCAGCCAGCCCATCGCCCAAAATACGCCGCACGTTCCCACGACCACCGCCGCGGCCCAGACGATCGCGCGCGTCCGGGCCTCTCTGGCCGCCCGGGCGTACGTCTCCTGTACCTCCTTGCGCTGCTCAAAATGAATGGTCTCCGGCAGCGCAACCGTCGCGGCCGGCAGCGGCGCGGGCGTTAATGCGGGCTCTTCGAGTTTCAGCGGTTCGGCGTCCGTCCGGACCGGAAGCGCCTCGGCCAGCGGCCCCTCGGCCAAAGCGGCCTTCCGCGGCGTCAGGAACGCGATGACGTACTCGCCGATGCGGATCTGATCTCCATCATGCAACTCCTGCTGAACGATCCGCCGCCGGTTCACATGCGTGCCGTTCGACGAGTTCAGATCCTCGATGATCCAGGCGCCGTTCACCCGGTGCAGCGCCGCATGATGCCGCGAGACGGTCGGCCCGGGTATCTGAATCTCGCACGTGTCCGACTTCCCAAACGTGTAACTGTGTTTCGGGTCGAGCGCGTACTCGTGGTGCAGGAACGCGGGTCCCTTGACGATCTGCACGCGGCAAAATCGTTCGGCGCTCTTGAGAACGGGCTTGTCGATCGCCCCCGGCACGCGCGTCTCGGCGTCGCAGTGCGGACAGCGGACGAGCATCCCCACCAGCCGCGCCGGCGCGACAAAACGCCGGCCGCAGCGAGGATTCTCGCACTGCATTTCGCGGGAAGCCGCGGTTCCGGCGGACTCGGCCATCGCAAGGCTCCGAAGCCGAAAATCGGATCACGATCGAGATGAGCGGCGGAAACGTACCGGAATCGGCACCCGCCGCACCTACGGGACAAGCGTACACACCTTGTGTGCAGCGCGTCAAACCTAATTCTGCCGGTGTGGGTAGATCGATGCGTGACCGTACGACGGGCCGCCGCGAGTGGTAGTGTGGATCCGGCCAACGGCCGGTTTCTTCCAGCACCGCTCCGGCGCTCCCCGAAAACCCGTCCGCATCGCCGGCCGGTGTCTCTCGTACCCCTGCGACGCCCTCCGAATTCGAAGCGATCTCACTTCGCCGAACCGCGCCCCAGAACCGATGCCCCGGCCGATCAATCGTCGCTGACCTACGCGATCACGCTACTTGTCATACAGATATGAATACGCATGCCAGTCATCGTCGAGTTGACATGTGCTCTGCCAGTAATCCCTCGATTCGCTGGGATCGTACTGAAGCCCCGCAATGACGATCCAATTTGCGATTCGAAAGTCGACCGTCCCACGCACCAGGTCGACATAGGCAAACTGCACATGAAACGAGCCGACCCGTCGATTCAATTCGACGCGCTGAATGTCCCCGCCCCCGACGGGCGTCTTGCGAAGCAGCCCATGCGCTTCCCGTTCGAATTCCGATTGTGCCAGCACGAAACGGAGTCGAAGCGGCCAGTGCGTAAACGCCTCAATGCCCCAGAGCAGCACGCAGACAGGCAAGACAAGCCATGCCCTCCTTGACACCGGCGGCGCTGGAGCATCACGCGGTGCGACCAGTTTCGCAACGAGCCGGATTGAATAATCGACGACCACAAGCGCCAGAACCCAGTTCGAAAAGCAAGCAATAATCACCGCAAAGATTGCGAATCGGGAAAGCAGGCTCAGCAGTCCGCCGGGCTCAAAGCTCCCCGCCAGGTGCAACGCCGTCGCCGCGATCGCCAAAACGCACATTCCTGCAGTCGGTGGTCGAACCCACGGCACCCACCACGGCCGTCTCGGCACGCGAAAACTCGCCGGATCCGCCGCATCAAAACCCGACCCGCACTCCGGACACTTCCCCCGATCCCCCAGCCCGCGCAGCGAATACCGACACGCCCGGCAAATCGCCGACTCGGGCAGCCCAGCAGTGCCCAGGTCGCTCCCAGCCACTCACCTACCCCCGCGCGACGAAACCACCCACCCCCGCAGTCTTTTCACCTTTCACTTGTCACTTTTCACCTTTCACCCCTCCCGCGCCGCTTGCCCCTTTGTTACTTTGTCCCCTTGTCCCCTTGCTCCCCCGCCAGCACCTCCCCAAACCGCCAAACCTCCTGAAACGTGTTGTACAGTGCAGCCGGCGCAACCCGGATCACGTTCGGCTCCCGAAAATCGCACACCACGCCCGCCGCCTCCAGCCGCTCATACAGCTCCCGCGGCCGCTCATGCGCCTGGATCGACACCTGAGCCCCCCGCGCGTCCCGCGGCGTGATCACCGAGTACCGCTCGCTCGGCATCCGATCCAGCAGAAACTGGAGAAATCCCGTCAATTCCCGCGATCGGGCGCGAACCGCCGCCATCCCCACCCGGTCAAAAATCTCCAGCGACGCCAGCACCGGCGCCAGCGCCAAAATCGGCGGATTGCTCAGTTGCCACGCATCCACCGACTCCACCGGCCGAAACTCCGGCTCCAGGTGCATCCGAAACCGCGTGGCCGGATCATTCCCCCACCACCCCCCAAACCGCGGCAGCGTCGTATCCCGCGCATGCCGCTCATGCAGGAAGCACCCCGCCACCGCCCCCGGCCCGCTGTTCAGGTACTTGTAGTTGCACCAAGCCGCGAAATCGACGTTCCACTCATGCAGCCGCAGCTCGATATTCCCCGCCGCATGCGCCAGGTCCCACCCAACTACGCACCCTCGCGCCTGCCCCGCCGCCGTGATCCGCGGAATATCAAACACCTGCCCCGTGAAGTAATTCACCCCCGCCAGCAGCACTAGCGCGATCGACCGCCCCTCCCGCGCCAGCACCTGCTCAATATCCTCCGTCCGCAGCGTCTGCTCGCCCTCCCGCGGCCGCAGCACGATCAGGCCATCATCCGGGTCGAACCCATGCCAGCGAAGCTGCGACCGCACCGCGTACATGTCGCTGGGAAACGCACAGTCTTCGATCACGATCTTGAACCGTTCGCGCGTCGGCCGGTACAACGAAACCATCATCAGGTGCAGATTGACGGTCAGCCCGTTCATGTACACGACTTCGTGCGGCAAGGCCCCCACCAGCCGCGCCCCAGCCTCGCGCAGCCGCTCGTGATACGGATACCACGGCCGCCGCGCATGAAAATGCCCCTCCACGCCCAGCCGCGCCCAGTCCTCCAGCTCCTCGCGGACATACTCCCCGGCCGCCTTCGGCTGAAGGCCCAGCGAATTCCCGCAGAAGTAGATGAACTCCTCGCCGTTCTCGCGCCGCGGGACATGAAACAGCTCCCGCTGCGAAGGAAACGCGCGATCCCGCGCAACCGCCCACGCCTCAGACGCCTCAAACGCGTACATCACCGGCCTCCGTGTGCGTGGAATGTACACGGAGAGGGGTCAGTGCACAGTGCATAGTGCACAGTGCACAGTGTGCAGTGCACAGTGCGGTAGTGCTCGGGCTTCAGAGTGTGAGGCGCGGAGTTCGCCGTCCGCGTTCCGGCGGGAGGACCCGGGCTTCATGGGCCGAGGCTTTGGGAGGCAGTGCTCTTGGCTCTGGGCTTCGGGGGAGTGCCCGCCCGCATCGCGGCTCGCCTTGAAACGACTCGGCCGTCTCTGCTCTCTGTTCTGTGCCCTGTGCACTCTGCACTGTGCACTTTCTTACGGCCCCGCCGCCGTATACGCATAATCGTTATGCACCCACGTCATCCCGTACCGCGTGTGCAGCCGCACATGCACCGTCGACCCGTTCGTCGGCAGCGTCGAAACCGTCCGCGACGTGCTCAATCCCGCGCTTCCTGAAAAATACGTCCGCAACCCCGGCGCGGCCCCGATGTCCAGCCAGTACTGCTGCGCTTCCGGCTGCCCCGACCATTGAAACGTCACGCTCGCCCCCGCCAGCGTCGACCCATTCGTCGGCGACGTCATCGCGGCCGGCGTCAATGTGCCCGTGTGAGCGGTGTAGGTGTAGTCGTTGTAGTGCCACGTCGCCGCGATCCGCGTCCACAGCCGCACGTAGATCGTGCTGCCATCAACAGGCAGCCCCGACACGCCCGCCGTCTGATTCAGCCCCATGTTCGCGTTGAGATAATTCCCTCCGCCCGCGTAGCCGCCCACCATCAGCCAGTATTGCAGCGCCCCCGATCCCGCGCTCCATTGAAACGTCTGCGACGCCCCGCTCAGCGTCGCCCCGTCCGCGGGCGAAGTCATCGCCGCCGGCGTCGTCGCCGCCGTATGCAGCGTGTACGTATAGTCGTTGTACAGCCAGTTCACGCCCGTGCGCGTCCACAGCCGCACGTAGAGCGTGCTCCCGTCCGTCGGCAGGTTCGTCACGTTCGCCGCCAGCGCCAGCCCCATGTTCGCCGAGACGTAATTCGCTCCTCCCGCGTAGCTCCCGAGGCTCAGCCAGTACTGGCTCGCACCATCCCCGGCCGACCACGCAAACGCCTGCGAAGCCGACGTCAGCGTCGCCCCGTCGCTCGGAGACGTCATCACCGCCCGCGCGCTGCCGCTCGTATATGCCGTGTACGTGTAGTCGTTGTACTGCCAGGCCCCCGCAATCAGGCTCGACAGCCGCACGTACACCGTCGACCCGTCCACCGGCAGGTTCGACACGGCCGCCGAGAGCCCCAGCCCCGCCGTCGCGTTGTGATAATTCCCCAGCCCCACGCCGCTGCCGACGCTCAGCCAGTATTGGCTCGCCCCGCCGCCCGCGACCCACGTAAACGTCTGCGCCGCCCCGCTTAGCGTTGCCCCATCCGTCGGAGAAGACATCTCGGCCGCGTACTGAGACCCCTGCGTTGCCGAGACGACCGCGTTATACGCATTCACCCGCCCGCGCCCAAAAAACGAGTCATCCCCCGCCGGCCCGATGTCATCGCATGAACTCATCAGCCGCGTCTCAAGCTGCGAAACCGTCAGGTTCGAATTCGCACTCAGCATCAGTGCCGCCACGCCCACGGCGATCGGTGTCGCGTACGACGTCCCGCTCCCGCTCGCGTACGAGCTGCCCATCGTCGTCGAGACGACGCTCGTCCCCGGCGCGACGAGGTCGATCGGCGTCCCGTAATTCGAAAACGTCGACCGCGCATCGCTCGAATCCGTCGACCCCACCAGCAGGAACGACGACCAGTCCGGCTGCCCCGTCAGGTTCGCCCCGTCATTCCCCGCCGCCATCAGCAGCAGCGCCCCCTGCGACCGCGCATACGTCGCCGCCGCGTCGATCGACGCATTTTCAAACCCCGCGTAGCTGAGATTGATGACCTTCGCGCCATTGTCCGCCGCCCACTGCACGCCCTCGGCCATGTCCGTGAGATACGCGCTGCCGCTGGAGATATTCGAGATCTTCACCGGCAGGATCTTCACGTTCCACGCGACGCCCGCCACGCCCGTGCCGTTGTTCCCCACGGCCGAGATGCACCCCGCGCAGAACGTCCCGTGCTGGTTGATCGGTTCCGTATCCGTCGAGCCGTCCACCGAGTTGTAGCCCGGCAGTTGAAGATTCGCCGCCAGATCCGGATGGTTCCCCTGCACCCCCGTGTCGCACACCGCCACCAGCACGCTGCTCGACCCCGTCGTGATGTCCCACGCGGCCGGCGAGTTGATCCGCGTATGCTGCCACTGGTTCCCGTAGAACGGATCATTCGGCGTCGTCGCGAGCGGCAGCAGGTAATCCGGCTCGGCCCACAGCGCCGCTCCCGTTCGCACCAGCTCCGCGCACAACTCCTCCTCCGACATCCCCTCCAGCTCCGCCACGCCGACATCCACGCCCATCGCCGCGAGCGTCGTCTCCTTGGTCATCTTCACCCGCGTCATCACGACGGCCGCATCCAACATCTCTCCGAAGCCCGCCGCCGGATTCACGCGGTACATCACCGCCCCCGCCCGCCGCGGCCGCTCATCCCCCGCCCGCGCCGACGAACCGCCGAGAAGAACCATCGCGGCCGCCGCCAGCCCAATCGCCGCGACGCGCCGCGGCCGCGGCGGCGCGCTTGAAAGCGTCTTTTCCGCAGGATCGGGCGTCGTCTGGATCGGGAGAGATGATCGGACGTGGGGCGCCGTGGACATCGCCGGCTCCTGACGTTTTTTCGGTCCCCGCGGGCGCACTCCGCCCGCGAATCGTCAGAACATCGGCTTTCGTCGCATGAAAAATCAGTCCGGGCGCGAATTCGTTTCGCCGCCGGCCGCACTCACAACCGCAACCGCGCGGCCGGCAGTCTCCGGGGCACCGCTCCGGTTTACGCCGCTGGCCAGAGCCAGCCGAACGTCCCGGCCGTGATGAGACTGTAAATCACGCCGTCGATGAAAAACTTGAACGTGACCCGCCAGCTTTCGCCCTTCCAGATCGAGTTCGGCGCGTGAATGAACGCGTGGCCGAGCACCGCCGCCGCCCCGGCGATCTGAAACACGCGCAGATACGCCGCGCCCGGCTCCAGCGCATGCCAGGTGAGATAGGCGATCAGCGTGCCCAGGATGAGGCAGTGGATGAACCACGCGGCCAGGCTCGTGTTCATGTTGAACCGCTCGGCCGGAATGATCGTCATCCAGCCCACGGGCCCGCGCTTGAACTTCTCGAGCATCTCCGGCGAGCCCATGTCCTTCATCGAATCGGCGCAGGGGAACATGTACTCGCCCGGACCGACGCCGCTCGCCCGCAGCGCCTCCAGCACGGCGTCCTCGTTCTTCATCTTCTTGAGGTCGCCCTTGTGCATCGGCGAGCACATGTGGATGAGCGCGCTGGCGATGAATACGAACACGGCCGACACGAGAATCGGCAACCACAGGGCGGCCAGAAACGCCATGGGACACCTCCGCTAGCGGCTCACCGCAGCCTAGCCGCGCCCGTGCAGCAGTTTCTTCAGCAGTGGCGTGAAGATGGCGATGATCACACCCGACGCGATGCCCGCAACGACAAACAGCATGAAGAAGTCGCCCTTGCCGCCGATCTGCCACGGCAGTTTCGTATCGCCGCGCTCAATTCCCTCGACCGTCGCCGCGATGTACCCGCCCGCGAGGTGCGCCACAAAGCTCGAAACGAACCACACCCCCATCAGCACGGACACAAACCGCACCGGCGCGGCCTTCGTCACGAACGACAGCCCCGTCGGCGACAGGAACAGCTCACCCACCGTGATCCAGAAATAGAGCGCGATCAGCCAGAACATCGAAACCTTCACGCCGCCCGCCGCGAACTTCCCGCCGAACACCATGAAGATGAAACCCAGCCCGAGGAAGATCAGCCCGATCGCGATCTTCATCGGCTGGCTGATCTCATGCCCCCGCCGGTTCAGCGTCGACCAGAACCACGCGAAGAGCGGCGACATCGCCACGATCAGGAACGGATTCACGTTCTGGAGCCACGACGCCGGTACTTCCCAGCCCGCCAGCATGCGGTCCGTGTTGTCCCGTGCAAACAGGTTCAGCGACGTGCCCGCCTGCTCGAACGCCAGCCAGAAAATCGCGTTGAACACCGTGAAGATGAAGATGCACGCCGTCGGACCCCGGTCATCCGGCATCTGGATCGACACGAACCAGATCGCCGCGACCAGCACCGCCGCCACCATCGCCGCAATGATCACGTTCCCGACCGTCGGATTCCCCGTGAAGAACGACCCGATCGAGTCATTCGCCTTCGCCAGCACCTCGAAATGAAACAGCGCCGCGAAACCCGCCGCAAGCAGAATCCCTAGAAACGCGAATGCGTAGGCGTAGTTCGACACCCCCGCCGGGGCGTCGCCGATCCCATGCAGGTATTTCGGCCGCAGCGCCGTATAGAGCCCGAGACCCGACAACATGCCCACCGCCGCCGCGCCGAAGCCCCAATGCCACCCGATCTTCTCGCCCAGGTAGCCGCAGACCACCTGCCCGAGGAACGCACCGACGTTGATACCCATGTAGAAAATGGCAAAGCCGCCGTCGCGCCGCGGGTCATGCTCGCGGTAGAGCTGCCCCACCATCACCGACACGCTCGGCTTGAAATGCCCCGTGCCGATCACGATCAGCGCCAGCCCGAAAATGAAGAGCGACATGCCCTCTTTGGTGTGATTCAGATCGCCGATGCCCGTGAGGCCGAGCACGATGTGTCCCATCGAGATCAGCAGCCCCCCGATGTACATCGACCGGTTCGTGCCCAGCAGCTTGTCGGCGATGATGCCGCCGATGACCGGCAGCAGGTACGCCATGCCGCCGTACCAGCCCAGCAGAATGCTCCCCGCCCCGTCCGACCAGCCGCGCCCGGGGTTGTCCCCCAGCAGCGCCTGCGTCAGGTACAGGATGAGGATCGCCTTCATCCCGTAGAACGAAAACCGCTCCCACATCTCGACCGTGAAGAGCAGGTAAAGCCCGCGCGGATGCGCCTTCTCCGACGTGATCGCTGGGTCGCTGTACATGTCACTCCCTGGGGCGTGCGTCCGCCCGGCGCAGCACCTCGCCGACCCGCGCCGAGCTACGACACTTCAAAGGAATCAAATCAAGATCGGCGGCCATGAATCCCCGCCGCAGGCCCCATTCTGACCGCCCGCCCCCCGGCGAGCAAGCCGCGTCAGCCCCGCCCCCCGCTCAACCACGCCGCGGCCTCAATCCCGCCCCTGCGCCTCGATCTTCTCCAGCACCGCCTCCTCCTCCGGCAGCAGCCCCGCCTTCGCCAGCCGCCGCACCAGCGGCAGCCACCGATGCCGCTCCTTCGCGAATACCGCCTTGAAGATCGGCAGCGATTCCTCGACGTGCCCCTTCGACGCCAGCGTCACCGCCTGCCAGAACGGAAGCTCCACGACCTCCGGCGCCAGCCGCGCCGCGGCCGAGTACGCCCGGTTCGCCGCCTCGAAATCGCCCTTCTCGATCGCCAGGTCGCCCGCGTTCATGTGGTTGTACGCCCGCTGGAGTCCCACCAGCCGCTTCAATTCCGCCACCGGGTTTGGGTGATCCTCCACCCGCAAGTCAAAAACCCGGTCCTCCCACGGCCGCCCCGTCGACTTCGCCCGCACAATCACGATCGCCGCCGACTGCCGCCCTCGAATGTCCCCACCCTCCCGCTCCGCCGCCTCCAGCGCCGCAATCAGCCGATCGGCCAAATCCGGCCCGCCGCCCGCCTGCGAGGCATCCACGGCGCCCCCGCCCGACCCCGCCGCGCCAGCCACCGAACTCCCGCCAGTCCCCGCCCCGCCACTCGCGCCCGCCGACCCGCCACCGCCCCCACCGGCCGCCCCGCCCGAACCCGTCCCGTCCCCGCCCGCACCGCCACCCGTTCCCGTCCCCCCGCCCTTCTGCCACTCCGCCAGCGCCTTTCGATACGCCTCCGCCATCGCCCCCCAGACCGTGTTCTTCTCCATCAAATTGGCCTGCACGGAAAACTGGTTCGCCTCATCAACCACATGCCCCGCCTCGGCGATGCACTTCTCCCCCGTATGTGCCGCCCCCCCCCCCCCCCCCAAAAAAAAAACCCCCCGCCCCCCCCCCCCCCCCCCCGACCCCCCCCCCCCCCCCCCCCCCCCCCCCCCGCCCGGCCCCCCCCCCCCCGCCCGCATCAATCATCGCCACCTGCCGCACGCCCCGCCCCTCGTCCCCGGCCAGCACCCCCCGCAGCGCCTCGGGCGCGGACCGCCCCATCCGCATCGCCGCCAGCCCGAGCCGCCCATACGCCGGATCAACCAGCGACTGCGTGGCCACCGCCCCCACGCCCGCCTCCGCCCACGGCACCACGCTCCCCACGCTGAACCAGTGCGACTGCACGGCCACTCCGATCTCGCCGGTCTTCGGATCCCGCGCCACAATCGAATACGTATGCACCGGCCGCAGCGGCGAAAATCGCACGGCGGGCGGCCCCCCGGTCGCGGTCGGCGACGATTGCGGAATCGAGAGCAGGGAAACGAGCCAGAATTCGAGGGACGTGGGCGGCCTCCGCAAGGGATGGCGGAATCATACCCGCCGGCGTGCGGAGCAAAGGGGGCATGCTCGCCGAGCGTCTGGCCAATTGACGAACGCAGGGTACTGAGTCCGCGACCGAGTTTCAGCCGCCGGCCGGCGACTCACGCACTTATTGCGTGCAGGTCATGCCGAAGTCGGCGAGTAATCGCGAGAGATCGGCGAGAGAGACTGTACCGTCGGCATCAAGATCACCGGCCGACGTACCGGGGTAGTGGGTCTGTCCGAAGTGGCTGAGCAAGATCGCAAGATCCGCGATCCCGACGGATCCACTGCAATCCAGGTCCGCGCACAACCCCAGCGTCGCAGCATTGGTCGCGGCGGTTCCACAGCCATTCGTGATTACGCAATCGTATTGCCCTTGGTCCAGCGTCCGCGCATCAAAAATGCGCAAGGTCGGGTGGTTCGCGCCGGAAATCCGGCCGTTCTCGTCGGTCAGACCGATTCCGTCTCGTCGCCATTGATAGGTCGCGACCAGCGAACTCGATGCCTGCGCTGAGAATGTGGCGCTTCCGCCTGGGCAGGGCGTCTGGTCAGCCGGTTGGGTGACAACGCTCGGCGATTCGCACGGGCCCCGTAGAATCCACGTGTCATCGTACTGATCACCGCCTCGCATTCCTCCAAACACGACCACCTCACCGCGCGTTGAGTCGTATGCCATCGCCGCGGAATCGCGAGCTGATGGACCAATTATTGGACGAATCGTCCAAGAGCTTCCATCCCACTCCCACGTTTCCGCAAGCTCGCCGCTGTTTCCTCGCCCGCCGAAGAGAACAACGAGCTGACGATCTTCATCGTACGCCATTGCCGGAAAGTACCGAGCCGCCGGCCCCGTCGTCGCAACTCGCGTCCAAACGGCGCCATCCCACGTCCACGTATCTCCCGATGACCCGCCGGGATAGTTTCCGCCGAAGAGGACAGTGACGCTACGACCGGCATCGTAGACCATCCCATGTGCATGCCGCGCCGGGCCGCTTTGATGTCGGCGCGCCCATTGGATGCCATCCCATTCCCATGTGTCGCCGAGTACTGTCGTACCATCGATTCCGCCAAACACAACGGTAACGCCCCGCGCCCCGTCGTACGCAATTCCGTATTCGCGACGACCTCCGGGTCCGCCGGATGATCGCTCAGCCCAGGTGACGCCGTCCCATTCATATGTATAGACGCCAACGATCGAGACACATACGCCCCGCGCCGAATCGTACGCCATCCCGTGACGTGAAGGGGTTCCGGGGCTGTTCGTCGACCGTAGAGCCCAGACGGCACCGTCCCATTCCCATGTGTCTCGAGTAAAACCAATTCCGCCCGCCCATCCGCCGAATAGGACCGTGACGTTGCGGGCCGAATCGAACGCCATTGCGTGCCCCGCTCGAATCGAGGGGCCGCTGACCGATCGATTCGTCCATGCCGCTCCGTCCCATTCCCATAGCTCGCCGGTCGTTGGGGGACCTGCGAGCAAAACCACCTTACCCCGGGCCGCGTCGTACGCCATTGTGGATTCGGGCAAGCTCGGATCTTGGACGGGTCGTTCTGTCCATATTTCGCCGTTCCACTCCCAAGTACTGTTGTCAACACTTGATCCACTTCCACCAACCAAAACCGTGGTGTTTCTTGCGGAGTCGTATGCCATCACGTGATCAACTCGCGGGGCCGGACCCGTCACCGACACCTGCAGCCATTCGATGCCGTTCCACTCCCAAGTGTCGCCAAGATCCCCGCTCGATCCGTTGCGACCGCCCATCAGAACAGTGACGCCTCGCGCCGCGTCATACGCCATTGCATGCGAGTGGCGTGCAACCGGACCAGTGGCCGAGCGCAATGTCCAGTTCACTCCGTTCCATTCCCACGTCTCGCCGTTGGTACTGGAAGCGCTTCCCGCCCGTCCGCCGAAAAGCACAGTGACGCCCCGGGTTGCATCGAAGGCCATTGCGTGCGACCAACGCGCACTCGGACCGCTGGCAAAACGCCGAAGCCAGCCGACGCCGTCCCATTCCCACGTCTCGCTGCCCCCGGAGTCTCCGCCGAACAAAACCACGACGCCGCGCGCACTATCGAAGCACATCGCATGCCAGCTTCGATCAGTCGGACCATCAATGGCTCGGAGAGCCCATGTCGCTCCGTCGAACTCCCATGTCTCGCGCGTACGAGGGACCGTGAAGTGAGAGCCGCCGAACACGACCAGCCTGTTTCGGTGTGAATCAAAGGCCATCCGATATGCCAGTCCGGACGGGAGCGGCTTGTTCCATGCCACCGGCTGCGCAATCGCCTGCGGGAGCAGCGAGACAAAACTCGCGAGAATGGTGAACGTGATCGGATGTCGTCCGCGCAATCTCGCTTCGCTCACTCGACTACTCCTCGGGTTGGTCCGTCACCCGGTTTTTCGGCGACCGGCAACGTCATCTTACTCTCTACGCCTAAGCTGATTCAACGCAATTTCGGGCACTATCTCTACATTCGTTCGGCGAGCCGACCGCTGAAAGGGGATCCGGCACCACGCGTTCAGGCGCGTTATCATCCGGCTTCGTTCAACGTTTCACGAGGAACCCCATATGTCCCCCGTCACCTTCGGCCTCATCGTCGGAAACCGCGGCTTCTTCCCCGGCCATCTCTGCGAGACCGGCCGCACCGAAATGATCGCCGCCATCGAAAAAGCCGGCCACCGCGTCGTCACGCTCGCCACCACCGACACCCGCTACGGCAGCGTCGAATCCCTCGAAGACGCCTCGAAAGCCGCCGCCCAGCTCAAAGCCCGCGCCGACGACATCGACGGCCTCATCGTCACCCTCCCCAACTTCGGCGACGAGAAGGCCGTCGCCAACACCCTCCGCCTCTCCGGCCTTCGCAAACCCGTCCTCATCCACGCCTTCCCCGACGACGCCCGCAAGATGACCGTCAAGGACCGCCGCGACAGCTTCTGCGGAAAAATGTCCGTCTGTAACAATCTCCGCCAATACGCGATCCCCTTCAGCCTCACCACCCGCCACACCGACACCGTCACCAGCCCGACCTTCCAGCAGGACCTCGCCGACTTCGCCGCCACCTGCCGCGTGGTGAAATCCCTCCGCGGCCTCCGCATCGGTGCTCTCGGCGCACGCCCCCAGGCCTTCAACACCGTCCGCTACAGCGAAAAACTCCTTGAAGCCCACGGCATCAGCATCGAAACCATGGACCTCTTCGAGTGTTTCGGCCGCGTCAACCGCCTCAAGGACGACGAACCCCGCGTCGCTGCGAAGCTCAAGGCCATCACCGGCTACGTCAGTACCGGCAACGTCCCCCAGCTCTCGCTCCTCCGCATGGCCAAGCTCGGCGTCGTCATCGAAGAGTGGATGCAGACCGCCCGCCTCGACTCCACCGCGATCCAGTGCTGGACCGCGATGGAGGAGTTCTACGGCGTCGTCCCCTGCACGCTCATGAGCATGATGAGCAACTCGCTCCTGCCCAGCGCCTGCGAGGTTGACATCGTCGGCGCGGTCGCGATGGTCGCCCTCGCCCGCGCCAGCCAGCGCCCGGCCGCCCTCGTCGACTGGAACAACAACTACGGCGACGATCCCGACAAGGCCGTCGTCTTCCATTGCAGCAACCTGCCCAAGGACATCTTCAACAGCGCCACGATGGACTTCCAGGAGATCATCGCCGGCGCCGTCGGCAAGGAAAACTCCTTCGGCACGATCGTCGGCCGCGTCGCCGCCGGCCCGTTCACGTACCTCCGCGTCTCAACCGACGACCAGACCGGCCGCATGCGCGCCTACGTGGGCGAAGGCGAACTCACCGACGACCCGCTCGATACCTTCGGCGGCTGGGGCGTCGTCCGCATCCCGAAGTTCCAGGACCTGCTGCACTACATTTGCGAAAACGGCTTCGAACACCACGTGGCCATCACGCCCTCCCGCGTCGGCCGCGCCATCCACGAAGCCCTCGGCAAGTACCTGGGCTTCGACACCCACTGGCACGGATAGCGCATACCCTTTCGGCGAATCCCCCATATCCGAAGGGCGCACGATCGTTGCGAGGACGTCAATCCCGGGCCGCGCCGCGGCCCCCATTGCCAATGAGGGATGGGCCGAGCATCTTCATCTGTGCACATCTGTGCCCATCTGTGGATAATTTTTTCTCTCTCCCAGTCCACAATGTCCCTCCGGTACGCTCTCGGCCAGCTTCAGGCGGACTTCCTGTCCCCCACTGGCACTGCCGGTGCCCGATAATCGCACCGAGCTTCGCGCCTGGGATTTCATTCACGATTTTGGCCCGCGACGCCTACAATCGTCGCAGGTACCGCGGAGGGAAATGCCATGCGCTCAATCTCGATCAAGACTGTGTTCACCGTTGCAGCCTTGTCCGCCCTCGCCGCCGCCCCCGCGGCCGCGCAGGTCCTCGACCCCTTCTACGCCCCGTTCTACACGCTCACCAGCCACGGCGCGGTCCCCGGTGTCCCGCTGCCGTACGGCGGCCTCACGTTCGCCTCCGACGACGGCAACATCCTGCTCATCGGCGGCTCGGCCAACAGCACCATCGCGGACATCTACCGCATCCGCATCTCGCGCGACGCCGAGAGCCACATGCAGGGTTTCGATTGCGGCGGGTCGACGTTCTTCGCGGACGCAAACGGCGTGACCGGCGGCATCGACGGCGGCCTCGGGTACGGCCCTGGCGACGTGCTCTTCTACTCGACCTACAGCGACAACCACCTCGGCCAGATCCGCCCCGGCTCAACCGGCCCCGATCGGCTCATCGCGCTCAGCACCGTCGGCGTAGCACCCTCCACGGGCACGCTCCAGTTCGTCCCCGCCGGCCTCCCCGGCGCAGGCAAGCTGAAGGTCATCTCCTGGAGCGCCAGCCGCTGGTACAGCCTCGTCGTCACGCCCGACGGCGCAGGCACGTACGACGTCGCCCCCGACAGCCCGTCCGTCGACCTCTTCATCGGCGGCGGCCCCGAAGGCCTCGTCTTCATCGAAGCGGGAAACCCCGGCTTCCCGGTCGCCAGCGTTCTCGTCTGCGAGTGGAGCGCCGGCCGCGTGGTGTCCTACGAGATCGACGGCAACGGCGATCCGATCCCCGCCACCCAGCGCCCCTTCATCACCGGCCTCAGCGGCGCGGAAGGCGCGGCCATCGACCCTGTCACGGGCGATTTCCTCTTCTCGACCTTCGGCGGCGGCAACCAGATCATCCGCGTCTCCGGCTTCACCTCGATCGAGCCCTGCACCGGCGACATCAACCTCGACGGAGTCGTCAACCTCACCGACCTCGCCCTCCTCCTCGCCACCTTCGGCGGCCCCGGCGCAGGCGACCTCAACGCCGACTGCATCACCGACCTCAGCGACCTCGCCCTGCTGCTGGGCAACTTCGGCCGGACCTGCTGACGCTCGCCCGGCCGAACAGACAACCAGAGCCCCAAGCGCCAGCGCGCGGGTTACTCGTCTTCAGTGGCGTCGGGCGTCCCTGCCCGACGGCCCGAACCGATGGCCCGAAGCACTCGCACACGGGTCCGCATTTTCAGTGCCCCGCAGGGTAGATGGGTGCGTCGACGAACGAACGCTGTGTGACTCCACGCATCCAACTCCACCCCCACCCGCGGGTCCTCCCGTCGCACTCCTGCATGTTTCTGTGCCTTCATGTTCTCTGTGGATCATCGCATTCCCCGCCAATCCCCGCCGGCCGCCGCCAATCCACGCAACCGCCCCCCTCCGCCGCCGCCCCGCATCTAGACTCCCTGGAAATGCCAGCCACCTACGACACCCGCCGCGCCCCACCCTTCCCACCTTCCCACGTTCCCACCTTCCAACCGCCGCCGTCCGCGGAACCGTCCGATAACGAAGGTGATCAAACCGGCACTCACAAGAAAATGAGCATGATCACCTTCGGCCAGTTCGCTGGAAACGCGGTTCTAGTGATTCCCCAACGTCCTGATAACATAGATGGCCAACCGGGCACGCGCGAAGATAGGAGTTTGGCCACCTTGGGCGCATTCGCTGAAAACGCGGTTTCGCGAGAACAGCCGGGGGCGAAAACCGCCGTTCACGCTAGCGCCGGCGAACCGCCCCGCGCCAGGCAGGTGAGATGGAGGAACCGCCCGGACGCGGATGCGTCAGGCGGCCCGCGATGGAGTGCGACGACGCTTACCGCGCGATCAGCAGCAACTGGTCCAGCATGTCCGAACTCGTGCTGATGACCCGGCTCGACGCCTGGAACGCCGCGCTCGAGGTAATCAGCCCGATGAACTCGCGCGAAAGATCCACATTCGAAAGCTCCAGCGCCCCGCCGAGAAGCTGCCCCGCGCTCCCCAGCCCCGGCGCGGTCACGATCGGCGGCCCGCTGTTCGGCCCTTCGGTATACACGTTGTCACTATCCGCCACGAGACCCAGCGGATTCGAGAAGCTCGCCAGCGCAATCTGCCCCAGCGGCCGGTTCAGCCCGTTGCTGAACGTCCCGTTGATCGTCCCGTCCTGGCCGATGCCGAAATCGACCAGCGTCCCGGTCGGATACCCATCCTGCGTCGACACCACGCCCGACGTCAGCGTCGACAGGCCGTTGACCGCCGCGAAGTCGAGCGTGATCTGCTGCGGCGAAGTCGCCCCCGTGCCGCTCCGGTCCAGGTTGAACTGGTTGCCCGACGCCGAGACGAAATTCCCGTTGTTGTCGAACGTCACCGTGCCCGAGCCGATCGTCTGGAGCGCCCCCGCCCCGTTCGGCGCAGAAAGGTAATACCGCCACACCGGCCCCGTGGCCGCGAGCGATTCCAGCGCGTACGTCGCGCTGACATTGACGGGATTGCCGAGTGAATCGTAGATCGTGAACGCGCTCGCGACGCCCGAACCCGTCGCGGCCGCGGTCTCCGTGAAGCTGAAGGGCAGCGTGCTGCCCGTCGTGTTCCGAACCGTGTTTGCGTTCAGCGCGATCGCATTCGATTCGCCCGCGTTGCTGCGGATCACGAGCTGCCCGTTCTCGACCGTCACCCCCGGCGTCCCCGGCACGCCCGCGGACGTGTCGATCAGCGCCGCGCCCTGGAGCCAGGTCGCAAAGTCGCCCAGGCTATTTCCGTCCGTGCCGACGACAAACGTCCGATCCGGCAGCACCGATCCGCCCCGCGTCATGCCCGAAACCGTGATCGAGTCGCCGGCGGCGAAGAGCGCCGTGCCCGGAACCGACGCAGCCCGCAGGTCGGTCAGCGCCGTCCCCGCGGATGCCGCCCCGCCCCCGCCGTCGACCAGCGACTGCGACGCGGTCGTGTTCCCCTGTGTCGCGACGGTTCCGCCCGCGCTCAGATCGCCGTCCATCGTCACCGTCTGCGTCGCCTTCGCGAGCGTCAGGCTCCCCCGCGGAATCGTGATGTCGGTCAGCACGCCCGGAATGACGTTGAAGTTCGCATCCACGCCATACCCGCGCACGGCGAACCCATCCGTCGTCACCAGGCGATTGGCCGTATCCACCGCGAACGACCCGTCGCGCGTGTACACCTGCTGTCCGCTCGGCCGCTGGACGATGAAGAACCCGCTGCCCTGGATCGCCGCGTCGCTGTTGAGCCCCGTCGTCTCGACGCTTCCGGCCGTCATGTCGCGCTGCGTCGCCGCCACGACCGCTCCCAGCCCGATCTGCGTCGGATTCACACCGCCCGACGTCTCCGACGGCCCGTTGCCCGCCGAAAGGAGCCGCGAAAGCTGCGACTGGAAGAGCGTTCGCGAACTCTTGAACGCCGTCGTATTGACGTTCGCGATGTTGTTACCGATCGTGTCGATCCGCGTCTGGTTGACATTCATCCCGGAAAGGCCGGTGTACATCGCGGTAGTCAGGCCCATTTGTCACATCCTCGGTCAGCTGAATTCAGGAGTCCAGTCTCAGGTCCCAGGTCTCAGGTCTCAGGTCTCAAGGTTCAGCACGACGTCACAATTCAGACGCCTGTGACTGTGTTCTGCATTCTGCATTGTGCGTTCTGCACTCACCACTAGAGGTGAAACATCGCCCCCAGCGCCCTGAGCGGCCCCTTGCGCTGCTTCGCCGCGCCGCTCTTGTCGCTGTCGAAGATATTGAGCTTGAACAGGCTCGTATCCTCGGCCTTCAGTTTCTCCATCTGCTCAAGCGACGTGATCTGCGTCACCTCCGACGCCAGGATCGAGTCCCCCGAGTCGAGTTCCAGGATCGCCACGCCGTCGCTGTTGAAGCGCACGCCCGTGACGACGCCGGCCTTTTCGAGCGGCACGCCGTCGATGCCCGTCGACATCGCCGCGACGTACTTGCCGATCAGCTCGCTCGTGCCCGCCGTCCGCTGCTGCTTGGCGATCGCGTCCAGCGAGTCGCTCAGCTTGCCCGACAACTCGATGTTCCGGATCTGCGAGACATTCGAGATCATGTCCGACGTCTCGGATGGGTTGAGCGGATCCTGCTGCTGCAATTCCGTCACGAGGATCTTGAAGAAGTCCTCGCTCTTGAGCGTGCTCAGCCCCCGGTCCGCTCGCGGCATCACCCGCGTCGGATCGACCGCGTACCCCTGCGTCGCTGAACCCGTCGCTGTCACGGCCATGGTCCCGCCTTCCTTTCGCTTCGCGTGTCCGGCACGTCCCTCGCGCCTACACGACCACGTTCACCCGCGAATCCTTCGCGATTGCCGCCGACTCCGCGCCCGCCGGCTCGGCCGCATCCGTGCGATCCGCCGCCGTCGATTGCACGCGACTCGACGGCCGCGAGTCGCGCGACCGCCCCCGACGCGATTCCGCCGAGGCATCCTGCCCCGTCGGCGTCTGCGGCTGCTGCGCGGTCGATCCGTCGACCGGCGCCATCGGCCGGATCTCCACCGCTTCGAGGCGGAGCCCGCCCGCTTCGAGGCCCTTGCGGAGCGCGTCGAGGTCGTCCGAGAGCATTTGCCGTGCCGCGTCGGTCTCCGCGTGGATCCGCAGCCGCAGGACGTCCTTGTGTAAGTCGAGTTGCAGCCGCAGGTAACCGAGTTCCGGCGGGTCCATTCGAATCACCGTCGTCGACTTGTCGCGGAGGATCTGGCCGCGCAGAACGCGCAGAATTCGATCGATGTTCCTGCCCGAACCCGCGGATTCCGCCGGTGCTTCCGCGGTCGGCTTCGCCCGCTCCGTCGCGGTCCGGATGGAACGCTCCGTCGCGACGATCGCGGGCGCTGCCTCAGCCTTGGAGGTCGGCTGAGGTTCCGCCCCGGCGGCTGGTGAGGGCGCCCCGGCGCTCTGAGCCTGCAACGCGGCCGTATTCACGCCCAGGGTCGCTTTAGTCATGCCGCCCGTTACCCCAGGGGCAACTGCAGTCGACGGTTCCGCAACCGGCGGCCCCATCGTCGACCCTGGAGAGGCCGGTCCGGTGGCGTCAACGGAAGCTGCCGGCGGCGCAGGAGCCGCTGCCCGCGCCTCGGACGCGCCATGGCCCGCGCTGGGGCGTTGTCCGAGAGCCGAAGCCGCTTTTTCCGGTTCTGCGGCAATCAAACCGCTCCCCGCCGCGGGCTCCTGAGGCGAATTGCCCGTCGCAACGGCCGGAGTTGCAGCCTTCGCCTGCGACAGCGCGCTTCGGAACGCATCCCGCGATGCCTGGTAGCGTTCCCGCGCGAATTCCATGCCCGCCTGACGCGTCGAAGCCCGGCTCCCGGCCTTCATCTCACGTTCGGCGGTTTGCAGCTGATCCGACACGCTCTGCGCCGCGCCGGAATCAACAGCCGCGGTCTCATACCGCGCGTTCAAGGCGTCGCGTCGCTCGCTCCGTCGCTCCCGCAGTTCAGCGGCGTCCGCGGGCAGGCCGCCGGGCAGCATGGAAGCAAGCGACAGCGAGAGCAGGTGGGGCAGCCGCGGAGCGCCGGATTGCGCGGGCGAGAATGGCTCGTCGGAGCGTCGCGATTGGATCGCCGAAACAACGTGCGCAGGGGAAAGCCGCATGAGCAACACCTTGCCCGCCGCGGCGCGTGCATGCACGCGATCGCCCGCAATACGGGTCAGTTTGAGGCGTCGCCCGAGGTCTTCCCTGACTTCGGTGCGAAGGAATCCACCGCCTGGTTGCGAATCTGCTCCAGCAGTTCGTGCCGAACTTCGGCCTCTTCAGGCGTCGTCATCAGTTCCAGTATCTTCCTGCCTTCCGTGGGCTTCACGGCCGTCATGATCCGCAATGCGTCGGCCTTCTGCTTCTTCCACGTCCGGATCAGCTCATCCTTGGCCTGCTTGGCCGGAAGCTTCGCAAAGTACGTCATGTACTGCTCGAAGCCCTCGTCGCGCTCCTTCTTGTCGGCGAGCTTCCGGGCCTCTTCCCAACGCTGCTTTTCCGCGTCAAACGCGTCTCCGCGCGTTACAAGCTCATGGATCGCCGTTTCAAGCAGTTCACGCTGCGCAATCACATCCCGCTTCGAGCGCTCGAGCAGCGCCCGCCGGATCCGATCCTCGCGCCGCTGCCGTTTGATTTCGTCCGCCGGCCGTTCGGCCATCGTCGGCTCGGGCTCCGCGGCAGCCGCCTGCGTCGCCGCCGGCTGGCTCGCCGCGGGCGCGGCTTCCTCTCCCTTCAGAATCGCGGCGATCCGGCCGACTCGGTCACCGCTCAGCGCCCCGGTGAAGTACAGGTAACCGCCGAACGTGCCGCCGCCGAGCAGCATCGCCACGCCCACGAAGCCGAGCAGGCTGTAGATCTTTCCGAGCACAAAAGCTCCGCTTGCTTACGTCTCGGTCCACGACTGCGAGTCGCGACCGTGCAACTGCCGTGCCACCTCATCCATCGCCGCCTGCTCGACGAGCCCGCGCTCGCGCTTCCATTCGCCGAATCGCCGCTCCCGCAGCTTCTCGATCACCCGCATCTGCGTGCGGGCCGTCCGAAGTTCACCGCGAAGCGCCTCAAGCTGCGCAACCAGCGATTGCTTCGCGACTTGCCGCTCGACGATCGTGCGCCGCAGGTGGGCCGCCCAGGCCCGCTGCCGCGTGAGTTCCCGAACGTCGATCTGCGGGTCCATCTGCCGCTCGACGATCGCTCGCTGAATTCTCGAAACCTCGTCCGCCGTCTCGCGGTTCCACTGGTCGATCCGCGCAATCTCGGCCGCTTTCGCGCCGACCTTGCGCCGCGCCTCTCGCTCGCGCAGCTCACGAACACGAAGCACGGTCTGAAGCCGGAAAGTGAATCGCCCCGCGCCCATCACCCGCCACCCTTCGCGAGCTGCTCACGCGTCGACACGATCGCCTGGCCAAGTTGCCGAAGGAGTCGATCCGTCTCGATGAACTCGGCCGACTGCCGCCGATCCTGCTGGAGGAACGCGTTGATCGCGTCGTGCAGCCTGACCGCCACGTCATATTCAACGTTCGCGCCCGGGGCGTACGCGCCGATCGAGACGAGATCCTCGATATCGTTCCACGTCGCCAGGACGCGCCGCACCTCCCGCACCGCAAGGCTGTGACCCGTGTCGACCACGTCGTCGGCCACCCGGCTGATGCTCTGCAGAACGTCGATCGCCGGAAAATGCCCGCGGTTGGCCAGCGATCGCGACAGCCAGATATGCCCGTCGAGGATGCCGCGCACCGCGTCGGCCAGCGGCTCATCCACGTCGCCGCCCTCGACAAGCACGGTGTACACGCCGGTGATGCTCCCCTCGGCCGTCCGCCCCGCGCGTTCGAGCAGCCGCGGCAGCAGCGAGAACACGCTCGGCGGATAACCCTTGGCCGTCGGAGGCTCGCCCGCGGCCAGGCCGATCTGCCGCTGGGCCATCGCCATGCGCGTGATCGAGTCGACCATCAGCAGCACATTGAGCCCCTGGGAGCGAAAGTACTCCGCGATCGTCGTCGCCTGGAAGCACGCACGCACGCGCAGCGCCGCCGCCTCGTCAGAGGTGCACGCGACGACCACGCTGCGCTTGAGGCCCTCCTCGCCGAGCTGCGTTTCGAGAAAGTCGCGCACCTCGCGCCCGCGTTCACCCACCAGCGCCACCACGTTGACGTCGGCATTCGTGTTGCGGCAGACCATGCCCATCAAAACGCTCTTGCCGACGCCCGTGCCGGCGAACACGCCGAGCCGCTGGCCAAGACCGGCGGTGAGCATCGCGTCGATCGCCCGGATGCCGAGCCCGAGCGGCTTGTCGATCGTCCGGCGACTCAGCGGCGACGGCGGATTCGCGAAGAGCGGCATTCGGAGGTTCAGGCGCGGCGCCGGCCGGCCGTCGAGCGGATTTCCGCGCGCGTCGATCACGCGGCCGAGCAGCTCCATGCCCACCGGGACGCGCGGCGTCCCCGAGAGGCACTCGACCCAGTCGCCCGGAGCGACGCCGTTCGGTTCCCCATACGTGGATAGCAGGGCGCTCTCCCCGCGCAAGGCCACCACTTCGGCCTCCAGCACGCCGCCCCGCGCGGAGTCGATTGCGCAGCGCGCCCCGACCGGCGCCGGAAACCGCTCAACGGTGATCGTCTGCGCCTGCACGGCCGCGATGCGCCCGCGGATGCGCTCGGTAACGTGTTCAGTCACTTCACCGGCGAGTTGATCGAATAAGGTGCTCATTCGCCGGCCTCGGGATCGTTGTCGGCGAGCGGCGGCCCACCTGCGTCAGTTGTCGGCTCGACCTGAAGCGCGGACGTTGTCCGGTCCGCCCGTGCCTCGGCCTTCCGAAGCGACGATTCGCCGCCGACAAGCACCTCCGCGATCCGGGCGAGCTGCGTCTCGATCGACGCGTCAACCGAACTGTCCGCCGAGCGCAGGAAACAGCCGCCACGCGCGATCGTTTCATCCGCAATCACATGAATATGGCGCTGATCGACGCCGGGGGCCGCGGCCTGCTTTCCGACTTCGGCGAGCGCCCGGTACTCGGCCGGATTCACCCGAAGCTCGATGTCCGCCGCATGGCGGGCCATGTCGATCAGACGCCGGGCGATCGGCGCGGCCGCATCCTCGTTCCGTTCGACGTGCAGCTCGCAGACGCGACGGGCGATCGCGAGTGCGAGCCGGACGACCCCGCTTTCGGCGTCCGCATGCAGCCGATGGCGCTGCGCCTCGAATTCGACCAGCGCGGTGCGAAGGGCGTCCTGAATGAGTCGGAGGTTTGAACGCTCCGCTTCGAGTTCTGTCGCGATCCTCTGCTCGGCCTGTGCACGCACCTCGGCCAGCCCGGCCGCCCGGCCCTCTTCGAGCCCGGCGCGATACGCCTCGTCGCGCTGCCGGGCGATCTCGGCGCCGGCCGACTTCATCGCCTCTCGCGTTTCGTCCGCGGCCCGCCGGCGCGCAGTCTCGATGATCCCCGCCGCCTGCTGTTCCAGATCGACGAACGAAAGCGGCGTCGCCTGAACAGGCACGCGATGACGAATGACTCCGGGCACCTGCGCCTCCCTGCGCTGCCGCCGCCTTGCCTGTCTTCCGCCGCTGTCCCGCGGCACGATCCCTTCGCCCGGCTACACGATCAGGTCGCCGCCGCCCGACTTGCCCATGATCACGATCTCGCCGGCATCTTCGAGCCGTCGAACGATGTCGACGATCTTCTGCTGCGCCGCTTCGACGTCGCTGACGCGGACCGGTCCCATGAACTCCATCTCTTCCTTGATGAGCTGCGCGGCCCGCTCCGACATGTTCTTGAAGATCTTCGTCTTGAGCTCGTCGCTGGCCGTCTTGAGCGCCAGCGTCAGCAGATCGTTCTCGATCTCCTTCAGCACCGACTGGATGCCCTTGTCGTCAACGTTGATCACGTCCTCGAAGACGAACATCAGCCGGCGGATGTCGTCGACCAGCTCGGGATTCGTTTCGGTGAGCCCCTCCATGATCGCCTTCTCCGCCGCGCGGCCGGCGAGGTTCAGAATCTCCGCGACCGCCTTCACGCCGCCCGTGCGCTCGAACCGCTCGGCCACAAGACCCGCCAGCCGCTTCTCGAGACCCTTCTCAACCTCCTTGATGACCTCGGGGCTCGTCTGGTCCATGTGCGCGATCCGCGAGATGACCTCCACCTGCCGCTCCGCCGGCAGACCGACGAGGATCTCGCTCGCCATGCTCGACGGAATATGCGAGAGCACGAGCGCGATCGTCTGCGGATGCTCGCCCTGGAGAAACGTCAGCAGATTCTCGGTTTCGGTCTTCTGGAGGAAGCTGAACGGCTGCTGATGCACCTGGTGCTCAATCGATTCGAGCACGCGCTTCGCGTCTTCCGGCGAAAGCGTCTTCTGGAGCAGCGACCGCGCCAGCGCCAGTCCGCCCATGTCGACATAGCGGCGGGCCAGTACCAGGTTGTAAAACTCGCGGACGACATCCGTGCGCAGCTTCGGCTCGACCCGGTCGATGCTCGCGATTTCCCTCGAGATCTCCTCGACCTTGTCGCGCGGCAGACGCTTGAGAATCTTGGCTGCGATCTCCTGGTCAAGCGCAAGCAGCAGGATCGCCGCCTTCGTCGCCCCCGGCATCTCCCGAACATTCTCAGTCCGAATCGGCATGGCTGCTCACGCTCTCCCCGGCCCTTACAGGCTCCGATCGGTCTGGTCGATCCACTTCTCAACCAGCGTCCCGATCCCCTCTTCGTCTTCCTTCGCCATCGCCCCGACCTGCTCGACCATGCGGTTGATCTGCACGGTCCGCTCGTCGACTTCCTGCGCCTCGAGCACGCCCTCCGCGGCCAGGCCCATCGGCACCGGAATGACCGAGGCGATCGAACCGTCATCTTCCCCCATGTAACCGCCGGCGGAGCGCGCCGCCCCGCCTGCTCCGGGGGCCGCGCGGCCGCCGCCCGCTCGACCGGATGAGCGCTCAAGCGTCCCTGCGACCGTGTCGATGTCCTCGGCCGCCTTGCGGGCCGCTTCGATCGCTTCCTTCGGCAGCCCCAGCTCCAGGCCGAAGACCTCTCCGGCGTCCTTCTGCTTGGCCATCCGGAACATGAAGAACATGGCCGCCAGGGCCAGCAGGCCAAGCACACCGATCGGACCGTACCGGGCGGCCAGGTCGTAGGGCATGTCGATCCCGGAGCTCGCCGACGCAGTCCCCGCCGAACCGGCCTCCGCATCGACGCTGTCGTAGTACCAGTCGACCGCGACCTGCTTGGCGTCCGGCGGCTGAACCAGCTTGGCCGCCTGATTTTCGATCCGCGTTTTCTGTTCGTTGAAGATCGTCTGGATGTCGATTTCCTGCGGGTCCTTGTCAGGGTTGCGCCGCTTGTAGATGCCCGCCAGGTAGGAATACGAGACGTTGATCGCCGCAAAACTCTCGCGCACCGTGCCCGCCGGATTCGTCGTCGTCGTGTGCGACATGCCGGGTTGCGATCGAGTCTCCTCAGACGTGCTCGTGTTCACGTCGCCGCCCGCGCCGCCGGACGCCGCGACCGCGCCCGTGTTCACCTCGACCCCCGGCTGCCCCCCGTTGCGGCTCCTCGATGTCGTCTGTTCCGTCTTGATCTTCTCGACCTCGACGCCGTCGATCGGCGTCGCCTCGTTCTTCACCATCGCCGAGCGATCCAGCACGACCTGCACGCTCACCCGGAGATTCCGGTCAAAGCTGAGCTGGTCGGCGATTTTTGCGGCCGTCTCCTGCTCGAGCTGCTTCTGAAGCCGCGTCAGTCCCGGCGCGGAATCGACGCCTTCATCCTCCCAGTCCAGCGCGGTGCGCCCGGCCGCGTCGACAACCTCGACGTTCTGCAGCGGCAGGCCCCGGACAGCGCCGGAGACGACCCGCGCCGCCGCCGTCGCGAGACCCCGGCCGACCGGCTCGCCGCTCTTCATCGTCAGCACGACGCTCGCCTTCGACTCCGGCTGATTCCGCGAAAAACCCCGGTCGCGCGGGTTCAGGTTGAGAAACACCTTCGCGGATTTCACGCCGCTCAGCTGCCCCAGAATCCGCGACAGTTCCGTCGTGAGCGCGACGGTCCAGCGCTTGTTGTTCTCCTCCTGCGGCAGCCACGGATTGGCTTCCTTGACCATCTCCGCGAACCCGATGCTCGTGTCCGCCGGCATCTTGTTCATCATCCCGAGCTGCGCCAGGATCGCCGCCCGGTTCGCATCCGCCCGGACTAGCACTTTCGACCCGTCGACCTTGTGCGTCTCGTTCATCGCCAGCAGACCGCTCCGGATGTCGGCGACTTCCGTATCCGAAAGACTCTGCCCGCTCAGCAGCGGCACCATCTCCGGCGTCGCCGCCCAGTTGGCCATCCACACCAGCGAGCCGATGACCATCGACACGCCGAGCGCGATCGCGACGCGCTGCGAGACGTTC
Source organism: Planctomycetota bacterium (assembly GCA_045863555.1). Taxonomy (GTDB): domain Bacteria; phylum Planctomycetota; class Phycisphaerae; order UBA1845; family Fen-1342; genus JACRLV01. The sequence goes on along the minus strand of BTUU01000009.1, from coordinate 13,932 downwards.
ATGCCCGAGAGCTGGCGAAGCGCGCTGGCGAGCGTGTTTTGAAGTGATGCCATGTCCGGTCAATCCCCGTCGCCGCCGTCCATCGACGATGGTCCGGCGTCGCTCTTTTCAATCGGCTGACGGGGGATCGCTGAGCGAGCCGCGCGGAATCGGCGGCGCTCTTTTGCGCTAGACGCGCATGTTCTGCAATTCGTTGTAGGCGTCGACGAGCTTGTTCCGGATCTCCATCAGCATGCTGAACGCCACCTGGGCCTTCCGGGCCGCCGTGAAGACGTCGGTGACGCTGCTGGTCTCGCCGCTCACGAGCAGCTTCACCTGCTCGTCGGCCTCGCTCTGCATCCGGTTCACTTTGTCGAGCTGCGCCCGGAAGGCGCTCGCGAAGTCCTCGCCCGGATTCGTGACCGCGTCCTCCGAACTCGGGCGCTTGGAGCCGAGGGACTGAGCCCCCGGCTGCGCGAGCGGATTGAATTGGATCGGATTCGTCACGTCGGCCGTCCTTCGCCGGGAGTCAGGCGCTCATCACGCGAACAGTTGTATTGCCTTCTGAAGCATCGCCTTCGTCACGTTCATCATCGCCACGTTCGCCTCGTACGCCCGCCCCGCCTCGACCGCGTCGATGTACTCCATCGTCATGCTGACGTTCGGATAGCGCACGTACCCCTTCTGAGGACCGTCCTTGGCCGCATGCGGATGCCCCGGGTCGTACGCCAGACGCGGCGGCGATGGGTCCTGCCGGACGTCGCTGACGTGCACGCCGGCGCCGCCCGAACCGTCTCCGCTCATGAACGACACGATGCGGCGGCGAAACGGCTCGAGCGTGCCGTCTTCCTGCTGCGTGGCGAACGCATTCGCCATGTTCCCCGCGATCACGTCCATGCGGATGCGCTGGGCGACGAGCGCCGACTTCGTGACGTCAAGTGCGCGGATCATGCGCTGCGTCCTCGAATCGCGGTCAGCAGCGAGTCAAACCGCGATTTCAGCATGCTCGTGACCAGGTCGTAGTTCATCGCATTCTCCTGCACCTCGGTCATCAGCGATTCGAACCGCGCGTTCGTGCCGTCGTGAAACAGCACGTTCTCCGCCGGTTCGACGTCGGGGGTGACTTCCATCCGGCCGTCGGCCCCGGTTCGCACCTGCCGGTCGTTGAGGACCAGGTCGCCCGCGGCGGGGCCGCGCTGCGCGTCGAGCGCGTCCCGGAGCGCTGCCTGAAACCGCTGCGGATCAAGTCGCTTCTCCTGGTAGTCGGGCGTGTCGATGTTCGCGACGTTCTCCACGAGCACCTGATGCCGCCGTTCGGCGTACCGGGCCGCGAGTTCGATCGCGGAGCGCGCCGGCGAATTCAGGAGCCGATCAAGCCACATCACTGGCTCCCGATGCGGCCCGCCTCGTCGGCGTCCGCGAAGCAGGATAAGCCCGGTCAGCCGTCATCCTTCGTCCTTCGTCCTTGCCCGCGGCCGCCCGCTCGCTACGCGTTCTGCAAAACGCGTGCCGATTCCTCGGCCGGCGTCTCCGAACCGCCCACGATCGTCCGCGGAAGGCTCACAACTGCTTTGCGGTACGCGGTTTCCTCGAACGTGCCCTCGTCGCGCCACTTCTTCAGCTTCAGGCCCAGCGTGCGCAATCCGATGCCCAGCGCCCGCGCAGTTTTTTCCCGGTGCCCGCTGAACCGCTGAAGCGCCTTGAGAATCAGGTCGCGCTCGGCATCCGCCAGGATCGTCCCGTCGCGGTACTGCGGCTTCTCGGCGGCCGTCGCCGTCGCGGTCGCCTTGATCGGCCCGCTGAGCAGCGGCCGGATGGCCGTTGGTGCGACTTCACGCCCCGCCTCCAGGACGCAGACGCGCTCGCACAAGTTCTGGAGCTCGCGGACATTGCCCGGCCAGTTGTATTCCAGCAGCAGTTCCATCGCCTCGTTCGTCAGGCGCGGCCGCGGCTTGCCCTCGCGCGTCGCGATCCGGTTCACGAAATGCTCCATCAGCGGCGGCAGGTCCTCGCGCCGCTCGCGCAGCGGCGGCACCTCGATCGGCAGCACGCTCAGGCGGTAGAACAGATCCTCGCGGAAGCGCGCCTTGGCCGACCACTCTCGCAGGTCGCGGTTGGTCGTCGCGATGACGCGGACGTCCACGCGCCGCGTGATCGAACTGCCGACGCGCTCGAACTCGCGCTCCTGAAGCACGCGCAGCAGCTTCGCCTGCAGCGCCGGCGCGATTTCCGACACCTCGTCCAGCAGCAGCGTCCCGCCGTCCGCCAGCTCGAACCGGCCCTTGCGCATCCGGTCCGCGCCCGTGAACGCGCCTTTCTCGTGCCCGAACAGCTCGCTCTCCAGCAGCGTCGGCGAAAGCGCCGCGCAGTTGACCGCCAGCATCGGCTGCCCGCTGCGGGCGCTCGCCGCGTGAATCGCCCGGGCGATCAGCTCCTTGCCCGTGCCGCTCTCGCCGCTGATGAGCACCGTCGCCGAACTCTGCGCGACGCGCTCGATCTTCTCCAGAATCGGCTTCATCGACGACGCCTGGCCGATCAGCTTTCGCTCGGCCGTCATGTCCTCGATGGTCCGCTGCATCACTTCGTTGTCGCGGAGGATCTGCTTTTCACGCAGCGCCCGCTCGATGACGATCTCGATCTCCTCCGCGTTGAACGGCTTCTGCACGTAGTCAAACGCGCCCAGCTTCATCGCCTCGACCGCCGTCTGGACCGACGCAAACGCCGTCATCAGCACGACCGGCGTATCCAGCCCCAGCCGCCGCATCTCGCGCAGCAGCGACACCCCGTCCATGCCCGGCATGCGCAGGTCCGTCAGCACCACGTCGATCGGCCGCTGGCGGATCGCGGTCAGCGCATCCTGGGCATTGTCGAATGCGACGACCTTGTGGTCCTGCGCGGTCAGCGTCGCCTCGAGCGAATCGCGCATCATCGGTTGGTCGTCGATTACACAGACTGTCGCCATGAGTCTCTCCTCGGAATCTAGGCCGCGCTGATCCGCCCGGCTCCATTACCCAATTCGCGTCGCGCTTCACGGCTCGTCGTCGGGAGCGCCAGCACGAATTCCGCCCCGCCTTCGGGACGGTTCTGCGCCGTCAGACGCCCGCCGTGAGCTTCCACCAGCCGGTGCGCGATCGCCAAACCCAGCCCGGTGCCCGTCGCCTTCGTCGTGAAGAACGGGTCAAAGATCTTTTCGAGCGAGTCCGGCGGTATCCCGCACCCACGGTCGCGCACGGCGATTTCCACCGCTCCCTCGACCTCGTCGCTCGACTCAATTTCAATTGTCGTATTCGCCGCCGATGCCTCGGCCGCGTTGCAGATCAGGTTCCCCAGCACCCGCTGGATCGCCTGCTCATCCACCAGCACCGCTACGCGCGGATTGCGGCATGCCGCCTCGACCCCGACCCGCCGCGCGCGGAGCGTCCGCTGGCAGTACTCGACCGCCGAATCGATCAACTCGCCCACCGGACGCAGATCCAGGTGCCCCCGCCCCGGCGTCAGCGACAGCGTGTCCTGCACCACCGCCTCGATCGCCCGGATCCCCTTCTCGATCTTCTCGATCAGCCGCTGCGCCGGTTCGATCGACGCGCATTCATTCTGAAGCAGCCCGCTGTAGAGCCGGATCGCCCCCAGCGGGTTGCGGACCTCGTGCGCCACGCCCGCCGCCAGCTCCCCCAGCGACGCCAGCCGCCGTCGCCGTTCCAGCTCACGGTCTTTCGACTCCAGCTCGGAGCGCAGTCGCGCCACTTCCCGCTCCAGCGTCTCGTGCGTCGCCGCAAGCCGCTCCGTGACCGTCATGTACTCGCGCAGGATGTCCCCGAGGGCGTCTGCCCCGGGCTGCGGTCGTTCGACGATCGGCGACGCGGACATGCGAGCCTCCATGCTCAGCCGGCTGACGGCTTCTCAGACTGTTAGATCGGCACCGCCGCCGCCGACCGTACCATTTCTGCGCGAATAGGCGGCATTTACTGCGCGTGTCCCCGATAGCTCATCGAGCTGACGCCCCACCGCGCTCTTCTTGGCGCTCAGTAGCGCCCCATCCTCCTGGTCCGTTCGCAGGATCGTCTGGAGCGTTCCGTTGATTTCCGTGATCAGGTGCGAGGCGCGTTCCGCGTCCGCCGTCGTGAGCCGCGTGTAGACGGCCTCCCAGTCACGCCGGTACGGAGACAGTTCCTCGTTCAGCTTCGCCAGCGCCATCACCAGGTGCTGCCGATCGCGCAGGATGTTCAGCAGCATCTCCGGCCGGTCGCCCGAGATCAGGTTGCGCTGCCGCTGCGCCAGGTCGCTGAGCTGAAGGTAAAGATCCCGCTGCTCGGCCAGCAGCTTCAGCAGGCGGACGGCGTCGACAGGTCCGGCGGTCGGAACCATGAACCACTCCTCCGGCGGACGGCTACCGCGCATCCGCAAATGAACCGCGAAACAGGTGCGATTCGGAAACCGCGTTCAGATATTTCTCCCAATACGCGCGGTCGAGCCCGTCGCCCCGCGCTGCAAACAGCCCGTCCGGCACGCTTCGTAGCAGCCACCGAGCCCGTTCGATCGCCCGCGCCGCCTCCGTCGCCTTCCCCTGCCGCAGCAGGATGTTGACGATCTGGATCTGCGCCGAAAGCGCCGCCGGCCGGCCCTGATAGAGCGCCGCGGCCTGGCGATAGACCGCCAGCGCCTCCGCGAGCGACTCCGTAGCGTTCAGCGAGAAAAGACACTCGCCCCGGTGAAACAGCGCCAGTTCCGCGTACGCACCCTCCACGTCCGCGAATTCTTCCATTGCCGGCCCGGGTTCCCGCGTGGGAAACGTCGCGAACAACTCCGCCGCCTTCTCAAACCGCTTCTCGCTCTCCTGAAGCGCGGCCGCCGAAGCCGCGGTCGCCCCCTGCGCCTCCCGCAGCGCGTGAGCGCTCCGGCGGTAAGCGTCGGCCAGATGGAAGCGCAGTTCATCGCGCGCGGCGTCGTCCGGGTAGAACGCCAGCGCCTCCTCCAAGCGGACGATCGCGTCGGCGTAGCGGCCCTGGTCGTAGAGGAGGTTCGCAAGCATGACCAGCGCGTCGCGATACACCTGGTTCTGCGGCCCCACGCGCCCGTCCGTCAGCAGTTCATTCAGCGTCTGCTCCGCCTCCGCGTAATGAGCCTCTCCAAGCATGATCAGGCTGTCCGCCTGGAGCACCCGAGCCCGCACGATCTGTTCATCCAGCCGCGGAAAATTGCTGATCAGCCGCCGATACCATTGCACCGCCTCTTCAAACCGCCCCGCCGCCGCGTTCCCCTGACCGATCTGAACGATCGCCGGCGGCACCCGGGGGTCATTGACAACCGTCTCGACGAACGCCCGCAGCATCCGCAGCGACGAGCCCGCGGCCCCGCCGTCCTCGAACGCCTGGGCACTCGCCCACAGCATGTTCGCCCGGCGCGCTTCGTCGTCGCCGCACAGCTCCGCCGCCTGACCGAAGTAATCCCCCGCGCGCACCAGAAGCTGTCGCCGCCCCGCCTCCACGGCCGCCGCCTCCGACGCGACGCGGCACTCATTCCCCAGCCGCTCGATCAGGTCGAGCCGCGCCACCCGGTCATTCGAGCCCGTCAGTTCCAGCGCCATCGCCAGATACTCAACCGCGTTCTCCGCGTCATCGAGCCTCCGCCGCGCCTCCGCGAGTTCCAGCATCAGCCGCCGCGAACGCGGCACGGCCACCTCAAATGTCGCGACGTCCCGCGAGACCCGCCCCAGCCCTTCGCGAATCGTCCGCCGCGCCGAATCGTGCCGCTCGAGCAGCGCCTCGGCCCGCGCCATGTCGATCGTCGTGTCGACAAACAGCGTTCCTTGGCCCGTCATCGTCAGCACGCGCTCGAGAACGCCCAGCGCCTCCTGCGGACGGTATTCCGCGAGATGCAGCCGGCCCCGCAGCCACAGGTTCATCGCCGGCAGGAAGCCCGCCCGGTCCATCTCCGGATCCAGCCGCGAGTTCGTCTTCAGCCACTCGTCGACCCAGTCAACCCGCGGCGCCGCCGACTCGAACTGCCCTTCCGAAATCTCCAGCCAGGCCCACAGAAAATCGTGATAACCCTTCAGATCGGATCGCTTGAATCGCTCCGCATGCCGTTCCAGCATCTCCCGCGCGCGGGCCGGCTCCCCCCGGTCAAACGCCTCCTGAAGCGCGTGCTGGAGCGCCCACCAGACGTAGGCGCTCGATACCCCCTCTTCCGCCAGGAGCGCATCGATCGCCGCACGCCGCTCCTCATCCGCCCACGGCCGGCCGTCCAGCAGCCGCACCAGCGATTGCAGCACCCGTCGCCGGTCCTCCGTCGACGTCGGTTTGCGCTCCAGCGCAAGCCGGTATTCTTCGATCGCCGCGTTCGATTCCCGCAGCCATTCATGCGCCTGGCCCGCCCGCAGCGCGGCCCGCGCCGTCGGCCGAAAACCCAGCGACTGGGCCTGGGCCTGGTGCTCGAGCAGGAGCTTTACATTGTCGAGGTTCGCCGCCTCCCGTTTCTGCTCGACCAGGAAAATCGACTCGGCCATCACGTCGTGAAGCGTCGCCCGCTGCCCCGCCGGCAGTTCCGGCGTCATTTCGATCAGATTGGCCGCCGCGTTCGTCGCGTCGTAGTACGCCTCCTTCTCCATCAGGAAGCGGATATCTGCCAGCAGGGCGTCGAACTGGATTTCCTTCGGCGGCGGCCGCATGCTCAGAAGTGCGTACGCCGCGACGCCGATGGCCAGAATCGCCACCGGCACCTGCCAGCGACCCGCAAACAGTCCGGCCAAGCCCCGCATGAGCCGCATGAAACGCCCCGTTCGCGCGGAATTCCCCGCACCTCGCGGAAAGTCCGTCGTATTCACTATCGGAGGTTCGGGGGTCCGCGGTGGACCCCCCGGGACTCAATTTTTGCGCGTCCCGTGGCACGATTTGCGGGCCTAGAATTAGACGCGGACGAAATCCGTTCCGATACTACCTACTGTGGAGACCAGGCGGAAAGCCATGGCCGATAACGGGTTGGATGTGCTCCTCATCTCCGGCGACAGCGAACTCGTGCGCGCCGTCGAGGCCGCACGCCCGCGCGACGCCCGCTTTGCCGCCGCCAGTCTCGACGAGGCCGTCGTCATCGGCCGGGGCGCGATTCGCCAGGTCTGGATCGATCTCGAGGGCGCTCACCACCTCGCACCAGCGTTCGACGTCGAGCGCCGCGTCTATTTCTATGCCTCTCAGCCCGATTCGCCCCAGGAATACCCGGCCGGCCTCTTTTTCCGCAAGCCGCCGTCTTCGGCATCGCTGACCCTCCTCTGGGCCTCCGCCACCGAGCGGCGCGAGCACAATCGCCGGAACGTCGACTTGCCCGGTTGGGTCACGCTCATTCATGAACTCGAACTCCGCGAGTGCTGCAACCGCTGCGCGAGCGTTCTGCCCGAGAGGCTCGGATACCACGGAATCGCCCTCTATCTCTACGAGCCCGCCCATCGCAGCCTGACCCTCGCCGAGAGCAACTGTCGCTTCCCCGTCGATCTCGCGATCCCCCTCTCCGAGGCCAGCCGCAACCTGCTCGCCGTCTCTTGCCTCGCGCGCGAGTTCATCGCGACCGACAATCTCGTCGAATCCGCCGAAGCGCGCGGCCTCCTCGCACCCACGCTCCCCGGCGCTGCGGAGGCCCGGTCCGCCGTCATCGCCCCGCTCGTCGACGCCGACGAACTCGTCGGCCTCGCCTTCCTCATCGACCGGAAGACCGGCAGCCCCGCCGAACCCGGCGCTCCCATCCGCGAAGTGCTCGATTTCGCCGCCCGCTGCCTCCGGCACGCAAGGCTCTACGAACGCACTCGCGCCGAGGCGCGCGTCGACGGCCTCACCGGCCTTTACAACTACCGCTGGATGATCGAGGCCCTGACCCGCGAGATCCGCCGCTGCGAACGCTACGACACCCCGCTCTCGCTGCTGATGATCGACCTCGACGGCCTGAAGCCGGTCAATGACCAGCACGGCCACCTCGCCGGCGATGCCGCCCTGCGCCACGTCGCCAATCGCATCAGCTCCGTCCTGCGCCAGACCGACTCCGCCGCCCGCATCGGCGGCGACGAATTCGTCATCATGCTGCCCTCCACCGACACCGCCGGCGCCCAGCTCGTCGCCGAACGCCTTCTGACCATCTTCCGCGAGGATCCCGCCCTCGTCGGCGACGCCCTCGTCCCGGTCACCATCTCCGCCGGCCTCGCCGAATGGCAGCGCGGCTGGGATGTCTGCCGCCTCCTCGAAGCCGCGGACAAGGCGATGTACGGCGCAAAACGCAGCGGCCGCGCCCGATTGATCTGCCACGAAACAGCCACTTGATGCCGTCGGATGCGGCCCGGCGCCCCGCCCTTCAAGCCGCGGGCAGATCGCGCGACTGGAACTTCACCAGCCCCACGCCCCAGCTCACCGCGGCGAACGCCATGAGCACCCCGACATCGCCCCAGGGGAGTGCGTGCGCGCGGATCGACTCCAGCGGCCGGTAGAAGCTGAGCAGGCTCAGAAACCCCCACGACTTCATCTCGGGCGTTAGCGTGCAGATGAAGTTATGCACGAAGCCCGCCAGCAGCAGCCCCAGCGTCAGACCCACCGCCGGCCCCCGCCGCGTCATGAAGCTGCTCAGCATCATCGTCATGCACCCGATCGCCACGTACAGGGCGAACAGGTTTGCGACGGGCAGCCACAGCACGCGCATGTCGATCGGCTCGGGTCGCGGCAGAAACATCGGTCCGATCAGGATCCCGACCCAGACCGCGACGCAGATCGGGATGCCCATCGCGATCCATACCGCCGAAACAGAAACGTAGTGGCTCGCGCGCGAGATCGGCAGTGTCAGCAGCAGATCGCTGGTCCCCCGGTCGATCTCGCCCACGATCACGCGCGTGCACGTCGTCAGCAGGAACGCCCACGTCACGGCGTACAGGAACGGATGCGCGAAGCCGATCGACATGAACGACGTCGCGTTCACGTCCGCGGTCAGATCCGCCCCCGCCAGCGCCTGTACGAGGCCGCGCAGAAAGTGGAACTTGGACCACATCTCGATCAGCTCCTTGGAAAACGAGCTGACCGCCAGCACGAACAGAATCTCGAACAGCATGACCGCCACGACGAGAACCGCCAGCATGAACCAGCTCTCGCGAACCGTCTTCGCGATGATCGTCCGGTTCATACGGCCGCCCCCGCCGTCGCCGGCGAGTAGTACGCGAGAAACAGGTCTTCCAGGTCGGGCGGCGCGATCACCGCGTCGGTCACGCCGATCGCCGTCAACCACTCCAGCAGCGGCTGCACGTCGCCGGTCCAAGCCGCCGCCAACCGACCGTCGCTCGCGCTCAGCACGTGCATTCCCTCCGGCAACGCACCGATCGAGCGCCCCTCCTCAAACCGGATCTCCACGCGCCGCAGCGCCCGCTCGCGCAGCACCGCGATCTTCTCACGCTCGATCAGCCGCCCCGCACGCACGATCGCCACCTCGTCGCAGAGCTCCTCGACTTCCGTCAGCGTATGACTCGAAAACAGAACCGTGCGGCCGTCGTCGGCGGTCGCGCGGATCTCCCGGTAGAGCGCCTCGCGGATCAGCGGGTCGAGCGCCGTCGTCGGCTCGTCGAGGATCAGCAGCCGCGGCCGGTGCATGAGCGCCTGGATCAGCCCCAGCTTCTGCTTCATGCCGCGCGAATAGCTCCGCACGCGCTTGTCGAGGTCAAGATCAAACACGCGCTGGAGCCGCCGGATCTCGTCCCCGCAGCGCCCGCCGCGCGCCGCGTCCAGCATCGCCAGCGTCGCCCGCCCCGTGAACCAGTCGTAGAATCGCACGTCCCCCGCGAGGTACCCGACATCCGCCCGGACCCGCGGTCCGTCCCGCCACGCATCGCCGCCGAGCACGCGGGCCGTCCCCGCCGTCGCCCGCAGCAGGCCGAGTAAAACGCGGATCGTCGTCGTCTTGCCCGCCCCGTTCGGACCGAGGAATCCGAAAATCTCCCCTTCGGGAACGCTCAGCGTCACGTCGTGCAGAACGCGCCGCGTGCCGTAGGACTTGCAGAGACCGACCGTCTCGATCGCGTTCATCGGTGGATTAGATTCCGGGGGGTATCGTTAGGCAACTGGTCGGTCCGCCTCGGCTTCTTCGTCGGAGTCTTCCGCTCCTCCGCGGTTCTTTTTCCGGCGCACCTGTACCAGCACAAAAATCGCGAACGCCGCGGCCAGCGCGATCATCATGCCATACTGCCCGAAAAATGTCGGCGCGACCGGCAGTTCGACGTTTCGGACGGAGACCGTCCGCCCATCCTTGAAGCGGACCTGAACGACGCCCCGGCCCTTCGACGCCCCGTCCGCATTCAGGCGAATCGAGAATCCGGCCGAGCCGCTGGGCAGAATGCCCGATTTCTCCACGCCGTCCACAAACCCGCGGCAGATCCCCGGCGCAGGCTTGCTCCCCACGTGCCGCAAGTGCGTCTCTTCCCGCTGCCAGCCCGCCGGCGGAGAAAACAGGTCGGCGTTGTAGTGCGGAAACGTCACGCTCACGATCGGCGTGTCGCTTCGGTTGGTGACCGTCCACGAATAATTCTGCCCCGACGGATCGACCCCGCCCGTGATCTCCACGCGCGGCTCCTCGGCCGCCGCGGCGACCGAAACCGCTGCGAGCAGGGCGAGAACCGCGATGCGCTGCGCCGAGTGCATTTCGAGCAGTATAGCCGGGGCCGGCGGCCCGCTCCTGCCCTCCGGTTCCGTCCGCGTCACCGCGCCGCTTCGCCATACAATGCGGCGCCAAGGAGACTACGCATGGCCAAGGCGGCGAAGAAACCGGTGAAGAAAGCAAGGACCGTCAGTTCCAGCAGGCCCGCGCCGCGATCCGGAAAACCGACGCCCTCCCGGTCGCCGCGAGCCGCAGCGCCGAATGCGATGAAACCAGCAACCGCCGCGGCGATCCACCCGGAGATCCTCGCCTACCACGCTGCCCAGTCGCCCGCCGATCGCCGCATCTGCGACGCCCTCGCCGCGGCGATCAATCAACACCTGCCCGGCGCGGAAAACAAGGTCTGGCACCGCCACCCGGTCTGGTTCCTCGACGGCAATCCGATCGTCGGCTACAGCAAGCTCAAGGACTGCATCCGTCTCCTCTTCTGGAGCGGCCAGTCGTTCGACGAGCCCGGTCTCGCTCCGGAAGGCAGCTTCAAGGCGGCCGAGGCCCGGTACACGTCTGTGGACCAGATCTCCGCAAAAGACCTCCGCCGCTGGCTCGAAAAATCCGCCGCGATCCAGTGGGACTACAAGAACCTTATGAAGCGCAAGGGAAGGCTGGAGCGGTTGAAATAGCGCCTGGCCGTGCCGAAGCGAATTCCCGCACCCGCGACCGTGGTATGCTGGCGACGGGCGTGCCTGAAGGGTCGCCGGCGGCAATTCGACGCCGCCGGTCCAGGGGAGCCGGTCATGCGAGTCAACTACGCGATCGTGTTCGTCAGCGACATGAAGCAGGCCGTCGCGTTCTACCGCGATGTGATGGGGCTGCCGCTCAAATTCGAGACGCCGGGCTGGACTGAATTCGCCACCGAAGGCGCGACGCTCGCGCTGCACGGCGGCGAGGGCGGCGGGCGGAGCCGGCCGGGCTGGAGCGTGCCAAATCTCGACGAATACCACCAGAAACTGATCGCGAGCGGTGTGACGTGCGTCCAGCCGCCGACGGCCACGTTCGGCGTCCGAATCGCGGTCTACAAGGACCCGGACGGGCTGGAGATTTCGGTCAGTGAGCAGAAATAGTCCGGCTGACCTTAACTTTGATCGACAAGCGTTTGCAGAGAGGCCGCACATACCGCGACTTGCGATTCGTCTTCTCGACGAGGGCAAACTATTCGTCATCCGCGACGGGACAGCTCAGGCTCTTGTCATACATCCCCGACCGATCGAAACAGCACGGCCGGCGCTTGCCCTTGGCGAGCATGTCGCAGGCGGTGGCGATCCGCTTCACGCGCGTCTCCGGTTTCTTTGGCGATGTGATCCAGTGGATGAAGTCCCGCCGCGCCGCGGGCGTGATGTCATTCCACGCAGCGCGTGTCTTCGCTTCGGCCGCGGCGAGGGCCTTTTTCAGGTCGGGCGGCACAACAGGCTCGGGTTCCTCGGTCATCGGCGCGATTTCGAGCCTAACCACGTCGCCCACCGCCGCACCGACCTCTTCACGGAGCGCCTGATCGATCTTGAGCCAATGCCCGCCCTCCCCGTCAGGCTCGAGCGTGGCCGTGAAGGGATGCCCGTTGACCGTTCCCTCGACGGCGACTTGGCCGCGGGAGGGCAGCTTCGTGCTGGCGGCCTTCGGCAGTTTCAGAAACGACCATCTCGCGGATTTCTCCCGGCCGGCGGGGCGGTGGAGGGTGGCGGTGAAGCGGATCGGGGAAACGGCAACGTGCGTATTCCGGGTGGTCTTCGCCTTTGCCATGCATCACCTTCAATCCCTGCGCCCCCGACAGCATTTTCACTCGAACTCATGCATCATCGCGTCAGCTCATTCAGCACCTGCGGGTTCCCTTCTCGGTCCTCCTGGTAAATGAACCAGACGCGTCCGTCTTTTCCGAAATGGTACTCGACGTCGCCGTATTTCCAGATCATCGGCTCACGCTGCCGATGTGTCGGGACGCTGGTGTCATTCGGCTCGCCGAGAAGGAGTCGCAGTTCATCACGAGTCGCCCCGAGGCCCAATGTGACCCCGCGCCGCGGAGGGCTTGGCTCATTTGGAGTCATTCCGGTGCCGCTCATTCGGACGAGAAACTCAGATGATCACGGTCTCGTCGCGTCGCGCTTGCTGAGCGAAATCTCGCCGAACGTCATGAACACGAATGTGGTTCCCGCCGGACCTCGGTAGGCCCCGTTCGCGTTTCCCAGGCGCGCGGCGACGGCCGTGAACTCCCAGGCTTCGTCCTCGGTGCATTGGACCATCCGGTTCGTATATTTGGATAGCCCGTGCTTTTCACCAAAATCCTTCGCGAGGCGCGCGTGTACGCGAAGCGGTTCATCGACCGAGGGATGATCCCAGCCCCACAGGAACGTACCGTCCAGCGAGTTGTACGAACCGACGATCTGGAAATCCGCCTCGGCGATCGTGCCGTCGTCGAACAAAAATCGGATCTTTCGCGTGTCCTGATCCGCGTCCCAACGTGCCGCGTCACCGAGATGCCAGGTGGCGTCGTGAGCGGATGTCTGCGCCCGCAGGCCCTCCACGCACTGCCTGACAAACGAATTTGGATCCATGGCTGGGGTCCTCGACGGCCAATAATAGGCTGCGAGCGCGCTGAGCAATGCGATCGGCGCACCGATCATACATACAGAGTACTGCTTTCGTTGTCTCACGCTCGCTCCGCACCGTCAAGATTTGTTCTTGGCCATTGCGTTCACTCCAACCCATGGCGGCTCAGCCACTCACGTGCTTCGTCCCGTGCGAGAGAATCCAGAATCGCGCGTCGCTCAGTCTCATCGGTGATTACGCGCCCTTCGAAGCAGTTCTCTTCGGGCTCCGTATACGACCAGTAGATGCCAATCAACGCCCCTAGATCGAGATTCTCGCCAACATACTTCTTGTCGGGTAGCACATCGCGAACGACGTACGATGTCTCCTTGAGCAGGGAGAGGGCGGCGCGGAGCGATTCCGTCTTCAATGCAATCTGTTCGATGCAATGACGCGCGATCAACCATGCTGAATCGACTCTGGACCGCATCGACAAGCCCATTTCGGCAAGCGCCTTGACGAACAGCGGTTCCACATCAGCCCTCACGGGGTTCTTAAGATCCGCGAGTTCAGCGAGAGCGGGCGAGTATTCGCCGTTCGAGATCGCTCGATCCGCAACAGGCGGAATGTCCCAACTCTGGGTAAAACCCAACACAAGTTTCGCGGCGGCCAATTGAAGCTCAGTGCGCGAATTGGCAGTCGACGGGTTCATGGGAGATATTGTCAAATTTCGTTGATCGCTCCGTGATCAGGCGGCGTCTTTCTCGG
>BTUU01000008.1:0-226986 GCA_045863555.1 Planctomycetota bacterium | reverse complement strand
ACAGCAAAGACATCATCACGATCAGGCCCGAATACCGGAGTGAGAACCCGATCAGCCGTTGCAGCATGCCGCCGCCGTTAGGATCTGCCGCGCCTCCGGGCTGGTTAGTGTGCTGGGTCATTTCTTCTCGTCCTCCCCGGCGTGGAACGTACCGTCCGAGTGGAAGTGCCCGCCTTTTTCCACCGTTCCTGATGTGGCGATCATGAGTTGGTACACGCCGTCGAGAACGACCTCGTCGCCCTCACGCACCCCGCTCCTGATGACGACCCAGCGGCCATCGTTGACTCCGAGATCGGCCTCCATGCGGATCGCCTTGTCGGGGTCCCGGGGATCTCGTCGGAATACGATCTTCGCGAGTCCGTCTTGAATGACGCTCGACAGCGGAATCGCGAGTTCGTTTTGACCGCCCGCGGTGATGACCTCCAGATGGGCGCTTACGCCGCTGCGGGCCCACGGTGAAAGCTCCGACGGCACGGCAACGAGCTCGACCGTTCGTTCCTCTGGGTCAGCAGTGAGGCCCACGATTAGCGTGGCCTCCATCGTGTCTTGCAAATCGACCGACCCGCCCTTGGGCGGAACGATGCGCGCAGGCAGGCCATCGCGCAGTCGGCCCAGATCGCTCTGCATGCCCATCGCTTTGAACCGAAGGCGATCAGGCTCGATGGTCGCAAGCACGAGGCTGCCAGCGGACGCCCACGCTCCGTTGGTCAAATCCAGGGATTGCACCACACCTGGCGCCGTCGCGCGGAGTTCCACTTCCTTGATCGTGTGCCATTGCGGCGCGGGCTGTGAGGACGCCGGATCGTGCTGATGCAGTCCGGTCAGAATGTGGTTGTCCGGGTCGTACGGGGCGCTGAGTGTACGTTCATCCGTCCCGAGCAGCGTAGCCGCGGTCGACAGCAGCAGCCGGAAGCGCGCGTGTGCAGCGTCATGCTGCGCCTGTGCGTCCGCACTTGAGGCCTGTAGTTCGGCTTCCTTTTCCAGGGTCTCCGACAACTGCGCCCGCTGCGACGCAAGCGTCGTCTGGGCGACGGTGTATTCTTCCGCCGTCACGACACCGGATGCACGCGTCTGGTCCAGCTGTTCAACCCGTTTCTCCCACAACGCAACGCTGGTTCTCAGACTTGCCTCGTGCTGTTTGTGGGCATTAAGGAGCATGGGAATCGATGCGACGCGGGCTTCGGTTTGGCGGATCGTGGATTCGGCTTCAGTCAGCTTGCCTTGCAGGTCGCGCCACTCCGGCGAGACCAGCCGGTAGAGCGGCGTTCCGACTTCGACGCGCTCGTATTGCCTGACCAGGAGTTCGACGCGGCCGGCCAGCATCGTGCGATACTCACGCCGGGCTTCCGGCAGCAACTCAAACTGGCCGGGAATTCGAATCGTCTGCGCTACCGGCCGCGATTCGACCTTGGCAAACGTGATGCCGAGGTTCCGCCGCACGGTTTCAGGCACATCCACTCGGTTTGTGGCCGCGGGTGCCTCGCCGTGCGTCGCATCACCCGACTTCGCCTGCCCGCCCGCTGGATCGCGGCTGCATCCGGCCAGGGTTCCGAGGAATAGTGCCAGCAGGAACTGAATGACGAGCAGGATGAACGACGGGAAACTCATGGTTGCACCTCCGTGGCTGGACGGGACGCGGGCTGCGTCGTCGCGGGTGGAACATCGCTCAGCACGCGCGCGAGCGGTGTGCCGATCGCCTTCTCCAGATCCGTTACGGCGACCGCGGCGTTCCGCAGTGACTCGACGTAGCGGCCGCGCGACGCAAGCAGGAGTTTCTGCGCCTCCAGCACCGAAAGCAGCGAGATTTTGCCAGCCCGATACGCAGTTCGAGAAAGCTCCAGGTTTTCCTGAAGCAGTGGGAGAAAGTTGTCCCGATAGTAGTTCGCAACGTCCCAAGCCGTTCGCGCCCGTTGAAATGCGCCGCGCGTTTCCTGCGTCACGTCCAGCAGCAGGGCTTCACGATTCAGCAGCGCCTGTTCGTAGATGAACTGGGCCTTCGCGATCTGCGCCTGGTTCTGGTCGAACACCGGTATTTCGAGACTGAGCGTGGGCCCGAGGATGGTGTCGGTCGGCTGTTTTTCGCGCGGCCGTAGCGAAGGCGCCGTCAACGCGCCGGCCTCAGCCGACGCCCACAACGTGTCCGCCAGCCACGGGCGGTCGCCGCGCCGGCCGCGCGCGTCGCGCTCGAATCCAACGCCGACTTCCACGTCTGCGACGACGCTCATTTTTTCCTGCTGCACACGAGCGGCGGCGACATCGACGAAGTACGTCGCCGCACGCAGGTCCAACCGATTGGCTTCGGCGGTGCGGACGAGGCTTTCCGATGTCAGGGTCCAGGCGGGCGGGTCGGGAAGCTTATCCGTTAGCACGAGATCATCGGGTGGCGTCCTTATTCCGAGTAGCACGGCCAGCGATCGCCGTCCCTCGAACGCTGCAAGCGCTGCATTGCGCAGCGCTACTTCGGTTTGCATGAACTCCGAGCGCGCGAGATTGACATCGATCGAACTTCCGGCCCCCGCCTGCATTCGCGCCAGGGCCGCATCCAGGAGCTGCTCGGCAACGGCGCGATTCTCATCAACGATATCCTTCTCGCGACCCAGGCCCACGGCGGAGTAATACGCCGCCCGCGCCTCCAGCGCGACCGCGCTCAACTCGCGCGCGACTTCGAGAATGGCCGACTCCAGCTCACCCTCGGCGACCCGTTTGCGGATCGGAATCAGCCACAGCTCCGCGATGTTCTGCGCGATGCCGAGTTCGAGGTTGCTCAGTCCGCCGCCGTCGGGCAGCCGCAACGACAGCGACAGCGAGGGATTCTGGAACAGGCCGGCCTGCACCAGTTCTGCCCGGGCGATCCCGACGCGCAGAAGAGCCGAACGCACGCGCGGATTGTTCAGCAGGCAGACCTGCACGGCTTCATCGGCGGATAATCCGCCCTCCAGCCGCGCGGCGACCAGGGCACGCACGGCCTCTGCATCGTCCGCCGGTGCGAGCGTGTTCTCGCCTACGGCTTCCGCGACGTGCCGCTCAACCCGTTCATAGTCCGGCCGCGGATTCACGCTGGCGCAGCCGGCCAGGCCGACTAGAAAGACTCCGGGCAGTGCCCGCCCGGCCCAGGCGATTCGCATAGGTTTTCTCCGCATGAGCTTCGATGGCAAAGACGATGCGCTTCGTCAGGCGGCCGCGCATTGACGGCGCAGCACACGAGCCGCGCGGGAGTCCGCGCGATCAGAAGCGCTCACGGAAATGAGGAGTGAATCAAATCAGAAGCGGCGCGCAGCGGAGGTCGGACGAAGTATTCGTCGGGCCACGAGCCTTGAGGAGAACGAGCAGGAACGTCGTGTCGAGATTCGTGGGGGACGCATCGTCGGCGGCGATAATGGCCGCCGGTTCCAGTGCCGGGACTTGAAGCGCCGCGCCCGGCGGAGTGCCGCCGGTGCATAGGCAGGAATGCTCAGCGTGCGGTACGGGATCGCCATTCGGGTCGTGCCGCGGTCGCGAACGTCGCAATTGCTCAACGCGTCCACGTCGGAAGCAGCGCCCACCGAGATTCAGCAGCGGATGAACGGCGTACCTGTCGGCGAATCGAGAGCGGGCGCACGCAGCGCTCCGTTTTACGAAGGCAGGTGCCGCCCGCGAATCACAGCACTTCGAGAAGAAAATCAGCGCCGAAAAAGGACATTTGAACTGCGCGCAACTCCTGCAGCGGCCGAGGGGTACCTTCTGCCACCGGCGGAGGTCAACAGCGAGCATGCAAGTAGGTTTGAATCAGGTCATTCTCTCCACCTTTGCAACGCGTTTGAGTGAGCACCGACCATACGGCGCCGGCCCACGTCGCGCCGCGGCTCCTGGCCGATCAATATCGCCCTGCTCGGTTGGGCCGCCAGTCTCGGAAAACGCGCACGACTGTCGATCGTGGGCGCCTGCTTAGAACAAGAATCTCAGCCCAAAAACCACGGCGAAATCCGTCTCCGGGCGGTGATCGAGCCGCTGTACCGCTGGCAGCTGAACCGAGAATTCGAGCACCCACGACTGCGCCTCGAACATGATGCCCGGCGAGAGAAACACCTCGTGATCGCCGTTCGTCTCGTACAGGCCGTTCAGCTCCAATACAGCGTACCACGCGCCCTTCGTGTCCGCCGTGTACCGCTCCGGATCGAGGCGAAAGAGGTACGCGGCATCGTAGCGGAGAAGGTCTGCCTGGCCGTCGCCGGCAAGCAGAGGATTCTCGTCGCCGTCGGTGGTGAACTTCCAAGCTCCCGAGAGATTGATGCCGTGACGGCCCGACACCTGGGTGTAGGCCGCACCGACGATCGGGTCAAAGGAATAGCTTGAGAACTCGCTCTGCCCCAGCGGCCATTCCAAACCGCCAAAAACCGCCAGACGCTGCGTGTCTAGAGGGCTCGTGTCGTTGCGCCAGACGCGCCACTTCAGGAGCGTCGTCAGGTCGCCGATGCCGAACGACTCTTCGTCGGACGAGGCGCGGTCTAACTGCCAGCGCTGTTCCAGCGGAAACCGGATGCTCGCAGACCAGTCCGGCGCGATACCGAAGTTCAGCGTGTTTGAGAAGTTCAACTGATGCGTCTCACTCCGGGGCGATGACGGAGCATCATCGAGATAGAAGTAGCGCAGCTGCGGTTTGAAGATGAACGTTCCGGGCCCGGGCTGGGTCGCGGACTCGTAGGCGTTCGGCGGTTCCTGCGCCTTCACGGCGGCCGTGGGAATGGTCAGCGCGACGGCGAGCGCGCAACAGGTGCGGCAAATGCAGGGACTCATCTTGGATGGACCTCGAACCGGGAGTTTGGAACGGGAATCAGTGCCGCTCGACCTTGTTCAATGTGAATCCGCCAGCCTCAACCGCAGCCGCCAGTTCTTTGTCGCTCGGCTGCTTCCCCGATTCGAAATTCAGCTTGACGGTCCCCGTCCCAAGATCCACGTCGACGGTCCTCACGCCCTCTACTCTAAGCAGCTGTTTGTCGATGTTGTGAGCACAGAGCGGGCACGCGAGGCCATGCACGGTGAGTGTCGCTGAGGAATTCGCAGCGGCGGTCGGATCTGATACAGCCGCAGGAGTCGAGGAGCGGCGATCCGGGGACGCGCAGCCCGACACGAGCCAAATCGAAACCACCAGAATGCAGGCAAGTCTCATGTGTTCTCCATTCGCCAGCGGACAACTCGTTTGATGCGCAACGGTCGATGTTTCTTCGCCGGCGCCCAAAGAAAAGTGGGTTCGCGGACTCTCGTAGAAGTTTGGGCGGCCGTGCGTGCCACGATCCTGCCGCTCGCGCTGGTCGCGTCAAGCGTAAAACATGCGGCTGCCGAAGGTTATGAATTACGAGCCAGCAGACCGGATGGCCTCGCCAGCTAGGGGTGTGAGTGGTCCACGGACTTTGCGTCCGGTGCTACCGCGCGGAGTATTTCGGGCAGCTCTTCGGTTTCGCCCAGCCGGCTCAGCACGCAATGGCACGTCGTCGCGTCGGTGACGTGTACCAGCCGCCACTCGCCTACCTCAACGCGATGGCCCCGATGCTCGCCGATTACACACGGATGGTCGCGGTGCGTGCCGTAGTCCTCGGGGTGGATGGCTCGGTGAAAGATCGTCCCGACAAACTCACCGGACCGCCGGTATGTCGCCGCAGCGGCGGGCGCATCGCCAATCTTCAGCGCGAAGGCCTCATCCAACTGGAAACCACCGGGCAGAGTCGCAGGGATTTCGAAGTTGAGCTGCGAGGCATGTCTGCGGGCCTCCGCGGCCGTTACGCGACGCCCCCGGTATAGCTGTACGAACTCGCGGAATGCCTTCTCCGCATCGACCGACAGTCCGTCCAGCAACGCCGAGAAGTTCACCGTGGCCGCCTCGGCCCGCGTACTCAGTCCCTGCGTCAACATGAAGTAGCCGCCGCCGACGGCGAGGAGCAGGCACGCGGCCGCGGCGACGACTGAGCGCAGACGAAGCCAGTGCGAAACGCGAACGAGCTTTGGGGCCTCTGCCAGGCGTGACTCGATACGCTCCCACAGGGCTGACGGAACACACACCGATCCGCCGGCTTCGATCCGCGCGCCCAGCTCGCGGATTCGAGTGACTTCGCAGTGACAGTCTTTGCAGGTGCAGACATGCGCCTCAATCGTCGCACGCGTTTCCGGCGAACCTTCGCCGTCCACGTACGGGCCGAGCACTTCGCGCATTTCCTCGCAGGTCTTCACGACGCGCGTTCCTCGACGGACGGGACGATCCGATCAGCACCTTCCCGTCCGTGACGGATTCGATGCTTATCCGACTGAATTTCTTCCCGTCCCGGTTCGAAATCCTTCAGGAGCTCGCGGAGTTGCTCACGAGCCCGATTCAGCCGAGATCCGACCGTCCCCATCGCGACCTCAGTTACCTCAGCGATCGCCCGGTAGTCGAGCCCCTCCTGGTACCGAAGCAGGAGCATCGCCCGTTCCGTCGGATCGAGCGCTGCCATTGCTTCCTCGATGTCCAGGTGCGCCCCGGAGTCGTGGCCGTTGTTCCGCGGGTCCGGCCGTGCAGCGGCGATCTCGGGGTCGAGCAAGGTTGGTTTCCTGCGCCGCAGCCACTGGAGCGCCTCGTTGACTGCAATCCGGTACAGCCAGGTATGCACTGCCGAGCGCTGGTCGAACGTGGCGATCGCCGAGAACGCCTTCAGATACGTCTCCTGGGCGAGATCTTCAGCGATTTCAGCGGAACGGGTCATGCGCGTCAGCAGGCGGAATACGCGCTGGCTGGTCTGCTCGTACAGGGTGCGCTGGGCCTCGCGATCGCCGCGCTTGCAGCGCTCGACAAGCTCGTGTTCGGACGTCGTTGGGCCTGTTTCGCGGTGGTCCACGGCTCTGAATCTATCCGCCATCGCGGCTGCGGCCAAGCTCAATGCCGACGCAAGCGTGTTCCGGGCGATTCTGCGTGCCCGGCGGAAGAAAGTCGGCGACCGGGGCATCCAACGGGGCAATCGGCGAACATCGGCCCGTTACGGAGACGCGCCACGCCGGAGTGAACTCCTCGGAGTGCATAACATGCGCAAGACCTGTTGCTCGACGATCGCCGCGACCTTGCTCTTCGCGTTTCCCGTCGGCACGGCCCTTTCTCAGGAACACGGCGGCCACGGCGCCGCGGACGGCAAGACGACTGCGGAGAAGAAGCCCGCTGACTCGGACAGCAAGCTGCCGCTGTGCCCCGTTATGGGCGAAACGGTGGACTTCGCCGTCAAGACGATAACGGACGACGGGCCAGTCTATTTCTGCTGCGAGCCGTGCATCAAGAAGTTCACGAAGGAGCCGGCCAAGTACGCGGAGAAGCTGGCAGCGCAGCGGGAAGCGATCAAGAAGCTGGAGCGTATTCAGGTGACGTGCCCCATCAGCGGGAATCCAGTTGACGGCAAGACGCAGATCGTCACCCGCGGAAAACCGGTCAGCTTCTGCTGTGCGCGCTGCGTAAGCAAGTTTGACAGCGCGGGCAACTCGGACGCGGACAACAGGCGCTTGGACGCCAAACTCGAGGACTGTTACACGTATCAGACGCGCTGCCCCGTCAGCGGCGACAAGGTTGACCCGACCGTCTTCACAGACCTGCCCACCGGCCAGCGCATCTATCTGTGCTGCTCCGGCTGTGCGGACAAACTGCTGAAGGAACCAGCCAAGTACGCGGAAAGGCTGGCTGCGCAGGGTACGCCGATCGACCCCGCCAAAGTATCGGCAGCCGATCCGAAGGCGAAGAAAACCGAGCACGGCGACCACAAGCACCCGTAGCCGCTCACTGATCTGAGAGGACATTCGGATGGAAACGTCTGTGCCCATCGCGGGCATGCACTGCCAGTCGTGCGTGGGGAAAATCACCGCAGCGCTGCAGCGCCTTGCCGGCATCGAGGCCATTGAGGTGTCGCTTGAACCGCCTGTCGCACGCGTGCGGTCGAGTTCGCCAGTTTCGCGCGCCGAAATCGAAACCGCGGTGCGGAGCGCTGGCGATTACAGGGTCGCGCCCACTCCAGAAGCGTCCTCGTCGGCGTCATCGCCCGACGAGAGCGAACGAGGTTCGTTCTACCCACTCGTGCTGATCGTCGCGTACATCGCTGGAACGGCCGCACTGACCGCGTGGGCCAGCGGGTCGTTCACGCTGGCTACGCTCATGAACGCATTCATGGGCGGGTTCTTTCTCGTGTTCTCGTTTTTCAAGCTGCTCGACGTGCGCGGCTTCGCCACATCGTATCGCACGTACGACCTTGTCGCTGCGGCGTGGCCGACCTGGGGATACATCTATCCGTTTGTAGAGCTGGTTCTGGGTGCAGCGTACGTTACGAGCGTACTGCCTTGGCTTACCAACTCTGTGACGCTCGCGCTGATGCTCGTTGGCGCAGTCGGCGTTCTGAGGGCGCTGCTCAACAAGCGACGGATTCGCTGTGCCTGTCTGGGGACCGTACTGAAGCTGCCGTTGACGCAAGTTACGCTGGCGGAGGACGTGGTGATGGCGTTGATGGCCGCGACAATGCTGATTCTGCCGCACTCGACGGCGTAGCCTGTGATTCATGTTGGCAAGAGACAAAGGACAGCAGGCTCTGCGGCATCTCGTCAGCAGCCACTGAGGAGCTGGCCCGGCAACCACCAACTCAACCATCGTAATCGCGGTCCGGAGTCCGGCCGATGACGAACACTCACGAACACCCCACCGAATCGCATCACCACGACCCGGCAGAGGCGGCTCGGCCCAGCCGCCGCATCCAGCACGCTGGCCACGAATCGCACCACGCTCACATGGTCGCGGATTTTCATCGGCGTTTCTGGGTGTGTTTCGTGCTGTCGGTCCCGGTCGTCGCGCTCGCGCCAATGATCCAAACGTGGCTCGGCGTGCGCGACTCACTTCGGTTTGCGGGCGACAGCTATGTCCAGTTTCTCTTCGCCAGCGCCATCTACTTCTACGGCGGCTGGCCCTTCCTCAAGGGACTGTTCAGCGAACTCGGCAAGCGCCAACCGGGCATGATGACGCTGATCGGGCTGGCGATCTCGGTCGCGTACTTCTACAGCAGCCTGGTCGTCTTCGGCGTGCGCGGCGAGGTGTTCTTCTGGGAACTGGCCACGCTGATCGACATCATGCTGCTGGGCCATTGGATCGAGATGAAGTCGGTCATGGGCGCCTCGGCCGCGCTGGAGAAGCTGGTGAAGCTCATGCCAGCGGAGGCGCACCTGCTTGCCGGTGACGCTACCAAGGATGTGCCGGTAGCTGACCTGAAGCACGGCGACCGAGTGCTCGTAAAGCCGGGCGAGAAGATTCCCACTGACGGCAGAGTGGTCGAAGGGCGGACCAGCGTCAATGAGTCGATGCTGACCGGCGAGAGCAGGCCCGTGGAAAAAGGCGAGGGCGATGAGGTCATCGGCGGCGCCGTCAACGGCGAGGGCGCGATCAAGGTCGAGGTCTCGAAGACCGGTGACGAGACCTACCTCGCGCAGGTGATCGATTTGGTGCGCAAAGCACAAGAGTCGCGCTCGCGCACGCAGGACCTGGCCAACCGCGCCGCGCTGCTGCTCACGGTCGTCGCGCTGAGCTCGGGTGCCGTGACGCTCATCACCTGGCTCGCGCTTGGAAAACAATTTGCCTACGCGCTCGAACGCACCGTGACGGTCATGGTCATCGCTTGCCCGCACGCGCTGGGGCTGGCCGTGCCGCTCGTTGTCGCCGTTTCCACCGCGATCTCGGCCCGCAGCGGCCTGCTCATTCGCGATCGAACGGCCTTCGAGGCCGCGCGCGACCTCGACGCGATCGTTTTCGACAAGACCGGAACGCTGACGGAAGGTCGGTTCGGCGTCACCGATGTCATCCCGTTAGCGGGCCTCGACGAATCGCGCATCCTTGCGCTCGCGGGTGCGATCGAAGCTCAATCGGAGCATCCGATTGCGGCAGGCGTTGTCCGCGGCGCGGAAGCGCGTAATGTCAGGATCCTCGCGGCCAAGGAGTTTCGGGCGATTCCAGGCAAAGGAGCCGAGGCGATCGTCGAAGGCGCCAACATCAAGGTCGTGAGCCCAGGCTTCTTGCGGCAAGCCAGCATTCACACGGACGACGAACGTGTTCGCAGCGCAGCCGACGAAGGTAAGACGGTGGTCTTCGTGCTCACAGACGACACACTCGTCGGCGCCATCGCGCTAGCGGATGTCATCCGGCCCGAATCACGTGAGGCAATCGACCGGCTGAAGCAGATGGGCCTGCGCGTCATGATGCTCACCGGCGATGCGAAAGCCGTCGCCGAGTGGGTCTCGCGCGAACTTGGGCTCGACGAAGTATTTGCCCAGGTGCTGCCCGAGCAGAAGGCGGCGAAGATCAAGGAAGTCCAGGCGCGCGGATTGAGGGTCGCAATGACCGGGGACGGCGTGAACGACGCTCCGGCACTGACGCAAGCGGACGTGGGCATCGCAGTTGGAGCTGGAACCGACGTCGCGATCGAATCGGCTGATATCGTGCTCGTTCGCTCCGACCCCCGCGACGTAACCGCAATCGTGGAACTGGCGCGAGCCACGTACCGCAAGATGGTCCAGAACCTGTGGTGGGCCGCGGGCTACAACATTGTCGCCATCCCGCTGGCTGCGGGCGTTCTTTATGCCGCCGGCATTGTGCTCAGTCCCGCGTTCGGCGCCGTGCTGATGTCGGTGTCGACCGTCATCGTGGCTATCAACGCCCGGCTGCTCCGCGTCGGACCTCGAAACCAGACTCGCGATCGACTGGAAGAAACGCCGCCGCCTGGGCATCCAATCCGGTAGATGACGAAGGCGACTCGAGGAGATCAACATGGCACGGTCCACACAGCAGCAACGGCTGCAAAAGACCCGGTTTGCGTGCGTAGCACCTGACGCCGAGGCGGTCCATCTCGCCGGCACGTTCAACGGCTGGGACGAGCGCGCGGCGCCAATGACGAAGGACGCCCGGGGCGAATGGGTCATCGAGCTGGCACTCGCGCCCGGCAGATACGAGTACAAGTTCGTTGTCGATGGGCAATGGTGTTGCGAGCCGGGGCAGCCGGACTCGCATGCCGATGCGCCGGGCTGCGTCTGCAACGAGCACGGGACCATGAACCGGGTGATCGATGTCGGGTGATTCCTGGAGGCTGTCGTGAGCAGTACAAACGACCTCGAACTGCGCATCCGCGAGAAGCTTCAAGCCGCCGAGCTCAAGCGGCGGACTCACGCGGACCATATGCGACAACGCATGGAGGAGCTTGACAGTCGCACGGCACGGTTCAACGAGGTTGCGGCGCCGTTGCTCGAATCGGTCATCCGTCCCCGCGTCAAGGCGCTGGCCGATCAGTTCGAGAATGCCCGCCTGGTCGATACCGAGCGCGGCCACTGCCCCTGCACGTTTCAGCACACCGATCGGTTTCCCGCCTCGGTGCAGCTCGACGTCTTTGTCACGGCCGACGGCCACCTCGAATCGCTGCTCGTCTGTTACCGCCTTGAGATCCTGCCCGTGTTCTTCCAGTTCAACGGTCACGACCAGCGCACATTCCCGCTGGATCAAGTTGACGAGCAGCAGGTTGCGACGTGGGTTGATACGAAACTCACCGAGTTTGTGGACACGTATCTGCGGCTGGAGAATGCCGACGCGTACCAACGGGAAAACATGATCCGCGACCCGGTGTGCGGGATGGCCATCAACAAGAACTGGGCTGCGGCGAGCGCCGAACACGCGGGCCGCACGTATTACTTCTGCATCGAGGAATGCCGTCGGCGATTCGAGCAGGAACCAGAGCGATACGCCGGCCGGGACTGATTTGCGAGGATGATACGAACCATGACTACGCGACGCCGCGCACATCAGCCGCTCGCCACCGCAATGGCTATTTTCGCGGTCGGGGTGACTCTCACGGCCGGCATGCTCGTCGGGTGTGCCCTGAATCAGACCGCCGATCGGGACGTGTCCACCGCGATCACTCGCTTCGCGCGGGAGCGCTCGCAATCCGGCGAGACCTACGCCCGCGGAACACGCCCTGTGACGCGATCAGGACCGACCCGCCCGGCGGAGTCCTCCTCGCAGACGACAGGGGTGCCTGCCCCGGAGCCGCGCTCGCTGCGCGACTTCATAGTCCTGGCGCTGGAGCAGAACCCGGACATCAAGGCAGCGGAAGAGATGGCGCGCATGCGAGCAGCCCGTGTGCCGCAGGTAACGGCATTGCCCGATCCCATGCTGATGACGCGCACCCTGCCCGAGCCGGTTCGAACGGCGGAGGGTGACAACTTCTTCACGCTCGGCGTTCAACAACGATTCCCAGTGCCCGAAAAACTGGATCGTGCGGGGCGTGTAGCGCTCCAGGAAGCCCGCATGGCGATCCAGGAACTTCGACGCCAGCGTCTGACCGTGATTGCCGACGTAAAGCGAACATACTTCCGCATCTACATCATCGACCGCACGATTGAGATCGACCTCGCCAACCAAGACCTGCTCCGCGGTCTGATCGATGCGGCCAGGGCGCAGGTCGCGTCAGGGCGCCGGCGGCAGGACGACGTGCTGCGCGCCCAGGTCGAGCTGTCGAACCTGGAGAGTCAGCTTGTCGAGCTGCGGCAGCAGCGACAAACCGCGGTCGCGATGCTGAATCGGGTGATGAATCGTTTTCCCGCTACGCCAGTCCCGACCCTGGATGAGTATGACGTCCGCTCCGTCGATGTGCAGATGGACGCGCTGTTCGCGGCGGCGGCCGAACACAATCCGGACCTGCAACGCCTCAAGCAGCAGCTGGAACGGGACCGCCAGAGCGTCGCGCTGGCCAAGCTGGCATACTGGCCGGACTTTACGCTCGGGTTCGAGTGGATGTACATGCGTCCGCGCGAGGCGTTTGTCCCGCCGCCCAACCCGACCACGGGGATGGTGCCCATGGTAAACCGCATGAGCGAGGAGGGGACGGACAACTGGGCGATCACGCTGAGCGTGAACATCCCGCTTTGGATCGAGAAAATCGAGGCGGGCATTCGAGAAGCGCACAGCCGGCAACTGGCAACGCAGCACGAGTACGTCTCCGCCCGAAACCGCGTCAACTTCGAGATCGAAGACGCACTGGCGCGCGTGCAGGCGCAGCGCGAGCTGGCCGCGATCTTTAAGGACACGATCATTCCGCAGGCGCAGCAGGCTTACGAGGTCTCGCGCGCGTCGTACTCGGCCGGAGACAGCGACTTCCTGTTCGTCATCGACAACTGGCAGAAGTGGCTCATGTTCACGGTCCAGTACCACCGCGCGCTCGGGGAGCTCGAACGTAGCGTGGCAGATCTGGAAGCGGCGGTCGGTTTGAGCCTGTCCGAGGCGGGAGGCGGATCATGACATGGGGTCCATCCACGTTTCGGCGGGCTCGTGCGGCGCGTGTCCTCGCCTGGGTGATCGTCAGCGTGGTCATGCTCGGACTCGGCGGTGGCGTGGGATTCTGGGCGGCGTCACGCTTGAGCGTCGGTACAGCGCCAGAGCAGTCCTCCGCCGATTCGGAACAGCTCTACACGTGCGGGATGCACCCCAACGTAATTCAGAAGGGGCCGGGTGAGTGTCCGATCTGCCACATGAAGCTCACTCCATTGCGCGCCGGTGACGACGGCGGCGGCTCATCCCCGACCGGGCCGAAGGAGCGCAAGGTGCTTTATTGGCGCGCCCCGATGGACCCGAGTTACATTTCCGAGAAGCCAGGCAAGAGTCCGATGGGCATGGACCTTGTGCCGGTCTACGCAGACGAGACTGAGTCGGCGACGGGTAAGACCATCACGATCGACCCGGTCACGATCCAGAACATGGGCGTCCGCACGGCGGAGCTCACACGAGGCCCGCTGGTTAAGACGATCCGCACCGTTGGCCGCGTGGACTACGACGAGCAAACGCTGTTCTTCATCAACACGAAATTCGAGGGCTGGATCGAGAAGCTGCACGTCGACCAGACCGGCGTGCAGGTCGAGAAGGGCGATCCCCTCTTCGAGGTTTACTCGCCGGCGCTCTATTCGGCGCAGGAGGAGTTTCTCGCGGCGCTGCGCGGCGTGGAGCGGCTGAACGAGAATACGATCCCCGAATTCCGCGAACAGTCACGCCAACTGGTTGACGCCGCGCGGATTCGCTTGAAGTACTACGACGTTTCGGACGACCAGGTCGAGCAGCTTGCGCGATCGCGCGAAATCCAGAAAACTCTCACGATCCACTCCCCGGCGCGGGGCATCGTGACCGAGAAGATGGCGCAGGAGGGCATGTACCTCACGCCGGGCATGCGGCTGTATGCGATCGCCGATCTGGCCAAAGTCTGGGTCTACGTCGATGTTTACGAATACCAGTTGCCCTGGGTGCGAATCGGGCAGGAAGCGCGAATGTCGCTGCCTTACGTGCCGAACCGCGATTTCGTCGGCCGCGTGACGTACGTCTATCCCTATCTCGACAAGCAGACGCGCGTGATCAAATTGCGGCTGGAGTTTGAGAACCCGACGCTGGAGCTAAAACCGGCGATGTACGCAAATGTGACGTTGCGGGCCGACCTGGACCGCAACGCGCTTTTGATTCCCCGCGAGGCGTTCATCGATTCCGGCACGCGCAAGGTGGCTTTTGTCGCGCTGGCCGGCGGCAAATTCCAGCCGCGCGACATCCAGACCGGCGTCGAGGCCGAGGACGGCTTAGTCGAGGTGCAGTACGGCCTGGACGAGGGGGATCGCATCGTCACCAGCGGGCAGTTTCTGCTCGACGCGGAGAGCAAACTCAAAGAGGCGATTGCCAAAATGCTGGAATCCCAGAGCTCATCGCCAGCGAGCGATCCCCAGGGGAATAACAGGCCTGCCGAGGCCGAAAAGCCCATGCCGACTGGACATGTTCACTGACCCGAATCGAGGCCTTCATGCGCTCCACAATTGCGACCATCGTCATAACTCTCGCCGGTTTCTCAACGCTCGCGCTGGTCGCGCACGCACAGACTGCGCCCGCATCGCAATCGAATGCTTCGCGACTTCCGGACGATGCCCGGTTTGCCTGTCCGATGGAGACTCATCCGGACGAAGCTGATCCCGCGCGCCAAGGAGCCTACTTCTCACCGGACGATGGGAAGTGTCCCTGGTGCGGCATGAAGCTCAAGCCGCTCGATGAGCTGGATTGGGTCAGGGCGCGTCGGGCCGCCGGCGGCGCGGACATCGCGTACACCTGCCCCGAGCATCAGCACGTGTTCTCGAAGACGCAGGCTGATTGCCCGCGCTGCGGCCGGAAGCTCGAACCGTTCAAGGTGATGTACACCTGTCCCAATCCGCGGCACGCGCACCAAATCAGCGCCCGGCCAGGAACATGCGCGGACTGTGGGCGAAAGCTGACGCCCTACCGCGGCGTGTGGCTTGCGCCGGAGATGGCCGAACGCAACGTGCCGTCGAATCCCGAGGTCGCCGAGAGTGCAGCCTACCGCTGTCCGGTGCATCCGCTCGCACACAGCGACCGGCCCGGAAAGTGCCCGACCTGCGCGGCAGACCTGGCGCCGGCCAGCGCGAGCGCCGTCGCTCAACAGACGAAGAAAATGATCCCCGCCGATGCCAAGTACGTCTGCCCGATGGAGGAGTGCTGGCAATTCGCGGCAGAACCCGGCAAATGCCCCACGTGCGGCATGAACCTCAAGCCGATCGACGCCACTTCGTGGGCGAAGGACAAGGTCGCCGAAGACAGCGGTGCGTCGGCTGGCGGATTCGTCTGCCCGATGCATCCCACCGTGACGTCACCGCAGCGCGGGGCGTGTTCCATTTGCGCAATGCAGCTCGTCGAGGCGCGGAGCGTGCCGAAACCGGCCGGGGCGCCCGCCGCCATTGCCGTTCAAGTCGACTACCTGATGGAGCACTATCTCGCGCTTCAAAAGCGCTTCGCCTCCGACAGCACCAAAGAGGTCGCGCTGCACGCGCTCGGGCTCGTGGGGGCGGCGGACGAAATCCTCAAGAACCTCGATGACCCGGCATCGAAGCTGCCAGCGAAGTTCGGCGAGTCTGTGCGGACGGTCCGCACGGCTGCGCTCAGGCTCTCCGGACGCAGCCTTGACGATGACCGTGTGACGTTTGTGGGCCTGAGCGACGCGATGGCCGGCGTGGTGGACCACGTGCGGCCCAGCAAGCAGCAGTATCCGACGATCTACATCTTCCACTGTCCCATGACGAAGGGGGATTGGCTCCAGACGACCGACGAAATGGCCAACCCGTTCTACGGCTTCAAGATGCTCAAGTGTGGCGAGCCGACCGGCGTCAAGTAGAGGACCACGCAACGTGATTGCCAGGATCATCGAGTTTTGCGCCCGCAACCGGCTGCTTGTGCTGCTGCTCACCGGTTTTGTCGTGGCCGGCGGCGTATGGACGATCTTCAACATTCGGCTGGATGCGATTCCCGACCTGTCCGACGTGCAAGTCATCGTCTTCACCGAGTATCCGGGCCAGGCGCCGCAGGTCGTCGAGGAGCAGGTCACGTATCCGCTCACGACCGCCATGCTCGCAGTGCCGTACGCGAAGGTTGTGCGCGGCTACTCGATGTTCGGCAACTCGTTCGTGTACATCATTTTTGAGGACGGCACGGACATCTACTGGGCGCGCTCGCGCGTGCTGGAGTACCTCAACTACGTAGCGAACCGGCTCCCGAAGGGCGTTACGCCGCAGCTCGGACCGGACGCCACCGGGGTCGGGTGGGTCTTCGAGTACTCGGTTCGCAACGGATACTACTGTCCAAAGCATCCCGACGGGATGTATTACGATCCCGGCGAGATCGAGGATCCGCGCGCCGCACACCTGGCGCGAACCGAGGCGCGCTCTGAAGCAACCACCGCTCCGGCGCACGAAGCGCCCGTCGGCAGCCGGCGCTGGTACGCGCGCCCCGAAGATGCTCCCGAGGCGATCCGCGACCGACTCGAACGCGTACGCAGCTTCGACCACGGTGGAACCTGCCCTTGGGACGGCGAGACCGAGCTGAAGCTCGCCGAGTTCGACCTTTCCGAATTGCGCAGCATGCAGGATTGGTATCTGCGCTACGAGCTGACCGCACTCGAAGGCGTCGCCGAAGTGGCACCCGTCGGCGGGTTTGTCCGCCAGTACCAAGTCGTCGTCGATCCGGACCGGCTGCTGGCCTACAACATCCCGCTTGGCCAGGTGAAGCAGGCCATCCAGATGTCGAACATCGACGTTGGCGGCCGCGTGATGGAGATGTCGGAGACCGAGTACATGGTCCGCGGCAAGGGCTACCTGGCGCGGCTGACGCCAGAGCAGATCGCGCAGGCCCAGCGGGACGGGACGCCGCTCGGGCGGGCGCGGTCGGCACAGGGTGTCGCGGACCTCAAGAAGGTTGTCATCCGCGCAAATCCCGACGGGACGCCCGTCTACCTGCAGGACATTGCGACCGTGCAGCTCGGGCCGGACCTGCGCCGCGGCCTGGCCGAAGCGAATGGCGAAGGTGAAGTCGTAGGCGGCATCGTCGTCATGCGCTACGGCGAGAACGCCTTCAAGGTCATCGGCGACGTCAAGCGGAAGATCGACGATCTTCGCCCCGGATTGCCACCCGGCGTTGACATCGTTACGGAGTATGACCGGTCGG
Source organism: Planctomycetota bacterium (assembly GCA_045863555.1). Taxonomy (GTDB): domain Bacteria; phylum Planctomycetota; class Phycisphaerae; order UBA1845; family Fen-1342; genus JACRLV01. Next base: position 209,453 of record BTUU01000008.1, on the reverse strand, counting down.
CGCTCATTCAGCGTTCGGTCGATACGCTGAAAGTGAAGCTCATCGAAGAGATGGCGGTCGTCGCCATCGTCTGCGTGATCTTCCTGCTGCACGTGCGCAGCGCGCTGGTCGCGATCTTCGTGCTGCCGACGGGCGTGCTGGCCAGCCTGATCATCATGCACGCGCTGGGCATCAACGCGAACATCATGAGCCTGGGCGGAATCGCCATCGCCGTCGGCGCGATGGTCGACAGCTCGATCGTCATGGTCGAGAACGCCCACAAACACTACGAACGAGCGAAAGCCGAGGCCGGTACGACGCGCCTCTCGCGCGAGAAGCACACGCAAGTGATCATCGACGCGGCCAAGGAGGTCGGACCGACGCTCTTCTTCAGCCTGCTGATCATCACGGTCAGCTTCCTGCCGATCTTCGTGCTCGGCGAGCAGAGCGGCCGGCTCTTCAAGCCGCTGGCCTACACGAAGACTTTCGCGATGGGCGCCGCTGCGATCCTCGCGGTCACGGTCATCCCCGTGCTGATGGTGTATTTCATTCGCGGCCGCATTCCGAACGAGCAAACGAACCCGATCAGCCGCCTCCTTCAGAAGATATACGAACCGTTCTTCTGGGCGGCGATGAAGGGCAAGTACTTCACGCTCGTGATCGCAGCGATCGTCGTATTCACCGCCGTCCTGCCGCTCCAAAAGTACATCTGGGGACAGCAGGTTGTCGCCGACAAGCTGCCGTTCCTGCGGCTGAGCCACCAGATCGGCAGCGAGTTCATGCCGCCCCTCGACGAAGGCGACTTGCTCTACATGCCCACGACCGACCCGGCCATCAGCATCACCAAGGCGCGCGAACTGCTCCAGCAGACTGATGCGCTCATCAAGTCGCTGCCCGAAGTCCATCACGTGTTCGGGAAGATTGGCCGTGCCGAGTCCGCGACCGACCCGGCCCCGCTCAGCATGATCGAGACCACCATCATGCTGGAACCCGACCGCGGCAAGTGGCGGAAACGCCGCTTCGACCGCTGGTTCAGCTCATTCCCCGCCTGGCTCAAAACGTGGTCGAGCCTCACGTACTGGTGGCCCGAAGAGCGCACCATCAACGTAGATGAACTGTCCTACGGCTGGAAGGAGCCGGACGGCACGGATGTTCCCGGTCTTGACGATATCGTGGCGTTCCCCGGCGTAACCAACGCCTGGACGATGCCGATCAAGACGCGCATCGACATGCTCAGCACCGGCATCAAGACGCCGGTCGGCATCAAGATCATGGGAGACGACCTCGCGAGCCTTGGACAACTCGCCGAGCAGATTGCCGCAGAGGTTCGCACGCTGCCCGGCACGCTCAGTGCGTACCCGGAGAAGACCGTCGGCGGCCTGTACGTCGATTTCAACATCAACCGCGACGAGATCGCCCGCTACGGCCTGCGCATCGCCGACGTGCAGGACGTGATCCTCACCGCACTCGGCGGCATGAACATCACGCAGACGGTCGAGGGGCTGGAGCGCTACCCGGTCAATCTCCGTTACAAACGCGAATTGCGCGACAACATTCCCGCCCTGCGCCGCACGCTGGTCGCGACGCCCGGCGGCGCGCAGGTGCCACTGGCGCAACTGGCCGACATCCGCATCGAGCCCGGACCGCCGATGATCAAAAGCGAAAACGCCCGAAAGACCGCGTGGATTTACGTCGATCTGACCACCTCGGACATCGGCGGATGGGTCGAGCGGGCGAAACGCCTGGTGTCGCAGCGCGTGACCATCCCTGCAGGCTACAACCTGGTCTGGTCAGGGCAGTACGAGTACATCGAGGCGGCCAATCGTCGCCTGGCCATCGCAATCCCGTTCGTGTTCGTCGTGATCGTGCTGCTGCTCTACCTCTCGCACCGGAGCTGGCTCGATACCTGTGTCGTTCTGCTGGCGGTGCCGTTCAGTCTGGTCGGTGCGATCTGGTTCATGTACTGGGCCGACTACAACATGTCGCTCGCGGTCTGGGTCGGACTGATCGCGCTGGCCGGCCTCGACGCGGAGACCGGCATGGTCATGCTGCTCTATCTGCACAACAGCTTCGACCGCTGGAAGGCTGAAGGGAAATTGAACTCACTTTCCGACCTCAAAGCAGCCATCCACGAGGGTGCCGTACTCCGCATCCGGCCGAAGACGATGACGGTCGCAACGACGATGATCGGATTGCTGCCGATCATGATCGGCACGGAAACCGGCTCGGACACGATGAAACGCATCGCCGCCCCCATGTTCGGCGGCCTGCTGACGAGCTTCCTGATGGAGCTACTGATTTACCCGGTGATCTTTCTGGTCGCCAAGCAGTTCCAGATTCGGCGCATGCAGCGCTCTGCCGCATGAGCGACGCGCCTGGCATTGGAGAACGACGATGATCCTGACGAACCTGCTATACATTTTCTTCGCCCAGCTCTTGACATTCTTGTTCGGTCTGCTTGGAACAAGCGGGGCGTGAGCTGCGGAGCGTAACATACGCAGCGCCTCGGCGGTCCGATTGAGTGACCGCACGCCACTTTCACGATGTGCGGATTGGCGAACGGATCGGTGAATGGCCGACATCAGTCCCTAGTGCAGAGTCCGGAGTGGCTCACGCAGCTCGGTTAGGACCGCTCCGGCTCAGGGCCGGCACCGGCAGCATGGAGCATCCGCGTCCGTCACCATCGGGTCCCAGGGGCCTGCCGGCCTCGCGGGGCGAGGACCCGATGGCGACGGACGGCGTACGGCAGATGCGCACAGGACGGGCCCCGTTGTGTTTCTGCGACGTGATCGCAGAAACCGGCGTGTCGCGGCGGAACTCGCGCAGCGGATTCGACGCTGCGCTGCGGACCTCAATTGGACGTGCGGGATCCGTACGCGCCGAATCAGGCAGCAAATTCGGTAGGAGGCGATGAAGCACTGTCGCTGCCGCTTCCGGGGGGCGGCAGGGTGGACCTTCAGAAACGGGACCCGTCTTCGGTATGAGCGTAATGCCTCGATCTCGGCCGGCGGCCAGTTGCCGCAACCAGCGTCGCGCGGCGTCCTCGTCGGCGAGCGTCGCAAAGCCCCAGTGTTTCGTACGGACGAGCGTTGCGAACAAACCGGGCGCGTTCGATGTGGCGACGCGCAGCGCCCTGGCTGCTGTCGCGAAGAACGCCAATCGCGCCGCTTCAGACTCGCGACACGTTCCCTGACGGACGCAGCGCTCAAACAGCCGCTGCAAAGCCGGCGGCGAGTTCAACTCGGTTTTATCGACGTGCCACGATCGGGCGGTCGAAAGTCCCACAGCCGGCGCCTGCCGCCGTTCTTGGTTAGTTACCATTCGCGAAGCGAGTTCTCGGTTTATTGGGGGTGGCAATTCGCGCTGAATCGGGCCCGTTCGGGGTGGCGTTCCAGCGCGTCCCTCCGCCTTCCATGAAAGATTGAATCGCGCCCGTGGCCCCCAGCGGTTCATCGAGCACTGATCCGTTGGATCCATGATGAGCATACCCAAGTGCATCAGCTCGCGCCGTGCCGATTTGACGTTTCGAGTATCGACACCGAACACGTCCGCGATCCACGAAGCCTTGCAGCGACCATCGGGTGCGCATTGCCGGTCGCGGTAGTACATGCAGCGCAGAAGATGTCCCACGGTGGTCGCCCAGAACACCGGCCGGGTGACAGTCGTGAGCAGCCGGAGGACACGCCGCGGCACGGGTATACGGCGACGATGGTTCTTGACCTGCCGCAGCAGCAGCAGCCAGAACTCCTCGCGCTCGTCGTGTTCGAGCCGGTCGAGATCCCATTGCGGCCAGAACGCTGTTCGCGTTCGCTTCAAATATCCGGTGCGTTCCAGTCGCCGTAGCGAGGCGGCAACATGCCGGACGTCACTCTGAACGAGCACCGCGATTTCATGTTCCACGCCCGCGAAAGATCGATTGGGACCGTTGCCGCAGCGCCGCGCCTTGACCTCGAAAATCGCCAGCCATACGCGCAGGTCAGGCAGGCCCAGAATCCCCCGCTTGTAGGCCCACCACGTCGCCATAAACCCCATCGCCGGCACGAAGCAGAACCCGCCTTCCGGCTTGGTCCGTGCAAACTCGCTTTTCCGGCGTGTTCCACGCCATGTTCCACGCCCATAACCGGCGTTTGATTCCTGATTGTGCATGTCGATTCAAACCCTGTTCGGTGGACACTCCGGCGGACGTCCACGTTGTCCGGAAAGGCGGCGCAGCGGCGCCCGCGGGCCGCAGGCGAAATGCAGGATTGACAGTACAGGCGCAGACGCGCTAGGTTGGACGTACCCGGTTCAACACGGCGGCTTGCGATTGGCTGTCTTGTTCCGTGTTCCGCATCAACCACCACGTCGATGCGGAACGCTCGCACTTTCAATACTTGTTCACCACTCAAACGAGATGCCACGGACGAACTTCCCGGTTCGCCGGGCGTCTCGTGATCTGAGACATACCGCACACTTGCGAGCCGCGCAAGCTGTTTTTTGCCGGAAGCCGGCCCACCGGCGCGCCCGCCTGGCGGCCCGCGGGGACGGTGATATCGCATCCCCACCGCGCGCTCACGCGAACCCAAAACTCTCCTCTTGTCGGCCGGTTCGGAACCGTGCTATCCGTCAGCAAGGGCGCATGCCGGCTGGCGGCCGCGCGTGCTGGCCTGCCGGCCGGTGCATTCGCACCGCCGAGAAACGCAAACTACGAAACAAAACGAAGGGGGACTCAATGGCAGATGCAGCACTCGGAATCGTGATCGCGGTGGGCAACCAGAAAGGCGGCGTCGGCAAGACGACCAACAGCGTCAACATCGCTGCGGCCCTGGGCCAGGGCGGATATCGCTGCCTGGTGATCGACCTTGACCCAGCTGCCGGGGCCACGCGCCACCTGGGGGTGCCGGAGAACAGCTTCGCCGGCACGCTTGAACTTCTGACTACGGACGAGACCATCGCCGGACTCGCGATCTTCGAACGCATGCCGTCCGGCGTGCAACTCATCGCATCCCGGCCGCAGCTGTCTGAACTCGACGCGCTGCTCTCGAAATTCACCGACCGCACGCGACTGCTCGACCGCCCGATTGCCGATGCGCGGCGGCACTTCGACTTCGTATTCCTCGACACGGCGCCATTTGCGGCCGCGACAACGACCGTGGCCGCGTACGCGGCGGCCGACTGGATCCTGCTCTCCGCGTTTCCGCATCCGCTTTCGCTGGGCGGACTGACCGAGGCGTTCAAGGACGTGGCCGATGTACGCCGGCACCGCAATCCGCGCCTGGAGGTGCTCGGGGTCGTCTTCACCAACGTGGATAGCCGCGCGACTCGGCTGCGCACACAGTTGGAGCAGGTTGTTTCCGCATCGCTGCCCGGCCGGCGTTTTGAGACTTCGATTTCGCAGGCGGTGTTGCTGGCCGAACTGTCGGGGCGCGGAAAGACGCTCTTCCAGCTCCCCCGGTTCGCAGAAATCAAGATTGCGCAGCAGTACCTGCGGCTTGCAGCCGAGATCGAGCACCGGGTGCGTCAGCGCACCCGCTTCCTGGAGGGCACGCTGCCGCCGTTTGGGGAGTCGGCCGTCTCCACGCCGCATCCGCCTGAGGTGCCCGTCGTCACAGCCGCGCCGTCCCCCATTCTCGGAGCCTGAGCCGTGGCGAAGAATCTGCGACAACTCCCGCCATCGAGTTCCGTCGTGCGATTGCTCGACCCCGAAGCGGCAGCCCGGGCCGTTGCGCCCGCACCAGACCGCTCCGCGGTCGCTCCGGCAGACGCTGCCAGCACCTCGACCCCTCCGACGGTTCGCATTGTGAAACGCGAGCTGGCGCTGTGCAGCGAAACGGATGCGATATTTGAACAACTGATTCAGGCACTCCGTCGCGCGAGCAGTACGCGCCTTTCGGCCAGCCATGCGCTCCGCGCCGTCCTCCGGGCGCTCGCCCCACATTTGCGGTCGATCGAGCTGGAAACGCTCCGCACCGGACCGCGACGAATGCCCGGGAATGCGGCCGGCACGGCGACGCAGCGCGATGCCTTTGAAGCGCAATTGGCGGAGTGCATCGCCGCAGGCGTCCGCGCGAATTCGACGCTGCGGTGAGATTCGCTGCTGTGTAACTGCGGAACACGGTACGATTCTCGGCCAGCGTCTCGCGTGCGAGGCGTGGGAGGCCTTGCTTGTTCCTGGACTACCTCACCCGTGCCTGGAAACTGCTCTCACTGGCCGCGCTCTGGTTCTTGAGCGCTGCTGTCCTCGCGTCACTTCTCTATTTCGGGCACGCGGTTGTCGTTGGCGCTCACGACGGCAACCAGACCGACTGGGCCTACGCCTTCACGGTCGTTGCCGGAGGCTTGTGGCTGCTCGCGGCATTCGGTCGCATGAGCTGGACGATGGCGGTGCTGCGCGACGGGCTTGCGACCTACCGCGACGTCGCCGCCATGATCGGAATCCGCTTTGTTGTGAACTTCCTGGTTTGCGCCGGTGCGGCCGCCGGCGCGCTGGGTTATCGCTGGCTCGGCTCTGCTCCATCGGCGGCGGCGCTGCAGGGCTGGTTCATCGCCGGGGCCGTGGCGGGCTTTGGGCTGGGGGGCCTGTTCGGCAACATCCACGAATGGCGCGTTCGCGAACAGCTCGAAAAGAGATGATGCGTCGCGAATTCGAGTAAGCGCCCGGCTTCATTATGGAAAGCGCTGCGCGCGGCACAAGGACGCGGAACCCACCGGTGCCAGTTCCCGGCGGGCCGGGGGACCGCCGCGCAACGTCCGCGGGCCGGACCTGTCCCAAACTCCGTGCAACACCGTTCGTCACTCCCGCCATAACGCTTCTATCAGATGAATGCGAAAGACTCGTCAATAGAAGTGGAGGTTCTCATGAATGAATCCAATCGCCGGCCGGTCCACGAGATCCGGTTCGGTGCAGTCAAAGTCGTGATCTGGCGTAACGCCACCGCAAATGGACACATGTTCAACGTCACCGCGGCGCGGCTCTACAAGGAAAACGACGCCTGGAAGGAGTCCTCGGGCTTCGGCGTGGACGACCTGCTTGTCCTCGGCCGGGCGCTCGGTGACGCGTTCGCGTGGATTCACGCGCAACGCGCGCCGGCCCTGCAACCCCTGAATCCGGATGTCTAATCGCAGCGAACTGCGATTCGTGATGCCTGTCTGAAGGTTTCTGGGTCCCGCATTCATCTGACCCATTCCCGCTCGCCCCGTGGAGGGATTGCCGAGCGGCTTCGCCGCCCCTTTGAATCGCGCCGGGCGACGCGTCTCTGGTTGCGGTGCTGCAAGGACAGTGCCGGCCTGCGGCCGCCGGCAAGCCGGCCGCTGCGCGGTCACGGTCCTTGCACGCGCACCGCGCCCGGCGCCGCACCACCCGCCGCACCAAGCGGAACCGGGCTGGAGCCCGGTCGTATCGTTTCTTTCCGGTAACCGGGGGTTTTGTTCACGGGAACGGGTGAGTGAACAAAACCCCCGGCTCCCGGAAAGCAGCCTCCGGCTGGTTCCCTGGGGGAAACGCGGTCGGCGTCGGGAGCGCGCCGGCTATTTTGGAGAATCGTTATGAGATACCAGGAAGTGCTTGAGCGGAGCGGACCTCCGCAGACATTTCGCGAGGCGGTGGAATACGCAGCCGCGTGCCTTCATCAACTCAACCCTGATTGGTGCATGCGTCCGGGCGGTCGTAATGCCCCGCCGTTCCACGCACAGACCATGAACCTGCTGAACGCCTGGCTGATGTTTCAGGCACCGGAACCGGACCCCGTCGGCAGGATATGCGTTCGCGGGGAGGGCTGGAGCTTATGAGCGATACAAACCAGACCAACCCTGGCCCGCAGCGCGCGGGCCTTCGTGAAAAACTTGCCCTGGATCGCGTCGTCACCTACCTGTGGAGCGACGAGCGGACCGACTACGAGGCGTTGCCGCCGCAGGGTCGTAAGGGCCATGTCTTCGAGGACTTGCAGTGCCTCAGGAACTGGCTGCACCGGGTCAATGAGCTGGAGCAATCCGGCTTCCACATTGTTGTTGTGCGTGAGGAGGGCAGAAGCGTATGACCACCTTCGAAAAACCCTCCCCAGGCAATCCCCTCGCCCAGAAGTTCCCGCTCGGCCGAATGGTCATCACGCCGAACGCCCGCGACACGCTGGACGCGGAGGACGTTCACGCGGCGTTGATGCGACACGCACACGGCGACTGGGGCGATTGCGGAAGCGACGACGCCAACGAGAACGAGTTCTCGCTGAAGAACGCGCTCCGGCTGTTCTCGGTCTACCATGACCGGACGGGCACCAAGTTCTGGATTATCACCGAAGCAGACCGCTCGGCGACGACCATTCTCCTGCCCGAGGACTATTAGCAGTTCGGTCCATCCGGCGGTCCTGCCGGGTGGGCCCTTTCCACATCTTCGAAAAGCGGACGTTTTCAAGGTCGTTTGGTCGGTCACCGATTCAGCCTCCGAAACGACCCCGCCTGATGACGCAAGCCTCTGTTCTCCGTAGAGTTACGCATCCGAAGCGAACCGACGTTTTGAACGTCCAAGATGCCGGAGCAATGTTCCGCAGATGGTGCTGCAACGGTCGAACCTGACGCCCCGCGACCGCGACCTCCTGGTCGTGCTGACTCGGGACGTACGCGTGCTCTCCGTGAACCAGATTGCGGCGCATTGGTTCGCTGCCGCAGCCGACGCGGGCCGGGCGGCCACTCGACGCCTCCGCGTGCTTCAGGATCGTGGGTTCGTCGAACTGTTCCACATGCCGGCGCGTCCCGTCGAAATCCCCGTATGTCCACTCGCCGAATGGGAACCGGGGAACGCCGTCCCCGACTTCGTGGGCCTGGCGCGGGCGCTTGTCCAGCGCTGGACGCAGCCGGCCGCGCCCGTCTCCTGCGTCGTTGCCACCTCCGCCTCGGGCACCTGGCTGGGCGGTGATGGCGGCCGGCGGCCGCGGCGCAGTGAGATCAGTCACGACCTGCTCCTCGGCGAGCTATACTTGGTTTGGCGGCGCCGAACTCCCGACGGGATTGCCGAGTGGATTTCCGAAAGCCGGCTGCGGCGGCTCGGGTACGGGGACCAGACGCGCCTGCCGGACGCGATGGTCGACGCGGGCGGCGTTCGCCGTGTCATCGAGGTTGGCGGCGAGTACAGCGCATCGAAGCTCGCCGAGTTTCACGAGTTCTGCGCCACGCGAGGACTCTCCTATGAGCTCTGGTAACCTCAATCAGACTCAGCGGTGCGTGCTGGAACATCTGGCCCGCTACCGGCTCTCGTTCCAGGAAATCGTGTCGGCGCTCTATTTTGAGGGGGCGAGTCCGCAAAAGACCCTGAACCAGCTTCGTGAACAGGGGCTCATCGAGACACAGAAGGGCTTCGGCGGGAACCGGGCCGCGTACGTTTTGACTCGCGCCGGAGCCGGCGCCTTGGGGGCCAGCCGCCGCCGTGCCGACAATCTGGGTTCCGAAGCGCTACCGGCGAACCTGGCCGTACTCGCGTTCTGCCTGCTACGGGGGCGCACACGAATCCGCTTGAACGACAATGAGCTTGTGGAGCTCCTGGGTGAGCCGGCGCCGGCCGGGCGATTTCATTGCCTGGAGCGGGGCGCGCGAGCCACACGCATCTATCACGTGTACGCGCCGGGTGATTCGACCCGCGTGGCCGATGTCGTCGCTCGGACCCGATCGCACGTAAGCGAGGTTCGCAAGCTGCCCGCGCTGGAGCCGTGGCTGCGCCACGAGTTCTACTCGCACGCGATTCTCGTGGACAACGTGGATCGCGCCGCGGAGTTGAACGCGGCCGTCGATGATGCCAACGGCGACGGGAAGCCGCTGCGATCACTCAGCCACATCCACGTCGAGACGGTTCCCGGACTGGCGAGTCTTGAGGAGGCGCTGCGTGAATTGGCGCAAGAAAACCAAGCGGCTTGACCCGTCGACCGTGAAGGACTTCGTCGAGCGGCAGCCCGGCGCGAAGCTGCGCGGGCTTGCCGAGCGCGGCATGGTTATTCGTCCCGTGCTGACGCCGGTCACCCCGCGCCCCGTGACGTTTGAGGACGTTTGGAACGGGCTGCCGCCGCTCACGTGGTGGGACATTCTGAAGCGCGCCCGAGTCTCGTCGCTCGGCTCGGGCGAAGAAGTCTCGGACTGGTGGCGCTACTACGAATTGATGAAGCGGACCGCCGGGCGGCACCAGCACGAAGTGTTCATCGGGCTCGCGGACGGTGCGCCCGACCCGCTGTTCGCCGCGCGTCAGGTCTTCGCCAATCACGCGTACATTCTGGGCCTGCCTGGCAGTTTCAAGACCACGTTCGCGTTAGCGCAGCTCCTGCTGCAGCTTGGCGACGAGTGGGTGGATTCCAGTGGCGAAGTTCAACCCGCCCCGCCGCTGGTCATCATGGATCTGAAGGAGAATGGTGATCGTTATCTCCGCGCGCTCGCGGAGTTCATCGCAGCGCGCCGCGGGCAGCAGTTGAATTTCTTCTCGAACGACCCGGACTACGTGAGCCTGCGTTTCGACCCGCTCTACAACCTGCGCTCCATCCGCTACCCGTTGAAGCTCGGAGAGACGTTGCTCAAGGCGATGTCGCTGATTTATCGCGAGGGGTACGGGTCGGATTTCTTCACGTCAGAACAGCGAAAGCAGTTGCTGCAAACACTCTACGAGGAGCGACCGAAGACGTTGGCCGAGATGATCCGGCTGATCGGCGATCAAACGCAGGGCAAATCCGGGAACACCGACGCCCGCGGCCTCTTCAGCGCGTTGCAGCCGCTTCAGTACTCCTTCCACTTGGTGACCGATGGACGCTCTCCGGACGGGCAGCACGTGGACCTGGACCGGATCTACGACCGCGGCGAGGTCCTGTATGTCCACCTCAACTCCCGTTCGCAGTCGATTGATGCGAAGGTCATCGGCAAGCTGATGATCTTTGCGCTGATGGAAACCGCCAGCGAACGGATGAAGCAGGGACGCACGCGCCAGATGTTCGTCGCCATCGACGAATTTCAGCGACTCGCGGCGCAGAACATCGTCGAGGTGCTGGAGGATTCGCGGTCCCTCGGCGTCGGGTTCATCCTGTCACATCAATCGCCGGAATCGCTGCATACGCGGGACGTCGACCTCTACAAGATGATCGCCGATTTGTGCAGCTTCAATCAGTATCTCTCACTGACGAATTCGCGAATCATCGAGTCGCTGACACTTCTGTCGGGCCGAAAACGAGAAGTTCGTCATGGAGGCTCTACGGCGCGTTCGTCCGGGACGCAGACGACAACGGGCACGTCCTGGCAACGCGGTCAAACTTTGGCGCGCAACTACGAGTACGGCCTGATCGGCCTGAGCGAGGTAGGCTATTCACGCGGAACCTCTTCCGGCGAAGGCGGTACGCGCAGCACCAGCGAGTCGTCCAGCGAGACCACGACCGACAGCTGGCGGGAAGAAATGGTGCCCGGGTTGACGCCCGAGATGATCGCCGCCGTCAACGGCACGCCGCGGCTTAGCCTGGTGCACATCCACAATGCGGAGGAGCGGTCGCTCACGCACACCGGCGGGATACCAACGGTCGTACAGGGATTGCACCCCTTCACGCTGCCTCAGGCGAAGGCGATGGCAGCCCAACGCTGGCCGATGAAGTCGGTGTCGACCGAGGAATTCTACGCGCGATCCCGCCCCCGGGTTCCCTCGGCTGCCGTTGACGAGGCGCTGGGGAATCAGCGGAAACGGCCAACGCTACCGGCGCCGCGCCCGGTGCGCGCGCCGCGCGATGAAGAGGAACAACGCAAGCTCAAGCAGCGCGTGCGGGGACTCGCCGATCGACTCGAACGGCACATGCTGGTCGAGGCGATGTCAGTGGAGCGCTTCGCGCGCCGCGAGCAGCTCAGCGTGCACCAGGTATTCCAGCTCGCGAAGGCGCTGAACGTCACAGCACGAACCAAGGAAGACATGCTCCCCGGGCGCGTGGTGAAGAAAATGCGGCAGCTGATTCGCGACAACGGGGGCGGCGACGGGCCGGACGCACCGCCCCCTGAAAAAGACAACGGACCCCCGCAGGAGCCCGTTGTCTAAAGCGTGCGACCCGGTGTTTTCGTTTGTCCCAGGTCAACTCTGACGGTCCATGTTGTTCGATCGTCTGGACGGTTCAGAGGGCACGCAAATCAGATAAAGAGAGCTTATCGCGGCGCCCGGGCGTTGCAAGAAAAATCTTGCGCCCCCGATTCCGGCGTGCTAGGCTCGCCCCATGACGATACGAAAACTCTGTGCCGATTATGTGCTGGGAGACGCAATCTCGCCGTGGTTCTCGCGGCGCCTGCGGCTGCAACTGGTTCTGCTGGGAGCCGCGGCCGGGATTGCGCTCGCGACGCTGGCCGAAAATCTGCTGCGCTAAGTGTCCAAAAAGGGGGGGAGCTGCCCCGAAGGACAGCTCCCTAGCGTCAAAGTTCAGCGGTTCGCAAGCACGAACCAAGCGCGCGTGATTGCGACGCCCATGAACATGCCCAGCAAGGTCCAATACAGGATGGCTTGCCAGGCGGGTCGCCCGATACGTCGCAGAAAGACGAGTGCTTCACGCAGCTCACCTTCCTGTCGGGCTTCCTGCAGGAAGACGGTGTAACCGACACCCCGCAGGTGGAGCGGTTCGTCCAGATTCGGCGCAACGATCGTGACGCTACCGACCGATCGCCAGACTGGCGTCCGCTCATCTGCTCCCATGTGGAATACTCGCGATTTCTGATTCGCGAATCGTTCTTGTTCCATAGTCAATCTCCTTCATAAGACGCCGCACGGCTTAATTGCCGCCGGCGCGAGGTCAAACCTCTGCTGGTGGACCCCGAAGGGGAACCACCGGCACAGGCGACTGACAGGAACAGCCACATGTCAAGGAGCAGGCTCGCAGGTCGCGATCCCACGAGCAGCAAACCGTCGTCATGCTGAGCGGGGACTAGGCCACAAGCTCAGAACAACGACAATCAATGCGTATCAGTGTACCCGCCGTCCCGGCCGTTTCCAGCCTTTTTTCGTGCGAGGAGGGCGCGTTTCCGGGACGGGAACCGGGCGTATAATTCGCCGCACGTGTATTCCGGTCTCCACGAATCCGTTGGCGACGCGAATGTCAGCGCAGACGCTGTTTGCACTGCTGGGGCTCGATTCCGCAGCCGAGACCAACGAGGTCGAGGCAGCGTGGAGCCGCATCGTCGATCGACACGACGGCAAGTTGCACGCCATCGATGACGAAATCCGACGCGCCTACGAGATTCTGCGCGAACCCGGGAATCTGACCTACTACGCTGAGTTGCTGCGCGCTTGCGATGAGGATATCGCCGTCGAAATCCCGCCCGAGGGCCAGGCCTCATTCGAGGCGTTCTGCCGTCGTTGCGGCATCAGCTGGTTCGAGCGCCCCCGCTATCCCAACAGCTTCCTCGTCCGACATGCCGGTCAAGCCGTCCCCGCAGGCGTTGTTTATGACGCAGCCAAGGCTCCGCATCTGCGGATGAGCCGCCAGGAGCGGACCGGACGGTTGTTCCGCAAGTTCGCGCTCGGAGAGGTGTTCCAGGGGCGCAGCCGCGGGGCGCGGCTCTGGATCGGCGCAGGATACGTTATCGTCCTGCTCATCGTCGTCGGCATCGCTCGCTCAATATCGGGCAGCTACTCCGCCTGGCAGCAGACCCGCGCCGCTGCTGCCGCCCAACGCTCGAAAGAGGAGTTCAGCAACCAGTTCGATACGGCCCGCGCGCGGATCAATGACGTGGAGACGCTCGCGACGGCGGTGGCGCGGGAGTTTCAGGCGGTCGCCCAGATTCCCTTGGCGGACGCAGGCGCCCCCAGTGCGAAGCACCCGCGCGAACTGGACCTCGCGCTGATCCGCCACGCCTCCGTCAAGGAAGCGTGGGTCCATACGATCAACGAGCGGGTGACGCCCGCCGAACTCGAATCACGCAGACAATCCCTCCAGGAAATCGCCGCGCACTTCAAGACCGGAGCGGGGGAGGGCGACGCACAGCGCCTGGGAGAGATCATCGCCTGGGCGGCGAAGCGGCTTGATCAGTTGAACGGCCACCGTTCCAATATCGATCACATTCGCGTCATGATGCAGGCGGATCGATTCGAATACGACTCGCCTACGACACAAGGGAGTGATAACCCATGAGCGCTTTCGGCTGCAAACTGCGTCCGGGTGGCCCGGGAATCATCATGCTGCTTGCCGCCATGCTGGGCGCAGGAGTGGTTCGAGCGCAAAACGTCACCCCCTCCGGCGTGGAGGACGAAGCACGGCGCGCCGAGCGCGAGCGGCGGCAGAAAGAGGAGCAGGACCAGCGCACCCGGCGGCTCGTGCAGCAGTTCGCGGACCAGGTGCAGTCGACCTGTGACCTGCTCGATCGCCTGGAAACGCGGACGAAGGAGCTCACCGGCCGGCTGGAGGGCCTCGAAACCAGCGACGACGGCAAGAAAATCGCCCAGAACGAAGCGGCCTTCATGGCCTATCTGCGGTTGATGGAAACGCCCATCGTGATGCCCCAGCAGATCAGCACGCGCCGCAAGTCGACGGATTCGATCCTGAGCAATCTCAAGACCGAACTCAAGCGGGACAACGTCGGCTTCCTGCCGGACGAGACGATGCAGAGCGAAGTGAAAGAGAGCGAGTTCTGGGCCAAAGAGCGACTCGGCCTGATCCTTGAGCAGATCAACTGGATTGACGCGGCAATCGCCAAGGCGCCGAAGGATCTCGACCTCTCGGCGCTCAAGACCCTCAAGGACGTGCGAAACGAGTACGACGCGCAGCGGATGCTCCTCTGGGGCAAGGCACGCGCCAGCGGTGAGGAAAAGGCGCGCACCGAGTCAAAAACGATGATCGAGGAGACCGCCCACGAGGCCGAACTGAAGCGAGCGGCCGCCGAGGCGGAGCGCCTGCTCAAGGAGACCAAGGCCCAGTTGGACTCGATGCGGGTCGAATTCGAAGCCCGAATGAAGGAACGCGAAGCCGAAGAGCAGCGGCGCGCAGCCGATGCGGAAAAACGCTACCAGGACGAGATTGCCTCCGTGCGCCGCGAGTTGGAACTCGCCAAGGCCGAACGCGACAAGGCCGACGTTGAAGCGCAAATCAAACGCGACAAGATCACCGCCGAGGCGCGCAAGAAGGAACTCACGCAGAAAGCCGAGGATCCCCAGGTGCTCGCGCTGCTCGCGCCCTTCACGACCAAGGGATACTGGCAGCCCGGCGTCGCCCGCGGTCAATCGGTGGATCTCGCGCCGGTGTCCTTCTCAAAGCTCAGATCGATCGGCGCCCTGGCGCCGAACGCAGATGGTCTCCAGAAACTCCTCACCTGCGCCACCAATGAGTATCACAAGAAGGGCCACGACCAGGTGCGGCCACGCTGGTCGTATCCGCCGCGGCTGCGCGACCTCAAGCCCGAGCAACTCGAAGAACTCAAGAAGGCGCAGGGGTATCTGAACGAACTGGGTGACATCCTTGTCGAGCAAGGGCAGCTGAGTCGCTGAGTCTTAGAGCAGTTCGCGCAGCACGCGCAGCAGCTTCCCTTTCCGCGCGTCGTCGGCGGCGTTCCAGAGGTCGCTGAGGCGCGCGTCGGGAACGCTCACTTTGTGCTTCGCCGCAGCGCCGAACAGAAACAGGTTCAGAGGTTCGCAGCCCAGTCCGCGGCACAGCGCGGCGATCGTCTGCAATGTGACGTTCATGTGTCCGCGCTCGATTTCCCCGATGCGCTGCGTGGCGAACTTCGTGCCGCAGCGCTCGCCCAGTTCTTTCTGCGTCAGTCCTCGGCGCGTGCGCAGTTCGCGGACGCGACGACCGAATTCCCGCTGCAGTTTCATCGAACGCTCCACCGTAATGAGCGGCCATCGTACGCCAGGCGCAGCTTCCGCTCAAAATGGGCTTGATCTGGCCGTCGCCCGCGATACACTTCACGAGGATCATCATGATATCAGAAACATATTATACGGATCATTCGATGCACGGTATAGCTTGGGGTTCGTTCCCATGCTCAGCGCGGCACGCGGAATCCGATGAACATCGGGACCGTGCCGGGCGGTCCCTTGCGATAACGATAGCGACCCAGGCGCCAGACCGTTGCGACGACATCCGTTGTCGCGGCGAGCACGTACGCACCGTAGACGCCGGCCATCCTCAAATCGGGCCAGAGCGGCGTCGCCATCCAGGCGCACGCGGCCAGGCCCGTCAAACTGAAGCTGAGCACGCCAAACACGGTCGTGCCGCCGCTTCGTCCGGAGACCCGCCGGCCGCGATTGGGGTGGCGCGACTGGAACGCCAGCAGCTCTTCGCCGGCAATACGGTTGACCGCCCCCTCCAGCTCGGCGATGCGTCGGATCACGTCTTCTTTGGAGCGCGCCTGGGCACAGGTGGTCCGCATCAGCCAGAGCAGTGCCGCGGGCATCGCCAGCAGGACGACCCGCTGTGCTTCGTGTGCCAGGCTGGTGCTGCCGCTCAGAATGGCCGCCAACGTACCGCCCGCGACCGGCAGACTTCGCTCCACGGCTGCCAGCCGGAACGAGAGCAGCGCGTAGAGAGCCCGAAATTCCTCCAACAGGACGCGCACGCGCTCGGTGTCGCCCAGTGGCGGAGCGTTCTGGACCGTCGCATCCGGCGGCATTGTGTTCGAATGACCCACAGAAATTGGATGAGCGCCGCGTCCGTCGCGGCGCAGGAATTCCCAACCCTTCGCTCACGAGGAGAACAGCGTGTTACAAACCGCCATCGCCCCCCTGGGTTTGCGGATTCTGGCCGGAAGAACCGGCGCCCGGTCGGCCCATTGGTCGGCCGCCCTGGTTCAGTTCTTCCAACTCGCCCGGCGTGTTCTCGACCAGACGCAGGCCGAAGTTCGCACCGGCCGGCTGCGGATACCGGCGTTCCTGCATGGGGAGGCCGGTGACCACGGGTTGAGCGCGACGCTCGACTCGCTCATGAATGCGATCGACCTTGAATACGACATCGAACTGAAGTCGCCATTCGAGGAAACCGCGTCGATTGCCGGCGGGCTGTGGTCCGGCCGCGACCTGGTAGGTGCGGATTGCCCCGATGGTCTCGCCAAGCTGCGATTCTCGGCGGGCACGCTGGACCTGCCATTGCATGTGCACGAGCACTCGGACCGCTTCATCGCGGTGCTGGAGGGCGAAGGCCGCTTCTGGTGGTCGGAGGAGCCTTGGCGACACTTCGAAGGCGCACGCACTCAGTCCACCAGCGTCCGGGCCGGCGACGTGCTCGTGTTCACGCGAGATCTGCTGCACACATTCAGTGCACCGACAGAGGACCTGGTGCTGCTTTCCTATCACAGCCCGGAAATTCCATTCGAAGATCCACGGCAGTACACGCTGCCGGAGCTTCGTTGGACGCCGCGGGAGGGGCGTGCCCTCGCGCGAAATTGAATTAGCGCACATGGCGGTGCGCACGCGTCATAACGGATGAAGAGGGCAAGCGTGCTTGCCATTCGCTTATGACGCCGAATACGCAACAGGTGTTCCCGTGGGCCGAGGACTTCGGCAGCGCAGCGTTTCGTTCCCCCGTGCCGCACGCGGCTGGACGCGCTTGCGTCCAAAAAGACGCTCCGGAGGCGTCCGCGGATCGCGTTTCGGAAATCCAAGCCGAAAGTTTTGAGCCGCCGGTCGCGACGCCGCTACACGGAGCCGTTGCGGCGGGCGTGTTCGGTCTCGAAATCTCTGGTCCGCTTGAGCCCGATGAAGAACAAGTTGCAGCGCTGGTCGAGGAACGCGCCCACGAGCTGCACGCGCTGCTCAACGAGGCGGAGGCGCTTCGCGAGGCGATTCGCACCGGCGCGGACCCGCGCACGGGCCGGCTGTACGGCGACGCGGACGCTGCCGGCCAGGCGGCAGAGCGCCACACCGTCGAGCTGCGGCGCGTGGAGTCCGGCTACACGGATGCGCTCGCGGCCTATGAGGAGGGCTTTGGCAGCGAAGCAGCGCAGCGGCTCGATGAATGGGTGCGACGGCAGACCGCCGACGCCGGCCACCGGCAAGCGGGCTACGATCCGGGACACCCGTGGCATTACTACTCAGCCGGCGACAACGCGGCGCCGATCCCATTCGAGCAGATCAAGCCCTGTGACGAAGCCGGAAGCTGGCTCGAAAGCACGCTTCCAAAGAACCCGGCCAAACGTGCTGCGAGGATGCGTGAACTGCTCGAACAGGAGCAGCGGGAGCTTGCCCGCGACCGGGAGGTGTACGAGGCGGTCATTTCGCGCGGCGTCGAGGCGCTCAGCCGCTATGACCGTGAGATCGCCTACGGCGGCAACGACGAGCTTGCCCGGGCTGGCACGCTGGCGCTCAAATACAACCACATTCGACTGGGCCTGGGACGCATCGCGTGGCTTCGCGCGCGTACCGGCGGACAATACGGCGTGATTCCAGGGGCCGGAGTGCCGCCCATGACCTCGTCAACGCAGAGGGTCGAAGACAAACTACATGACTGACGAAACGGCCCGTGCGCACGAGCGCCCTCCGACTCCGGTCCATACCGGCAGCGGGCGATGGCAGCGGCTGCCTGCCGCGTCCGCCCTCATCGGGGCCAAGGGCCTGCCGGCCTCACGGGGCGAGCCCCGATGACGACGGCCGTGTACGGCAGCGCCCCAAACAGTGTTTGATTAGCGAGCCCGATCTGTGGCAGGATGGCCTGAGAACGGAGTTGCGGATTTCGCCCGGCTCAACTCTCGGCATTCTGTCTCACGCGCATCACGCGCCCGCGACACCCGAGCTGGTTCAAACTGAACAACCCGCCGGCAGCCGAAACCTCGACTCCGTTCTAATTTACATTGCTGCTGCGCCGTCGAGGATTCGCGGCCCAGCACATCAGCACGAGTAGATGAAAACGCCGACTCTCCACGGGCGCGACACGCGCGCGTCGAGAGGCCGGTGGTGCATTTCACGGTTTTGGGTTCAGGTTCATTCATTCACAAACATCAAGGAGATTCCGCATGGAGACACTGACGAGGGCGTCGAACGAGTTGTTCCGGCGCGGGCCGGATGAACGATTCGATTCACTGCAATCCCTGTACGACCACTGCTACGCGACGCGTACGAACTCGATCGACCGCTGGCACCCGCCGCAGTCGATTCAGGCGGCGCCGAGCGGCGGACGATTTCGCGTTACCGTCGGCAACGACGGCGAGTTCTCGCTGAATGACTGGAGCTTCGGTCAACTCTGCCGCCTGTCCGGTGTGAGCAAGGAGACGGTCAATCGGGTTTCGGCCGGAACGGCGGCGCAGATCTTTCGCGAGACGATGCCGAGCGGCGAGAAGCCGCTACAGCTCCTCACGCAGGACGACGCGATCCGCTCGATTCACGGCACCGCATACACGCGGCTGCACAACGTGGATCTGCTGAACATCGTGCGCGAGTTCGCGATCGACTTTCAGCCACCGCAGACCGCATGCAATGGCGGCACGGGCCTGTACTGCGGCGAGCAGGACATGTTCGTTTTCCTGATCGATCCGCTCGGTTGGGCGGAGATCAACGGCGAGGCCTTCGCACCGGGTTTCTTCCTGTGGAACTCGGAAGTCGGCAAACGCGCCGTCGGCATGCAGACGTTCTGGTTCCAGGCCGTCTGCCAGAATCACATCGTCTGGGATGCGGTCGAAGTGATCGACTTCTCGCGCAAGCACACAGCCAATGTGCACGAGTGCCTGGGTGAGGTGCGGCGGCTGATCGCCGGCCTGGTCGAAACACGTGACCAGCGCCGCGAGGGATTCCTCAAGACGATCGGCAAGGCCATGGAAACCACCCTCGGCAGTGATGCCGACGAGGTCATGAAGCTTCTGGCCAAGCAGGGCATTCCCCGCGGTGTCGCCAAGGAGGCCCTGGAACTGGCGCGCGCGAGCGGCCGGTTCACGATCTTCAACGTGGTCGATGCGTTGACCCGTCTGGCCGGCAAAATCAAGAACGCCGGCGAGCGGGCGGAAGCAGACGAACGGGCCGGAGCGCTGCTCGCACTGGCGGCCTGAAGGGAGGTTTCGCGGTACGGAAGAACGTACTACGCTCAAGGTTGAGAAGCACTGCACCACCGGGCCTCTCAACCAGTTGAAATCATGGCACATCGAACACTGAATCATCATTGCCGGCCGCGAGCGCCACCATTCTGAAACGTCTCGCAGGGCCCGCTTTCGATCCGCGTCCGCAGTTCAGCGGCAACGCGCGCCACTCCCTCGCCTTCAACTCCACTCACAAACATCGTTCTGGTACTGAATTTCGCAGCGTGCGGATCGATCTCGACAGTCGTCCGACAGGTGTGATAAAGGACATTATCACGCGTTTTCGGAGGTACATGAACGAGGGCAACATCGCGACATCACACAGCGTTCTGGCTGTCGGTTCGCCGGAGCCGCCGGCGATCATTGCGAGCGCTGGCACATGCGCGCGTTTCGCGTACCAGGAATTCTTCCAGGCCTCGATCGAGAATCCGCACACACGTCGTGCGTACCGCCGCGCCGTGGACCGGCTGCTCAACTGGTGCTGCGATCGCGGTGTGCCGCTCAGGCTGGTTACTCCCTGGTTGCTCGGCGAGTACGTCGGCTCACTCGCGGCCAGTAACGGCCGGCCGCTGTCCAAACCCACGCGTAAGCTGCACCTGGCTGCGCTCCGCCACTTCTTCGATCACTTGGTGATTCGCCACGCATTGCCGCTGAATCCGGCAGCATCAGTTCGTGGACCGCGGTACAGCGTGATCGAAGGCCGCACGCCGGCCCTCAGTGTCACGCAGGCAAGGCAGCTGCTCGCGCGGATTGATACGCGCACAACGATCGGATTGCGCGACCGGGCGATCATCGGCGTGCTGATCTACACGGCGGTCCGCGTCGGCGCAGTCACCAAACTCCGCCGGCGCGACTTCTTCACGGATGGCCGGCAGTGGCTCTTTCGATTCGACGAGAAAGGCGGCAAAGAACGCGTCATTCCCGCGCGGCATGATCTGGAGGGGTTTACCCGTGACTATCTCGAAGTTCTGAACCTGCCGCCCGGCGGTCCGCTGTTTACCTCGCTTCGTTGGGGAAGCGATGCGCGCGACGGGCCGCTCGGCACAGGCGATATTCTTCGCATGGTCAAGCGCCGACTACGGCGAGCCGGTCTGCCTACCGACACGCTTTCGTGCCACTCATTTCGAGCGACGACCATCACGAACCTGTTGGACCAGGGCGTCCCCCTGGAAGACGTGCAGCACCTTGTCGGACATGCGGACCCACGCACGACTCGGCTCTACGACCGACGGCGCCGCGAGGTCACGCGGAACATCGTCGAGCGGATTGCTATTTGAGAAGCTCACGACACGGACGGGCGCAAGAACCGTTCAACGTCGTCGGTAGAACCCGCTCCCCACACCCCTGTGCAGTAGTAGCAGTTCGAGCTCGGCTCGTCTCGGCTCACCGACACGCGCGAAGTGCGCCCGTCGTACTTGATAAGCCGAGCTGGTCTATCGAGGCCGGTGCACAGCTTCATGAACTCGGTTACAGCGAGGGAAGCTACGACGCCATTGATTGAGACGACCGACGGGCCGCCACGCCTAAGCAGGCTCTTGTCCACACCGTAAATCGCCTCACGATTGCACTGCTCCTCCGGCGCTTCCAGATCGCGCGAGGCCT
This sequence comes from Planctomycetota bacterium, assembly GCA_045863555.1. GTDB lineage: Bacteria > Planctomycetota > Phycisphaerae > UBA1845 > Fen-1342 > JACRLV01. Next base: position 187,919 of record BTUU01000008.1, on the reverse strand, counting down.
CCAGAACGTCGAGCTCGCCCAAGCAAACAAGGCATCCATTGCCGCCGATCGCGCTGCACACGCGGCCCCCGTAGAGCGGAGGGTTGCCAGGTTCCACGCCGCTCGATACGTCGATGTAAGGCTTGGCATATGCGGCGCACAACTCGGTCAGAACTAGGCGCACGCCTTCGAGGTCCACGCAGCCAAACACGTAGTCTGCGGACTTCACGGCTTCGAATCCCTGGCGTGTGAGCAAACTCGATGGCACGACGGCGACTTGGATCGTGGGGTCGTACTCCAGGACCATTCGGCGAGCAATGTCGGCCTTGTGCGTCCCCGGGACCGGATCGTAATGACGGGCGCAGAAGTGTCGATTCCGATTGCTCTGCTCGATATCGTCATGCTCGACGATGGTCAGCCATCCGACGCCCAGCAGCGCAAGTTCGGGAATCACAAGGCTCCCCGTGCCACCGGCGCCGATGACGGTCACGCGCGCCGCACGGAGCTTCCGCTGCCCGGCCTCGCCAAACAGCGGTAACTGTCGTTCAAAGCGGCTGTCGTTCATAGATCTCGCTCCAGTTCGCATGGGTCAGGCCCGTTGCGCGCATCGTCCCATGCTCAGTTACGATTTCGTGGAGCGGTTCGTGACCCGCGCCTACCGCTCGCCAGACAACGCCGTCAAGCGAATCCGGAGCCATTACGATGGCAGCGTACGGCAACCCCTTCAACCTCCAAATGACATGTGGAACGAACTCATCGAACCCGTGGAGGTCACTCCAGGAAAAACACGCGCCGCGCTGGGTTGGATGCGAGTGGCATTCGACCAGGCCCGCACCGAGATCGTGCGCTCGCTTGATGACCGCCGCGCGTGTCCCGTCGGTCAACTCGAGATAGAAGCGCGACCGGCTGGCAAAGCCATCGGGCGGGATGAGCTGGCCGTCGATAACGTCGAGCACGCACCCATCCTCGGTCACCCGGGCTTTGGAAAAAAGGAAGGCAGCTTCCTCACACAGGCCGCCTGCTGGCAGAACGTGTCGCCGGATGCGGCTGAGTAGCGCCGACGACATGTGGATCGTCAAGGGCTGCATTCAGATGCCCTCGGCGAAGCGCTGGCTGAAGCCGCGAACCCACTGGAGCAGGTTTACACCCTTCTCGACGCTTACGCCTGGGCGCCAGTCGTTGGCCTCCGCGATCGTCCAGGAGAAAGAACCCCAGGCACCAGGAAATGGCGGCTGCGTCCCAGCGGGTTCGGTGTAGCTCTGCGGCATGTTGCCGTTAAACCGCAACCCGGTTTGCACAAACATGCCCGTGGGCGGCGCCCCGGGGAAGGCGTCTGAGATCACGAAGGCGACGTCAGTCTCCGTCCGGTTCCAACCTGAGGGGAGAGCGATGCCGGGGATGCGGACCCAGCCGTCTTTGAACTCCACGTTGGGGAACACGCGCCGGAGCAGATCCAGCTCCGCGGTGATGCGATCGGCCCGCGTGAATCCGCGCTTCCAGCGCACGCGGCGGCAAAACGCCCGCCCGGGCCGGAGATGGACGACTTCGCCGGGCTGCAGCGTTTGCTCCGTGTTGTCCTCGTGAACTTCGATCACGCCTTGGGCGGGATCCCACCCGCCCAGCTTTGCGATCTCCTCGGTCGTGATCGTAGGCCGCGGCCAGGAATGCTCGGTGCCCTCCGTGTTGACGCAGAAGCGCCGGTTGTCGTGCACTTCGTCAACATGGCAACCGCAGCTCTCGGCTTGCTCGGTTTCCGTGTGCATAAGAGAATCTCCAAATCGGGCCTTCTTTGGGCTTGTCGCGTCGGGAACACCCCCGCGCGACCTCCCGAGAGACCGGCCTATAGCGGTACTGCCGACAGCTCAAACGAATTTGCCGCGCCCGTGGAAAAAAATTGCAAAGAGGCGGCAGTACCATATAGGCAGTTAGTGGCCGTATCGGGCATGGCGGGCAGCTCGAGGAGTGGTCTATTGGCTGGATTGCCCACTTTGACAGTGGCCGAATGGGAAGAGCTGCTAAAGCGGCTTACCCTCTACGCCGACTGGAAGGCGCGGAAGCTCCGCTGGCGGGGCCTGCGCGGCGGGTCTAACCAGCTCCTTCCCGGCGGCCACGGACCCGACTCAATCGCCACCGAGGCCATCGTTTCGGTGATTGAGGGAGACCGCGCCTGTTCGGCCGAAACGGCGGAGGAGATGCTGCCCTTTCTCAAGTCGGTGGTCGACAGCATGATCAGCCATGCCGTCGAAAGGCCCGAAAACCGGGTGATGCGAGCCGAGCCGGAAGCCGCTGACGATGCGCCATCCGATAGGTGGCATCCGACGACGTTTGTCGCCGAACAGCCTGCTCGAATTGTCGCCGATGCCGAGGCGGCCCGCCGGTTTCGCGCACAGGCGCTAAAGATTTTGGAGAAGGAACCGCGATTGACCGCGTTATTTGAGTGTCTTGAAGCCGAAATCGTCGGCCGGAAGGAGCTTGCCGAGTATCTCGAAGTTACGGAGGACGAGATCACGAACTTGAAGAAGAGGCTGGCAAGGGCACTGGCACCGTTGAAGGTCTCAGTGTCGAAAGGCACCACATGAAAAAACTCGACCAGTTCGACGACCGCGTGTGGGACCGCTTTTTCGACTTCGTAACACCCGATGTCGAGCAGATGTCCATAAGCGAGGTTGACGCGGAATTGCGACGTGCCGGTATCGACATCAGACCGGCGCTTGCTCGCGTCAATCAGGCGCTGGAAACCCGACGTGCCCGGGAAACCCTTGCACGAGCAAGGGCCGAGCGTCCTTCAGCTATCCGGCGATTAGCCGGCACTGTATTGGGCCAAATTGACAACGCCCGCGATCGCCTCGAGAGCCTGATTGCGGCGCGCGTGCCGGCCGCACAGCGAGCGGTCTATCTTCGGAAACTTGAGAAGGTTGCCACCGACGCTGACGTCGAGAGTTTGCTGGAAGATTTGGCGCGACTTGAGGAACTGGACCGCGGAGGCGGCGTCGATGAGCCCTGAGGTCCGGAGAGCGTTTGCTGCCGGCGATGCAGCCAAGCTCTGGCGGCAGTACGGTTTCCGCTCGCCCGAGGAACTTGTTCTGGAGGACGTTGCGTGGGCCCTTGGAGTTGCCGTCATGGAAGGCCCGCTCGACTCGGCTGACGCTCGGCTTGTTCGCAGGGCCGACAGAGGCATCATCCGCGTGAACCGCGAGATCCGACAGCACGGGCGCAAGCGATTTGCTATCGCGCACGAACTGGGGCATTGGCGCCTTCATGCGGCTATTTCGCAGTTATTGGCCTGCACGAAGGAGGATATGCTCGCCCGCTACAAGGAAAGCGAGCCCGAAGCGGAGGCAAACTGGTTCGCAGCGGAGTTGCTAATGCCCGAGGATCTCTATCGGCCTGCAATCGCAGGAAATGCGCCGAACCCCGATGTGATAAACGGGCTAGCGAACCGGTTTTTGGTCACACGTACCGCCGCGGCCGTGCGTTTCGTTGAGTTGTGCAAAGAGCACTGCGTCTTTGTCATGTGTGAGAAGGGCAGGATCAAGTGGTGGAGATGCAGCAAGGACATCGAGGGTCCATTATGGATCGACGGCGGTACGGCCGTGTCGCCCCGAACACTTGCTGGGCGATTCTTCGAAGGGAAGATCCCAGAAGCGGAAACGCAATGCGTAGGCATGTGCGAGTGGGCCAGCAAGTTTCCCGATTATGCTGAGGACGCGATGGAGGCGATTATCCCGCTCGGAAATACGGGCGCAGTTATCGCCATGATCTGGCTCGAATGACTCAGCGCGTGGAGCGTGATCGATTGCTCTGACACAATCATGTGGCGGCAGTAGACCGACCCTAATCGTCGATCGGGTCGTTGTCGGCACCAGTCGGTTCCCGCACAGAAACGTCCCGTATCGGCTGGTGGCGCTTGAGCAATATCGTGAGCCCACGCTCTGCATCCTCCACAACAACGAACCAGCGCCGCTTGAACTGGACAATCTCCTCGCTCAATCCGTAGCCCTCCAGCTCGTTCCTGTTGGCGGCGACGCCGTTCAGCACCAGTTCGACGATATCGTCGCCAGCCAGTCGCGACCGTTTCAGCAGCCAGCCGTTATCAAGTTCGATCACGCTGCCGCCTTCGAGCAGATGGAGCAACTCCGCAGGCGACGTCTCCGCGAGGGGTGTTCCGATGCCCAGGCGCTGTTTGACGTTGGGAACATCAGCCGGACCGAGATTCAGGCCAACCAGCGCACGGCCGTCGGCCAGCACTGCGCGGGCAATCTTCATGCTCTGGATACCGGAGGCGCCCATGATCTTGTCGTATATCGGGAAGATGGCCCCGCTGAGAATGTGGAACCGGCGCGCTTCCGTCGCCGGCGTCTCCGCGTATGCCCGCTCCCACCACGCGCGTGCATCTTCACACTCGACCGGCTCGTACTTCTGCCCAAGTTCGGGCCGGTCCAAGGAGCGCCGCGAGCCGTTTACGGTCGTGAGCAGTATCTCATTCGGGCGCGTCTCCAAATGCGACGCCACCGCATAGACTCGCCCGCTGCGCCGGTTGCGATAAAAGCCCTCATCCGCGTGCGACCCGAGCGCGAGGGCAAATGACATTCGTTCGACATCGACTTCACCCTCCAGTTCGTGCAGCAAGGTCCGCGCCCCGGAGGCTGCGTGTGTGTAGAGCACCTGTGCCTCAGCGACCGCACGCAGATTGCGTGCTCGCAGCTCCTCGACCCCAAAGTCGAACGCCCCCGCCCGCTTGGCGGCGTCAACGGCCTGCCGATAGCGATCGAAGAACAGCTCGAAAATGCGGTTCTGCTTCTCGACGGGCAGCACCATGATGCGGTTGAGGAACTGCTCCACGTTGCGCGCGTAATTATCACGGACGGCGGTCTTTTCCTTGTTCAGAACGCCCATGCGGTCGAGGTCGCGTATGCCGATGCCCGCTTCGACGTGCCGATTCAATTCGATCTCGCGATACAGCCGCGTGAGCGCCGCCTTGCCGTATTCGTCGGTCACGTCCTCCGGTCGGAAGAGATCGCTCGACAACGAGTGCCGTTCACCCTTGGTGAGCGCCCCGAGTGCCGCAAGCCGCTTCGAGACTGCATTGACCAGCCGCTTCTGACCGGCCAGGTCGAGCAGCACCAACCGAATGATGGGTGCCGAGGTCTGATTGGAGCGATGCACACGGCCGAACGCCTGCATCTGCTGGTCGGCTGACCACGAGAGCTGGAAGGCGTAGAAGACGCGCCGCTGTTGATTGCCGGCCATCAAGTCGGCATGAACACTGATTCCGGTGGAACCGGCGCCGGAGATTACGGCCACGCGCTTGTGCCCGCGTTGAAACAGGCGTGTTTCGTATTCGTTGAGCTGCCGCCGCGGCACGCCCTGCAGTTTGCGGCGGACATATTTGCCGCGTTCCCAGCGATGGGTTCGCCCACTGATCTCGGCCACCTGGCCGACGCCGAAGTGTCCGACCAGTGCGTCGAGCGGATTGTGCGGGATGTCGAGGTCCGCCACCTTGTCGAGCAGTTCCTGCTGCCGGCGGAGGTTTTCGCGGTTGATCTCAGGGTTGCCAGCGGCGTCTTCGACACGCACGCTCACGACGTTGCCGGTAGCCGGGTCGGTTTGTTCGCGGTACTGGTAGATCGGGAACTGTGTCTCAATGAGCTGCACGATCATTTCGCGCGGCGTCGCATCCAGCTCGCTGAGTTCAACGCCCTGGGCACGCGCATCACGGACTTTTCGGTCGGCCTGGGCTTCGCCGGTGTTGAAAAGGCTCAGTACGACCGACCGTTCCGCCGCCAGGTCCCGTTCGATGGCCGGCAGCACATCCGGGAGCGCGTAGGCGAGCATGAGCTGCAGAAAAAACCGTTGCTGGGCGGCGTAGAACTGCGCGTACCGGTGAGCGTTCCTTTTCTGGCAGGCGGTCTGCTCGCCGCGTTCAAACGCCGTGAGCAGTTCGGCCCACAAGTCCGCGATCTGGTCGTACTGGCGGCGCTCATCGGCCGTCATGCCATGCACCAGCGGTTCGTATTCGACCGCGCTCTCAGGGACAATCGTGCCGTCCGGCCAGCGGGTCGGTCCGTAGCTGATGGTTCGCGAGAGGTAGGTGCCGACGCTCTTCAGATCGCGGCAGAGCATTTCCATTGCGGCCACGCCGCCGCGTTCCATCGCCACCAGGAAGGCCGCGAAATCCGGAAACGGCGCGCCTTCGCCCCAGAGTCCGAGCCGTTCATACGGCGCCATGTGCCGGGCTTCCGTCGCGCCGGTCGCACTGAAATACCGCACGCGCGCACGCGGGAAGAGCCGTTGCAGCGTGATGCCCATGTTGCCGCGGAGCGTGCCTTCATCGACGGTCGCCTTTCCGCCGTGCGGCGTTGCCGCGGCGTTCTTCATCAAATGAGCTTCGTCAAAGGCGATTACGCCCTCGAAGTCCGGCCCCAACCATTCTGTAAGCTGCTTGAACCGCTGGCGGTCGCCGTCGAAATCCATGCTGAGCATGGTGTACGTCGTGAAAAACACACCTTCCGGGGTGGTCACGCGGTCGGCCGTCTTGAAGCGGGCCTGATGAATGATCGGTAACGGCAGCCCGACAGCGCTGCGATCCCGCTCGGCGTCGGCCACGAGCTGGTGCGACGCGGAGACGTGCACGTGCTTCGTCCGACCCCGCTCATACTGCTCGTACATGAATGCGTAGATCTCACGACCCTTGCCGATGCCTGTGCCGTCGCCATTCCAATGTCCACGCCGCGAGCCGTTCGGCAACAGTGATTCCGTCGCCTGGCCGGCGTAGATCACGTCTTCGATTTGAATGTCCGAGATGCGGCCTTCGCGAACTACATCGACAGGCAATTGAAGCTGATAGGTGGGATCAGGCGGCTCGACCGACGCCATCGCCACGGATTCCACCACACTTGCCGGATGCGATTCTGCGTCAACGACGAGGGCCTTCTGAACACGGTATACCGCATAAACCGAGCCATCTTCAACGTGCAACGGCAGAGGAGGGCCGCGCTCCTGCTTGCCGATTGTCATCTCAACGCCAGGCGGTCCAGCGTGCTGAGCACCAGCCTCGCCCCCCATACCTGCATCTTCATGGTCTCTCTCGGCAGGATCGGTCGCTCCCACTCCAGCGTCGCCGTTATCGCCGCTCGAACGAGGCGCGGTCGGGTCGCGACCAGTCGATTCCAGAGCATCCAGTCGTCCACCGTCACGAATTCCCCCGGCTCCGCCGGGCAATCGTCCGTTCCCTCCTCCAGCAGGCGAGAGATCAGCAATAAGATTGGATCGCAGTCTCGCGGAGGTGCTTCGCGAGCCATCGAAACCAGCGCCGCGACCGCCCTCGACCGAATTGAGTTTGCGTATTCGCCCATAAACATCCTCCTCTGCGAATTGCTTCAAATGGTCCCACGCTTGATGCAGTGACAAACCAGCCGCCGTAACAATGCTGGCCTCATCGTCTGTCGAGCCATCGTTGTCGATTACGATGATCTGATGATCAAAGGTTGTGCCGAACTTGCTGTACGCATTGCCGTCGATGCCGATGTTCGCTCGCACGCGAAAGCGCGCCTCGATCTCAGCCCACCATGCGCGAAACTTCGGTCGGTCAAGCGCCATGCCGCGCCCGACAATGGCGACGAGCCGGCCGCCTGGTTTGAGCCTTAGCAGCGCCTGCTCGACGTGCCGCGCGCCAAAAGCCGTGCTGTGGCCATTCACGCGGCCACCGGTTGCCGAGAACGGCGGATTCATCACGACAGCATCGTAGAAGCGATCTGCGGGCAGGAGGTTGTCGAGCCGTTCCGCATCGAACGCCGTTGGCGTGAATCCCTGAAGCTCCAGCAACGCGCGCCGACGCCCGTCGATCTCGTTCGTATCGACGCACGCGCCGGCGAGCCGTGCGAGGACCGCGATGTTTCCCGTCCCTGCGCTAGGTTCTAGAACGCGCATGCCCGAACAGAGTGCCGCGGCGCTTGCAACGAGAATCGCTTCGGCCGGCGGTGTGCTGAACTGCTGAAGCTCGACCTGTATCGCGTTGCGCCGTACTTCACGAGGCATCCGCTCCTGCAGGGCGAGCAGAACTCCGATGGAGCCAGCAACGTCCACCAGATCGAGACCGGCGCGGGCGATCCGGATGTTCATGCCCGCCTCGGCTGCGTCGTACATGTCGCGCGCGTGGCCAGCCGCCCCACCTAATGACCTACGGGCCACAGAATTGAGCAGCCGATTGTCGATTCGTGTGTTGGGCTCGTGTTCAAGCGTTGCTGCGATACACCGAGCGAGAAGAACCATGCCCGGAGTCGGGCGAGAGCGGTCTGGCCCACGCCGACGCGCGGCATCTACATCTGACTCGTTTCCTGCACCCGCCTCTTTCGAAACGACTCCGGTCTCTGCGACATCGACAAGCGCCTGAGCCGGTGCGTGAATCGACCAGTTGAACTGAAGCTGTTCGGACTTCGCCATTGAGTCTTCTCCAGGATGCAGGCCTAGGCCGTCATGATCGTTATGGCGGGCCTCGCAGGCCGTGTGCGGTTTGTTCGCGCGAAATGCGAATGAGGGTCCGGCAGAGCGGCCTGTTTGACAGAAACGACTAACAACGATCAAATTCGGCAGGTTAACGAGCCCATGAGCAAGGTGGGTCTGAGGCGCGAAGAGACCATGGCAAAGAAGCCGACCGACGACGTAATGACGATCGACGAGCTCGCCAACTATCTCAAGGTCGCCAAGTCCTCGCTCTACAGGCTCGCACAGAATGGGAGGATGCCTGGAAAGAAAGTCGGAAAGCACTGGCGTTTTCATAAAGGACTTATTGACCGCTGGCTTGCAGATGGCGGGGACACCAGCCCGAAAACTCGCGCGCATCGCCGTAACGCGTAGGTTCCCGAGGCGAACAATTCGTCCCGCCTGGACAAGCGCGATCCTCTAGGCGACAGCATCCCGTGCTCTAGCACCGAGAGAACCCGTGGCAGACCTGTTCTTCGAAAAGCCGATCCTCAACTCGCCCTACGAATACCCGGCGAGGCACTGGCAGCTCGACGCGCATGGACAACCTACGAATCGGATCGAGGAGCGCCGACGACGTGCCGAGTTCATTACTCCGATTCCGAAACCGAAGAAACGGCGAGCGACTGAGCAGCAGGAGTTGGTCTTCGACGAGGCAGAAGAAGTCTCGACTGCGAAGCAGCGGTACGAAACGATGTCGATCGTTAACGCCGTGCGCGAGCGCGTAGACGGCTGGCGGCGGCTGCAAAGCCCTGATTCATGGAACGTCACGCCCGAAACGGCGCGGCTGCTTCAGCATTGGCGATACCATCCGTTCAGCAGCATTCGCCCGTTTTTTTGCCAGGTCGAAGCAGCGGAGACTGCGATTTGGTTGAGCGAGGTCGCTCCTACTCTCGGCAAGGATGGCCGCGTCATTTTGGACCACCTCGATGCAGCCAACGATCAGGCCAACCCGGGTCTCGCCCGTTTCGCCCTGAAACTGGCCACGGGCGCCGGCAAGACGACAGTGATGGCCATGCTGATCGCTTGGCAGACGATCAACGCCGTTCGCCGTCCGAACAGCAAGAAATTTACTCGCGGGTTTCTTGTTGCCACACCCGGCCTCACGATTCGCGACCGGCTCCGCGTACTCCAGCCGAACGATCCCGACGCTTATTACAAGAGCCGCGAGCTTGTCCCCAATGACATGCTCGGCGATCTCGACCGAGCGAAGATCGTCATCACGAACTACCACGCCTTCAAGCTCCGTGAGACGATGGACTTGTCATCCGGCGGGCGTGCCTTGCTCGAAGGCCGCGTCCACCGCGAGAGCGACGAGATCAAGACGCTCGAAACCGAAGGGCAAATGCTCCAGCGCGTCATGCCCGATCTGATGGGCATGAAAACCGTGTTCGTGCTGAACGACGAGGCGCACCACTGCTACCGTGGCAAGCCGCCCGAGGCCGATGAAGAAGGCGATCTGAAGGGCGATGACGAGAAGGAAGCAAAGAAGAATCGCGAAGCCGCGAGGCTCTGGATCTCCGGTCTGGAAGCGGTCGGCCGCAAGCTTGGAATCCAGCGCGTCGTCGACCTGTCGGCGACGCCTTTCTTCCTCCGCGGGTCCGGCTACGCCGAGGGGACGCTGTTTCCGTGGACGATGACGGATTTCTCGCTCATGGACGCCATCGAGTGCGGCATCGTCAAACTTCCGCGCGTCCCGGTTGCGGACAACATACCCGGCAGCGACATGCCCAAGTTCCGCGAGCTTTGGAAGCATGTCGGCAAGAAGATGCCGCGGAAAGGCCGCGGAAAGGGTGGCAAGCTCGACCCGCTTTCCATCCCCGTCGAATTGCAGACCGCGCTTGAAGCGCTCTACGGCCACTATGAGAAAACCTTCGAACTCTGGGAGAAGGAGAAGATTGCCGTTCCGCCGTGCTTCATCGTGGTCTGCCAGAACACGGCCATTTCCAAATTGATCTACGACTACATCTCCGGTTTCGTCCGCGAGGATGACGACGGAACGGGCCAGCTTGTCGAAGGACGCCTGCGACTCTTCCGCAACTTCGACGAACACGGCAATCCGCTCGGCCGGCCGCGAACGCTGCTTATCGACAGCGAACAGCTCGAATCCGGCGAAGCGCTCGACGACAACTTCCGCAATATGGCCACCGACGAAATCGACCGGTTCCGCCGCGAAATTGTCGAACGCACCGGCGACCGCCGCCAGGCCGAGAAGCTCAGCGACCAGGACTTGCTCCGCGAGGTCATGAACACAGTCGGCAAACAAGGCCGGCTCGGCGACTCAATTCGCTGCGTCGTGTCAGTCTCCATGCTCACCGAGGGTTGGGACGCGAACACCGTGACGCACGTTCTCGGCGTCCGGGCCTTCGGCACGCAGCTTCTGTGCGAACAGGTCATCGGTCGCGCGCTTCGGCGTCAGTCGTATGACCTCAACGAGGAGAACCTCTTCAACGTCGAATACGCCGACGTGCTCGGAATCCCGTTCGACTTCACGGCCAAGCCCGTCGTCGCGCCGCCTCAGCCCCCTCGCGACACGATCAACGTCAAAGCCGTTCGCCCAGACCGCGACGCGCTGGAAATCCGGTTTCCCCGCGTGGAGGGGTACCGCGTCGAGCTCCCGGAAGAGCGCCTATCTGCCACCTTCACCGACGACGCAACGCTTGAACTGACGCCCGAACTCGTCGGTCCCTCGGTGACGCAGAATCAGGGCATCATCGGCGAGGCGGTGGACCTGAATCTCGTCCACACAGGCGACCTGCGCCGCTCGACACTGCTATTCCACCTCACGCAGCGTCTGCTCTACACGAAGTGGCGCGACCCCGGCGAAGACCCCAAGCTGCATCTCTTCGGCCAGCTCAAGCGCATCACCCGCGAGTGGCTCGACGGCCACCTGGTCTGCAAAGGCGGCACGTACCCGGCTCAGCTCATGTATCAGGAGCTCGCTGACATGGCCTGCGAGCGCATTACGCGCGGCATCGTCAGCAAGCTCGTCGGCGAATGCCCAATCAAGGCCGTGCTGGACCCCTATAACCCGATGGGCTCCACGCGCTTCGTGAACTTCAACACGTCAAGGAAGGATCGCTGGCAGACCGACGCCCGCCGCTGCCACATCAACTGGGTCATTCTCGACAGTGACTGGGAAGCCGAGTTCTGCCGCGTCGCGGAGAACCACCCGCGCGTGCGGGCCTACGCGAAGAATCACAATCTCGGCCTCGAAATCCCGTACAAGTACGGCTCCGAATCCCGCAGGTACCGGCCCGACTTCATCGTGCTTGTGGACGACGGGCATCCGCCGCATCCCGACGGCACATCAGACCTGCTGCACGTGATTGTCGAGATCAAAGGCTACCGCCGCGAGGACGCCAAGGAGAAGAAATCCACGATGGACACCTACTGGGTGCCCGGTGTGAACAACCTCGGCAGCTATGGTCGCTGGGCCTTCGCCGAGTTTTGCGACATTTGGGAAATGCAGAGCGATTTCGAGCAGAAAGTCGAATCCTATTTCGACGAATTGATCTGCACCTACGTCAGGAGTGCGTGAGAGCATGTCCAAAGAGGCGTTCAGGACGAATCCCGTTTCGCTCGAAGCGCTCTTACGCCAATGCGGCGACGGCAAGATTCAACTGCCTGATTTTCAACGAAGCTGGGTCTGGGCGGAGGATCGGATACTCAGCCTGATCGCGTCGGTTTCCTGCGCATTCCCGATTGGAGCGTTGATGACGTTGGAATCCAATTCCGGCGCCACGATCTTCGCCCGCCGGCCTGTTCAGGGCGCCCACTCTGGGGCAAACGACATATCGCCGACGGAGCTGCTTCTCGACGGCCAGCAGCGCATGACATCACTTTACCAGTCCTGCATGCGTCGCGAAGTCGTCGAGACGATCACGCCCAAGAACAAGCTCGTGCGCCGCTGGTTTTATATCGACATCATGAAATCACTCGCAGTCGGAGTGGATCGAGACGACGCAATCTTCACGGTTCCCGAAGACCGTCGCATCAAGACGAACTTCGACAAGGACATACTCCTCGATCTCGCAGAGCCCGTGCGCGAGTACGAACAGCTCATGTTTCCACTCAATCGCGTGTTCGATTGGGACGAGTGGCAGGAGAGCTTCGGCGACCATTGGATCGCGAAGGGCGATGCTCCGAAGCGCGACGTGTTCAAGCGGTTCAAGAACGAGGTGTTGAACAACTTCAAATCCTATCATGTGCCGGTCATCACGCTCGCCCACGACACGTCGCATGAGGCCGTCTGTCTTGTGTTCGAAAAGGTGAACACCGGCGGCAAGCCGCTCGACGCATTCGAGCTTCTCACCGCGATGTACGCCGCGCGCGGCCATAAGCTCCGCGACGACTGGCTTGGCGCGGACGGAAAGAAGGGCTTGCAGACCCGACTGACCGAGTTTGGCCGTGCGGCTGATCAGTCGGCCGGCGTGCTCGCCAAAGTCGCGAGCACCGACGTGCTTCAGGCCATCGCGCTGCTCTTCACGAAGCGGGTCAGAGCTGAAAAAGAGGCGGCCGGAGTGAGTGAACACGATCTCCCCGCGGTGCGTGCGACTCGCCAATCGCTGCTGGACCTTCCGCTCGAAGAATACCTGCGATACCGAGATGCTGTTGAGAACGGGTTCAAACGTGCTGCGAAGTTCCTCCGCCAGCAGTGCGTTCACCGCGTACTCGACCTCCCGTATCAGACGCAACTTGTGCCGCTCGCCGCAATCTTCGCCGAGATGGGCGAATCCGCCGAGCACGCCGGACATCTAGCCAGAATCGCCAGGTGGTATTGGTGCGGAATCTTCGGTGAGTTGTACGGAGGCGCCGTCGAGAGCCGCTTCGCAAAGGACATTGTCGAGGTTCCCGCGTGGCTTGCCGGAGGCGCTGAACCCGCCACCGTCCGAGACGGCGTGTTTCGCGCAGATCGCCTCCTCACGATGCGAACCCGCCTGTCCGCTGCGTACAAGGGCATCCACGCACTGCTCATGCGTGAGGGGGCGCAGGACTTCAGGACCGGGCAGGGCTACGACCTCACCGTCTTTTTCGACGAGGCTGTCGATATCCATCACATTTTCCCGCAGGATTGGTGCGACAAACGGAAGATCGACGCCAAGATCTACGACTCTGTGATCAACAAGACGCCGCTGAGCTACCGCACGAACCGCATCATCGGCGGCGTCGCGCCGTCCGAGTACCTGGCGAAGCTCGAACTCGGAAAGAAGAACTCCAAAGGACAAATCGAGAACCCGCCGATTCCGGCGGATGTTCTCGACAGTTACCTCCGCTCACACTGCATTTCGCCGGAACTGCTTCGCGCTGACGATTTCGAGGGTTTCATGCGCGACCGCCGACGGGCGCTGCTGGCGCTGATCAGCAAAGCCACGGGCCATTCCATCGTTGAGGGCACCGCCACGGCCGACGAAGGCGAAGAGGTAAGCGACGAAGTCGCCCGCGACAGCGGCATTATGGCCGGAGTGGCATAACGCGATGGCCAGAACGGCTGCCAACAAACGGTCGCGCACGGCCACCAGGGCGAGGAGGGCCAAGAGGGCTCCACCGCCGCGACCACAGTCGCTGCTCGACATGACGAACGCTCAAGCACGAGCCTTCCTGCTCAAGCCGGACAGTTACTGCACCGTCGAGCTGCCGGACTACCTTCAGTTTGGCGGAATTCTCACGGCTGTCGCCAAGGAGATTCGCACCTCGCCACTCTCCGGGTTGCGGAACGCCCGTCAGCATGAGGGTGTCAACTACGCGATGCTATCCAATAAGGATGGTCGGCACGCATGGCGGCCCTTCCAGTTGATTCACCCGGCTCTTTACGTGTCGCTCGTGGGTGAAATCACCAAGAAGGACCATTGGACGGCGATTCGGAGCCGCTTCGCCGAGTTCGCCGCCATCGATGCAATCAAGTGCCTCAGCATTCCCGTAAAGTCGCTCTCAACGCAGATGGACAAGGCGGCACAGATTTCTCAATGGTGGCAAGGCATCGAGCAAGGCTCCATAGAGCTGGCGCTGGAGTACCAGTACATCCTGCATGCTGACATCACGGACTGCTACGGGGACATCTATACGCACTCGATTGCCTGGGCGCTGCATGACCGTTCGGTCGCGAAAGCCCGGCGAAGTGACAAGACCTTGGTCGGGAACGTAATTGACGCCCACATTCAGGACATGCGACACGGCCAAACGAACGGTATTCCGCAAGGGTCCGTTCTGATGAACCTGATCGCAGAGATGGTCCTGGGCTATGCGGACCTCATGCTGGGCGGCCGACTCAAGGCGCAGGGAATCACCGAGTACCGCATCCTGCGCTACCGTGACGATTATCGCATCTTTGTAAACAACCCCCAGCTTGGCGAGACGATCCTCAAGACGCTGACGGAAGTTCTGATAGATCTGGGCCTCAAGCTCAACGCTGAGAAAACTACCCGAAGTCAGTCCGTTGTGACCGGCTCGCTGAAACCCGACAAACGGGCATGGCTTACGGGCCGGCAGGGCGACAAGAGCCTCCAGAAGCACTTGCTCGTGATTCATGCACACGGCATGAACTTCCCGAATGCCGGCAGCCTGGCCGTTACGCTAACCAACTTTCACGAGCGCCTTAGCTCAACAAGGGACATTCGGCACCCTCTCGTCCTGATCAGCATCGCGGTCGATATCGCGTATCAAAGCCCGCGTGTGTTTCCTGTTTGCGCGGCCATTATCAGCAAGCTGCTCAGCGTCCTTGAAAACGACGCCGCGCGGCGGAGTGTCATTCAGAAGATTCGAGCGAAACTCTCGCAGCTCCCGAACACGGGACACATGGAGGTGTGGCTCCAGCGGATCAGCCATCCGATCGATCCTTCGGTGCCATTCGAGGAAACGTTGTGCCACATCGTTTGTGGCAAAGACGAGCCAATTTGGAACAGCAATTGGATATCCTCCACGAGCCTAAGAACCGTCCTAGCGTCCAAGAACATCATTAACCGCAGGAAGCTCAGGGCGCTGAAGCGAGTTGTGCGACCGATTGAGATCAGAGTCTTCGCGTACGAGAGATACTAACGACGAGAGCCCGAGCCATCATGGCCAAGAACAACAACAAGAAGCCGGCCGCCAAGAAGACCGTCGAGGCGCTCACGCACGATGAGGCGTCGCGGAAGAACATTCCGACGGCTGAGTATCAGTCTGTCGTGCCCAAAGAGATGCAGGCGCCGATCCGCATTGCGTACGAGCGAGCCGTCGGCGGCGAGGGCGATCCGCTGGCTGCCGAGAAGTCCGGCCGCAATCGCGACCTGGATCCGCAGCTCATCTGGCGCGGCAAGGATGAGAAGGACTGGTCCGATCTCGTCGTGCAGGCGCCTCCCCTTTACATCCAGGAGAAGGTCCACCCCAAGGTGCTGATCGACGACCTTCAGCGGAAGACGCGTGAAGCCGAGCGTGCCAAGGAGGAGGCAGCCGCACCTACCCTCTTCGCTGATCTGTACGACCATTTCAACGGGCTGCCGAACACCGATGCGAAGACCGAGTTCTACCAGCACGACGCGAACTGGACGAATCGGATGATTCTCGGCGACGCGCTCGAAGTCATGGCGTCGCTTGCGGAACGCGAGGGGCTTCGAGGCCAGGTACAGTGCGTCTATGTTGACCCTCCCTACGGAATCAAGTTCAACTCGAACTTCCAGTGGTCAACGACAAGCCGCGACGTGAGAGACGGCAACGTCGAGCACATCACACGAGAGCCCGAGCAGGTAAGAGCATTCAGGGATACTTGGCGCGACGGAATCCACTCTTATCTGACTTACCTTCGCGATCGACTCACCGTTGCTCGGGACTTGCTTAAGCCGTCGGGTTCCGTTTTCCTTCAAATCGGACAGGGCAATTGCCACCTGATTCGCGGCCTCTTAGATGAGGTGTTTGGCGCGGATAACTTCATATCACAGATCGTGTTTTCAAAGACAGCCGGCGCCACGTCAGAATACCTCCCCGGCACATACGATGTGCTGCTGCTTTACGCAAAATCGCGCGAGCACCTCAAGTTCCGACAGCCGTTGACGCTCAAGGAAGTCGGCGGAGTCGGTGGAGGCGCATACAAGCGTGTTCGCTTGGCTGACCTTACGGAACGCGCTCTTCACGCCGAAGAAGTCTCAGGCCAACAAGTTCCGCCGGATGGTGCGCGCGTCTTCCGCATCGACAACCTGACGAGCCAGAGCGTCGGACGCAAGAAAGGCGAAGGCGCCGCTTCGTGGTTTCCGGTGCAGTTTCAGGGGCAGACATTTCGGCCGTCCGAAAAGGTCCGCTGGAAGACAAACGAGCAAGGGATGGCCCGGCTGAAGATGGCGTCGCGACTAAGTACCACTGGCAGCGGGCTGTACTACGTTCGCTACTTCAACGATTTCGCGGCGTTTCAGGAGAACAATGTCTGGTCAGATACCGGCATAGCCGGATTCGCTTCAGAAAAACGATATGTCGTCGAAACGTCTGAGAAGGTTGTTCAGCGATGCTTGCTGATGGTTTCCGACCCGGGCGATCTCATCTTGGACCCAACGTGTGGTTCCGGCACGACTGCTGCTGTTGCTGAACAGTGGGGCCGGCGTTGGATCACGATTGACACATCGCGCGTCGCGCTCGCTCTCGCGCGCGCGAGGATCATGGGTGCGCGGTTTGCCTACTACTTGCTTTCAGATAGTCGCGACGGCCAACTAAGGGAGGCCGCCGTTTCGCGATTGGAGCCGTCATCCGCACCCACGAAGAATGACGTGCGTCAAGGGTTCGTCTACGAGCGCGTTCCGCACGTCATGCTCAGCAATATCGCGAGCAACGCGGAAATCGACGTGATTTGGGACAGGTCTCAGGCAATCCTCGAACCGCTTCGGCAGCAGCTCAACGTCGCGCTCAGCAAGAAGTGGGAGGAGTGGGAGATTCCGCGCGAAGCCGATGCAAAGTGGTCAGACACCGCGAATAGGCTGCACGCGGCGTGGTGGGAGCAGCGCATCGCCCGGCAAAAGGAGATCGACGCCTCCATCGCTGCCAAAGCCGACTTTGAGTACCTCTACGACAAGCCGTACGAGGACAAGAAAAAGGTCCGTGTCGCTGGCCCCTTCACAGTCGAGAGCCTGTCGCCGCATCGCGTGCTGACGGTTGGGCCGGACGATGAGCTGATTGACCCGGCAAAAGCGCCCGCCCGCACCGAGGACGAAGCCGGATTCGTCCGGATGATCCTGGACAACCTCAAAGCCGCCGGCGTGCAGCAGGCCCACAAGGAGGACAAGATCACGTTCTCCTCCGTCGCGCCCTGGCCCGGTCATTACATCTGCGCCGAAGGGCGGTACGTTGAAGGGGATGGCGACGGCGCGGCCAAGGAAAAGCGGGCCGGAATCTTCGTCGGCCCCGAGTTCGGCACCGTCGCCCGGCAAGACCTGGTTGCCGCCGCCCGGGAGGCCGGCGACGCCAATTTCGACGTGCTGATCGCCTGTGCGTTCAACTACGAGGCCCACGCCTCCGAATTCAGCAAGCTCGGCCGCATCCCGGTTCTGAAGGCTCGCATGAACGCCGAGCTGCACATGTCCGAGGACCTCAAGAGCACCGGCAAGGGCAACCTGTTCGTCATTTTCGGCGAGCCGGACATCGAAATGCTGCCGGTCAAAGATGGCCCCGACCGCGGCAAGGTGCGGGTCAAAATCAACGGCGTGGACGTGTTCCACCCCAGCAGCGGCGAGGTCCGCAGCGACGGCGCAGAAGGCATCGCATGCTGGTTCATCGACACCGACTATAACGAGGAGAGCTTCTTCGTTCGCCACGCCTATTTCCTCGGCGCCGGCGACCCGTACAAGTCGCTCAAAACGACGCTCAAAGCCGAGATCAACGAGGAAGCCTGGGCAACGCTTCACAGCGACACGTCCCGGCCGTTCGAAAAGCCCAAGAGCGGCCGCATCGCGGTGAAAGTGATCAACCATCTCGGCGACGAGGTGATGAAGGTGTTCCGGGTGGAATGAACGCAGCCGCCGGAATCCGGCGCAACAGGTTGGACTACAGAGAAATGCCGATTCCATCACCGAGAGCTGTATTCGATGACCCTGCTGCCCATTGGACCTTTCTCACGCAGCCGCGCGACGATGATTTTGAGGGCCAGTATTTCGACCGCAAGATAGCCGGCCAGGCGAATGTCGATCCGTCTACATTGCGAAAACAGCTAAAGGAAGTGCGCGACGAGATCACAGAAGTCGTATCAGGATTCGCTCAGCGGAACAAGAGCGGTGGCTGCCTGGTTCTCGGCATTGCCTCGAATGGCGATGTAGTCGGACTCGACCACCTGTCTGAATCCCAGCGGAACAGCCTGACCGACATCGGCGCGCTTCTGCACCATCAGGCCGCAGAGGTCAAACTCCACCATGCGAATGACGCGACCGGGAACCCGAAACTCATCTGCCTGATTTTCGTGCCTTACACGGACAACGGAATCTGTGAGACACCGGGCACGCACCCGAAAGCTTGAACGCGTAACGGCTGCCAGAATGTGCCGCTCACCCACGAGATGCGCGAGCAGATCAAGCACACAAAGGGCCTTCTCGATTCCGAGAGCACATTTTGCTGCCTGTTCGACATAAACGATGTAGCCCGAGACGTGCTGTCCGAGTTTCGCAAGGTTTTTCATCCGGGTTCGACTTCCGGCTTTTCGGATGAGCGATTGCTTTACGAAGCAGGTGCTATCATCCGGCGGGGTTCCGAACATTGGTTCACATACGCAGGCCTCCTATTCTTTGCCTCGAACCCACAGCGCATGTTGCCCCGCGCACACATCCGAATCCTGCGGTTTGGCGTACCATCAAGCGATTTTCAACAACGCGGACTGCCGACTTTTGAGCAACAGTTTACCGGTCCAATCACGATGCAGATTCGCGAAGCGCGCACGTTCTTCCGAGAATCGGCGTTCTTCAAGCGATTTCAAAAGCGTAAGCAAGGCGGTGGTTTCATTGAGGAACCCGAGTTCCCGCCAACGGCGATTGACGAAGCAATCGTAAATGCTGTCGCACATCGCGATTATCGCACGGGTAACCCAATTGAATGCGAAGCTTACACGGATGCGTTCATCGTCAAGAATCCCGGTCGCATCTTGCAGCGCAATCATGACGTGCCCGATTACTTCACGCTCCAGGACACCGTGCTCGATTCGATGCCACGCAATCCCAAGCTGCTCGAATGGCTCAAATTGATGAAAGATCCTGAGGGTGTCGCTTACGTCCAGGCTTTGAGCGAAGGCACGAAGCAGATGCTCTCGGAAATGACCGCGTTGGGGTTGCCGCCACCTTGGTATCGCCTGTCTGAGAATGAAACGCTGATCAAGCTCGAAAGCAAAGCTCCAGAGCGTGAGGCCGCGATTCTGGCTGCCAGCCAGGCGAAATCCACGGAATTCTGCAACCTCTTCCCGCTAATGATACGCCAGGGCGAGAGACCGGCTAGCGCCGAGTCGTTCAACACGCACTACGGCGAGTTCATGAAGGCTTTTCGAGACGTGCTCGCTGCACACGATTGGTTCGTTGACCGCTTTAGTTTTGGCCGCATCATCGCTCACCGACGAGGAGTCGAACTTGAGATTCCTCCCGCCGCCCGCAGCGTTGTCCGCTTCTACCCCGCGTATGAATTTCAGGTCCGCGAGTATTTTCAGCAATTCTATTTGTGCCTCGACTACCAATGCCAAGTCCTGAGTGTTCAGACTCTCTCACAGCTCGCAAAGCACCTGTCGCGAGATCAACTCATCGGCAAGCGTTGCATAGCGAACACGGGGCAGTGGAGGGAAGGCCGCCTTACCGAATTCAACACTGAATTCGCGACCATTCAGTTCTTTGATACCGACGCTGCCGAGCAGGTCACGACACAGTCGGTCGTGCCACACTGTTCCCTGTCGATGATTGAGGTGGCGCTCCGAAAGGCCGGAATCAGTTTTGATATGACGGGCGCGATCAAGAGGCACAGCTTGGCCTCTAAATCTGGGGCAGCGCGCGAGCGGGCGGAAAAGACAGCAGCGATGGTCCAGCACATTGCCGACACGCTGTTTCCAGTCCAATTCGGCGACTTTGCAGTCGGGCTCAGCACTGATCCGGTTTCACTTGTCGAACACAAAAAGGCCTCGGGCTCATCGCTCATCGTGCATCGTTTGCCCGAACCCACCGTCGAATTTCGCGAACGGTATTCGTCACCGGACGTGCGGTCCGGAATTACGCAATTTGGCACTTATGATGCGGATCAGCACTCGATCGAGCTTGTTCCAGTGTGTCTAGCGCCGCAACGGCGCAATATGGAGCAACTGATCGAACGCTTAAAGACTGGGAAGTACAAGTACAGGGGAGCAGAACGCACCTTCGCTACACGGTTTTCGTACAGCAGCGTCGTCACTGTGGACGGGACAGAGGACTCACGCCGCGAAGTGGAGCGACTATTGCGGGAGCACCCGGATTGGCAAGGCAGATCTGCGCTAGATCGCCTCTTTCTCATCCATGCACCCGAGCAGGGCTACGCTCTGGACGATCAGGCCTCTCCGTATTACCAAGTCAAGCGACTCCTGCTTGAACGCGGCGTCCCTTGCCAGATGGTCGACACGCCAACGCTTGATGATGCGGATTGGAAGGACCTCAATCTTGCGTTGAACATCACAGCCAAGTGTGGGGTAACACCGTGGGTCCTCCCGGATGCAATTCCTGACGCGGACTTTTTCGTCGGACTGTCGTATACGCAATCGCGCGAGGGTCAACGCATCATGGGCTTTGCCAACGTGTTCAACAGCTACGGCAAGTGGGAGTTCTACTCAGGAAACACGGCGTATTTCAAATTTGAGGAGCGGACGCAGCACTTGACACGCCTTGTGGAGAGCACGCTGACCAAATTGCACACACAACTGCCGCCCACACCGCGGATTGTGTTTCACTATTCGGCTAAGTTCTCCAACGCGGATCGACTCTCCATCTTGGACGCCGCGCGACGAATCCGGCCGGAGGGTACGTTTACATTTGTGTGGATCAACAGTCACCATAACGTGCGATTCTACGATAGCAGGCCAGAGACGGACGGCAGTCTGCGACGAGGGAGCTACGTCGAAGTCGCCGGCAACAAGATATTTCTCTCGACGACAGGCTACAACCAGTTCCGAAAGGCGATGGGCACCCCAAAGCCGCTCGAAGTCTCGGCTTGGGTGCGACGTCCGGAGAGCCTCCCGAGAGCTCAGGCCGATCGCCGAGTGCTTGCGGTTCAGGTATTGAATCTGACCAAGCTGAATTGGGCGTCCACTGACTCATTTTGTGGGGAGCCAATCACGCTGAAATACGCGGGCGACATCGCATATTTGACGGCCGCATTCCTGCGGCAGGCGGAGCCGTTCACACTGCATCCTGTCTTGGAGCGCACACCTTGGTTCATATGAGGCAGACGCTCGGCAGGCCGAGCACGAAATCGGATTGAACGACGATGGAATTCAGAATTGCCGATACGTTCACCGACAGCTTGGCCCGACTGCAAGCCGATGAGCAGAAGGCCGTGAAGACCACTGCCTTCGATTTGCAGATGGACCCATCGCGTCCGGGGATGCAGTTTCATAAGCTTGACCACGCGCGGGACAAGAACTTCTGGTCGGTGCGCGTCAGCAGCGACATTCGGCTCATCGTCCACAAAACCGATGCGAGCCTTCTTCTTTGCTACGTTGATCATCACGACAAGGCGTACCAGTGGGCCGAGCGGCGGAAGATTGAGCGGCACCCCAAGACCGGCGCGATGCAGATCGTCGAGATTCGAGAAAAGGTCCTCGAAATCGAAGTTCCGCGATATGTCGAAGTCGAGCGCCCTGCTCCGCCAAAGCCGGCGCTGTTCGACGGCGTCGCGGACGAAGTGCTTCTCTCATACGGCGTTCCCGCGGAGTGGTTGGGCGATGCAAAGGCTGCCACCGAAGACACGCTCTTCAACCTGACCGACCATCTGCCCCAGGAAGCCGCCGAGGCCCTGCTTAACCTTGCGACCGGGGCAACGCCGCTCGTCCGTGAAGCCGCACCGACCACTGCGGACCCGTTCGAGCATCCCGATTCTCAACGGCGTTTCCGGGTTGTGGCCGACGCTGAGGAACTGCAACGGGCGTTGGCTTTTCCCTGGGAAAAATGGACCGTCTTTCTGCACCCGTCGCAGCGCGACGCAGTCGCGCGCTCATACAGCGGTCCGGCACGTGTGTCCGGGTCGGCCGGTACCGGCAAAACCGTCGTCGCGTTGCATCGCGCGGTCCATCTCGCCCGTGCGAAGCGCGAAGCTCGAATCCTGTTGACGACGTTCTCCATCACGCTTGCGCGCAACCTTCGACGCAAGCTGGAGTGCTTGGTTTCCAACGAGCCGGACGTGCTGGCGCGAATCGCGGTTCGGGCAATTGATGAGGTTGGAATCGAATCGTACGAAGCAGCGTTCGGAACGCCGAGTGTCCCGACACCGGCGATGCTGAGAACGCTGCTCAAGACAGCCTCCGACGCAGCCGGAACTCATCGATTCAGCTTGGGCTTCATCGAATCGGAGTGGATGGACGTTGTCGATGCCTGGCAACTTGAATCGTGGGAGGCATACCGGGATGTTCCTCGCCTGGGTCGCAAGATGCGGCTCGGCGAAAAGCAGCGGCAGTTGCTCTGGAACATCTTCGACCGAACCCGAGCAGACCTTCGCGAACGCGGCCTCTCGACCTTGCCGATGGTCTTCTCTGCGGCAACGGAACGGATTCGCACTGGGGGGTCGGCGCCGGCCGACTGCGTGGTGATTGACGAGGCGCAGGACGTCAGCGTACCGCAGCTGCGTTTTCTCGCCGCTATCGCCGGCGGCAAGCCGGATGGGCTGTTCTTCGCGGGCGACCTTGGACAGCGGATCTTCCAAACGCCATTCTCGTGGCAATCCCTCGGCGTGGACGTTCGTGGCCGCTCAGCAACGCTTCGCGTCAATTACCGAACGTCGCACCAGATTCGACGGGCGGCGGATCGGCTCTTAAGGTCTGAGCTTGCCGATGTGGATGGGAACGTCGAATCTCGCCGCGGAACTGTCTCGTCGCTGAGCGGACCCGAGCCAATTGTCGAGATCTGCGGCGCAGCAAACAAGGAACGGGAGACCGCTTCCGACTGGCTGATAGCGCGGATTGGCGAGGGCCTGCTACCACACGAGATCGGAGTCGTTGTGCGAAGCGAGGCGGAGATACCACGCGCCTTCGCGGCGGTCGCTGAGGCCCGACTTCAAGCCGTGCAACTCAGCGGCAGCATCCAAGAGAAAGATGGCGCCGTTGTGATTTGCACGATGCCCCTTTCGAAGGGCTTGGAATTCCGCGCGGTAGCCGTGATGGCATGTGATGACGAGATCGTGCCAATGCAGTCGCGGATCGAGGCGGCGTCCGATGAGTCCGATTTGGAGGAGGTGTACAACACGGAGCGACACCTGCTCTACGTCGCATGTACCAGGGCGCGCGACACTCTGCTCGTCACAGCGATAACGCCAGGCTCGGAGTTTCTCGTCGATCTGCGTTCTCCCTGACGAATGGTCACGCAGCAGACCCGAAAGGCTCTACACTCTGACGCCGGACTACGATCAGGATCTCGAATGACTGAAACTCCTCAAGGTGATGGCGATAACGGCCGAGCGCGGTGCGAGGCGATCATGCGCGAGCTCCGATTCCCGCGCACGCGCGGGTATGGAGCCGACTATTTCACCGCCCAAGCTTTCGCGATTCTCTTGGAGGAACTCACGGTTCATGATCCCCAGACCTGGGAAGAGCTATTTCGCTTGATCAACGAACGGCTCGGTGGACCGCAAAGTCGATCCTATGGCTGCCTGGATCTCATTTCGGCGATTGGGGCAACCCGACGCGGCTCGCTACCCAAGGAATGAGATCAGTCGCGAGTTCTAGCGCCACGGGCCGACGCGTGGCCTCCGGTTCGATTACCGGCGCGCAGCAGGGCCGCGATTTGGTGCCGAACCGGCGCGAATCGCGTGGATTGCAGCCGCTTCAACTCGGCATGAAAATCGCCGGCTCTCATGTGCATCGCAGCCGTTGTGAAATGGCTCTTTAAGTTCAAATAAGTCTGCAGTCCGATTCGCACCGACGCATGGTATCGCCCGTCGCGGCCCTTCCGACACCCGATACTGTACCCGCCGAACGAAATCGGCATGCGTCGAATGTCGCGGAGCGAGGTCCGCTCCCGCTCGAAGAACACGTGGCGCCCCTTCGTCGCGAGGAGCACGAAGAATCGCTCGTGCCGCAGGTACTGCATGTTCGCGAGGCCCTGTTTTTTCCGCCGGCACCGTGCCCACTTCGAGATGGCAATCCCGTAACGCTCGATGAGCTTCGCATCGACCGTAGCCAGATCCTTGCCCTCCGGGATTGTCCCGGCCACATAAAACCAGTAACCGTGCGTGATGTACGCGACCGCTAGTTGCCGAACGAACCCTTCTACCGACGTGGCGATACAGCGATACTCCATGTGATCATTCCTCCCCCCCTTCAAATGAGCGGGTTGTTCTGGCACAAACCCGCAAAGCCGTCTTGAACCTCCTTTCGTTCGAGCCTCAGTCCCTCTCTGGACCCGGTCCGCAGAACTCCAGCAACTCGCCGAGTTCACGCTCGGTCGGCTCCCGGTCAAAATCCTCCCGATAGCACGCGACGATGCGTACCCGCACGTCGGGCGGAATGTTCACCGGCTCCGGCCAGCACCGCTCATCGAATTCTTCGATGATGTCGGCAGGTCCGTCTCCAATGACGCCGCCACTCGCCGTGCGCCACCAACCCATGCAATCACCTCCTTTCGCTCGATTCCGATTTCTCCTGCACGCCGGCCACGCGGTCGCCCGCGTCACCGGCTCAGCGCGCAAAACCACCTCCTTCCATGAAACCCGGCCGCTCACCGCCATGCACTGAGCACACTGCCCCTTTCGAATCCGTCACCGCATCCACGCACCCGAACGCCGTCACTTCCCCGCCGTCGCGAACCGATCGTCGCTGTCGGCGTCGCCGCCAACTCATCGACTCGCATCAAGCTTTCGACATCCGTCCGCGCGCCGCAGCTAGATTCATCTATTGCAGTTGCTCAACGCACAAAACCACCGCACCGACTCATGCTCTCGCCGCACCAACACGCTGAATTCGTTTGCGAATTCGACGTGTCCCGCACAGCACCAAGATCAGTGCAGATCCATAGCGGTTGCGGCCACGCAACCTCGACGCACATGCGGGTACACCCCGCCTGTGCATCGTCAATCCGCTGCCAAACGACGGCCCTCTCCCGAGGGTCCTCGTTTGACCGCATTGGCTGTCTTCCGACCCGCCGAAACGGGCCGGGGCAGGTCAACCCTGCCCCGGCACCGCCCCGACACGTCTGCAAACATGGGAAATGCTCGTCAGCCCTTTCGTCGTCGTTCAAGCATCCGGCACCACCCGTAAATGCACGAACGGCATCGCGACTGCCTTGCCGCTCTGCCGCCACGCTTCCGCGTGCTCCTACTCAGGCCCCGCTCCCAGACTCCGGCGTTTCAAGCACCCGCTCGATAAGCGGGCACCGGGCATCACCCCGGCTGCCAGAGTCCTTCCCCGGTTAGAACCAGTCTCCGATCGATCGTTCACGTCGCTTGACCTGGAATCGGCGCGTGCGTCTCTCCCGCACACGTCGCTCACATCGCTGTACGCCGACGGCTTCCGCCGTTGACATCGTTTCGCCCGCCGGATGGCGGGCGATTTCGGGGTACGAATCTAGAAGCTCCCCTTACCCGTCAGCGAAGGTCTTTCTAACGCAGTTCGGCACGTCTCCGATCGATCTCACCCAGAAGCGGTTTCCCGCCTTTCGCAGTTGAGCTTTTCACCATCCGCCGTTTGAAGCGGAATGCCGACGCTTATCATCGCGCCGGTCGTCTGCGTCACCGCAGACAAGCTCCCTGCCCGGGCTAACGTTGAACGGGCCGCTGGCGCACTCGCGTGCGTCAGTCGGTCCCGAACCCCGCAGGGGGATTAGCCGCCGATGGCGACATCACCCACTTTGGCTGATCCGGCTCGCGCAAAAGCACGAGTCTGTCTCGGTCGCCCAGTTTTCAAGGCAAAGAACGAGGCGGACGCCTTCGACCAAGCTTGCCCCCGTGGCGAGCCACGGCGCGGCCAGGTGCGATGCGACCCGCCCAGGATGTGTATGGGATCGAACGGCTGGATTACTCCAAATAGCTTGGGATTACTCAGCCGAGCCTCCCTCGCACTGGACGAGCCAGTCTCCTGGCATCCAGCGCTACGAGCACTCGAACATGGCGGGTGATGAAGTCCGCCTCCTTAGCCTGTTTGGTAGACAGGTTTACCGGTTGTCCGATCCCACGATTCAGACGCCAGGCCACGCGTTTGCATGATTCTGACGATCGCGAATCAAACGCGGTTTGATTCACGCACCGACGATAGCGCATTCTGCGGCGCAAGTCACGCGTTCGCCGCCTGGCCAGTCGCGGGATAGCGGACCCTACCGGCACCAGGTCCCGCGGTCGCGCCGCGCGTCACCTATCCCGCGACCAAACGATGAAAGCGAAAATCAGCTTGACTCGGGTGCCCGGCCTGTTACTATGTATGCGAACAGTGAACGGAGTGATGCCTTGGGCAAGAAAACCCGCAGCAACGACGAAATCGGCGACATCCTCCGCCGGCAACGCAGCGAGGTGCTCGGCAAGGGCCTGCGCGAAATGGCTCGCCAAATCGGCACTGCGCCGGCCCACTTAACGGACATTGAGCACGGCAACCGGTCACCGTCCGAAGCCCTGCTGGTAAAGATTGCCCGCGCCTACGAGGTTCCCGAAGCCCAGCTTCGTGCCGCCTGGAACAAACCCGAAACAATCGTCGAGGAAATCGCCAGCCAGGACGCTACAGCGGCCGCCAAGGTGCCCGAGTTGCTGCGCTCCGCCCGCAAGTTCACAGCAGGTCAGTGGGACGCATTGATCGACGCAGCCCGAAGACTCGCCGCGGACAAGAAAGGGAAGACGGACTGATGGGTGCCCGGCGTTACGAGTACGGCAAGCTCTTCCAGCCCGCCAGCGGCGGCCTGCTCATCGAGCGAAAGGCGCGCCGCGCGCTCTCGTTCTGCCTCCACAAGCTCGGACTCTCTGAAGTTCCGCTCCCCATCCCCGTCGATCGCTGGATTGAGACCGCGTTCGATATCCGCTTTGGAATTGCCGACCTTTCGCACATCGGTCCGCGCGTGCTGGGGGCGAGTTTTCTGCGCGACCGGGAGATCCTAATCTCCGACAAGGCCCTCTTCAACGAAGGCCGCTATCGCTTTACGTGTGCGCACGAATTGGCGCACTTCAGGCTGCACATGCACATCCGCGACCAGTTCAGCGACGATGAGGAACCTGAAATCGTCTTCGACGATGAGATCGAGCGGCAGGCCGATCGCTTTGCCGCCGCATTTCTCATGCCGGTGAACCTGTTCGAACGCGAGGTGCTGCTGATTGCGCAGGGCATCGGTGCTGATCCGCAGTGGTGCCTTTCGGAGCTGATGACGGCCAGCGATCAGTCGCTGAAACTCTGGCAGAACATCTTCGTGCCCGCGCTGAGCCGCTCGTTCGGCGTATCCAAGACCGCCGCGCTGATTCGCGCGCACAGCCTTGAGCTTCTTTTCGGAGAGCCGCGCACGTTGATCCCGACCCGGTTCTTCCACGACCTGATTCCGAAGCCGATTCCGCCCGTTGCTGAGCCGCGGGCCGGCGGCGCGTGAGTTTTTTTGTTCGTGGCGTTCCTGTGAGTGCGAACAGAGGAACGCATGGAGGGCTGACCATGGTGTTGTACGACCTGAGCGGAACGGCAATCGCGACGAGTGATCGGCCGATCCGGCCGCCCGGCGACGTTGAGCTCTTTGCAATTACGGTTGGCTTGCTCCTCGTCGAGAATCGCGGGTTCAAAGAGCTTGCGAATCTGCCGCTCGAACTCACCGACCGAAACCGCCGCCGTGTCGCGGAGCTACTTGAAGAGCGCGCCCCGTCGCTCGCGCGAGATTTTGGCGGGCCGTTACCGCTCCGCAACCGACTCCGGGATTTGATTGGATTGCGCGTGTCCCGCTAGCCGCGCGGACGAGGGACGAAGCCATGATCGACTCGAACGCACACCGTCCAGTGTTGCCCGGCGAACCGCCGATACTCTGCCCGGAACTGCTGACGGAAGAAGAGGCGATCCGTTACCTGCGCCTCGATACGATCCAGGGACTGCGAAACCCCGGTGAAACGCTCGCGCGCTACCGGGCGGCGGGCATGCTTCGTGGCACGCAGGTGTCAAAGTGCGTGTTCTACCGGCGTGTCGAACTCGACCGATTTCTGGACCGTTTGACGAATGAGAATCCACGCTAAGATCGGGCAGCATCATGGGACCAGTTGTCACACTTACGACTCACTCCGCTCGTGCCGCCACGGGCAAGCGCTACGCGTACTACCAACTTCGCTGGTTCGGCGCCGACGGGAAGCGTTACAGCCAGAACCTCGGTCGCGTCGGAGAGCTATCCAAGCGGCAAGCCGAGAAACTCCGCCAGGAGAAGGAGCTCGAACTCCGCCAGCGACCGGGGCTTCGGAGTCCCGGGCAGATTCCGGGCTTGAAGGCGTTTTCGGATCAGTACATCGAGTCCCGCAAGTCCGACCTCGCCGTCGGATCCATCGAACTGTACGCCCAGACCATCCGGTATCTCATCGGCCACTTTGGCGAGGAGCGTCGCATCGACCAGATCACGCGCTATGACGCCCGCGAGTTCAAGACGCTGCTCAGCAAGGCGCAGTTGAATCATGTGAACGAGCGGAAATACGCGACGATCAGTGCCCGCACGGTCGATCAGCACATTCGCAATGCGCGCACCATGTTCAACCGCGCCGTCGATGACGACCTGATCCTCTACAACCCGTTTGACCGGATGAGCGGCGGCTTGCCGCACGTTGAAAAGGACTGGCACTACGTCAGCATGGACGAGTTTGCGAAACTGCTCGCCGCATGTCCGAATCCCGGCTGGAAGTCTTTTCTCGCACTTTGCCGGCTTGCGGGTCTGCGGCAGATGGAGGCACTCACGCTCAAATGGCGCGACGTGGACTGGGGACACAACTGGCTCAGCGTCTGGGCGCAGAAAACGAAGCGTCGCCGTCTCGTGCCGATCGCGCCCGAGCTGCTGCCGATTCTCCAGGAGGCCGCCCGCCAAGACGTAGATGTCGAGTCACCGGTCGTAACCGGCGTCACGCCGGAGAACGTGTGGCGTGACTTTGGCATCATCCGCAAACGTGCCGGCACGCCCAACTACGCGAAGTGGTGCCACACGCTCCGCAAGAACCGGGAGAGCGATTGGATCAGCGCGGACTTCCCGTTCCACGTCGTCGTCGAGTGGATGGGGCACTCGGATGAGGTGGCGCGCCAGCACTATCTCCGCGTCAATGAAAGCGACATGGCGGCGGCGAGCCAGACGCGAATCGCGCCGGTTCTGACGCAAAAAGTGACGCAAATCGAGGAAAGCGGCCTAGTTGTCGTCGATGATGACGAGCCGCAAGTCCTGAAGCTCGCGGACTTTATGAAGAAAGCGGGCGAAGGGATTCGAACCCTCGACGTCCAGCTTGGGAAAAGCGTTGGACGGCCACTCAAAATGGCTGAAAAGCTCTCGATTTCCAGCATATTAGCGTGCTCCGGGTGATTCTCAAGGCTTCTCGCCGATTCGCGTCTTTTCGCGTGGTTTTGCAGTACCGGAGGACGGAAAGTGGTACGTACCACATTCGCGGCGACGGTCTCCCACCGACCGCGCAGCCCCCTCGGGGACGGGAGGGGGCGAGCATCGGGGCGGGGCGGGTGTGTTGGGGTGGGCCGCGACGGAGCCAGGCCGCGAAGGGACCAAAGCGAGTCCCGCAGCGGCCTGACCACTCCTGCACGCCAGTTCCGAGAGCCTCTGAAGCGAACAAGAAACCGTGTCGCGGATTTGTGCCCGTTCCACCACGTTTGAAGCCGTTATTCGGCCGTCAGTCGGATTGCACGAAGGCGAATCAGCCCGCGGGTCGCTTCGGTCATGCCGCGCATGTTGAATTCGTTTCCGCGCCACGTCCTCCTCGCTCTGCGTGATGTAGCTCCAGAGGCCGCGACGAAGAACGGCTATGAAGAGCCCTGGCGGATTCGTCGAGCCTCTGACTCGGGCATGTTCGGCCGCTGCGAAGAATCGCAGCTCATCGCTCTCGCTGGCAGAAACAATCGCCTTCCCCACGGCCTGCTGATAGAGCACGCGAAGCGTGCGACCGTCTCGCAGGTGCTCGCTTCGAACGTCCCGAAGTGAAACCGAGTCAGGCGCCCTTCGCATGCAAGCACCAGAACGGTGCGGAGCATCCGCGTTTCTGGTTTTTTCTTTCGAAGAAAGTTCTCGGTTTGATTCAGGGGGTGGCGAAACCGTGCTGAAACCGGCCGGCCGGGGTGGTGATTTGCGTCGCTTCACGAGTGATGGGGCAGACCACGTGAGGTTCACCTCGACGCTCGGTCCCCATCGGTTCAAGCGCCACTGGTCCGTCTGATGGCGGATGAGCAACCCCTGCCCTTCAAGCTCCTTTCGGGCAGCCTTGATGTTTCGGACATCGACCTCGAACACGGACGCAATCCACGATGCCTTGCAAAGCCCTGACGGCGAGCATGCCCGGCCTCGATAATAGAGGCAGCGAAGGAAGTGACCCATGAGCGTTGCAATAACAGCGGGCTTACGAGTCGTTGCGAGAAAGCGAAGCATCCGGCGTGGGACAGGAACTTTTCGGCGATGGTTCGTGACGGACTCGATCGTTGCGACAAGGTCGTTGCTTGCGACACGAATGTCGGCGGGCGATTTCACAAACGAGATTTTGGACCGCGACCATGTGAGTAGGCCGACCCGCTGAAGCCGTCGAACTGCCCGCTCGATTCGAACATTGTCTCGAACGCGTAAAAGTGTGACCAGCTCCTCGATTCGAAACGCTGGCACCCTTCCCTTCTGTAACGCGCAACGTTCGGCCACAAGCTCGTGCGACGCGAGCCACACCCTCAGGTCGCCAAGCTCGATGATTTTCCGCTTGTAGGCCCACCACGCGCTTATAAGCGCCATTGCTGGAATGAACACGAATCCGCCGACCGGCTTGGTTGCTCTTCCCGTCATTTTCACCGTCCCGTCTGCGGACACACGTCGAGTGTGCCGCCGTGCCCGAAGCAGCGGTGCGGGATGTCGGCGCGGAGCGCGCACGAATCCCGTGAACGGCGGAAAGCGGATTGACAGTACGGGAAAGCCCGAGCTACGGTGACGGTGTGAGCATCACTTGGCTGTTCGGGCTTCGCATTGTCGGAGCTTTCAGCCGCGAAACGAGCGACCCTTTGTGGTCGCTCTTTTCGTTTATGGTCCCTACCCTGCCGCTCCTTCCTGAGCTTGTTGTACGAAAGCGCGAAGCGAGTTTCAGAACTCCACTCGACTTGAAACTCGCCCGGTCATGTCACCTCTCGCACGCGTTCAACTGGTTGACAAGGCTTATTTTTTCGTCCGTGGTCCCGCACGCAGGAATGCGGGCGTGCGGGGGTGGCGGGATGCGGGGACGCAGCGATGCCGGCCTGCTGGCACGCGCCCATGCCGGCGCTCGGGCTTGCCGGCATGCGGGCCGTCGGGAGCGCGAAGATTCCATCTTGTTAAAGCTCTACGGACGGGCTATCGCTGAGCATGCGGGCACGCGGGCAAGCGGGGAGGGCTGCATGCTCGCATGCGAGGATGCAGGCATTCCCGCATACAAAGGGGCGAACAACAATAGGAGCGCATGGACAATCACTCAAAACTCGGCGTCGTAATCGCAGTTGGCAATCAAAAGGGCGGAGTAGGGAAGACGACGAATACCGTGCACCTCGCGGCCGCGCTCGGGCAACGTGGATTTCAGTCCCTGGTGATGGACCTGGACCCGGCCGCTGGCTCAACGAAGCACCTGGGCATTCCGGTGAACAGCTTCAGCGGGACACTCGAACTGCTCACGACGGATGAAACGGTCGAGAGTCTGGCGATTGCGGACCGGATGCCGGAAGGGGTGCATCTGATACCGTGCCGTCCGGAGCTCGCGGAGATTGCAAAACTGCTCTCGAAATATGTGGACCGCACGCGCATCCTCGAACGGGCCATTGGAGAGGCCCGTGCCAAATACGATTTCATCTTTCTCGATACGGGGCCGTCAGCGGCGTTTGTGACCACGGTGGCCGCCTACTCTTCGGCTGACTGGTTTCTGCTCTCGGCCTTCCCGCACCCGCTCTCACTGGGCGGCCTGACCCACGCCTTCGAC
Organism: Planctomycetota bacterium; assembly: GCA_045863555.1. Lineage (GTDB taxonomy): Bacteria > Planctomycetota > Phycisphaerae > UBA1845 > Fen-1342 > JACRLV01. The sequence continues at coordinate 155,195 of BTUU01000008.1, read as the reverse complement.
GACATTGCGGACGTGCGAAAGCACCGGAATCCCGGCCTTGAAGTACTGGGCGTCATATTCACGAACGTTGATGGGCGCGCCACGCGCCTCCGAAACCAACTCGAATCGGTCGTCTCCGCAGCATTGCCCGGACGGCGCTTCGAAACGTCCATCTCGCAAGCCGTGGCCGTGCCGGAGGTGTCGGGGCGGGGCAAGACGCTCTTTCAGCTGCCGAAGTTCTCGACGATGCCGGTCGCTCAGCAGTACCTGCGGCTTTCGGTCGAAGTCGAACATCGGATTCGGAATGGCGAGGAGTTCCTGAACGGAACGCTCTCAGAACCGAATTTCGCACTTCTGGGCGGTCTGCTTGAACCGGCAGCGGAGGTTTCACGGCCGTTGGTGGCAAACGGGTAGGTGAGAGGATATGCCAAAAGTACTTCGCGAACACCCTCCAAGTAGCTCTGTGGCGCATCTCTTCGACGTGGGCGCAGCCGCTCGTGCGGTCGCGACTCCGGTCATCGCTCCGGCGCCGGCTTCCTCAGGGGTCGAACCTCCGACTCCGGTCCGCACCAAAGTCTCTGAGTTTCCTACGGTCGTTCAAACCGCCGCACGCCCCACCACGGGAGAGCAACCGACCATCAAACGCGAACTCGTGCTCACACCGTCAGCCGATGCGACGTTCACCAGAGTCGTGGACCTCTATCGGCGCGCCACGGGCACTCGGCTTACGAGTAGTCACGTCGCACGCGCGGTCTTCAAGGGCATTGAACACTGCATGGACACGCTCGAACGTGAGGCTCGCCGACTAGGGCCGCAGAAACTCCCTTCCAACGCACGGGGTCGTGAGATAGACCGCGAGCGCTTCGAAGCTCGTATCGCCGACGCTTTCGTGGCGGGCGTGCGGGCTGCTTCTGCTTTCGAATCCGAATAGCGTTTCATTTGATGCCGCGCACGAGAATCTGCGTGCACTTCACTTTGAGCTGTGGCACGGTCGCTTCTGCGAGACGAAACGTCTCGTTGTCGTCGGACACGCTAACGTGTGCCATGACGTACCTTGATGGTCACTCGCGCCCGGTAAACTCGGCTACCAACCGAGCTAAGGGGGCGGTCTAACCAACCGTCATGCGAGTGAACCTGTAGAGCGTGGTGCTACGAGAGTAGCTCGCCACGTTCGAGGGAGGCTGCCGGAAGTAATCCTCCTTTCGGAATGAATCTCCGGCTTCTATCCCATTTCGGTCGCCCGAACGAAGACGGGCGACCGGGAAAGCCCTCGGCGCGCGAGCGCTGAGGCCGTGTGAATCGAAGGGGTGCAAATCCCCCAGCGGGGAACGGACCAAAACCCTCTCGGGCAATTCGGGTGCAAGTCCCGTCAGGTTCGTTCAACGTCTGCCGGCGTCGGGAGCTTCCACGGTGGCGACACCGGGAACCGAGCATCGGACGATGCCCGGAGTCCTCGCGAAACGCGAGGCTGCGAATAGCTCAACGATGAGAGGGGCAGCAAGCCCTTGCCGGTCAGTGCACTTGGAGACGGTGCCGAACTGCGAACGCAGGGCGCCCACGGGTAAGGCGTAGTTTCTGTCTTTTGACGCCTGAAATCAGCCGTGCGGCTGGAAACTATGCCGGAGCGGGAGTTCCGGACATAGGACGCTCTGTCGAGGCGGCGAGCCTCTAGCGACGTGAACAAGTGCGTGACGATTCATGCTAACCGGGGAAGGTCTGTGGCGGCCGGCGTGGTTGCCGGTGCCTGAGCGGTCACTCAGGTGCTTGAAAAACCGCAGACTGGGAGAGTGCCGCGAGTAGGAGACGGCGGGAGCCGTGCGGATGCAGTGCAAGGCAGTGCTGCGACCGTTCGTGTGCTTACGGGTGGTGCCGGGCACGAGACGACGACGAAAGCGGTGACAGGTTGAAACCATCAAGTGTGACGTTCGGTTCGGCGAGGAATCGCCGAGACCGGGATTCCTGGGTAAGGCAGGTACAGCGGTCAGACGAGACTTCACGGGGACGTGAAGCGTCGTTTGACGGCGAAATGACGACAGACGCTCGGGTCTTACCCGGCGTCTGTCGGCTGCCTTTTTCGCGCAACACCTATGTATTGCGGCGGGGCCAACTGTGAAAGACAGCGGGCGACGCCGCCGCAATCGAGCGAGCAACGGAAAGGAACGGTGACCAACGAGCAGAGGTTGATGAGCGAGGTTGCCGGCCAGGAGCCGACCGCCGCAATCGTGTGGCGCGCGGCCGATGCCGTCGAAGGCTTTGACGGAAGACTTCGTCTTCGGGCTTTGGAGAATGTGCCCTGAACATTCTCCGTCCTTTCACCCAAGAGAGGCGGGATGCGAACGGCGTATCAGTGCGTGGCAACTTCGGAAGCTGGGTTCGTCCAGCAACTCGCGGTTTCGTACCTCGGGCACGGGTACGTGTTCTATGTGACCGGCCGCATTCCTGAGCGGAAAGACCCGGCGGCCGTGGATGCGAAGCTCATCGAGCGCTACGGCATCGGCATTTCGCGCTGGGCGCGGGTCCGGCGCAAGCGGGCCGGGCTCGCGAACATGCACTATCTCCGCTACGACCGATTCTTCGTCCTGCTTGCAACTCACGGCGAGCATCAGTTCTTCACGGAAGAGCCGCACTTTCGCGACGCCCGGCGAGACGCGATTCGGTTTCAGGGCTACAGCATCTCGCTCAAGAAGGGGAGGGACGGGAAATTGCATCCATCGGTTCGGATTCACCCGGAACAGTATCGCAAGCTCAAAGGATACCTGCTCTCAATCGCCCTTCATCGGTCATCGGAAGGGCTGGGGGAGGAGTTCCGTCGTGTGCCCTTTCAGCGATACGCGCCGGTACGACGGCAACTGCTGAATCTATGGCGCATCATCAATCGCATTCGCAAGGTCGCCGGGATTGAGTCACTCCAATCATCGTCGTTGAATCTACGACGGAGTGTAGTCCGCGCATTTGACTGCCAGCCGGAACATCGCACGGCACAATCGGGTGACGCCGCTTAAATAGCGACCTCATCGGTGTCGAGCGTCCTGGTCGGTCCGCTTGTCGTCGGTGCCGTTGAGGCAACCGCCTCTGCTGTGGCAAAGACGGCGGTCGCGGCCGCACGCGGCGTCATGATGACGGGCCACCAAAAGGGGAGGCCTCGCCATCCCTTTGCCTGCTCCCCATTCTGACGCAGGAGCATTAGAACCGGAATGTCGTCAGCCTTGTCCCGGGCGAGGTCCTTTTGCTGCTTTGTATCGGGAGCGTTTGAGAAACGGCCCTCCTCGCGGTAACGAGCCACGTTGCGGTCTTTGGCGATGAGCAGCCAGGCTCTCCCTCGTCGTTCGGCGGATGGGCACATGAGCGACAGATGTTCGAGCATCGCTAGGTGTGCCTCGCGGTCGTCGTCGGTGTCATCATCGAATTCCAGGTTCTGATAAGCGAGCCTGAGCAACTCCACAGCCTTCTTCACTTCGATGAGCATTGGGCGCTCCGGCACAGCCCCAAGCTCTTCGACGGCGGCGTCGAGAGCCTGAAGCGTCTTCGCGCCGTTGGACTTCGCGACTGTCTGAAACCCAGACAGAACCAAGCGTCGGCCGGGCCGGACGCTTACTACATCCGAGAACAGCAACTTGTTTGGCGAACACGGAATTAGCCGGCTGCTCGGGTCTCGGCGAATGAAATACACACCGCCGTCGTGAGCCCCCGTTGCAAACGCCTCACGCAGGGCGGCATCAAACTCGTGGATGCGTTTCATGACTTGATACACGTGTTGCGGCGCGTAGAACCGGGTGACGGCCAAGTCGGCCATGGAACGCGCGCCGTACATGCGCGAGTGCTGGAGGACCGTGTCTTGCTGAAAGCGGTTGGGGGCACGTCCGTAATAGAAGCCAATGAGGTTGTTGATGGTGATGCCACGGTCGAGAATCTGGCCGCCCACAAAGATATTGAAGGGGGTGCGCAATTTGAGTTGACCGTCGTCAGCCAACAACTTCTTGATTTCGATGTCGGAGTTCACCTTCGTAATCATGAGCTGGCCTCCGTCGAGTGCCTCGACTACGGCCTTCTTTGCATCTTCAATGGTGGGCAGCGGAACCCCCTCAAGTTCCATGGAGCGGCGCAGGTCGTTGTACGCGGCCCGAAGCAGTTCATTAAACAGAGGGCTGTCGGCCCGTGCTTGGTCCACGAGGGAATCGCGGAGCGCGATTGCGACTTTCTCCTGCCACTCGTGGGAACTGCGCGACTGCTCGGTGTGAAACAGGAAGCTGTACTTCTGGGGGCGTTGGCCGCCGGCCCGCTGCTGCAAGCGACGAATGGCCCCACCAACAAGGAACGTCATCACGGCGTCGCGCAGTACCGCGACATTCTTCTCTGACAGCACCTGTGCAAGCTGCAAACGACGGCCGTCGCTCTTCTTGAGCGCCTCTCGTTCGGTGAGCGGCACCTCTCGGTAGAAGTAGAATGCCGGCGAGTCAGGGTCTGAACTTTTCTCGAAATACTCGTCACCGCCGACGTACTTGCTGTGCGGGTCGAGCATGACCGTAAATGCCGGCCGCTTCGGCTTGAACAGGCTGGTCCCGTTGATGGCGACTTCTTCGTCAGGCTGGAGATAGAGGGCGTACGGAGTCGCCGTTACCTGCAAGAAGGCCGAGCGTTCCACAGCGTCGCGGAACTGGTCGATTTGCTGCGAAATAATGCCGGCGGTGCTGACGCCTGCGACCTTGCGAAAGCTGACCGAAGCAAGGTCGGCCTCATCGTCGATAATGAGAACGGACTTTTGACGGAGCGCCGGGTACTGCTCCGTGAACAGGCGAATCAGCCGGCGAAGGTTGTCGTCCTCCTTCTTGACGACGAAGATGAGCTTTCGGGACAACTCGTACGGCGTCAGGTCCGGCACAGCCAGAATGTCGTACACGTCCACCTGGTCGCCTGCGATGAACTCGCGGAAGTCGTCTTTCACGCGGCTGAGGGTCTGTTCGGCGAGTGACTTGGTCCCCTTGGTGAGAATCACGGCCACGTCGTAGCCACGGTCGAACGCACGGGCGGTCACGCCGAGAAATGCCCGCGTCTTGCCGCTCTGGACCCGGCCGAGCAGAATTCCGGGGCGTTTGGTGGAGGTGGCTTGCTTCTGAAGCTGCTCAACGACCTCTTCAACTTTTGCACGCAACTCCGGCGGGTCTTCCCGCGTGCTCGCAAGCTGGTCGTAGAACAATTCCGATTCCGGTGCGTCGCTGGCTTGGCGCTTGGCGAGCCAGAGGCGGACCTGATTCTCATCAAAGACGGGACCGGATTTCAGTTCGGCCAAGGGAGAGGGGAAGTCGGCGAACCGTTTTCGCCAGTTAGCGACTGCCGAAGCCCCGACGTTAGCCAGCTCGGCAATCTCGAAAACTCCGATGAGCGATGGGGCCATTGCGGCCTCCTTTCTGTGAACTCTGCACATCATTCATGTTAGTGCAGTTCACAGTTCGCGTCAACGGAATTCACGAATAATTTCAAGCACTTGACGCGCAATGCGCGCAAGTGTCTATGAGAGAACGAGTTGCAATCTTTTGCCGAAAATGCAGGTTGGCGAAGTCGTTAGACCTGAAACACTTTCAGCACCTCATCGCCGTAATGATTGATGACCTTCACCGCAATCTTGCCGGTCTCCGGCTTATCGAACGGGCGGCTTACCGTGCTGTACAGGCTGCTCCAGGCCGCTTCGTCGATTTCGGCACGGAGCGCCCGCTTGAGCTTCTCATACGGCTCGTCGGCCCCGGTGAAGTAGGCGTGACGGACGAAGAAGCTCTCGCCGTTATAGTTCGTGTCGATGAACCAGCACGCGATGTCGTCCGTCGATGAGTTACGAATCTGGCCGGTGGTCGGGTCGTACACGTCCACCCCCTTGATTTCGACCGTGAGCTTGCCATCCTTGCCGGTGCGGATGTCCACGTCCGGCTCGCCGAAGACCATAAAGAGGTTGCCGGCACCGGTCTTCTTCAAAAGCTCGTCGCCCATCGCCAGGTCGGGGTTCATCTTGGCGGGCAGCACGGTGAGCTTGCCGTAGCGCTTCACCTCTTCGGACACGTGCGGGTCGAAGGCGAAGCCGCAGACGATAAGCATGTCGAAGCCGACGCCCTGGACGGCCTCCTTGGCGGCCTCCTTTACCTGCTGAGGTCCGACGGTCCCGTGCTCAGGACCGATTGAGACGGCCACACGCTTGTTCTTGCCCTTTTCGTCGGCGAACTCGCCGGTCGCGTGAATCCACGTGCCGGCGAACGGGTCCAGCCGCTCAAACGTGAGCCGCTCGTTCTTCCGCGTGTTCTGGACGCCGGCCTTGCGGAGGTTCTCGATAATCATCGTGGCGAAGTCGCCGCTCTCGCGCTGGCCGTTACCCTCGGTCTGCGGCTGCTCCTCGTCGGTGGCGAGCACGCGGTGCGGCGAGAGACTCTCGACCGAGAACGGCCCGCAAACGCGGACGCGCTTGTTGTCCTCGTAGGGCTGGTCGAAGAGTGTCTCCGTCTCGGCATGGCGGGCGATGGCCTCGTCAATCTGCTTGCGGGTCATGCCCTCGCGAACGTCGGGGTTGTTCGCGATGGACTTCAGGGTCACGTGCGGCACGCGCCTGTAGACGAAGCCCTTCCGGATATCGTTGTCGGTCGCATGCGGCGGCGGACGCTTGCCCGTGATTTCCGCTTCCTTGGCGATACCCTCGGGTGAGTCAGCGAGCAAGTAGTACGGATACTTCGCGGCCATGAGTCGGGTGCGAGCGAGCGCAAGCGCGACGCGACTGGTGTCGATGGTTATCCAGCGTCGGCCCCACTGCTCGGCGACGAATGCCGTCGTGCCGCTTCCACACGTTGGGTCAAGCACAAGGTCCCCAGGGTCGGTGGTCATCAGCAGGCACCGACGGACGACGCCGAGTCCAGTTTGGACCACGTAAGTCTTGTCTCCGCCGAACTGGTTTTGACCGACGGTGTCCGGCCACAAGTTTGTTAGCGGGACTGCAGGGAAGTCCTCCAAAAAACGTACGTAACCGAGGCCATCCTCGCCTACGCGCTCTATCCTTCGAGCCAATTTCAGTCGCTCGACTCCCTCTCGATGCGTACTCCACTCTCGCTTTGCAGGCAGAAACTCGCGTCCATCGAGTTCGATTGGAAAGTAGCCCGTTCTCCCTTCTCGCACACGGGCACTCGTGAGGTCGCCAACCGTCATAACACGCGCACCTTCTGGAAGGGACACGCCTCCAAATCGCTCCTCCTCGGTCATTCGCCGTCGAGAACCGTCTGCGAGTTCGAGTCGGTTATAGCCTGTTGCCCCCTCGGCTCCGGGGAACTTATCGCGAAATAGCGGTCGATACTTCACCGCATCGCGGTCCTTGGCGTACCAGAGCACGTAGTCAAGCGTGCCAGGAAGAAGTTCAGACGTGGCGCCAACCGTCTTTGCAAAGCTAATGGCCGCACAGAAACTGTCCGAACCGAAGACCTCATCAAGAGTGCATCTAGCGAGATGAAGATTCTCGTCGCCAATCTGAAGGAACACCGAACCTGAAGGGGTGAGCAAACCATGCGCGGCAACCAGGCGGTCGCGGAGATACGCGAGATACGAGTGAATTCCCAGCTTCCAGGTGTCGCGGAACGCGCGAATCTGCTCAGGCTGTCGCGTAATGTCTTTGTGTTTTCCGTCTTGAACCTCGCGCTTGCGCGTACTGACCTGCCAATTGGACCCAAATTTGATACCATAGGGCGGGTCGAAATAGATGGTCTGAACCTTGCCCTTCAACCCCTCCTTCTCCGCAAGGCTCGTCATGACGAGGAGCGAATCGCCGAGAATCAATCGGTTCGCCCAGTTTTGCTCGTGCCGATAGAACTCGACCTTCTGCTCGAATTCGCTTGGGCCGCCGTTGAAGTCTGCGAAGAGCAGTTGCTCCGGTTCTTTGCGGTCAGCCGGAGCTGCGGCCCGAAGGTTCTCGATGAGCGCCTGCGGGTGAATCTTCTCCTGGATGTAGATGGGCACTATGGGAACCGCGAGGTCCGCCCGGTCCTGCTCGTCCTTCCCCTTCCACACAAGCTGCGGGTCAAGGGATGGGTCGCGGGGGTAGAGCATCGTCTTGGGAGCGTGCTCGTCGTCGGCGACAAAGTCGCGCAGCTCCTCAGTCGGGATGTTCGCGCGCTTGTCCTTGTGGCGAATGGCGTCTACGCTCGTGCTCCTCTTCTTGGCCATTCCGGTCGCCGCTCCTTGTGTCAGGATATCTCGCGAACGATGCTGTCATAGATGTCGCGAATGTGGCTTTCCTTTAGCTTGCCATTACGTGCCTGGCGGATAAACACGCGGATGTCGCGCTCGGTGAGAAGCAAGACGAAACCATCTTTCTCGGCAATTCGCTTGATGTGTTCATAATACCGTCGCTCAACCTGACCACGAAACGCCATCACGACGAAGCGGCCAGCCGGTCCACTCATGTAATATGCGGCTTGGTGAAAGTCATCCGCCGCGAGGTCCTCGTAGTTCTTGCATTCCCAAATAACCTGCGTGGCGTCGTATCGCAACCGCACCATTTCCCAGAAGCCGGAATGCGCGACATTGGACGCAATCCAATCACGCACAATGGTCCCGCTGACGTTTCGGCTCTTTGCCTCAACATTGCTCAGGAACCGAAAGAAGCAGAGGCGCAACACTTCGCCAACCACGTCCTCCCACTGCGCAGCGGTTCCGCGTCCGGGTGGGAGTGTCTCAATGTTCTCCTGGAGCTGGTCGAGAGCCGCGTGGTAGTCAGCAAGGGATGTCGCTCCGGGAAGGTCGGGCACGATTCCTTCTGAGCGAAGTTCAACGTCGTCACCGATAGCTCCAATTGCTAGATCGCGAAGATTGAGTGCGTCGCAGTAGCATGGGTGAACAACGACGTGAGTCTTGGGCGTAATGGCAGGTGGCGTTGGAGTCTTAATGCCCAGTGAGCGGTACACGACTCCTTCGTCCGTGCGAATGCCGCAGAATCCAACGTTGTATAGCAGTTCAATGAACGCCTCGGGTGCGGTATGCCGAAACAGCCATGTCGCACACGCCTGCTTGACCTCACCATCAACGAGCAGCTTCTTAATGAGGCCGGTTATTGCGCCGATGGTGAATTCGTTGCCCAATCCGTAGAAGCGCGAGAGAACCAAGTCTAAATGCGGATAGTTCTCTGAATACTCGTCTCCCACATCCTTTAACCTACTTTCTGAAAACCGGCGGCGAGCGGCCTGTAGGTCCTCGATGCGAACGGTTGCGTGTCCTTGCGCCTGCGCGCTGTCGATGGCAAAGGAGCAATAGGTGAGTACATCGCGAGGGCGCTCTTGGCAGAAATCAAACACGAGTGAACGCGAGGACTGCGACGGTGTCGTTTCAAAAAAACAGTCCCACGTCTCGCCTCCAAGTGCTGGTTTGGTTGGTAGCCCCGCCTGAAGGCGCCGCTCAATGAACTCAAGCAACAGAGGGCGAGCCCAGTCAAGCGACACGACGGATGTTTCGAGCCGTGCAAATTCATTATCAACCTGACGAACGCGTTCAAAGATGTTTTCGCGCAGAAAGAGCAAAACACGAATGGCCTGGTTTGCGCTCGTTATTTGAACGCAGGCGTGCATTAACGCCATTAGGAAGATGACCGCTTTGTCCGAGCCATCCCATGCCTCGTCAAGGCGGTCGAGCAGAATCGTGGCGGACTGCCCTTCGGATAGACCGACGCCATCAGCGGCGTGCGCGACATCGCGGGCACGGTTCATTTGCTTAAGCCATTCTTTCTCCGCGTGAGGCGATAACGCCTGCTCCATGTCGGTCTGAAATGCGAGAAGGCGTCGGTCAAAGTCGAAGTCCTCAATAAACTGGCGCTCGCGTGTGAGCTCGTCGGGTAAATTGTCCAGCTTGATGAGCTTTCTTCGGGCCCACTCACAAAGGGCCTCGTCAGCGATGGCTCGGGTGAAACACGCGACCAAAGAGCGAAATGGGCGCTGCCGCGTATCACGAAGCGTGTCGAGCCCAACGGAGCCGCTCAGCGGAACGAAGGAGAGCGGGTGAATCTGTATGTAGGACTGTGCAGATGAGGAAAGAAAGTACGTGATGGCGGTCTTTCCGGTCCCTCGGCGTCCAACGAAAAAACACTTCTTCGATGCTCGGTCCGCCGCGGCCAGCAAGGCGGGGGTGCGAACGAAGATTGTGGGCTTGGAAAGGCACGGGTCATACTCGGCGAAGGAGTGTCCAAGCTGAACGCGGCTCAAAGCGTCCTTGGGTAGTTGCAGCTTGCGCGCCGGTGTAGGTGTTCCCATGTGACTATAGCCCTCCGGCCGCGCCCGTGGCGGCATCTTCGCGAAGCACAGACCGAATTAGACTCTGTGCGTTCCACGGGTCGGCGATTTCGCGAAAGCTCCAACGGCCATAGCCCCCGTGGTTGTTTACCGCCGGCACCCAAAGCGAACGGGCTGTCGAGACCTTAGCCGCCTTGTCCTTCTTCTTCTCGCCCGTGACCTCCAGGACGAGATTCAGCAGGTCCTCAGGTCCGTGGCCATCATCGACGATGGCCACGAAGTCGGGGTGGTACTGCCGTTCCTCGCCGTTCAGGGTGTAGGGGACCGTAAAGCCGAGATTGTGGTTCTTCACGTAGCGAACCACCTCGGGCATGTCCTCCAGCGATTGGGCGAGCTTTTGCTCCCAAGAGTCGGTGTCGGCGACGACGTGCGAAACGTGGCATTTCTCAGCGTTGGTGGCGTACACGTTTCTGGTCGTGTCGAAATCGACGTAGCGCGTCGAGCCGAGCGTGTCGTAAGGTCGAAGAATCGGCTTGAGCGCCGGAGTGCCATCGGCTGACTGGACGACCGCCTTGTAAATGCGGTCGGCTGCGTCGTGGGCGAACTGAATGAGCAAGAGAAGCTGCGGGAAGGTGTTGTCCTTGAGGACAAGGCACTCCGCGAGCCAGCGCTTCGCAATGGCGAGCAACTGCGGAAAGAGCCACGGCTTGTCGTTGCCGTCGTCGTCGCGGAAGTACTTTTCGAGTGTGAGCTTGGCGAGCAAGAACGCCACCTCGTTTGGCCGGCGCCGTTTGATGTCGTCAAGCCGGTGCTTCTCAGTCGTGCCGACGATGGGCGACATTTCGGTCTCGGTCGGAATGTCGGCCGTCGTTAGGGCGAGCTTGGATTCTTCGGTGAAGGTGGCAGTGAGCCGTTCGCCGGCCACGTCATAGCGGTATCCGAGCAGCCGCGGGAACGTGATTTCGCACGCGATGCGGCTCTCCAACGCTCGAACGCGCGTCGGCAGCGGACCGGGCTTGGGCTCCTTCGTGGAGCCGCTGCACGGGATGAATGAGAACGGGACACCGTAGACCTCGGCGTATTCCGGGTCGAACTTGCCGTCGTCGTTGGGGGCGTAGCTCTTGCGGCGAAGGGCGCGGCCGACAACCTGCTCGCAGAGAAGCTGGGTGCCGAAAGCCCGCACGCCGAGAATGTGGGTGACGGTGTTGGCGTCCCAACCTTCCGTGAGCATGGAGACGCTGACGACGCACTTGACGTGCTCGCCGAGCTTGCCGGGCTTGCCGACCGTGTTCATCACTTCGCGGAGCAGGTCTTCGTCCGTGAGATTCTCGGTGTCGCGGCCGGGGAATCGGACGCGATACTCGGCCTTGAACTCCTCAATCTCGCGAGCGGCGATTTTTTTGAAGTCGTCGCTCATCGCCTCGCCGGATTCGAGCTGCTCGGAATCGACGAGAATCGTGTTGGGGCGGTGGAGCCACTCACCGCTGCCGTTGTCGTTTCTGAAGATGGGAAGTTGGCCGGCCTGGACGATGGTGCGGTCGCCGACCTGTTTCTCCCAGCCGGCGATGTAGTCGAAGACGAGCTTCGAGACGTTCGTGTTGTTGCACACGACGATGAAGACGGGTGGCGTGCCTTTCGCTTTCGCCTCGGGATTCTTGTCCCAGAGGCGATAGTACTTCTCGTAGTTGCTGTAGAGGCTGTGCAATGCACCTTGCAGTTCCGCGGGGAGCTTCGGCTCGCCGCTGACGGCTTCAGTCTTACGGCCCTTCTTTGGAAGGTGCTCGCGGATGCGGAGCCAGAGGTCGCGGTAGGTCGGCTGGTCGCCGGTCATTGAATCGTCGGAGACCGGGACGCGAGGAACCTTGACGATACCGGCTTCAATCGCGTCGATGAGCGAAAAGTCAGACGCGACCCACGGAAAGAGCGTGCCCTCCGGGTAGCCGGAGCCGCGGAGAAAGAACGGCGTCGCCGATAGGTCGTAGATGGCCTTCACGCCGAGCTTGGCTTTCACCGCTTCGATGCCGGAAATCCAGACGCGGGCCTCTTCTTCGCGCTTCTCGGCTTCCTTGCGGTCGTCGCCGGAGAGCTTTACGTCTTCGCCGTCCGGTTTGCGACGGTAACAGTGATGGGCCTCGTCGTTGATGACGATGATGTTCTTCTTGTTGCCGAGCTCGCGGCAGACACGGCGGACCATCTGGTCGGGCGTTTCCGTGAAGGCGCCGCTGTCGCCCTGGGTGAGAATCGCTTTGGTCAGCTTGCCGGCCGCGACGGTCTCTCGAAGCTGAAAGGCGTGGAAGTTCGTGATGATGAGCTTGGCCTGTTGGAGCTTCTCCAGCAGGTCAGGCGAAACGATGTCGCGCTGGCGGTAGTAGTTCTGCGGGTCGTTCGGCAGGAGTACGCGGAGTCGGTCGCGAATCGTGATGCCCGGAGCGACGAGCAGAAACGTGTCAGAGAAGCGGGCGTCCTGCGCGCTCGCGAGCTTGTTCAAGGCTTGCCACGCGATGAGCATGGCCATGACGACGGTCTTGCCGGAGCCGGTGGCCATTTTGAAGGCGATACGGGGAAGGCCGGGGTTGGAGGCATCGTTGCCCTCGCGGAGCGCGTTTTCAATCCACGCGTCGCCGTACTTCTTTGCGACCTCGGTGATGTAGATGGCGGTTTCGAGCGCTTCGACTTGGCAGAAGAAGAGCTTGTTCTCGCGGTCGGGGTTGGTCCAGTACGCCAGCAAGCGGCTCGTGGTCGGCGTGATGCCCACGTAGCCGCCCTCGCGCCATAGCTTCACGCGGGCGCGAATCTGATTGACGAGCTTGTTCTCCTCGATTCGGTCCTGCGTCCACTCAGTCTCAAACTCAAGCTGCTTCTGGCCCTTCTTACGGGGCCGCGCGATGGGGATGAAGTACGAGCTGGTGCGGCGGCCATCGTCGATTTGGTCGGTGATGCCCTCGTCGGTGAAGCGAAAGTGACGCGACGGCTCGCTGAATGGCGAGTTGAGAACCGGGTTTTCGATGACGACTTGGCTCATCAGAACGGCTCGAACGTGCTGTAGCCTTCAAATAGAAATTCGCTCCACGATGTTCCGCGTTACTTGCTTTTTCCGCCGGTCGTACAACTGCGTTGTCCGCGGGTCGGCGTGGCCGGCGAGATACTGAACGTCCTCCAGCGGTACGCCCTGGTCGAGCAAATCAGTAATCGTCGTCGCGCGGAACGAATGGCACGTCAGCCGGTCGGCTGGCAGGCTCGCATCCGCAAACCTCCGCTTGACCATGCGCAGCACGTCATTTTCACTCATCGCGGCCTCGCTAAGCGCGCCTGTGCGTCCGATGGCGGTCCGGAAGAGGGGAGCATCCTTATCGCGGCCGCCCCCGGCGGCGGACAGGTAATCGCGAACGAATCCGTCGAGGTCGTGCCTCGCGGGAATGTCGCGAACCCTTCCGCCTTTCTCATCGAACCGGAACATTGATTGCCGTTCATCGCAGTAATAATCGCCGCGGCGGAGCTTCGCAACCGCGCCCGCACGTACTGCCGTGTAAACCATGATTCCGATGATGGCTCGGTCCCTGAGGCCAACCACGGTCCGCGTATCGATGCGGGCCAGCACCGCACGGGTCTGCTGGACAGTCAGCGCGGGGGTCTTGCCCTCCCGGACGCTGTGCCGCGGTCCGCGAACCGAGAGCGTGGGGTTCAGCACGATGACGTGTCGCTCGACGAGCTTGTCGAAGAATTTGCGGATGCCCGCGATGTGGAGCTTTCGCGTCGGCTTCGACGCGGGGCGGTAGCGCAGGGGCTCGCCGCGTCGGACCTTAACCTCAGCCTGGAGCCGTTTGAAATAGTCGCTCACGATTCCCGGTGTAACTTGCGGCAGCGATACGCCGAGCAACTGGCAGTGTTCAAGGAACCGATGCACGGCGTGCCGGTAGGCTCGCTCCGTGTGTGAGTTCTCTTCGCCCGCGAAGAACTCGTCATACGCATACCGCGCATTGTTGCCGGCCACGCGAACAATCGCCGGCGGCTCGTGCGGACCATCGGTCGGCGTAATACGAGCATGTCGGGCTATGAGTGCGGTCGTCATGGTTGAACACCGTGCTGAGTCGGCTGGGACGGGCCGGCTGCCGGCCCCCCTTTTTTCCGCCGAGTTGTGCATGATAGAAGACGTTATCATGCGCTAACAGGCGTAGAAAGGGGTGATTTTCTGGTCGGTCTGTTAGGCCGGCTAGTTCTAACAAGTGAGCCTGTGTTTGCCGGCTGGAAGCCGGCTTTCGGCCACACACCCTCCCTTCGTCAGACGGACCGGGCCAATTCGAGAAACCGCTTCACCGCAACCGTCGCTTCGACCTCGCAACCCTCGCACCACTCGCAGAACTCGGCCAGGTCCACCCGGCGATTGCCGGTTTCGCAATTGTAAATCCATGACTGCGGGCGCCTGAGCCGCTTGCCGAGTTCGCGCTGTGTGAGCTCGGCCTCTTCTCGAAGGGTGCGGAGCAGCGCCGGCAGGCGGCGATAGCGACGCGCGTGCTGTGCTTTCATCGCCATGCCGTAAGCATGCAGCAAGTTCGCCTTGACACGGGTTCCGTGTCAGCCGACAATTCGCAACGTCGTAAGGGCAGTTTCATGTGCGTCAACGCAGCACGGTCCTGTGACGGAGCTTTCGAGCCGCAACTTCGGGCTCGCCATCGCATACTTCATACCTGGTTTCGTGGCGCTCTGGGGCCTCTCGGAGGCCTGTGCCCCGGTCGAGACCTGGCTGACGGGCGGTCCAACCGGCGCTCCGACTCTCGGGGGCGTGGCGCTCGCATCCTTCGCCTCCATCGCGCTCGGCATGACAATGAGTGCGGTTCGCTGGGCCACCATCGACCAGCTTCATCATCGGACCGGACTTCGCCCGCCGCGGCTCGATTTCCGAAAGCTCCCGGACCGACTCGACGCCTTCTATGCGCTGGTCGAGAACCATTACCGCTACTACCAGTTCTATTCGAACATGGCCGTCGCGACCGCGTTCGCGGCGATTGTGATGCTTGTGGACGGCGCGCGCTGGCCCGCGTGGGTCGGCGTGGCCGTCCTGGTGCTGGAGGCCATATTTCTGGCCAGTTCACGCGACGCCCTCAGCAGGTACTACGAGCGCTCCTCGATGCTTCTGGGCGAGCGGGAAAGAAAGGTGCTGCATGACGAACGGGTTCCATCCAGAAGGCTCGCACGAAGCCAAGGCGCCGAAGAAATCGGCCAAACGCGAAGCAACCCCCAAGGTGCGGACGGCGGCGGACCGCAAGCCGTCTCCGAAGCGTCGGACGGTGAAGACTTGAACCGCCCCTGAAACCCGGCAAGGAAGAGGCCGCTCACGTAGCGGCCTCTTCCTGCTCGCAGCCGATGCCTGTGACTCGCACCCTAATCACAGTAGCGCTGCAACGCGGCGTGAAGCTTGACCATCGCCAGCGTGTCCTGGCCACAGTATTCCAACAGGGCTGCACGCAGCTTCACCGCCTCCTTTTCGGCCAGCTCTCCCCGCGCCATGCGCGCAAAAAGCGTCATCGCCGAATCCCCATCGGCGATGGCCAGCCCCTCGTATTTCATGCTCGGAACGAGAACCGGGAGAGTCTTCTTAATCGACGTGCGCCCGCGAAACGCCGGATGATAAAAGTGCTGCTTGAAGGCGCGCTCCAGGTCGAAGAGCCGTTCGATGCAAGCATTCAACGGTTTCGCGAGCTTGGGAAACCGCGTTGCCAGACTGGCCAGCATCGTTTTCTCAAACGATGAGTAGACCACGATGCTTCCCTTGCCCTTGAGGTCGCGCAGGAGGGATTCGGCCAACTCAAGGCGGCAATCGCGCGTAGGCTCGGCGAGGAACTCGCGATGCTCATCCACGCGTCCCGGCG
Source organism: Planctomycetota bacterium (assembly GCA_045863555.1). Taxonomy (GTDB): domain Bacteria; phylum Planctomycetota; class Phycisphaerae; order UBA1845; family Fen-1342; genus JACRLV01. The sequence continues at coordinate 139,111 of BTUU01000008.1, read as the reverse complement.
TGGAGCATCGGTGAATCGAGTACTGGGTGAGCACCTGCTCATGCGGCGCGATGTCGCTCCAGACGGGCAGTGCCGTCTTCATCGTCTCAAAGTCCAGATAGAAGGCCGGCCACGCGACCCCCTTCAAACATCGTCGGAGTCCGGCCTTATCAACTTCGGGTTTCCCCGTCACCACGGCCCGCCGCACCCGGTGCTGATTCTCCGTCAGCTCGAAGTCCTCGGGAATCTCCGGAATGGCGAGATATCCCGCTTCGGTCAATTCGGCGAAACGCTTCTCGCGAAGCGCCGGCAAATCGAAGACCGGGTGATTGATTTCCGACCCAAGACACTCGCTTTCGAAGTACGGACAGTCTCGGCACGTGAACATCAGCCGCGGTCTCGGGCGCCCATTCCTGGCAAGCGCGTCGCGGACGACCTGCCACTGTTGGTCGAACTCGTCCGCCCGCTCGAAAACCGCCTCCGTATGGTCGCTTTCCGCAAACATCGGCGACCTGCCGTTGCGGCGATACTCCCGCGACAGTTGGAGCAGCGTCGCTTTCAGCACGTTTTGGCCTGCCCGCCGAAGGACCATCACCGTGTACGCTAAGTCGTCAATGTGCTCGTCATGCACCTTCTCGTCATCGTGAAGGCTGGATTTCACCTCCGTAACGACGATGCCGCGTTTCCGCTTTCGAAGGATGTCCGCGCGGGCGGAGAATCCATCGACTTCGAACGCGGCTTCAAACAGAACCGTGGCGGTCGCGCTAGCAAGAAGCCGCGCCGTGTTGTCCGGCGTACCCGCAAACTGTCCTTCGGGGCAGTCCGTGCGTGCGAACTCGTGCACCTCCTGGCCCTCTTCCATGCGGAAGCGCTCTCCGACCGTCGGCGGCGCAGCGTCCGAGTTCGCCAGATACCAGGCCTGCGTCGGGCACGCGACGGCGGTAAGAAACAACTCCTTTGTGACGGGTGCGCGAGTCTTAGCCATGGCGGTGTACCTTGGAACGATGCGATGCCCAATCTTCCGCCGCCTCAGGCCGACTCGCAAGCCGCGAGCGCGTTGCTGGTTCGCGTCCCCAAAAACGAAGCCGGTCGATACGACCGGCTTCAACCGGGCGCGAACTCACGCGTTCTCTGGCTCGCGCAGAATGGCGGCCAGAATCTCGGCGGCGGTCTTCTGCACGCTGTCCAGCGACTCGGCGAGCGTCGCCTGGTCGCCGTTGTACAGTCGGATGTAATCCGCCGCGGCCGTCCCGGTCTCCAGTCCGATGGCTTGGCAGACCACGAAGGCGACGGCCTCGGCTTCGGTCTCCCGTACGGTCTTCGTCGTGCTGTTGCGGCGCTCGGTGCGGTGGAGGAGCTCGTGCGCCAGTTCATGCACGAGCACCGAGAACTCCTCGGCCGGCGCCAGCGCGCGCAGCAGTTCGATGCGGCCGCCATGCGAGCGGCCCATCGCGCCGGCCAGAGTTTCCGCGTACTCCAGCGCGATGCCCTTCTCGGCGACCAGCGCCCTGAGCCGGTCGGTGTGGCCGTTCGGATTTCCGGCGACGCGCGCGAACTCGGGCAGCGGCTCGCCGTCGGTCTGCGACACGTCGAAGACGTAGACGGCTTTGAAACGCAGGAGCTTCTGCGTTTCGTCGCCGTCCGCGGCGGCCTCCTCCTTCCGCGTAATCAGCATCGGCGCGATGATGACGATGCCGTGCTCGCCCTTCCTGACGAAGCGACCGAGCGTCCGCCACGTCTGGAAGCCCGCGACGTGCGTGGCGTCGGGCTTCTGCGAGAGAATTAGCAGCACGTTGCCCCACGAGTACGTGTGGAAGCGGCTCATGGCGGCGAGATACTGCCGCAGGGCGTCGCTCTGGCCGCGTTCGAGCGCCGTGGTGAGTTGAGTGAGTGCGTCTTCGGCGAGTTTCTTGGCTTGCTCGGCTTTCATGATTCTGGCTCCTTTCGTTTGAGCGAAGGGGTTCCGTCCCTTCATTCGCAGCCGGGGGACGGACCCCAAGCCGAAAGGAGCCGGGCGAGCCGGGACGCGGGTGGTGCCCGGAGCGACGAAGCAGCGGGCGTGCCGGACAGGGAGGTCCGGTCGCGACCGATGCGTCGTGAAGGGTGTGGAGCAGAGCGGAAAGCCCGCGACGCGGCGTCGCCGTTGAATGCCGAGCGAGCGGGAACGAGCCGGGGCGGTCACAGTGCGACTACCGGCGGTCGCGCGGAAGCGCACCTGCGAAGCGTTGAAGTCACTTCGAGAGGTCAACCTGCTGAGACTCGCGCTGACGCGCGCATCACGGGCGCGGCGCCGCGGGCCGGGGACTACTCAGAAGTTTCATTACAGTAGCGGGGAGCTGGGTCGCAGGGGCGCGGAGGTCCTCCACGACGTACAGTCCGCGCCGCTCGCGCGCGAGCGATTGCAGGAACCGGGTCGCGCTCACATTCTGCGGGTCACCACAGTAAATGACATCAATCGGACCCAAGAGTTGCTGAGCAGCTTCGAAAGCCGCGTCGCAGTTGTCCGGTTCGCCGTCGGACAATACGACCGTATGAACTGGTTGGGCAGCGGCAAGCACGTTGAACGCCAGCGCGAGGTTCGTTCCTCCGTGCGGCGAACCAAGCTCCCTGACATTCCTAACCAACCACGGTTGGGAGTTGAAAGCGACGACAACCCCGTCCTTCCAGCGAACAAGGAGCGTCGCGACCGCCTGCCGTAACTTGTCGAAGCGGGTGTGCATCTTGTCTAACCGCTCGTCCATCGACCCCGACATGTCGCAGAGCAGGACAACTCGTGAGCGCGCCGCCTTGAGCAGCTCAGGAGGTGGCGCGGCAAAGGCTTCGGCGAAGGCTGTCATGAAGCCCGGGGCCGATAGCGACAACTCCCCCGAACGCGTTGCAAGCACGTTCGCGGCGCCGCAGCGTGGGCAGCGAAAGCGGCCTCCTTCCCGACGTTCGGGCAGACGGAGCATTTGGTCGCATCGAATACAACGCTGTAACACGGACATGGTGGACCTCCGCTCTAGTACGAGCGTTTTGGCATCACGAGAAACGAATACGGCGACAATCGGCGACGGTCGCCGTCTGCCCGGTGGGCGATGCGCCCGACGGAATGTTGAGTCGGGCCCAGTCGTCTTCCAACCACGGTTCGAGCACGAGCGACTCCGGGGAGCGTTCGACAAATGCCGGCGCCGCGCCGTAGGTTGCGACTGCGTCGCGAAAGTCGGTCGGCCGCTGCTGCGTGTGAATCAGGCCGCCGCACTGTGGAACGAGGTGAAATCCAGTCACGAGCATGTTTTCAACGGGTGGGATGCTCAGAAGCTGCGACGGGAGGACCGCGCGGCGGGCAACCACCGCTCGACTGGTTGTGTTGTGCTGACTGAATGAGTAGGACTCCTCCCAGCATTCCGCCTCGCCAATGACGCGGCTGGCCCATTCGGCGGTCGGCTCGCTTGCGAGCCGAAGGAACGAGAGGTAACCACACAACCCCACGACTTCGTCGGCCTCTTTCTCGCCAAGTACGCTCTGCAATCCGCGAAGGTCCTGGAACGCACACGCGACTCGTGCCCCCTTGGACCGGCCGTTGGTCATGAGCTGGTTGATGCCGTCGAGTCGGCCGCTTTCTTTGAGTTCGTCGAGGAAAAACCACGTCGTCGCGCGCCGAGTCTCAGGTTGATTGAGCACGACTTCGACAATTCGACGGAACAACACGCGGTTGATGGCGCTCAGTGTCGAGGCATGCATCCAGTCCTGGCCCAAAAGCAGCACCGACTCCGTGTTCATCCACGCAGATATGCTGAATCGGGTCGGTGCTCGTTCCCAGGCCGCGGCCACCGGTTCAAGGCTGGCAATCGTGGCGTACAGCGTCTGGCTTGCATTTAGCGAGGTAATGTCGGCTCCACCGTAGAGTGCCAGCACGTCGGCCGTCAGGGGAAACTCCGTGAGCAGTCGCTTGGCGCGCTCCGGGTTCCGCGCAAATGCAATCACGTCGCGGAGCGTCCAGCGGCCGGGGGCGGCGAGCATCAGGGCCTGAAGAATCGCATGGAGCAAGAGCCGTGCCGAGTGGATGAAGAACTGCGACTGGTCGCTCTTGCTGTCCGGGACCAAGATGGCGGCGACGTGTCGCGCAGCGGCTGAGTCGCGCAGGTCCGCCGCCAGGTCCCAGGCGATGCTGCGTGCGTCGAAAGGGCTCAAGATGTGGATTGGAGCGTCGGTGAATCGCGCAATGAACGGCAGCATGTCGCGCTTGGGGTCCGACACGAGCGCGCGCACGCCGCTGCCGGACCTAATCTGTCGGAGCACTGAGTGCATCAACTCCCTCAGAAGGGTCGTCTTACCGCTTCCTTGGCCGCCGACCAGACAGAAATTCGGCTCGGTGGCATGGTCTGGAATCGAAAGCCCAAGCCACTGAACGCTGTACGCCAAGGGCGGGTTTCGCAGCGACAGCGCGCGGAGTTGCTGACGCACGAAGCGAACCGGGAACCGAAGCCGTCCGCGAACGTAATTCACTGGAATCGGCGAGGGCGCGGAAACCTCGACCTCGCGTCCCCGCAACCGCAAAACAGCCAACACAACCAAAAGCACAGCCGATGAGACCGACTTCCATCGCTCGATGAACAAAACGTCGGGCCTGCCGGGGTTGATGGCGGCGAGCAGCATAATCACCGCGAAGACGAGCAAAGCGACTGAACCACGCCACCTTACGACTCTAATCTTGACGAGTGGTTCACGGTCATCTTGTAGCTGAGTCATCCGAGACGCCCTCCGTCAATGGAGATTGACAACGTCTGCTGCCGCGAACGCTCCAGCGCAGCGGTCAGGCGTTGCAGCCGCTCGCCTGCCTGCTGTCGGTCGGTAAAGCAGAAGACGGCTTCACGCGCGCGCGTCAGCTGCACGTAGGAGAGCTCTCGGTCCTGCATCGGACCGCCCAGCAGCGCGTAGGCTCGCACCGTCGTGGTTCCCTGTGCTTTGTGGGTCGTCATCGCGTAGCCCAGCTCGATGTCGGAATACTTGCGAGTGTTGGTCCAAGTCAGCTCGCCGTTGTCACGCTGAACCTGAATGCGGGGCAGCAGTGGATGAATGGCCTTGAGTGTGCCGAGTTCTCCATTCGCGACGCCGAGCCTTCTGTCGGTTTTGGTGAACAGAATGCGGTCCCCCACATGGAACCGAGAGCTTCCCACCTGGGCGAACTTCCTCGCGTCCAGAACGCCGCGGTTGCGGCGCATTTCCTGACAGCGACGGTTCAGGTCCGCTACGGTCGCACGGGTCGGCGCCAGAATGAGCGCGTTCTTCGGGTCAAGGCCGTCGTTCTCGAACCAGCGCGACAGAAGTAGTTCAATCGCCTGCACCGGAGTGTCGGCGCATTCGAGTCGTTTGCGCCTCTGCAAATTGTCGATGACTTGCGAGGCGTCGCCGGCTGCAGCTGCATGGGCGAGGTCACGGTCTGCGGCATTTCGTTGTCGCACGATGCTTGTGAGTTGCGGGGCCGAAGTTGACTCAACGAGTTGGCCGAACATTCCGCCTGGCCCGATGGGCTGTAGCTGCTTACGGTCGCCGATTGCAACGAGCAGTCCGCCGTCCCTGGTCGCCGCCCGCACCAGTTCGGCCCACTGCCGCGTCGTCAGCGTTCCGGCCTCGTCAGCCACGAGGACAGTCGTGGGGTCGATTCGCAGCCGACCATCGCGAAGCGCGGGCCGCTTCAGGGCGGCGCGAAAGACATTCCGAACGATTCGGCTGACCCGCCACTTGAACGAGGGCCGAAGCATCATCGCCAATTGGCGGAATGTGAATGCCTGGATGCCGGCGTCGCTCCGCAATTCGTTCGTCACTTTGCCTGAGACGGCCACGCCGATGACTCGGTAGCCGTCGAGTTCCCAGACGCGACGTGCCGCGTCGAGCAGGGTCGTCTTGCCAGTCCCCGCGAAGCCCTCCACAATTCGGATGCTCCCGGCGCTTAGAGAGGTCAGGTGCTCGACGGCGCGCACCTGCTCCGCACTCAGAGGTCGTCCGAAACTCGTAAGTACCCTATGCACGTGGTCGGCAGCCGCACCGTGTCGCCGTGTGCCAGCAAGGCGCTGAGCAACCCGGACCACCGCGAGTTCGAGTTTTCGCGTTCGCCGCGTGGTGTAATGCAAATCCGTGCCGTGCCTTCCGAGGGAAATCAGTTGTCGCGACGCCAGGTGCGGGTGCCGCATGGCAGTGAGAATGTGGTCAGAGCCGATGCCGTGTTCGACGCTCATCGCCAAAGCACGCAGGCGGAGCTCCTCCTGGGTGAAGTGGCTCTGCTCGCGAGCGAGGTCACGGGCAGCGGAATCGATAATTTCAAACGTCCCTTTTCGAACGCGTGGCATGGTCGACGGCCGGAGCCGTTCCAACGGCCCGAGTGAGCGCAATTGCTTCCGCCAAAGTCCCCGCAGTTCCTCATGACGAAGGAGCGGACCTTTCGTGGTCCGCGTGTCCAGGGCGGCAATGTGTGAGGCCGCGGCACCACTCAAGCCGCGCTCGGCCAGCCACTGAAGAATCTCGCTTCGCCGGGAGGAGAAGCGTTTGATGGCTGCTCGCGCTACCTGGGCGATTTCGAATGTGCGACCGTAACGGACCACCGCAAGCCGGCAGTCGTGAACGAGCGCTGCGGCCAGCTCAGCACGGTAAATCGCGCCGAGGAGCAGCTTGTTTTCGAATAAGCGCTTGCTGACGATGGTTCCGGTGGAGCCGTCTGGACGAACGCCGACGTTCAAGAGGAGTATGTGCGTGTGACGTTGCGGGTCGAGATTGCGGCTGGTCGAGTGCTCGTACAACGCCGCGACGAGTTTCGCCGGCTCGGTCCGCTCGCCGCGACTACCTCGGCGGGAGAAGCTGAGATTACGCTCGATGTATTCAAGCGTTTTCAGCACCGCTTTCGCGTGGGCGCGCTCGAGCCGTTGACGGAACGCATCGTTCGTCGTGGTTCCCCACAGAATCGAGAAGCTCTTGGGGGCCGAGAACGTGAGGTCCCAGCCCACCTGGTGGTCCGACTTCCCGGCGTTCTGGACCAACGGCTTGCCGTTGGTCCCAAAGCCCGCGAACAGGGCTTCGAGGGCAGAAGCTGTAACAATGCCTCGCAGCCCCAGTGCTTCGCTGGCTTCTCCGTGCCACGTGCCGGGTGGTTCACCGCCGGCGACGTAGTAGTCTTCACGCCCCATTCCGCTGTAGTAGCTCGCGGTCCCACGACCGATTGCTGAGATTGACAACACGTTGCTGCTCCTCACGGACTAAGGTGTTCACGAGCCCACGCTTCAGCGTCCCTCGGATTCTGCTTGGCAAAGACCACCAACATGGTGGCGAACATCGTGGCGAGGTCCTCTCGAAGCCGAGCCACGTCTTCTTTGGCCGAGAGGTTCGCGTCCGCCTGTCCATCTGCCGGGCCTGGTTGTTCGACAAACGCCAGAACGGCTTCTCGTGCGACCTCACTAAGCGTCTGCCCCGACGTGGTTGCGACCTGCTTCAGGCGGGTCGCGAGGTCCTCGGGAAGTCGGAACGAAACCGGTACGTTCTCAGGCATGGCGGTATCCGTCTCGGAAATTCAGGTTCGTGGCCGTTGCAACCCTGTTTACGCCGTACGCGCTCTGCATACTGCTGCAACCCGTTCTTTCAGTGGCACTTACGGTCCGCACCACGAGGTGCATCAGGTGTGAAGAAAATGAACGCGAGGGTGCACCGCACCTGAGCGCGCGAGCCGGTGGGCCGCCGGCGAGCTGGTCGGACAAACTGCACCGTGCTTGTGTGTCGGGTAGTGCGCTAGACGGAGTATGGCGCGAATGCGGACCGTTTGAATGCTCCGCGTCTCGCTCTTGTGGTGCAGCCGGTTCGCGGCCCTCCGCGCGGCGTTCCGCGCCGTTTTGCGACGGGCCGGAGTCCGTAGACGAATCCGGAGTTCCATCGCCGGTCCCTTCCCCCGCGGATGCGAACGAGAAGTCGAGCACCCAGGCAAGCACCCGGTCAGCGAGGACCGCCACACGTGCCTGCGTCCCCGGGTCGAGCGAGGCGTCACCGTCCGCCGGCCGCCAAGTGCCGCGGACCCGGTAGAAGACGCGCACGAGTAACTGAGGCCCGAGTGAGTCGCAGCGGCGGTATACGTCGGCTTTCACGTCCTCGAACTGCTCGGAGTGAACCAGTGACTCCGATACAGCGGGTCCGGTTCCCGTTCGCCGTCCGCGCCCGTCATCGTCGCGACTCGCCCCGCGGAGGCCGACAGGCCCTTGGTCGCGGCGCATGACGGACGCGGGAGTGGTTCCTTGTTCTTTTCGCCGGGGCGAACCCGATTCCGAGCGACTCGTTTTGCTTCGTCGCATCGTGCGTACCTCGTCGTGCGTATGGCCATGAAAAACGCCTGCCGGTTGAAGCCGGCAGGCGCACGTTTACGACTGTCATTCCGCGTTTTCACGCTGGGACTTCGCGTTCTCCAGAATCCAGGTGTGGGCCGAGTCGAGCACCTTGGCGACCACGAGCAGGTCGTCGCGCCCGAAGCTGTCCGACTGCTTCCACTCGTCGCCGTCCTTGTAGAGCCGGCAGACGGTGACGTTGAACCGCGTGCCGGAGTTCTTCGCCTCGTTGGCCCAGATGGCCGCCTTGATGCTGCCGAGTCGAATCGTGTGTGCGGGCTTCTTGGTCGTCATTGCGTTTCTCCTTTTCGTTGGGGGCCTACGCTGGCCCGTTCACTCCCGGCTGACGGGCAGCGAGCGCCCGCGGGAGAAACGGACCGGGCGGACGTGGCGAAATGCGCCGGACAGGTCGGGCAACCGAGCACGGGAGCGTGACGGAGCCAAGCGACGGCATCGTCCCGTGCGCCCGGCCCCGCCGCCGCCGCGAATCGCCCGGTCGCGACCACGAAGCCGCACGTCGTCTCGGTCAGCATGGCGACTGCCCTCCGCGCGAACGAAGTACGCCTGGCCGTTCATCGGAAAGAATGCCGAGCTCGTCGGCGACGCGGCGCGCCGTGAAAGCTGGGTCGCGACCTGCCGTTGGCCTGGATTCGGGAACGCGGGAAGTCGAGGGAGCCGTAAGCCGCTCCGCGAAACGCTGAAGCGCCTCCAGCGACGTGTAGCTCACACCGCCGATGCGAATCGATTCGAGAACGACGCCGCCAATGCCCTTCCGAACCCAGCGGTAAATAGCAGATAGATGCGGATGCCGGCCATTGGCCCCGCGCGGCAAGATGCGCGGCACTTCACGGAGCGGAACCAATTGTTCGCGGTCGATGGTAATCATGCGAACCAATCGTGCGTTGCTGTTCCGAAGGGCCGACATGTGGCCCACTGCTAGGAGTTTACCCAATCGGGTATACGTCGTCAAGCGACGAAGCGTCGGAAAGGCTTGCGCTACGTTTTCCGGCGTTTGTCCGGGGGTTTGGGGACGAGGGTTAGCGGGGGCGGGGTCGTGCTGACGGCATGGTAGACCTTCATGGCGTGCTCGAAGAAGAAGGCACCCTCGCGGGCATTGCCGATTGGCGCAAATCGCAGTGTGGCGGGTTCGCTGCACTTCGGGCACTGGACGCGTAACTCAAGGGCGTTCAATTCATCGCGGAGCGAAAGCGTGAACTGGCGACGCTCGGCGGGTGGCGCGGCCTCCAGCAAGTAGGCAGCGCGACGGAGCCGCTCCTCCAGGTGGCTTTTTAGCTCCTGGGCAATCTCTCGTCGAAACTCCGGAAGGCCGACGAACACGTCCGAGAGTCGAACATCGGCAAGTTCGCCGATTCGCTCGTCGATACACCGTCGGAGGCTCTCCCGATTCTCAGTACGCTGTTGCTTCACACGGCGAGACTGCCAACTTCCCGGCAATCGAACAACAGCTAGGAACAGTTCGCCGCCCCGCGAGGCGAAGTCGGTTCGGAGGTGGGTGACGACGGTGGAGTAGGCGTTCCACGGAACCTCTACGGTTCGAGCGCTGCCGTGAAATGTGGAGCGTCCGGCGAAACCCAGCTTGGCCAGCACCTCGGGCGGGGCGCTGATGAGCAGTCGCACTCCGTCGGATTCATGCAGATTGGGTGGTAGTTGAAAGAAAGGGTCGCGCAAGAGGACGAAGCCTGTCCCCCTGCGTAGCTTCTGGAGGGCCTTCCAGCGAATAACTCGTTCTTCGGCGAAGGTGTCCAAGGCGGATGCGCTTACCGGAAGTCTCTCGTCAGCGAACCCAAGAACGGGCGTCCGGTACGGATGGAAAAGGACAGCAACTCCAAGCTGTTCCCCTGGCTTCAAGTCGCACGGGAAGTCGGCCGTGTCAGGCGCAGCCGCGGAAGCGATTCGGGCGTGGCGTTCCTCGTCATGGTCAACCAGGAGCCGGGTTGCGAGCGGAATCACCTGTGGGTCGGCTCCGAACGCAGACTGCACGAGGAGCGGCGCAAGCGCTGTGTGAAACTTCGCAGCGCTACGACCCAGCCATTCTTCGTATTCGCGCACCGCATCAGGATGCGGGCCAGCGATGACGGGCGGAGAGACGCTCGGTCCCTTGTTCTCCACGGACAGCCGGTTTTTCACTTCCTTACGAGCCACGCCTGTTCCTTGGGACCACTAACCGACTTGGGCCATGATTGCCGCTGCGGCCGTCTCATCCGCCGCCGCGTAAATCATCGTAACCGCAGGGCTCGTATGCCCCAAGACGACGCGGGCGGCTTCGATTCCGAACTCACGGCGAAGCTCGGTTGCGGCGGAGTGACGCAGCTGATTCGGAGACCATCGATGAGCGCGTCGCCATTCGCGACGCGCCTCGGCGTTGAGCTTCTTCGGTGGCGGAAACGCGCGGTCGCATCCGCGGACGATGGCGTAAGCGTAGCTCCTGCGGTCGTACTTCTCGCCGGCGGCACGCTGCGGGGCGACCTTCCGTTGTCTCGCGGCCTGACTGGGTGTCATCGGCGTTCTGCGATTCGCTCGAAGCGTGGCTCGATGGTCCTCGACGGCCTCTGATGGCGAGAAGAGAAACGCCTCCGGGTCGCGGTCCATGAAGGGCTGAAGGACGGCCTGGGCACGGGGGCCGAGATAGATGAGCCGAGCACGCCCGTGGTGCTCAGTTTTGTGCGTGAACGGCACGTAGAGCCAGGGCTCTTTCGTCCGGTCGATGTCGCACACTCGCATGTTCGTGACTTCGTTCGGACGCATCCCCGTCAACCTCTGAACCTGAATCATGGCGGCGACCTGCCGAGAGACGACGTTAACGACGGCATCCACGGCCTCATCGGGAACGGGGCCGATGGGTTTGGTCTCCCGTGCCTCGGTGCGGCCGCGCTTGAGCGGGGCCACGGCCTGCAGCGCATGAAGCACGGTCGCGGGAACGAGTTCATTCTCGACGCCCCATTTCATCATGCGGCGCACGCGGTTGATGCGCGCGTTGACGAGGTTCCGGCAAAGCCCCGAATCGACCATCGACTGTCGCACGACCTTGAGAGCCGTGGGCGTGAAGCGTGTCACGGGTTCCGAGCCATAGCGCAGCGTGACCGGCTTGAGCGAGTCTTTGATGTTCTGAAGCTCGCCGGTGGGCTCGCCGTTCTTGACGTAATACGAACTCGCGAACGCCATGTAAGCGAGAATCAGTTCATCCACACTCACGCCGCCGGGCTGTCCGGCTTCCACCGTCGGTGTCAGCACTTGCCGGCCGTTGGCGAGCCATTCAGCGATGGCACGCTCATAGGCCTTGCGGCTTTCGGGCGTGCCGTAGCGACCGAGATAGATGTCGCGTCCGTTCAGCCGGACGACAGCGAGGCCCTTGGGCTTGTGAAGGCGGTACGACGGAAGTTGATGGGCGGGGGTGCGAGCCATGCGTTGGGGCTCCCGAAGCTCAAAGTGGTACGTACCACTTTCGAGAGCTTCAAAAGCCGCACTGCCGACCACCGGCAGGTACGCTAACTCGCGTTCGGCACAGCCATTATATCACAGCGGGCGAAGGGATTCGAACCCTCGACGTCCAGCTTGGGAATCCTCCAGAGCCTGATCCTAACCCATGTACTGACAACGATTAACGACTGTGGCGATAGGAGTTGCGTCACTGGGTCTGGACTGTAAGCGGACTAGCTGACAGGCTGATTCCCAGGTCATTCTGACGCAATTCTGACGCAACTCTCTCACGGTCATGAGATGGCCGCGGCACCCGTTTTCGGGGAGTGAGTTGACAAACAACTCAACGTTGAGTATATTCTCAACATGGCACGTTCTTTTGGAGACCAGCTGCGGACGCGCCGACGCGATGCCGGCATCAGTCAACGGCGCCTCGCCGAGGAGGCTGGCGTTGATTTTTCGTATGTCAGTAAGCTCGAGAACGACCGCATCCCACCCCCGGCAGGCGACACAATCGTGCGGATCGCCAAGGCCATTGGATGCGAGGCCGATGAGTTACTTGCCGCAGCGCGCAAGATGCCGTCACAGGTCGAGGATGCGCTTGTGCGTACATCGGAGGCCCAGCGCTTCCTCCAAGCCGCGTCTTCGATGAAACTCTCGCGCGACGAATGGGAAGCCCTCATCGGCAAACTGGCAAGCCTGAGAGACGCTGGCCAGGAAGGCGGCGGCCCATGAGAAGCCACTATTCATACTCGCGCAGGATGACGCTGGACACCTGTCTGACACAGTATTTCTATCAATACTATGCGACAGCCAAGGACTGCCCAATTGACGCCGACCTGAAGGCAGAATTGCGTAGGCTCAAGGCGCTTTCAAACTGCGATATGCTCGCGGGCAAGGTTCTCGAAAGTCAAATCCGGCTCCATCTCGGCCGCGGCGCCGACTGGTCCCCGGCATGGTTTATCAAAAAAGCGCTCGGAGACTTCGACCGAATCGTTAGTTCGAACCGCGCTGGTACTCCCTCGAACGGCGGTCCGGATGGGGCTTTGCTGGAATTCGTGAACGCGGACCCAGTTGCTGACGAAAAAGCGGCGCGAGCAAGGGAGAAGCTCTTGCTGGCTCTCCGCTATTACTTCGAAGCCCCAGCCCTCATAGCGTTGCGCGAATCCGCGAAAGGAGCAACGTTCCTTGTTGGCAAGAAGTTATCCGGGCTACGCATCCGGAATTGGACAATCAGCGGCGAGATCGATCTACTGATCAAGCAACCAGATCACACTCGGATTATCGATTGGAAAATCGGCCTACCGCAGGGACCGATGGACAGCCTTCAGCTGTTCGTCTACGCCTGGTTCGCAACGAACGACCCTGCCATGCGGAGCACGACGATTACAGCGCAACGGGCATTCCTTGGATCAGGCGAGCTGGAGTCTCCCATCCAAGTCACGGCTGAGCATACTCGCAGAGGGCGAGCGCGCATTCTTCAGGACATCGAGTTGATGGACGAACTCGATACGTACGGACGCGATGGCGCTGACGAGGTATTTACGCCATGTATGAAAGAGAACGTTTGCCGGCGATGCAAGTTCCAAAGAGTGTGTCCGAAGGCGACAGCACCGCCCACCTGGAAACAAACATCCGTCTGCTTACCCCTGTTTCAGGCGATGAGCTGACGCTTCGGACGTTGCGCGTTGAGACCGCCGACAGATCGCCCCATCTTCTCCAGAGTGTCTGCAGCGTGCTGCGAAGCCGCCATGGCATGATCGCCGTCCCAGCTCCGGGCAATCGAAATGAGCTAGTCGCCACTGGGCACCAAGGCTCCTCGTCGCTTCAGCTGGAAGGCGATCGCTGGCACGCGGTTGTGCGTGACGCGGGCATCCGCCAAATGAGTGTTTTCGCCGATCCCGATCAAGGCGTCATAGCCGAGCTTGTTCAAAAGCTGCTGGTGCACCTATTTCATCGTTCGGAGCAATACGTCAGGACCTCCCAGTCCGTGCGCTACTGGCACTCACCCCAGCCGGAAGGCATCGCCGGGGGAATCGAGATGCTTCCGCGATTTTCGTTCTCGACGATTGCGCTCGGCGAAGCGGGGATCGGCATTCTGTTTGATTTTCACCACCTGTTTCGAACCGAATTGACCGTTGCCGACTATTTCGACGCCCGGCTTCAGCCACACGAAAGGGACGACCGGCAACGCACGTTCAATCGCCTGCGACAACAGCGCCAGGGCCGCAAGGGAACCCTCCTATACCAAGTACGCCACGCCGTCACGCAAGTGTGCTACTTTGATGAAGTCGCTCGGGGAATGACATGTTCCACGACCGGGCCGATCAAGCTACTAAATGAATCTTACGACTCGCTCTTCGACTATTATCGATCGAAAAGACCGTCTCTCGCTATCAGCCCGAGCGACTCAGTTGCTTATGTGTCCTTTCCTGGGATGACCGGCGCCAAACCGGTCGCCGCCAAATTGCTGCGTTTGCGCGTCCCGCTTGATCCACGCTTGATCCCAAACGAGCTCCGATCACGGACAACGATGCCGCCCTCCGAGCGGCGACATAAGTTGCTTGCGTTGTGGGATAGCCTCAACACCAGCCCGATCACCGGTCTAGGTCTTTCAGTCCTAGACAGCCTGTGGCGACCTTCTCGCGACCAACACGAATTGCTGTCATGCCCCGAATTGACCTTTGGGCAAGGGCGAGCAGTCCGGCCGCCGAGCGAGCCCGCTATCCCTGCGTATCGGGCGTATTTTGGCAAACGCCGAGAAATGTTGGCGAAGGGCGGAGTGTACCGATTCGAGGAGGCTGTTGGACGACAACTGAATATCGTCGTCCCCCGGTCTTCCGGCGATTGGAACGACGCGCTCGGAAACGCTTTCGTTACCGGTCTTGTCAATCTGCTGCAGGACTTCTGCGGCCGCGCCTTCAACGTTCGCGTGATCCAAGCCGACGGTTGCGACGAAATCATCGCCAAGCTCGGCGCGTCTTTGCCGGGAACCGCAGTAATCGTTTTTGACGACCGCGACCGGGCGGCATACTCCGTTCTGTCTCACGAGCTGGCAGGCTGGCGCATCAAACGGCTTACCAAGTTTCGCCTGGAGCGAGCGTGGCGCTCGCGCACCTTCGGTGGCCGGCGACAACACGACTCCGAGCGCCAGTGGAACGACATGATCTTGCACTCGGTCTATGACCTCCTCAACCAAATGGAGTGTACTCCGTGGCGAATTGCTGACTGGCCGTACGAGAGCTGTCTCGCCATCGATGTCAGCGAAGCACGGCGATATTTTGCGCTTTCTCTCTTGATCTGTCGCGACTCCGGCCTTCGCCCGAGCATATTTCGGACAACCGTCGCCTGGCCTAAGGGTGACCACCAGCGCGAAACCATCAATCCGCGTCTGTTGGCCGACAAGATCGAAGCACTGATGCGCGACTACCGGGGTTCATCCTTCGATCCACTTCGCTCGATGCTTGTTCTACGTGACGGCCACGAATGTGGCTTCGAAATGGACGGTATTCGCGAGGGCTTGCAACGCTGGAAAAAACGAGACTACCTCTCGCAGACGGCAGTGATCGACGTTCTCGACGTGCATAAGAAAACGGTAAAGCACGCCAGAATGTGGAGATACCGGCTCGCCACGACTCCTTCTGCCGAGAACACGCTTGAAGGGCAGGCCATCTACATCACGCGCACTACTGCGTTGGTTGCTTGCACCGGAGCAGCCACCGTTTCACGCAACGCGACGGCCGATCCCTGTATGTTAGTGGCGCATGATGGCAGCGATTTGCGGCGAGGCGTGAAGGGATTCTTCGCCCTGTCGCAGTTGAACTTCACGAGTCCGAGCAAAGCATATCGCTATGCACAGCCCCTCCGGGATAGCGACGAGGTTCTTCGTGACCGCGTAGCACGCGATATGCGGGGAATCAAATGACCGGAGCACGAACATGAGTCAAGAATGGCTTGATATACAGAGCTTTTTTTCCGACCTTTCTCTCCTGCAGGCGATCAATGACCTGTCGATTGGCATCAAGCATGAGCTGGCAGGCGTTTCCGACCCCGACCGTCGACAAAGAGTAGAGCGCGCTCAGGAAACGCTGAGACGGTTTCTCGCAGAACTGCAGCGACTCACCGAGGCGCCGCAACAGGACCGTTTTTTGGGTCTGGACGAGCGACTCAAGGAGCTTGCTACGGGATTCGAGAACGCTCGGGGCGACGCGAGCAATTTTCATTCAACGTTGATGCGCGCTGGTCCCGCAGCCGCAGCCACCTTGCTCGATGCCAAGGATCGCCGCTCCAAGCAGGAACTGCTTGACTGCTTAGCCGAATTGCGCCGCGTCGTATCGCGACACCAGCAGGCGAATGTTTCGGCGATTGTCGAGGATTTTTGATGCGCACAGCCCTGGTGCAATCAAATCGAGACCTTCTACACCAGCTGGAAGTCGTGCAGACCGCGATTGGCAATACGCCCACGGTCCGCGAACTAACCGCCTTTGCTGGTCAGGTATCCCAGGTCTGCGCCCAGCTTCGTGCCGATGTCTTGCGGAACCTGAAGGACCTGGAGTATGACCTGCCGGATACGCTCACGGACATACTGGACCAGACGCAGCGCTCCACGCAATTGTTTGACCTGATCAATTCCAGGCTTGCAGCTCCGATTATTCGACATAGACCAGAGGACCGGCTCGCCCTGCTCGTTCTGAGATGGCTCCATGACTCGCACCCCGGTACCGTATCGCTCCCCTTCGGAGTTAGCGATGGAGTGTTTGCGGTGTACCCGACCGACAAGGTGCCGCCCGTGTACCTGCTGCCGGTATCGCGTCGTCTAACGCTGCTCTACCTGCCCTTACTGTTTCACGAATATGGGCACCTGCTTTACATATGTCGCAAACGCGAATTGGATGATTTGGTGGCTGATTTTCAGCGGCGGGTGGGCGACGTGCTGGCACCAGCCACGGTTCGCCAGCGGGGCGGTGCCGCAGCCGACGATTCGTTTCGCCAGAGAGTCGTCACGATGTGGTATAACTGGGTGCAGGAATTCTTCTGCGATGCTGTCGGTCTCGCGATCGGCGGCGAGGCTTTCTTGCGAGCGTTCTCTCACTATTTTCACCTCCGCTCGATCGACGAATACTACGTACCGCAAAGAGACCAATTGGTCCGTCGTCATCCCGTCACGCGCTTGCGCGCCAGAATGCTCATTGACAGGGGATCCAAGCTCGGACTTCAGGAGATCACCGACTCCGTCCAGCGAGCTTGGACCGATGCGGCCGGACTCATGAACGTTCGCGAGGACTACGAGGGCACTTGGCTGGAAGACCTCTTCGTCCCGCTTCGAGAGACCATCGACGACATGCTGGAAGAGGCTCATCCCGAAGTTGCGAACGCACGAGACGCGGTGCCCCGCACCAACCCGGTCTTACTGACGAAGGAGGCGTGGAGTCGATTTCAGCAGGACCCGACCACTTATGCTCCATGGGAGCGGCAAGCCATAAATGACTTCATTAAGGCCGCTTGACCCGGCGGTGCTCACATCGTCCATTCCCGCCATCGCGCCGCTAGAGCCCCCGCCGCTGCAAGAATCCGAGGAGAGAAGTGCGAAATCGCTGGACGAGACTGCGTATCGGACTTCGTCATCACCTCCGCGAAGCACCAGGGCCCACGGCCGGCTTGTACGCCGGATGTCCCTTAACACGTCTGTAGCGGTACGTCTGAATTGGAGGTGAATTCCGCGGCTTCAGTTCCTGTCCCACCGCAAGGAACCCACCCAGCGCGAGCACATGAGGGATCTCCGCCAATCCAAAGTAAAGTAGTGGAGCACCGCATCTCCCCGCTTCTCAGCAATCGACAGGATTTGAGCTGCGCGGTCCCGAAAAACCGAGTCCTGATCGCCCCAATCGTCCTGCTTGATTTGAGCGGCAAACGCCGTCGTAACGACGTGCTCGTCTACTCGGCGGCCGACGCATTACGTGCTAAACGCCTCACAAACGCCTCAAACGCCTCAGTAACGCCGCAGAGACGACCCAGAAGGGCGATAGCGACGGCGTCGTCAAGAGCAGCAACCCGACGCGGAGCAGCCGCCGTCTTGCTGGCCACGCGACCCAGTCCGGTCCCCGACCTGCTCGTGATGGGCCACCAAATTGCCGTAACAGCCCGAGACGGTTTTTTCGTCCACGGACCCTACCGCGAAGGCCCGCCTTCCCATTCCCACGCCTTCTGGCGCGAATCGCTTTCCCGAGCCCCGACGTTTACCCGATGCCTCGGCGGCCCATTCGCCGCTCGCTTCCAAGGGGCCAGCAGGTACAATCCCTTGGGTCGCGCGGTGGCGGCGGGTCGCTGCCCGCTACGATGCTCTTTGTCAAGTTCACGGTGTGTGACGAGCGCCCTCGCGGGCATCCAATTGGCGTTTACCCCCTAGTGGGGTTCGCATGAGCCTGACCGGTCGAGGCTCAAAAACATCGGACCGGAGAAGTTCGGCGGATCAAGAGGCAGGACGGCACAGCCCTAACCCTTGCGGATGTTGTTTCTCCTCCCATCGCTTGACCGGTGATTCCGCTTCTGCGGATTACCGTTGAAGTGTTTGGGTAAAACAGGTCTTTGGATTGTCCACTGACCTTTAACAAGAGGAGAAAAAGCCATGGAAAACCATGACTATAAATACAACAAAAAGCAGTGGGAAAAGGGTGTTCGGCGTAAGAAGGGCCAGTCCTCGCTGGAGCTGATCTTATGGCGGATCAGACACACGCTGGTTCTGCTGGCGTTTACCGTCATGATGATCAGTATCATGCTGGCCGTGCTGGCGATTTTCGTCGCACGGATCAGGACCGGCGGCCTCTATTGACGCCGAACAACGCAGGCGCCCGACTATTGGTCACCTGCGTTTACCCTGGAGCATTCTCGCTCCAGGGTTTCTTTTTAGCATCGACCTGACTCATAGTGCAACGCGTCGACAATCCGCCGCCACACGCCGAAGCTCAAATGACCAGCTTCGAATCGATTTCGCGAGTCCGCAGCTGGTCGTTCGCATGGCCCCAGGGCATTGCCCGCGATGCCGCCAGTTTTGACACGATTCGCTTCAACTCCGAACCCATTGCACGGCCTCCGCCCACAGCTTCCGTTCGGCTCGGTGGAACTCCGTCAGACGAGCCTGCTTCCGCAATGCCGCGTACATGGTTGCGAGCATGGTCCTCATCGGCTTGCGAAATGAACGCCCACAGCCCTCGCTGAAGCGTGGCGATGAACAGCGCACATGGCTTGTGACCAACACGCAGCGCGTGCGCCGCTGCCGCGAACACTCGGAGACGGTCACACTCGCTGCTGTTCACCCAGCCCCGTGCCATCGCTTCCCGGTGCAGCTCAGCTATGCGATGGGGATTTTGCAGATCGAGCGGAAGTACGCTCCGTAGCGACGGGCGAACAGCCTCCCGGCCCTTTACGAAAAAACCAGGGCGCGGTGCGCAGGGTTGGTTTCTGTACTCCGGTAGGAGGTAGTGTTTTGACTCTGGGGGTGACAGGCGGTGCGCCTCCGGCCTACGGCGGGGTGACGAACAGCCAGCACCTTCCTCACAAGCTTCCTCGCCCCGGCTTCCATAAGGCGCCCCGAGGCATACGCGCATTCGTCCCCCATGAGACTGCACGTGCCAATGGTCTGCCGACAATGGCGTCAACCATCCCGACTGCATCAGGCGGCGGCGGACGCGCTTGACGCTTCTCAGATGCACGGCGAAAGTTGACGCCACGAACGAGGCGGAACACGAACCCTCACAGCGCCAACCGTGCCCACTGTGGTGGAAGAGACACCGCACCAACAAACCCAGCACGGTCGCCGTCTCCACGACGGAACTTGGACGGGCCAAGTGTCGCAACACGCGCCTCGGAATCGGCACCGTCCGCCGTGTGCGTCCACAGCCGTGCCGAGACCTGCTCGGCGGAAGTGCGACCGCCCCGGACGCGTTCGAAGCGCCGAGCACCACGCCTTCATTGGTTGAAGTGACCAGATTACATGCAATCAGTCTTCGCAACGCGGCGCGGATCAATCGAGCGTCGCGGACTCGCGCGAGTTTCATACATTCGTTCACGATCTGAGTGCGCGCGGGAGTACGCACTCGCCGCCGAGCGAGGCACCGGCCTGCACGGGCCGCCCGCCGTCGCTCTTCGATTTCATGCAGTGCCAGATAAACGCGCCAATCGAAGAAGGTAATCTGTCGCTCCGTCCGGTAGGCGTGCCAGGCATCTAGTAATTGAGCCACCGGTATCCTACGAAACCCCCCCGGAATCCGCTCCTGTATTGCTCCATCGCTAGTCCTTTCCATCGTTCGTTTTTCCTCCGTTGCGAGGGAGGCCGAAGCCGAGCTTCCTCTGGACCTGAGCGTAAAGCCGTTGCCGTCGGCCATGACTTTGCCGTTGACGAAGACTTCAGACGTGGTAGGATTCAGTTGTTCCGACCGAATCCCCCTCAACACGTCGCCGTGTGGCTTGCTTAGCCCGTGTTGGGGCTCATTGCTTCAGAGATTCTCTATCGCGCCTCCCAGTTTCTCCAAGTCGGGGCCGGTCTCACGCACCGGTCTCCGAGCCTTTCTTTCCGATTCCAGCATACGTAACTACTTGCTTCGCGCAAGCCGTTTCTTCGACGACGGAGCCGGCTTGCGAGCATGCAAGCTTGCGCGCACGCAACGTCACATCTCAGCCTGCACCAAAACACACTTGCCTGCTTGCGGGAGTTCGTGCCATAGTCGCCCGCATGGTCATCGCGGTCGTTAATCAGAAGGGTGGGGTGGGCAAAACGACGCTCGCCGTCCATCTAGCGGTCTGGCTTCACGCTGGGGGGCATCGCGTGGCCCTCATCGACGCCGACGGTCAGGCCTCATCAACCAGTTGGATTCAGGCCGCCGAGCCAGCGATTACGCTCGCCACCCATCGGACGGCGGATGAGGTCATGGAGCACGCCGTACGGCTCCGTCAGCAGCACGATTTCGTCGTCGCTGACGGCCCCGCAAACCTCTCCGAGACGACCCGGGCCCTATTGCTCGTAGCAGATGCGGCTGTTCTCCCATGCGGAGTCACGCTTCCCGAACTCGAATCGACCGCCGCCACCGTTCGAATCCTGCGGAACGCCCAGGCCGTTCGACCGCCAGGTCTGCCACGGGCCATCATCGTCCTTACCCGGCTGCGCGACGACCGTTTTCACTTGACGCGCGAGGCACGGGAGGCCGCTCGGACGCTGGGGCTGCCGGTTTGTGCTCGGGTCCTACGGTTGCGCGAGGCGATTGCTGATGCGCCCGGTCAACGCTCAGTCGTTTGGCGCATGGGCCGTCGAGCATCCGTGGCGGCACGCGAAACCACCCAGCTATGCACAGAACTAATCGAGGAACTCCATGTCGAGACGCACCACAGCGCTCGCGCTCACAACGGCACAGGCGGCCTTTCTCAGGCCGCTTGAGTCTGGCGACAGCGCAACGCCGCCTCCAGTCGCAGCATCCAATGATACTCCTGAGACTTCGGCCATACCGGGTGAATGCAACGTCATTTCTCCGACGGCCCACACAGCCCTGACCCCTCGGCGTGGCACGCCATTACACTCCGTGACGCTTCGGCTCAGCTCGCCGGTCGTCCGCGCCCTTCGGAAGGCCTCCGCCCAACGTTCGCTCGACTACGTCGAGCCCTTTTCGCAACAAGCCATCGCGGAGACTGCGCTTCGTGAATGGCTCAACCGCAATGGCTTCGCCATCGGCGACAGTTCCTCGTAGCGACTCCCCGCAGACCCCATAGACCATCCTGACCGCGAAGCTTCCCCACCGCCGCCCACGCGCTCGCTTCGCTCCCGCTCGCCCCGGCTGCGGAGAGCATCGCCGCTGCTGGCCCACCCCGCCCCAAAAAGCACGCCAGGCCCCCAGCCACTCCTCGCCAGCCGCCCCAGGGGCCTGTCATGCTTTTTGCACGAAGAAGCTCACCCCCGCCGCCAGCAACGACGCCGCTCACTTGATTTTGAAAGGCTGCCTTTGACCTCCATGCAGTTGCGAAAGGTCAAAGACAGCCTTTCAAGTGGGCTGGGGCCCACTTTCAGAATGCAGCGGTGTCGGCGAAGCCGAACCGTCTGCCAAACTCGGCCGCGGGCTCGATGGAGGCGCGCGGCCCTCAACTTGGAGGAACACCACATGGACCTTGTATGTATTCGCTGCGGAGAACCGTGGGACGTTGACCATGTCCTTCACGATGACCCCAACGGGTTTCAGCGTTGCGGAGGACTCATTACCCGATGCCCGACATGCCCCATCGTTGCACCGCGGCACGCGCCCCAGGAACGCCTGCGGCTGGCGAGCATCGTTGCTGTAGCCGAATCGCTCGGTAATGACATCGATGGGTTGGCCGCCGCGCTCGAAGACTTCGGGCTTGTTTGAAACCACGAGTCGGCGGTGTAGCCGCCGACCTTAAGCTACCAAGAGGAACATGAAACTAATGACGAAAGAAATCCGTGACCGCTTACCTCAATTACGAGCCACGGAGCATCAGAGCGACCCGGTTGCCCAGGTGAAGTTTTTCACGCCCTGGTCCAACTGGACATGGTACGGCATCGAGTTCGACGGCGAAGATATTTTCTTCGGCCTGGTGGAAGGATTCGAAACTGAGCTCGGGTACTTCAGCCTGTCCGAAATCGAATCCGCACGAGGCCCCTGCGGGCTGCGCATCGAGCGAGACTTGCACTTCGACCCGACGCCGGTCAGCCAGCTCAAGAAGTAACGAAAGGACACTAGGACAACGACCCCGCCGGAGTATGTGCCGGCGGGCCTCCCATACTGAGAAAGCACATGAAAGCAACATTCGTCCGCCCCTTAGCCAAGCGGCTTGAGGAGTTCACTGACAAAATGACGTCCATCGTCTCCTATCCGAAACGCTGCGCGCTCTGGGGCGACGCTGCGTATCGAGGAAACTGCGATGGCCGATTATTCTTGGGGCTGCTGCTCCGTTACACACCGGCGCGCGTGGCCGACCCCATGATGGGCTCGGGCACCACCCGCGACGTGGTGAATTGGCTCAACACCCAGGCTCGAACGAGCATCGAATACTGGGGAGCCGACCTGCGCACCGGGTTCAACTTGCACGCCCACGACCTGCCGGGGCGATACAACTTGGTTTGGCTCCATCCGCCATATTGGAACATGATTCGATACAGCGACGACCCGGCCGACCTGAGCACGTGCGACGACTATCCGGCGTTCTTCGAACGCCTCCGCGTGTGTCTGCGCCGGTGCCACGACGCGATTGAGCCGGGCGGTCGGCTCGCCGTCTTGGTTGGGGATGTCCGCCGTCGGGGCCGCTACACGCCTATCGTCCGCGACGTGTTGAATATGGAAGGCGAACTCGGCGAGTTGAGCTCGGTCATCATCAAGGCCCAGCACAACTGCCGGTCGGATTCCATCGCGTATTCGCGGATGGTTGATGTGCCCATCCAGCATGAGTATTGCGTCGTGTTTCGCAAGCCCGAACGATGAGCACCGGCCACACAAGGGCACTGTCGCGAGTTCGGCGGCCGAGAAGTTCCCAGGATGATTTGCGAACCGGATGCGGGACTCAGCCACTTTGCTGGTTCGCCGCATTGCCCCGCGCCCCGCCCACAGGCTCGCTGGCGCTCGCCTTTGCCACGGCTGCGGAGAGCAGCGTCACCGTCGGCCCCCGCCACCCCAAAAAGCCCGCCAGTCCTTCGGACTGTCATGCTTTTTGCACTGGGAGGACGCCACCCCGCCGCCGACAGCGACGCCGCTCCCAAGAGTGACTGGAAAGTCTGCATTCAACCAGGACGGGTTCGCGAATGGTTGAACGCAGACTTTCAAGTGGGCTGGGGCCCACGTGAGAACGGGCGTCTCGGTGAAACCGAAGCGCTGAAATAAATCGACCGTCGGGCGGGATTGTGCCTCGCGGCCTTAACTGAGGAGTGGAAGCCCATGGAAATGATATGCAACCGATGTGGAACCGTTTGGAACGTTGACCGGATATGCGCGCGGTCGCCGATGCTCGCGCACAAGGTCGAGTCGATTTTGCTTTGTTCCGGCTGCCCGGAGTTTTCGACCGGCCCGAAGCCGGAGCGCGAGACCGTCTTGGTCTGGCTGGACGCACCGGAGATGCCGGACATCATGCGGGCACGATTTATTAACATGAGCACGCTGTAACCAACTCGCCGGCAGCGCAGCCGCCGGCCATCAACTTTCTTTGAGGAACATGACATCAGCAACACCCGAGGAGTTATTGGAAACGTTGGAGATTCACGCGGTCGTTCAGCGCAGGAACGCGGGGGGAGCATGGGTCCGAGGAAAAGTGGCCGGTCATCAGTTCTCGGCGTTGGTCTTTTCCGAGCCGGCCGACCACCCGGCTTGGGAAGTCCCCGGCGGAAGCCGAATTTCGAAACTCTGGTTGAGACAAATCGACGACGGAACGGTCGTTTACAGCTGGGACCGCGGCGAAGACATCGGCCCCCGCAACGAACTGGCCGCGCAGATTGTCGATTTGCTCGCAGTCGGGCTTGCTGACTTGGTGTGGATGACATGGAAGCAGAACTGAAACGCCAGCCTTAACGCGAAACCCGAGCCTTGCAGGTCGGCTTTGCTGGCAGGTTTTCCACCTGGCAACGCGGGAGGCGTTGGCTTTCGACGATTCCGATAGTTCATTCCTGCGGAGTCAAGCAATTCCTGACGAGATTGGTGCGGATTGGCCCGAGCGGAGCTCCCTCGGATTCCCCCTCCGCCGCGCCTCAGCCGCCCCCCGCTGCGCGGGACATCCGGCTCGCACGGTTTCGTTTTTTCGCTTCGCGACCAACCCCGCGCCCGCCCCCTCACCGACTGCGGCCTCGACATCCCCGCCGCCGCGTCCCACGCCACCCCGTCGAGTTTCATGTTGGGCGCCAGCCCCGGATTCCCGAGGCGGGACATCGGAACGGGCTGTCGCCAATTGCCCCCAGCCCCGCCCACTTCGCCGTTGTGCCCTGGCACGCAAGCTGGCACGTTGCCCGGTTCATTCTCGTGCCATCAAGTGAGCCATCTAGCGGCCATAAGCTCAGTCCATGCAATGTTTTGCATTCAGGGCACATGAATCCGGCATAAAGGGGTGTTCTGTAGGGAAGCGCGCCGGACAATCTGGTAGCCACGCCGGACGCCGCGTATACTTCGGCCCCGGCGGCCCAGTCTGGCCAGTCCCCCGAGTCCCGGCGATGCTTCGGACGGAACGAGATAATCAGATCATCGAAGCCCTCGCTTGCTGCGTGCGGCTGCTCTCGCTGGAGCAGGTCGCCGACGCGTGGTGGCCGGACGGAAGCGACCCGACGGTGCATGCCCGCCGACGCCTATCACAGTTGGTTGCCGCCAAGTGGCTTCACGAGACCCACGTTCACGCCGGCCCGCTCCTGCGTCTCGACCGACCAGTACAAACCTGGGCCCCCGGTGACGCGGTCCCCAATTGCGAGCGGATCGCCCGGACCCTTGCCCAGCGCTGGGCCACGAGCCAGCCGCCGGAACGCCTCACGGTTTATGTCGCCACGAAAATCGCCCATCGCGAGTTCGGCGGGCCGCCCAAGCCCAAGCGCCTTGACGCCCTGTACGCCACCCACGACCTGAACCTCGCGAGTGTCTACCTCCACTTCCGACGGCACCGGCCCGCAGATGCCAGCGCTTGGGTTGGTGAGGATTTGCGGCCCAAAGCGGGATTCCGGATGAAGGACCCGGATGCCGTGCTGGAATACGCCAACGGCCGGCCTGAACTGGTTATTGAGCTGGGCGGCAAGTACGCGCAGGCCGACATTCAGGCGTTTCACGACGACTGCGAACGCCGCGGGAGGCGCTACGAGCTATGGTAGAACCCGCTCAGAAGGCACGCGTTCGAGTCAATGAACACGATGCCCGCATCCTCGCCGACCACCTTGGCAGCTTTCGCATGACGACCTACGAGGCCCTTCGCCGGGTCTACTGGCCGGATGGGGGGATCGATGCCGCTAAGAGCTGGGTCAGACGCATGAAAACGGCTGGATACCTGGCGGACGCGCCGCTGTACGCAAAGGTCCGCTACTTCTATCCCAGCCAGCAAGCCGTAACCGAATTCCACCTGGAGACCGGCGCTCAGGGCTTCCAACGGCCCACCCGGCTGGCGGAGGTCTACGGCCGAATGGCGTTCTGCTGCTTGGGCGACCGGCCGTACCGGCTTTTGAGCCCCGCCGTCTTCCGCAAGGAGTTCCCGGAATTGATCATCGGCAAGAAGGTGCCCGAAGGCTACTACCTCGACGACTCCAACCCCCGTCGACGGCTAGGGTACGTCTTCGTGGATACCCGGCGCGAGCCCCGCGTAATCCGCGCTCGACTGAAGGACCTGATCAGCGAACGCCTTGCGAATCACGCCTGGAAGCATAACCTGATTCGCCCGCGCCTGTTCCTCTTCGCCATCGTCACGATTCGCGAGAGAGCCGCCAAGCAAATTGCGCGTTATCTCGACGGGCTTCATCCGGAGATTGACTTCCGGTACGCACACTTCCCGGAACTGGGCGAACTCTTACCAACGGAGCGAGGCAATGCGACTCAAGCCTGACAACGGCCTCGATCCGCTGGCTGTCGAGCAACTGCCCCCGGTCGACGGCATGGAACTCGACCACCGGACGCAGATTCTGTCAGAGCGGGAAATCGCGCACGCGTCCCGTTGGCTAATGGTGGCGATCTCGGTTTGGGGTGCCATTCTGGCGCTGGGATTGCGCGTCGTCGCAGAGCTCACCTCCACGGGCGTTTTTCTCTGGGTTGCCATCCCCGTCGTCGTCCTTCAGGCTATCTACCTCTACCTGCTTCGCGCACCGGCTTTCGAGACCATCGGCTGCCTGCTCGTCGCACCGGGTATTTGGCTTCTCAGCCAGCTGGCCGCCGCCGAACTCCAGGGTCTCATGTGGCTTCTGGCGCTCGCGTTCAGCCTTCCAGTCTGCCATGCGATGATCACCCATCAAGCCTATTGGATGCAGGCGCATCCCCAACTCTATCGCAAGACTCGGATGGAATGGCGCACGGCCTGGCCAGTTGTCTCTGTCTGGCATTGCCTGCGCCGAGTCCTTTCACCGAAGAAGTACTCGCCGGCCGAAACCACGCCCCTCATTGTCGCTGAGATCGCCGAGCGTGCGCGTTACGACTTCGGACTGCTGTTCGTCATCGTCGCGTTCCTTGCTGGGCTTGTCGTCCAACTCCTGATTCCGACTCCGTTCTTTGGTGGAATCTGCGCCTTGCTCACGTTTGGCTCACTCCTGCTCATATACGGTGGCTACCAAGCCGCCTCATACGATCGGACCCGAAGTATCGCCACCATTCTGGCACGCGTGCGCGATGCCTGGAGGAATTGGCTCACATATAATCTGCACGACACTCCAGCCCCCGGAGTCTTCCGCAGCCCGTATGGCAACGCTCGCCGCCGTCGCGTTTCCATGTACAGCGCGACCATCCTGACGGCCCTCGCGATCGTCCCGCTCTGCGCCTACTTCCCGCTCCCCGCTCTTCTTCTCGGCCCCGGCCCGTGGGAGGTTGCGGCCGCCAAGTCCTGGGCGTTCACCGACGTCCTGCGCCGGCACCAGCTTCTGCCTGGGCCCGAACCGCAGCCTGTGCCGGATGCCTATCTTCGCCAGCTATCTCCGGCCGATCGCGATCGTTTTGGTGCGGCATTCGACCAGCTACAACGTACCGCCGTTCAGTCGCCAGCCAGCATGCCCCTCGGCTCGCACGAAGCCTACCTCCTTGCCACGTTACAGGGGATTTCGCGCGGTGAGCCATTCTTCTTCCTATCCATTACGCTCTCTGTGCTCGGCTCCGTGCTGGCTGCGCCCGTCTTGCTCTTTCTCTTATCGTTCGCCGTCGGCGCACGCGTCCTTCTCCATCACCACGCAACCCTAGAGGGCGATGCCCCGGTCAACGATGATCAGTCTGATCCCGCTGCACAATACCACCGCACGCCGGTCGTCTCGCGCTGGCAGGCGTATGCCGAGCGGCTGGCGGCATCCGAATTCAGCGCGCGGAATCCCGAGAAACAGCTTGTTCGCGAAGCGGACCACCTCTTTCTCGGATTCAACCCGGAAGCCGATTACCCCGTGCTCTTGGACGCCCGCATCCTCTCCGAGCATGCCCACATCACGGGCGACACCGGCTCGGGCAAAAGTGCGCTCGGCATTGCACCTTTGATGGCGCAGCTCATCGGTCGTCCTGACTCATCGGTCGTGATCATCGACCTCAAAGGCGACCCGGCCCTGTTCGAGGGTGCGCGCTTGGCGGTGGCTGCCGCGAATCGGCGCCCCGAGCACAAGAAGAACCGCATCCGGTTTCGGTGGTTCACCAACGTTACGGGCCGAACGACCTTCGGCTTCAACCCGTTTCTGCAGTCCCACATGCAGCACATGACGCTTTCGCAGAAGGCATCCGTGCTCCTGCAATCTCTCGGGCTAGACTACGGCGAAGGATACGGCACGTCGTATTATTCTGCGGTCCATCGTGACACGCTCGTCAAGGTGCTGCGCGATGATCCTGGGATCAATTCCTTTCGCGCATTGCAGAAGTATTTTGTCGATGACCTGCGGTCTCGGCGCCAGGACCTACACATCGACAAGAAGCAGATGGAAGAGGCAGCGCACCTATACACGGTCGTCGATAGCCTCTCGGAGTTCGATGCTTTGAATATTACCCCGCAAGGCGCTTCGAGCGAGATCCTGGAGCATCAGATCGACATGCCGGCCGTCGTGAGCCGGCCATATGTCGTCTATTTCCATCTTCACTCCGCCCTGGAAGAGACGGCTGTTCGTGAGATCGCAAAGCTCGCACTGCATTCGTTGCTCAGCGCGGCCGTGCACCGCGGGCGCGCCCGCCACCAAGTCTACGTCTTCATTGACGAGTTTCAGCAGGTCGTTTCACAGAATCTCGAGATCATCCTGCGCCAAGCGCGCAGTGCCGGCATGGCCGCCATTCTCGCCAACCAGACCATCAGCGACCTCAAGCGCGCAGACGTGGACCTGATTCCGACGGTTCAGGGGAATACCCGTTTCCGACAAGTCTTCTCGGCCAGCGATCTAATCGCGCAGGAGATGCTGAGCCGCGCCTCCGGCGAGAGCATTTACCACTTGGCTTCGGCCGAGGTGATGGCCAGCTACTTGCTGGCAGAGCAGGTGGCCAAGCGCTTCGGGCAAATGATGCCTTGGTCCACGGACGCCTCCGAACGCGAGGGCTCGTTTACCATGACGGAGCACATTGGCCCTCGAATGCGTCCATCGGACATTCTGCACTACAGCGACCGGGAGCGATACAGTATCGTGCAGGTCACGCGCGGCCGCGGGCTGACACAATATGGTGGTTGCTCCTTCCCCATGGTTTCGGATTTCCACATCAGGTTCAAAGAATTCGAACGCCGCTCCGACGCGCCGTGGCCGCAACCGCGCCCCGGCACCATGATGCAGCCGCCGGCTGGCGTGTCCGAGCCACGGGCGAGGGCGGGTGAGGTCGCCGCGGAGACGGCGCGGACTCCACACGAGCGCTCGATCGAGCAGCGCCTCCAAGAGCTCAAAACCTTGTTTGATGAACCGGAGCCCAAGAAATGATATCTCGCGAACGACTCAATGCACTGCTGCCTTTCCGCACATCTGGCGGCCACATCGTCATGGGCCTCGGCGTGATTCTCGCTCTGGCGGCCATGGTACTCGTCGTCCGTTTCGCCATTTCGCGCGCCCCTCAGGGAGCACCGACGGCCCTGGCCGAATCGCCCGTCCAGACAGCCGAGAAAAACATCGTCGATTCTCTCGATCGTGAGCGTCGCAGTTTGAATCGCATCAAGCTCCAGGCTGCCACGAGCAACGTGCAGGAGGTACAAGCCCAGCTCAACGGCCTCAAGCACGAGCTGAGTGTCTGGGATAGCGAGGTCCGCTCATTACTAACGAGTGAATCCGGCCGCCGGCTGGCTGCGGATCAAGCGCTTGTGGAGCAGTTTACGGCCTCCTTCCGGAAGGAAGGGCTTTGGACTTCCGCGCAAATCGAAGCGGCGGAAGATCGCCTAAAGCTCCTGCTGGACCCCGTTGAGCAAGCTGTCAAGGAAGATAGCGGCGATTACGCGCCGTCCAGCGAATGGTCCACACAAGTTGACCGCGAACTGCAGACGCTCGGTGCTGCCGCCAAGGCCTATCAGGACACTCGCCGCGCGATCCTCGCCGTCTTGCGCGACGCCCCACATGCTCCGGCAGAAATCACGCTTCAGGACGCAATCAGTCAAATGGACGAGCGGCTTGCGCGCGAACGCGCGGAGGCCATCGAAACCGCCGTACGCGAGGAGCATCGCCGCAAGACTGAAGATTTGACCAAGGCTGAGGCCGAGCGTGTGAGGACGGCTGCCGACCAGGAGGTAGCCCAGGTCGAAGCCGCACGGCTGCGCGCCTTGGCGGAAGATCCCGCCGTGCAGGCCAAGTACCAGCCGTTTCTGTCGAAGGGCCGCTTCCGCTTCGACCACGCAAAAAACCTGCCCGCCAATCCAGACTATTACTTGTACATTGATGGTCCCACAGAGCCCCCCTCATTCAATGCTCTTGTCACCATCGGAGTCACGCGCGACCTGAAAACCTTCGTCGGCGCCGGCGTAGGGTATAAGTACTTCCGCGGACCGCATACAGACGGGGCGCGCTACTTTCACAAGAACGACCGGCCGCTGTGGACCACCGGCTATCCCAAGACAGACGCTCAATGGGCTGAGTACCAAAAATTGTTCGAGGAGTTTCAGCAGCTTGCACCGGTGTGGCGCGAAATGGGATTGCTCAAGCCCTGAAATTCGGGCAAGAAAAAAAAAGAGGCGTAGGGATCAATCCCTACGCCAAACCGATTAGTTACCGTCTCTCAACCAGGCTGAGATTCGGTCGATGCATCGACGTGCATCGTCCAGATCCTCCGGGCGAAAGTATTTCGCTAACCGGCCGCGCCCCAACGTGCGCACCAGGTCGATGTTGTAATACCGGTCTCCCTGACCGCTCCAGTTCTGCCACACACGGACAACCATGTGCCCATACGTGAATTCCTGAAACGGCGCCCTGGAGCCCGTGGGAATATCGACCCAGACCTGAGCTTTCGAGCGGCCCGACCTGATCGGCCGGAAGCTCTCGGGTCCGATGAGAAGAAATCGAAGTAACCATAACATAACGTGTTTTACTCTCAGTTAGTGCAGTTGATAAGTTCCTCCTGATCCACACCACCACCTTTCCTTCGCCCGGAGGCAAAGAAAAGCTAGCGCTGTCATGAAGGAAACCGTCACCGACACCTCTGAGGCGGTTCTTCGTCTTTCATCGCCTTCGCTTGTTGGGGAAGTAGCCCGCGGACTTGTAGGGCCCCGGCGGGCGAGGGGCCAACGAAACCCACGAAGGGGTTGTTTCTCAGCATCGACTGCGTTCTGCGGTTGTCAAAGAGCCTCGGCTGACGCCCCCGTATTATACCCGCCGGCCAACGGCGATGCGCCTGGGCAATACGGTGGCGGCGAGGAACCCTCCGGCTCAGGCATTACCGGCAGATGGGGGAGGCCGGATGAAAGCTCGCCGTCGCACAGAGTCTGCCGTCGCCGCCGCCATCGGGTCCCAAGGGCCTGACGGCCTCGCCGGGCGAGGACCCGATGGCGACGGCTTTAGACGGCAGACCCCGCGAGACGGGCGAACCGATTACCGGGTGCGGGGCAGCGCACGCAGGCACCCTGTCAGAATGACGACGGTGCACGCCGTAGCTATGGCGTGAACGGCGCTTGACCGTTTCCCTCAGAAAATGCTACGGTCGGCCGGCAAGCAGTTCTTTCCCACAGCCGCGCTGCGCGGCGTCTCAATCGCGGTATCGCTGACGCATCCTCTCAGGCTTGACGCGACGGGCTGTCCGTTTCGCCCGGGAGGAGTGGCGTGCTGACAAGGTTGAGCAGGAAGGAGGTGATGGCCAATACCAATCGGCGCTTCGGGCGGCGGTCGGGCGCTGCACGTTCGCGGCGTTCCGACTCCCCCGCGGCGCGTAATCAGGAGCAGGAGTCCATGACTGAAGTCGAAACATACGACCCCAAGCGGGTAGGAGAAAACACCATGCCCAAGGAAAAGGACAAGGAGAAACCCGTCCACGAAGTGCGGCTCGGCCGCATCAAGGCCACGGTCTGGGCGAACGAGGTTGAGAACGGTGTGCGGCACAACGTGCAGCTTCGCCGGCTCTACAAAGACGGCGACAACTGGGCGCAGTCCGACTCGTTCGGCCGCGACGACCTTCCGTTGGTCGCCAAGGTCGCCGACATGGCCCACACGTGGATCTTCGAGCACTCGCAGGACAAGCAGTCCTGACCGCTCACGCGAGAGGTTGGTTCCGGGCACCCGCCCGGCGGCACGCCATCCTCTCATCGTTCATTTGCGGCGACTCCACTCTGATTCGGCGCCGTTGGCGCCTGAGCGCCGTGGAAGCGCTTGGTTCCTTTCAATCGATACGCGGGCAGAAGATCACACGACCGCTCTCGTCGGCCAGGAATTGATTCCCCGCGGCCGAGGCCGGTGGTGCATTTGCAGGCCTGTTCCAGGTCAACCCTGTTTTTTGAAAGGACCCATACCATGCAGAATCTCACGCGTGCTCATGACGAGCTGTACTTACGCGGCCCCGACGAGCGGTTCGACACGCTCTCCGATCTCTGGCGGCATTGCCAGGACGAGAAAGAGCGCTCCGTGGACCGCTGGCACCCGCCGCAGGCCATCAAGGTCGAGCCGGCAGGCAGCCGTTGTCGTGTCGTGCTCGGCGAGGACGGCAATTTCAACATGAACGAATGGAGCTTCTCGCAGCTCTGCCGCCTGGCAGGCGTGAACAAGGACACGCTCAATCGCGTCTCCGCGGCCACCGCCAGCCAGATCTTCTTCGAGACCTTGCCGCCGGACGGCAAGCCGCTCCAGGCGCTCACGGTCGATGACACCGTGCGTGCCATTCACGGCGCTGCCTACACGCGGCTGTACAACTGCGACCTGCTGTCGATGGTCCGCGAGTTCGCGACGGACTTTCAGCCGCCGCAGACCGCGGCCACGGGCGGCACCGGGCTGTACTGCGGCGAGCAGGACATGTTCGTGTTTCTGATCGACCCGGCCGGTTGGACGGAAATCGACGGCGAGGCCTTCGCCCCCGGCTTTTTCCTGTGGAACAGCGAGGTCGGCCGCCGCTCGGTCGGCGTGCAAACCTTCTGGTTCCAGGCGGTCTGCGCCAACCACATCGTGTGGGACGCGGTCGAGATCGTCGAGTTCACCCGCAAGCACACGGCCAACGTGCACGAGTGCTTCGGGCAGATCCGAGAGATCATCGGACGGCTGGTCGAGAAGCGCGACCAGCGCCGCGACGGTTTCGTCGCCACGATTCGCAAAGCGATGGAAACCACGCTGGGGCGCAGCGCCGACGACGTGCTCAAGGTGCTCGCCAAGCAGGGCATCCCTCGCGCCGCCGCGAAGGACGCCGTGGAGATCGCCGCTCAGCGCGGCCGGTTTACCATCTTCTGCGTCGTCGATGCGCTCACGCGGCTGGCGGGCAAGATCAAGCATGCCGGCGACCGCACCGAAGCCGACGAACGGGCCAGCGCGTTGCTGGCCCTGGCGGCGTGATTCCGAGTTCATCATAGGTTTCTTCATAGGCCCATGCACCACCGGGCCTCACTTCTGGTCACGCAGTCCTGATCGAAGTGGCACCAGTCACCGCTGAGCGACACCCTCTCTTGCGCTGCGCACGAATATGTGGCAAGCTGGCGGAATGGATCGCCTCCGCGTCATTTATCCCCCCAACCCCGAGACTGCCCAGTATCAGGCGTCATGTCGCGAGAACATTGAGTTCGTCCTGGAGATGCTGGAGGCGATGCGCATCGAAGCCGACCTGGTCGGTGACGAAAACGCTGCTCGCTTCTGGGCGGGCGCCATCAACGTGATTGCCGCCTTTGGCCCGCGAAGCTCGGTGCGAAGCGGCGTCCATTCCACCCTCCGCTGAGGAATCTCGTCGAGCATTGCATCCGCCGACAGCCTTGAACCGCCGAGGTCTTCCCTTTGATCACGATTCATGGCACGCTGCAACTGCCCATCTTTCACATTCACGTTGCGGTAGAGGCCGTGATATCGCAGTGTCGCGCGGACTAGGCCCGCGAGGCGCTGCCGTGTCGTACGCAAATCGGTTTTTGACCAACTGAGACCCACCTCGGTTTCCGTTGGTGGTGCGACCTCAGCGCTTCCGTTGCACATCGTCATGCGCAACCGCCCGTCCGCGTTGGCCGGGCGTGGTGTTCCATTGTCCTGATCAGGAGAACCATCATGGCTACCGTGAAGAAGAAGGAGCGCGCCGCACCGGCGCGCCGTATCACCATGCTTCCGCTGGACCGGCTTGTGCCGTCCAGCGAGAACGGCCGCCGGCCAGTGAGCAACAACTCACTGAAATCATTGGCCCGCAGCATCAAGCGGAACGGAGTGCTGCAACCGATTCTGGTTCGGGTGCATCCCGAACAACCCGACACGTGGGAGATTCGGGCCGGGTTCCGGCGCTGGCGAGCCGCCAAGCTGGCCGGATTGGAGACCATCCCGGCCATCGTCGGTAAGCTCGACGATGAGACGGCATTGGCTGTCACCATCACCGAGAACCTGCAACGCGAGAATCTTCATCCATTGGAGGAGGCCGCCGTCATTCAGAAGGCCTTCGACCACGGCTTCGACGTGGAGGCTGTGGCCGCGCGGCTCGGCAAGAATGCGCAGTTCGTAGCCCGGCGGGCGTCACTGACACGCCTCTCGGAAGCGTGGCGCAGGGCGGTGCTGTCGCCGGACTCGCCGGCGAGCCGGTTGTCACCGGCCCACCTGGAGCTGCTGGCCCGACTGCCCGAGGAGACGCAGGATGCGCTTGCCACGGACGACTTCTACCCGGTGTTCGGCCGCGGGTTCCCCGGCGTGGACGACCTTCGGCGCATTATCGACGACGATCTGCACACGCTTGCCGCCATGGCGTGGTCGCCGGGCGATGAGACTTTGGACGCGAAAGCGGGTGCTTGCAGCAACTGCCCGAAACGCTCCGGGGCGCATCCGCTCCTGTTCGACACGGAGGAAGTCTCCAGCAACGGCAAGCTCGCGAAGAATGACCGCTGTCTCGATCCTGCGTGTTTCGAGCGCAAGCAGGTGGCCCATGTGCAGCGCTGCGAGGCCGAGCTTCGCGGCGCCCATCCCGACTTGGCGTTAGTCCAGATCGGCGGCGGGTCGTCGAGCCAGGCGATGCACGATGCCTTCGGCGACCGCGTTCACCGCGTCTACGCGCCGCGGTTCGTCAAGGCCGGCAACCCCAACGCCGTTCCTGCAATGCAGGTCGATGGACCTAAGGCCGGAAAGCTGGTGTACATCGACTCCGGTGATCCGCAGGCGTCGGGCCGCAAGAACGGTCGCAGCAAGGACGAGCCGCAAGCAGAAAAGAAGCCCATGACGCTGGACGAGCGCCGCGCTCGCCATCAGAAGCGCCGCCAGGCGTTCGTCGTCAAGCAGGTCGAGACGCACCTTCGCAACTTGACCGTCGCGGACGTGTCGCGAGCGCTCGCCGACCGAGCTTCGGGCGACGGCGCTGATTCGGCCAAGCCGGAAATCGTGTCGCTGCTGTTGTCGTTCGGAACATCCGGCCGTGCGGATCGTATGTACCACGAAGACCCGTGGGACCGCTACGACCGCTTGCGCGCTGGAGCAACCGACGAGCGCACCGCGGCAGCGCTGCATGACGTGGTGCAGATTTGGATTCGCCGGCTGACGATGCACGACAGCAACCGCGTGGGGTTCCAGGCGTTCGAGGCTCGACGTATGTGTGAGATTCTCGGCATCAACCACGCCGAGATCGAGGCCGAAGCCGTGCGCACGCTGCCTCAGCCCAAGAGTTGGGGCCTTCCCCCGGAGGAGGAGCCATCGCGCGAACTGCCCGCTGAGTCGTCCGTTGCCGCAGCGGGTGCAGATCCACAGTCGGCGAGTTGCGATGAGGTTGAAACCGACAAGGACAACCACAAGCCCCGGGCACGCGGAAATGTGGCTCGAACGAAGCGACCTCGCTGCGACAAATCGCGCCGCAATCGCAAGCGGGTTCGTGCGGCGTAACGCAACGAGGCACTCAGCGGCGCAAGCCGCCGCTGAGTGCTCACTTTTCACTCTCCGGTTTACACTCGGTTTGAATCGCGTACGACAGGGAGCCTCGTCAGCCTTCGGCCATTGGGCGGACCGCGTGACTGCGGGCAAGCAGCGGCCACCACAATCAGACGGCACGTTCGCGGGAAATGCTGCCATAACGGGGTACCGGGTGGAACGCTTCGGTCCTCGCGCACGGATTTGAGGTGCGATATGGCCAAGTCGGGAAACAAGCCGGTCCACGAGGTCCGGTACCGCAACGTCAAGGCCGCGATCTGGCTCAACCAGACCGCGAAAGGTACGATGCACAACGTGACGGTCTGCCGCTCCTACCGGGACGGCGAGACCTGGAAGAACGCGCACTCGTTCGGCCCCGCGGACCTGCTACCGCTGGCCAAGGCGCTGAACGAGGCGCATTCGTGGATTCACGAGCAGATGGCAGCGGCTCGAAATTCGTCGTCGCGTGGCGACGAGGGCCGCAAGACAGGTTTGAAACGCTAAGCGTTGCCGCGAAGGCCGAGCATCCACCCGGCCACTTCGCGCTATCAGCCGTTCCACCCTTCGACGACGACCTGAGGGTCCTCACGAATGCGCGGGACGTGCGTTTTCACCTGAAATGTGGCACGCTCAGACCCGTGCGCAGGAACAAGCCGCCGCATCATGGGCGGCCGCACTTCGCGCTAAGCGGCTCTTTCTCCTCCGTCATCATCCGGGCAGTCGAGCCTTGCGTTCGGGGCGCGCATCGCCGCGATGGCAAGGCAGACCGAAGACTCGGTTTTTGATGGAGGTTTAGTGATGACCAATTCGGATTTGATGAATGGCCTGAACGACAGGCAGCGCCAGGCCGTCGATGCGCCGAATGGCCCGTTGCTCGTGCTCGCGGGCGCCGGCACAGGAAAAACCCGTGTGATCACCGCCCGTATCGCCCGTCTCATTCGCGATGGGCTGGCTGCGGAGCGGATTCTCGCGCTCACCTTTACCCGCAAGGCCGCCAACGAAATGCGGCAGCGTGTGAGGTCGCTGCTCGGCTCTCGTGCTGACGGCTTGACCGTATGCACGTTTCACGCGCTCGGGCTTCGCATCATGCAGGAGTACCACCGTGTTGCCGGCGAAAGCGGCGCGCTCCGTGTCCTCATGGACTGCGAACAGCGTCAACTCATTGGCGACGCACTCCGTGAAGGCGGCTCTGGCGACGACGTGGAACGTGTGATTGCCGCAATCTCGCGTGCCAAGAATCATGGCGTCGGCCCCGATGAGTCTCGCCGAACGGCGGCGAACGACTTCCAGCAGGCGGTCGCAGCCGTGTATTCGAGATACCAAGCCGCGCTTGCAAGCGCCGGTTCGATCGACGTTGACGACATGATTCTCCGTCCCGTCGAGTTGCTCGAAAGCGTCGCCGACGTGCGATTGCGATACCAGCGCCGCTGGAAGTGCGTTTTGATCGACGAGTACCAGGACACGAATGAGGGCCAGGATCGGTTGGCGTCCGCAATTCTTGGCCACGGATGCAACGTCTGCGTCGTCGGCGACGACGACCAGTCGATTTACAGCTTCCGCGGCGCCGACGTAGAACGCATCCGCAATTTCTCCGGGCGTTATCCGGGCGTGCGCGCCGTTACGCTGGAATCCAACTACCGTTCTCGCACACCGATCGTCGCCCTCGCGAACGCCGTGATATCGAAGGCTGCGAAGCGCTGGCCCAAGCGGCTGTCAGCCGAGACTGGCCCAGGCGTACCCGTGGAATGGACGACACTCGCCGACGAGAAGGAGGAGTTGCGATTCGTGGTTGAGCAGGTTCGCGCTTGTTCGGCATCGGCGAACTGGTCAGCGATCGCGGTGCTCGTTCGGAGCCACAAGCTCGTTGCGGCGTTCCTGCGAGAGTTTCGCCAACACGGGATTCCGTGCGTAACCGGCGCGGCGGACACCGACGGCGTCGCCGTCATGACGCTGCACCAATCGAAGGGTCTCGAATTCCCGGTTGTTCTCCTACCCGCCATGGAGGACGGCATCCTTCCGCACGGCAGCGCCGAGGGCGACCCGGAAGCCATCGAAGAGGAGCGCCGCCTTTGCTACGTCGGCATCACACGCGCCCGAGAGCGGCTGTT
This sequence comes from Planctomycetota bacterium, assembly GCA_045863555.1. Classification (GTDB taxonomy): domain Bacteria; phylum Planctomycetota; class Phycisphaerae; order UBA1845; family Fen-1342; genus JACRLV01. The sequence goes on along the minus strand of BTUU01000008.1, from coordinate 101,132 downwards.
CATTACCTCTGCGGAGCGCCGCAACGATCGGCCCACACTCCGCAGCCCGTTTCTGAGCGACGTTCCCGTTGGAGATTTCTTCGTGGTACGGTGATGGTCCGTCGTGCGGTTGCTGGCAAGGTTCGTCTTCGGGCCTTGCCCCCGCTTCAGCCGTGGACCGCAAGGAAGAGAAGTCCCGCCGTCTCGGTGTCTCGGGACGACATCGGCCGGGCTAGCACTGGCTCGCCAGAAAGCCCAGCAAGGTGGCGTACGCGAGAACGTAATGGCGTCCGTGCGCGAAGAGTGCTGCCAGGAGTAGCAGGGCGTAGGCGGCGGCGCCTGGATAACCAATAAGCAGCAGCGCGCCAAAAACAAGGGGAGCGGGTGACATACGTAGCGGCCTACCATATTCGGGTGGCAATGTCACGCCTGAGATCCAGGGACTGCCCGGCATGAAACAGGGCGCAAAAAAAGACGCCTCGGTTATTACACCGAGGCGCGGAAGGTAAGAAGTAGCGAGTGCTAGACTTTTCCTAGACGACGAAAACCCCTACTGAGGACTTGATACGCTTCGTTATCTGGAGTGACAATCACGTCGCCAACCGAAGTTGAGCGACATGGATGCACTTTTGCCCAGACACCGTGATTCAGCGACCAGTCCTGGTCGACGTGATTCGTCAGCCCTATAGCCCGCTCCAAATTGTATGTGTCCACCTCAGCTACAAGCTGGAAAGCGTCGGGGATTTCCGCACACGGAATCTCCGGCCACTGAAAAGATGGATTGACAACGTGGAACACTCGGGTCACTCTTCTATTTGTTTGTCGTTGTGTCATATTCCTCCATTAAGGGTGCATTTGCTTCACACACCAGCAGGTTTCCCTGCTGGTGAGCACAACAATGCTCCATCGAGGTTATGAACGACGACAAACGCACCTTCCTTCACCGGATGGTTGTTTAAGCTCCCTCACCGGCCTTGGGAGCATGCAAACCCCACGAGGGGGTTAAGCGCTCAGCCACACGCGATGCACTTGAGAAAGAGCACGACGCCCGGACATGCCCCGCCTCGCCGGGCCGTCCTGCGCCGTGCATTGTACCGGGGGCGATCCCGGGATTGAAGCCCGTCCTTCGAGCGGCTACGACCCGGCCGAAACGGGCCCGGCGACTTCGCTGCTGCCGGCCCTTCCGGCACATGCCCGACGACCCGACTCGGACGACGGCCCGATGGACCGTCGAGCTGGCAGCGACCGCGCCTTTGCGGCTGTGCGCCCGCGGACTACGGAACGGTTCCCGTCGCCCGGCCGCAGCGGTGGTCGGCACACCCGGCCACAAGATGGCCATAACGAGGTACCCCGGTGGACCGCTCCGGCCCTTCGCGCACGGTTTGGAGGTGCGTTATGGCCAAGTCGGGAAACAAGCCGGTCCACGAGGTCCGGTACCGCAACGTCAAGGCCGCGATCTGGCTCAACCAGACCGCGAAAGGTACGATGCACAACGTGACGGTCTGCCGCTCCTACCGGGACGGCGAGACCTGGAAGAACGCGTACTCGTTCGGCCCCGCGGACCTGCTCCCGCTGGCCAAGGCGCTGAACGAGGCGCATTCCTGGATTCACGAGCAGATAGCTGCGGCTCGGAACTCGTCGCGTGAGGACGAGGGCCGCAGGACAGGTTCAAAACACTGAGCGTTGCCGCGAAGGCCGAGCATCCACCCGGCCACATTACTGGAGGGCATCGATATCGTGCTGCCGTCCTTCAACGGCGTGGTGTTTCGCACGCATTTCTGCACGTGCGTTTTTCAGAATCTCCACGGCCGAACTGAGAAACAGCCCCGCGATGCCGAGCGCAGCAACGAGGTCTGGCCACACGGTTCCAGTCCAAGTCACGAGCGCGGCCGCTACGATGACTGCCACATTGCCCAAGGCGTCATTACGGCTGAAAAGCCACACGGCCCGAACGCTCGCGTCACCGTGACGGTAACGCACGAGCAAAAGCGCTGCGGTCACATTGGTTACCAGCGCCGCTACACCTAGGCCACCCATTACTTCCGCGCTCGGCATCCGCTGCACCAGCGCGCGAAAGACGGCCGCTCCGATAACGCCGACTGCAAGCGCCGCGAGGAAGGCACCCTGTAGGAAGGCTGCCTTGGATCGCCAGCGCGGGCTGCGACCAAGCGCCACGAGACCCAGCAGGGTAATGAAGCCGTCGCCTAGGAAGTCCAGAGCGTCGGCCTTCAGCGCCTGCGACGTACCTACAATCCCACCGGCCACCTCAACAGCGCCCATCCCGAGATTGAGCGCGATCACGACCATTAACGCCTTGCGGTAGCCCGGACTGGCGTCGGACAGATCTTGAACCCGACATGTATCGCAACCGTCGCTCACGGCTCCCTCGCCGAGTCATCAAGCAACCGGGCCAGCGGTTGTCCCGTGACTCGTTCGATCTCAGTCATAGCGAGCACGTGATCCCGCAGAACCGCTATGTAGTCCGCGCGCGCTTCGAGCAAATCGCGCTGGGCGTCTAGGACAGACAACAATGGCGTCTGCCCCGCCCGGTATGCCTCCGTCGCCAACGTGAGGCTCTCCCTCCGCAGCGGCAGCACGGTTTGCTCGTAGTAGTCCGCATTCTTCCGCGCGATTCTGGCCCGCTCGAATGTTACCCAAGCCTGTTGCGTGAGCTCCCGGTCCAAGGCGTCAAGCGCGTGAAGTGCCTGCTGATACTCATACATCGCCTTGGCGATCTGCGCCTGATTCTGGTCGAAGATCGGAAGTTCTACGCCCAGCGTGGGGCCTACGACCCAGTCGGTCGATTGCTCCTCGCGCGGCTCCAGCGATGGTGGCGAAAGCTGACCCGCTTGGAGTGACTCGAATGCTGTCTCGGCCAACCAGTTTCGATCGCCGCGGCTCCCGCGTTCGGCCCGCTCGGTGGAAATCCCGAGTTCGAGTGATCGCAGAAATCTCGACCGCTCTAGGGCGACACGGGACACCGCCGCTTCGACTAGCATGCGCGCGGCCTTGAAGTCCAATCGTTCGCTGCGGGCGACGTCAATCAGATGCTCCGCCGTAGTCGCCGATGTTGGCCGGTCGTCAAGCTCCCCCGCCAAGGCCAATTCCGACGGCGACACCTGCATTCCCAAGAGCCGCGCTAGCGCCGCGCGCGCCTCCACGGCGGTTAGGGCAGATTTCTGGAGGCGCAATTCGACCTCAACATGTCTGGACCGAGCAAGATTCACATCAACGTCACTCCCCGATCCGGCATCACGCTTGGCAATCGCCAGGTCCAGCGCTTCCTGTGTGATCGCCAGATTCTCCTGCGCGATATCCCGCTGGCGGTCGGCGCTCACGGACTCGAAGTAGGCTGTCTTCGCGCCTAGCGCCACGACGCTGATCTCACGTGCGACTTCCAGGACCAGCCGATCCAATTCGCGCTCCGCAGCCCTTGTCCGATGGGGGATTTGCCATAAATCAGCGAGGTTCTGCGCTAGCCCCGCTTCGAGGTTCGTGAGTCCACCACCATCCGGCCATCGGAGCGAGAGCGAGAGGTTGGGGTTGGAGAATAAGCCCGCTTGCACCACTTCTGCCCGGCCTATCCCGACCCGGAGCAGTTCGCTCCACAGGCGAGGGTTGTTGAGTAGACAGACTTCGACGGCTTCGTCCGGCCGCAACCCGCCGTCGAGAAGTTCCTTCACCCGTGCTTGAAGGGCAGCTTCTTCGTTCGGCCGGTAGGCCATCCCCTGACCGAGGGCGTGTCGCACGCGCTCATTGGTCCGATCAAAATCCGGGCGCGGGTTCACCGTGGCACAGCCTGCCATGAGGAACGGCACCACCAGCGCCCCGAGGATCTGAAAACGAGGAGTGTATTTCATCTGTGCCTTAACCACGCGACTCTGGCCTCACGGCGACCGCCGACAAGGCCGTCGTCCTTTCGGTCGGTCGTTGTTATGTACACCACACGAAGCGTTGAACCGGCCGGCGGAATAATCCGCATGGATGCCCTGAAGCGATAGTTGTATGTGCGTTTCGGCACCGCCAGGGGCGGCAGCGGATCGGCCCGTGCCTGGGCCAGCGTAGTTCCGTCCGGACCGACCACCACGACGTCGATATGGCCGCGTGGCTCGGGACGCCGCCCGAAACCCGACACCACCAACTCGTCGCCACTCTGTGATACCTGAACGCCGTAGAACAGTGGGCCTGTGGGCGGTGATAGCTCGATCCGCAGCTTCCCTTCAAGGGCATAGTCGCCATGCCGAAGCGCGCATCCACCGCTGAGCAGCATCGCATCGACGCACGCTATTCCGAGAATCAGCTGGTACCGGCTCACGTCACACCGTCGATTCGATGGTCCGGTTCACCGGCGCGCGGCGTTCGCCATGCGTACACACCCAAGAGGATGGCGATGGCCGCGTTCACGATGACACCCGCAGTGTGCCACTTCGGGCCAGGCGTGATGCCTAGCACCGTGATGGTGGTACCGGAGAACCCGAGTAATGCGTGGCCGAAGGCGTGAAACGCTTCCGCTCCACACGCGAACTTGGCGATTTCTCTTTTTCGATTTGTCATGGCACGGTCTCGGCTGGCATTCCCGCCAGCCAAGCTCCATCATCAAAGGTTTTTCGGTGCCATCGCCTTGAACTTGTCCGCGACCATCGGATCGCACTTCACGCACTGGGACTCGGGCAGGTTATGCTCCTTGCACCAGTCGCCCTTCTTCTTGAAATCCGCGATGAGCTTCGCATTGCAGCGCGTGCAGATCGATTCCGGAACACCGTGCTCATGGCACCAGTCCTCCGCCGCGGCCTGCCCTACGGAAACCGCCTCTGTTGCACCGCCCATGGGCTTCTTGGAATCGCAATCGCAGCCGGTGAAGCACAGGCTGAGCGACGAAAGCGCCAAGAGCAAACGCTTCTTCAACTCGAACGTTGACATATGATCGTCTCCTTTTCGCCAAATGAACCCTCATGACACCACAACCGCCGGCAGCCGCGCCTCTTCTCGGGCTGACTCCAGTTCCTCCGCCGATACCTCCGCCGGTTCTTCACCTTTTTCAAGCGGAGGTTCGAAGTACCGATAGAGCACGGGTAAGACGAATAGCGTCAGGCTCATGCTGCTCAGCACGCCGCCGATCACCACCGTAGCGAGCGGTCGTTGAACCTCAGCACCCATTCCCGTGGCCAGCGCCATCGGGACGAAGCCGAGCGCTGCCACAAAGGCCGTCATCAGCACCGGGCGCAGACGAATCAAGCTTCCTTCGATCACAGCCTCCTCGACGGACAATCCCTTTCCGCGCAGTTGCCGGATGAACGTCACCATCACGAGGCCGTTGAGCACTGCGACACCCGACAGTGCGATGAAGCCCACTCCCGCCGAGATCGAGAATGGCATGTCCCGCAGCCAAAGCGCGGCCACGCCACCCGTGACCGCCAAGGGGACGGCCGAGAACACCAACAGCGCCAGCCGAACGGACTGGAATGACATGTAAAGCAACAGGAAAATGAGGAGCAGCGCGACCGGCACGACAATCGCCAGTCGCCGCTGCGCCCGTTCGAGGTTCTCGAACTGCCCACCCCATTCGAGCCTGTAGCGGCCGGGCGGCAATTCGACCTCTTCGCCGATCCTTCGCTGCGCTTCCGCCACGAATGACCCCACGTCACGCCCGCGAACATTTACCTGGATCGTGGTTCGCCGTTGTCCCCACTCTCGCGTGATCGTTGAAGGACCTTCCGCTTCCTGGATTTTCGCCAATCTCGCGAGAGGAACGCGCTCGCCGCTCGGCGCTTTTACAAGCAGGCCGCCGATGGTCTCTGGGCTTTGTCGGAGCCGATCCGGTAGCCTCACGACGAGCGGAAACCGAAGTTGTCCTTCAACCACGTCTCCCAGCGGCTTGCTCCCGAGCGATTCGACCAGGTCCAAAACCGCGCGCGTGGCAATGCCGTAGCGGGCAATCGCGTCCTTATCGATCTCGATCTGAAGCACGGGCTGTCCAGTGAGTTGCTCGGTACTGACGTCTGCCGCGCCATCGATCGATTGGAGAATGCCGGCGATCTCCTGCCCCTTCTCCGTGAGTACGCCGAAGTCATCGCCAAAGAGCTTTACAGCCACATCCGCCCTGACGCCGGCAATCATCTCGTTCAACCGCATCTCAATCGGTTGTGTCAGCGCCACCCGCTGCCCTGGAAGCACGCGCAGCTCACGGTTGATCTCCTCGACTAATTCCTGCTGGCTGGACGCTCGCTTCCATTGGTCGCGCGGCTGGAGTGCCATGAACACGTCCATGAGCTCTACGCCCATCGGGTCGGTGGCTACTTCCGCCGTCCCAATCCGTGTCCACACGTGCCTCACTTCGTCGGAGAACTTCCTCAGAATTAGCCGCTCGATCTGCGTGTTGTAGCGGACCGATTCGTCCAAGTCGGTGCCCGCCAACCGGATCACGTTGGCCACTGTGGAACCTTCCCACAGCCGCGGGATGAACTCCGAGCCGAGGCCGCGCACGACCATGCCCGTCAGAATCAGTAGAGCCACGGCGAAGCCAACGACGGTGAAGCGCTTCCGCAAAGCTTGGCGCAATAGCGGCGCGTACACCTTGTGCGCTGCCCGTATGATAAAAGGCTCTTGCTCTTTCACCTTCCGCGGAAGAAGCAGGCTGGCCAGCACCGGCATGAGGGTCAGTGACAACACCAACGAGCCGACCAAGGCGAAGATCATCGTGAGGGCCATTGGGCGGAAGAGCTTGCCCTCGACTCCCTCCAGCGTGAGAATCGGCAGAAACACAATGACAATGATGGCTTCGCCGAACATGGTTGGTTTACGCACCTCGATCGCCGCGTCGCGGATAATCGCCAGGCGTTCGCCAACTGTGCGACGATGCGCCAGGTGCCGCATGCAGTTCTCGATCATGATCACCGAGCTATCGACGACCAGTCCGAAGTCTATCGCCCCGAGGCTGAGCAAGCTCCCGGCGATACCGAATCGAACCATCGAGTCGAAGGCGAAGAGCATCGAGAGCGGAATCGCCGAAGCAACGATCAGGCCAGCTCTCAGGTTTCCTAAGAACACGAACAGAACCGCGATGACTAGCAGGGCACCCTCAAAGAGATTCTTGCGGACGGTGTCGATGACCTTGTCTACCAACTCCGTCCGGTCGTAGACCACTTCGAGCTTCACCCCTGCGGGCAACGTAGGACGTATCTCGGAAACTTTCTGGCGCAGCCGCGCAGTCACCTCGTGGCTGTTCTCGCCCATGAGCATGAAGGCCAGCCCAAGGACCGCTTCGCCTTTGCCGTCGGCTGTAACGGCGCCACGGCGAATCTCGTGCCCAATCTGGACATCGGCTACATCTCGCACCCTAATGGGCACGCCGTCGCGCGCCGTGATGGGGATATCCGCAATCTGCTTCGTATCCGACACTCGCCCGAGCCCATGCACGAGCAGCGTGCCACCTTGCCGTTGAATATTCCCGCCGCCGACGTTGGCATTGTTGGCTTCAATGGCCTCCGTTACCTCGTTGAATGACAGGTCGTGCTTGATCAGCCGATCTGGATCAATGCGCACCTGATACTGCTTCTCGTAACCTCCCCAACTGTTCACCTCTGCAACGCCCGGCACGGTCCGAAGCGCCGGCTTGATGCTCCAGTCGTGCAGCGTGCGAAGCTCGGTTAGCTCATGACGGTCGCTCCGCACGGTATAATGGAAAACCTCGCCAAGCCCGGTCGCGATCGGTCCCATCTGCGGACGAGATAACCCCTCCGGAAGTTCCACCGAAGCCAGCCGCTCCGAGATCACCTGCCGGGCAAAGTAAATGTCGGTGCCGTCCTCGAAGGTCACAACGACCTGCGAGAAGCCGAACTTTGTGATCGAGCGCAGGTTCTGAATGCGCGGCAGCCCGCCAAGCGCCTGTTCGACAGGGAAGGTGATCTGCCGTTCGACTTCCTCCGGCGCGAGTGCCGGCGCCACCGTGTTGATCTGCACCTGCACGGGGGTTGTGTCCGGGAAGGCGTCGATGTCGAGCTCGCGGAGTGCCGAAAGGCCCAGCCCCCCGAACAAGAGTGCAGCAATAATCACGAGGAAGCGATTGCGGAGCGACCAGGTGATGATCCAGTTCAACATTGGACAATCGTCTCCACGTTAATCATCCGTACAGCCCGCACCCAGCTTCCCTCGATTAAGCTGCGCTGCGAGTACATAGCTGCCGTCCGTTGCGACCTCTTCCCCTGTTGAAACGCCCGTAAGTAATTCAGTGAACCCGTCGGCGTTTACTCCAACACGAACGTTGCGTGTCTGAAAGACCTCGCTATTGGCGCGGACGAACACCACATTTCCATCTCCCAGCCATTGCACCGCGCTGCTCGGGACGACAACCGCGCTGCCGCTTACGCGGACCGCGATCCGGGCTCGACCGAACATGTGCGCCAGAAGGCAGCCCTTGTCGTTCACCACGTCCGCGCGGACTTGCACTGTCCGCGTCTTTTCGTCAACCTCGGTGCTGATCCAGGCGATCGGTCCCGCGCATGGCTCGCCCCAGCCGTCCGCGAGAAAGGTCAACTCTTGCCCCAAGTGCAGTCGCGGTATCTCGTTGACTGAAACGTCCGCGACGACCCACATCCGCTGCGTGTTAGCGACGGCAAACAGTGGCTTGGCGGCTTCGACGACTTCTCCGGGAACCACCGACCGGCTAACCACGATGCCATCGAGCGGGGCAATAATCGGGATCAAGTTCGCCGTGGTTCGGGCCGGGTCGAGTTCGCGCGCTATCGACTCGGGCAGTCCAAGGAGCTGAAGCTCGCGCTCGGACGGCAGGCTTCCGGCTTCGACTTCAGGAGCCGGCAACCCAAGATTGATCAGGGCTTGGCAGGCGTTGAATAGTCGAATCTGCGCCTCCTTGAGCGCGGCGTCGGCTTCCTGGCGTTCGGCTTCGGTCCCAAAGCGTTTCTCCACCGATACGCGGCTCCGCTCCAGCCCCTTCGTCCGCACTTCCACCTGTGCTGCGGCCTGCAATAACTCGGCCTTGAGCCGACCGACTTCGGCCGCGTCAACCAGCGCCATCACGTCGCCCCGCGCCACCTTCCCTCCGACTTCAGCACGTACCAGCACGACACTGCCCGGAACCCGCGTGGCCACCTGTGCATAGCGCGTCGTGTCGTAGCGCACCTCGGCATTGGCCTCGATGAATTCCTTCATCTCACGTTGTGTGCTCGGCGCAGTTCTTATGCCGGCGCCTGCGAGAGCCTCCGGGCTCGCAAGCTGCACCGGCGTGCGCTTCGCTGCGCCCTCGCCGTTTGAACGCTCCAAGGTTGGACTGTCTCCTCCCTCAGGGGCCTTGCTTTCCGTTCGCTCGCTTTCTTCATCGTTTTCCGATGCGCCCGCAGATTCACCAAGCCGTCGCAAGCGAATTTGCTCCGTCGGCGGGGTGGAGGAAACGGCCAACCCCCGACAGATGAGGCACGAGGATTCCGGGACGCCGTGGTCCATGCACCAGTCGTCTGCCTTTTCTTCTGCAGACCCGAGCACGGTCCGGACAGACGAGATCTTCCAGTCTGTGCGATGCCCGAGGTATCCAATACCTGCGAGAACAAGAAGCGTGAGCGCGGTCGGAACGCCACGGACCAACGGGGCAATGGATGAACCGATTTTCGTAATCATTTTCAAAGTCTCCGGCTAATAGTGCTTTGCTCTTTAACCTCCGCGCGCAGGGTTGACACCGTACTAACGGCGCGTGGTCGACGCGCGCGGGCGTCCGGCCAAGTAGCTCACGGAGGAATCAGACGATCAGGACAATCGTGCGGAGAAATGTCGGCGGACTAAGGGCAAACGGAAGTTCCGTTGGCCAGATGTTCTTGCATACGACCGCATGATCGAGGGCAGTCGGAACGTCGGATAGTGTCAAAGCGAAAGTGGCTTCCGCCGTCAGAGGAATGCTTGTGGACGTGCATGATGAAATCTCATCCGTAGACCATGCCGAATCTGTGCATGGGTCTTCGTTTTCGCAGCCTTCGTCGGGCGCTGCGCTGGGGGTCTCCTCAGAGCCGAGTGGAGCCCCGCACGCATCGTCCCTGCCCTCACAACATGTCGCCCAGCGATATTCGATCGAGGACCGGCCGCTTTGGTGGACGCATACGACGAGCGCGGGCCGACCGAACGCCATGAGCGTCTGGGTGAAGAGCGTGAGAACGATGAACGTGTTCCGAATCATCCCGTAGCCCTTGCCGGGGATACGCGCGTCCGGCCGGTGGCATTCCGTGAGACTCTGTTGAGTCGCTTCAAGGTGCGCTCCAATAGCACGGCCCAAAAGGCATCAGCCAGCGAGTAAATCGCAAGCTTGCCGGCCGTCCTATACTTAACCGCTCCAAGATTCCGTAGCTCACGAAGCGTTTGCGAAGTGGCCGGCATGGATAAGCCTAGCACAGCTGAGAGATCGCAGACGCAGAGTTCGCGGTTCTGCAACGCCTGAAGCACGCGGAGCCGGCTCGGGTGGGCGAGCACCTGAAAAGCCTCGGCGGCCACCTGCAGCTCACCATCGCTCGAAAGCGAAGCATGGGCCGCCCGAACGCCATCGGCGTGAAACAGCGATACTCCGCACACTCCCTTATCAACCCTACGCGGCAATCCTGTCCTCCTTCGTTTCCACGTTTTCTTAATCGTAGTAGTCGCGAGCCGGTTGTCAACCCCCGCCCGGCCCTTGAGGCCATCGTCGTTCGACCCGCGCTTGCCAGAAGGCGGACCAGCGATGTACTCCTTGCGTCCTTAAGGGAAATGTGGCAGGTTTCGCGCGTGATAAACTGGATTATCACGTAGAGGAGCATGCCAGAAACGCCCCCGGAATCCGGCACCGAAGTACTCGAAAAATGCCCGGCAGAAACGCTCGTCGCGACGACCCTCGAATCCCTTGCGAGCGTCCCCGAGGAGGCCGTCTGGCTGGCCAAGCAGAAGTCGCCCCGGACACGTCGGGCCTACAAGGTGGACGTCCAGCATTTCATTCGATTCTGCGGCATCGCCACCCCTGACCAGCTTCGTCATGTTGACCATCGAGCCGTCATCGCGTGGGAGCGCCACCTGCGGGAAACGGACGGTGCGGAGGCATCCACCGTCCGGCGCCGGCTGGCGGCCCTGTCGTCGTTGTTCAAGCACCTTGTGGAGCACGGCCTGGCCGACCGGAACCCCGTCGCGGCGGTCCGCCGGCCGGCGATCAATCGGGACGAGGGCTCCACGCTCGCCTTCTCGAAGGCGCAAGCCCGCAAGTTGCTCGATGCACCGCCGGACCAGACGCTCGGCGGGCTTCGGGACCGCGCGATCATTTCAGTAGGGCTTCAAGCGGGCCTCCGGCGGGCCGAAATCGCTCGCCTCCGGGTTGGCGACCTGCACCAGAATCGCGGCTTCGATTCGCTCCGAGTCGTTCGCAAGGGGGAAAGAAAGGACGCGCTCGCGATTCACCCGCAGACGGCCCAGCGTATCCGGGACTATCTCTCCACCGCCGGGCATTCTGCCGATTTCGACGGCCCACTATTTCGGCCTCTTCGGCACAACGGCCGCTCTCGCACAACTCGGCGGCACATGGCCCCCGACGCCATCGACCGCGTGCTCCGCAAGTACGCCGCCGGGCTTGGCCTGACCCGCGGCTACTCGGCGCATTCCATGCGGGCGACGTTCATCACGACGGCCCTCGAAAACGGCGCGAGCCTTGAGCAGGTCCAGAAGGCCGTCGGCCACCGCGACCCTTCAACGACCAAGCTGTACGATCGCCGGGGTTACAACCCCGAGAAATCGGCGGCCTTCTTCGCGAGCTATTGACCGAGCGGCGCGTGCCCCAACGTGCGGTCGCCGAATCGCGACACCTACGCGGCCTGAGACAGCGCGCTGACCAGCGAGTCGAGCAGCACCGTCAGCACCGCCTGCGCCACATCGGCAGCCAGGACGTTCGTGTCCACCAGGCAACCTTGCGCCTGGAACAGCGTAGCGCCGGCTGCCAGCGCCGCTGCGCGGCGCATCCATTTCAATCGTCGATTCATGCGGTTTCACTCCTTGTGCGTTTCGCCGTTCGTGTCCGAGTCCGCGCCGGAATTCGCCACCGGCGGAGTCCCCGGTGACGGCTGTTCGGATAACACGTCGTCCAGAAACGACGACAGAAAGGCCGGGTAGTCCGGGTCAAGCACCGGTGCCAGTGCGTGGCCGCCGAAAATCTCCACAAACTGTTTCGGTTCGGACGCCTGATCAAACAATCGGCGGGCGCCTTCGATCGGCGTCGTCAGATCCTGCGGCGATTGGAGAAACAGCTTGGGCAGCGTGATCTGCTGGATGTGCTGGTACGGGTCGAGCTCCTGTGGCAGGCGTGCGATGACCTCGGGCAGCGGTACGATGCCGGCCTGAAGGAACGATTTCGGCGGCAAGAGCTCGGGAACGAAACTGCCCTGAAGGATTACGCCGAGGACGCCGTCGGGGTTGCGGGCCGCCTGCGCCAGCGTCGGCAACGTCCCGAGTGAGATGCCGAAAAGAACGATCGGCCGGCCCGCTTCCGCCGCCCGATTCTGAACGTAGGAAAGTGCCGCGTCCGCGTCCGGAACCAGCGATTCGAGGCTCGGCCGGTCACAGCTTTCGCCGTAACCCTGATAGTCGTAAACGAAGACGTTCCAGCCCAGGTCATGCAGCAGCGAGTAGTAGTCAAAGTACGCGCTGCGGTTGAACAATGAGCCGTGGTTCAGCAGTACCGTACCACGCGCCGCGCTGGCCGGAATGAACCATCCGGTCACCACATGGGGAGCCGGTCCATCAACTGACAACTCGATCGTCTCATAGTCGAGACCGAAGGCGTCAGGCGCAAAAAGCACCGCATTCTGTGCCGGGGGAGAAAAGAGCCCATCGCCAAAGGGCTCCGTTGCGCAACCAACCAGCGTGACGAGCGTCAGCAGTAACGCCGTCCGTTCTATTCTCACGAGCCACTCCATCTGAGCTCCACCAGCCGCACTACCGGGCGCGTTGCGTTGCCCGCACGCGGCCATCGGCGACACTGATTTATTGGTGCAGGCTAGCTGTCGCCGGCCACGTCGATGATTCCGAACGTCAGAGCAAGGGCCGCTTCGATGATCCCGCCCGCATCCTGCGCCTTGGCCTCGGCTGCCATTGGTACGCCCATGATGAACGCCAGCGCCGCTGCCTTCCACAAACGAAACTTCCGCATGACTCACTCCTCTCGTTTTGCGAGCGCTCTGCTCGCGGAATCGTCAGACCCTCGCGAAACAACTTCCCCGCTCTCCTCGCCGTCGCTGGCCGCGCTCTTAGCGAACGCCGCACGGCGGTGAAGCCAAAGGTATTGCTCCGGCCCTTCGAAAATGACTTTTTCAAGCGCCGCACAGTACCGGCGAGTGATGTACTCGATTACGTCCGCCTGATCGCGCCAGTCGTTCGGCCCGAAGAGATCGGAGATCACGAGCTGAAACTGAAACGGTTCGGCCAAGCGGCGAATCGCCGCCACGGCGACGATCGCGCCGTGTCGCTCGGCCAGCAGACCGACCGTGCGCGGCGCCGTCGTACTCTCTCCGAGGAACGAAATGGGCACGCCGTGGCGCGCTCCGTTGGGATCAGCGAGCAGCGCAATTGCCTGTCCGGCCGCCAGAATCTCGGATAGGTTCAGCGCTGCCTCCGAAGCCGTCAGCATGCCGCAGCCGGTGCTGGTCCGAACACTTTGCCGATATCGGTCGTAAGCACGATTCGGGTGCGGCCGATACACCGCAGTCGCTCTAATCCCATTGAGTCCCAGGAAGACGGGCAGCAGGTCGTATGGCCCGTAGTAGGTGGTGACCAGGATGACGGGTTGGCGGCGCTGCTGGGCCTGAAGCAGGAGGCTCAGGTACGGCTCGGGAACGCGGCCGCCGTAGCGGTCGCACGTCTCTGGTCGCAGGAATCGGGGCGCCAACATCAGATCGACCATGTTCCAGATGCGGTGGACAAAGGCGAGCCGCGAAATGCCTTGGATTTCGACTTCTGCCCGACGGTCGCCCAAAGCCGCGCGGCACCGGACCTCGCTCGAATCGCGTGTTTCATCGGCCAAGTCGTAGAACCGCCGTGCCAGGCGGGCCATGAGGTTGTACGCGGGTCGGGGGCCCACGAGCCGCAGGACGAGCATCAGCAATCGACGGTGGGCGTTGCCAAGGGTGACAGCGGCGGTTGCGAGCGCCGCACGCAGGGAGTGACCACCACACTTCGCGGCTGTCTGGGATGCGGATGTCATCGCTGTTGAGACCATACGACAGTTCCGGCTCGGGGATCGCCCCGGAGCGCATCCCTAATTATAATTAGCTATCAACATCGAAACGCCGTCCGTAGCGGCCGCAGGAGTTCTCCTCGTAGAGGAGTTGCTCGAAAACGTTCAAATCGTCGTATTCGGACTCCGACACCGTGTTCTCGCCGAAGCAGTCGTCGAACAGCCCGCTGAACGGGCAACCTTGGAAGAGCAACGAGCTGGCGGCAAGGAGCGCCACTGGGCCGGCACGACGGATACGAGCCAGACGTACGTGCATGGCATTGCTCCGCGTCGAGCCGGCTTTCGACCGATTGACAGCCGTCGCTCTCCCGATACTATATAAGTGACGGACTGGTCCGTCAACAAATTGTACGGAGTAAAACTTTGTCGAGAACAGCGGCTAGCCGGAAGAATCCACGCGGCCGACCGAAAGACGAGGCGCTGACCGCCCGGCGGTGCGAGGAAATCCTCGACGCCGCGGCCCGGCTTTTTGCGCGCGTCGGCTACCCGAGTACCGACATTCAGGTTCTGGCTGACGAACTCGGGGTCGGCAAGGGCACCGTCTACCGCTACTTCCCCAGCAAAGAAGCGCTCTTCCTGGCTGCGGTGGATCGCGGGATGCGACGGCTGCGCGACCAGGTGCATGGCGAAGCGGAGGAAGCCAGCGACCCGCTGGAGCAGGTCGCATCGGCCATTCGCTCGTACTTGGCGTTTTTCGACGCCAACCCCGACATCGTCGAGCTCCTGATTCAGGAGCGGGCCGAATTCAAGGACCGCAAGAAGCCCACATACTTCGAGCACCGCGACGCGAACATCGGGCGCTGGCTCGACCTGTTCCGTGGACTCATTGCGTCAGGCCGCATGCGCGTAGCGCCGCCCGAGGAGTTCACGGAAACGATCAGCGACCTGCTCTACGGCACAATTTTCACTAACCATTTCGCCGGACGGCGCGAGTCGCTGGAAGTGCAGGCGCGGCGCATCCTCGACACGCTGTTTCTCGGCATGTTGAGCGATGCGGAGCGCGGTCAGAATCGCGGGGCATCAGAACGGAAGCGGAATTCATGAGCCGCATGAAGGCCACTGTCGTGCTCGCGTTTTTTGTGATGGCCGGTTGCACGCCGCTTCGCGATGCGCCGACATATCGGCCGCGCGCGACCGAGCGCGCCACGCCAGCCACCACGACGCGCGCGTACGCCCGGGCGCCCGAGCGGGCCACACCCACGGGTGAACCACCGGCCTTCACCCTCGACGAATGCGTACAGGTTGCGCTGCGAAACAGCCGGCGTCTCTCGATCGCCGATCGCCGCATCCTCATCGCTCGCGACCGCGTGAACGAGGCGATTGCGATGACACTGCCGCAGATTACGGCCGAAGGCCGGTTCACGTCGCGTAACAATGACTCGGGAATCCAGCGGCCGCAGCCAAGCCTGCGGAACCAACTGCGTGACTCGGTCACCCGGGCGGCGGCCACTTCGTTGGTCGAGCAGGCCGGACTGACGCCGACCGGGCAGTTCCTGCCGGCCAGCCAAGGAGGCGGATTCTCCGGCAGCTTTGGCCAGCGTGACGTGTGGACGGGGAAGGTCTCGTTGCTGGTACCGATCTACGACTTCGGCCGTTCGGAATACACGCGGCAGGCCGAAGAGGGGCGCGTCGATGTGGCCCGCTATAGCGCCGAGCGCGAGCGCCAGGACGCCACACTGGCCGTCAGCCAAGCGTACTTCCGCGTGCTGGAGGCGCAGAAGATCAAGACTGTGGTCGACGAGTCGATCCGCGTGGTCGAGCGTCAGCTTCAGATCGCGCGCGACTTTCTGACGCAAGGACTGGTGGCCGCCAATGACGTGCTGGCCGCCGAGGTGCAGCTCGCCGAGCGGCAGCAGGAGCAGATCCAGGCGGAAAACAACATCCAGCTGGCCGTGGCAACGCTCAATCGCCTCATGGGCGTGGACGTGACGCAGCCGACCGAACTCGTCGATGTTCTGGAGGTCGAGCCGTGGCGAGGTAGTTTCACGTCGTCGCTGATGCTGGCGATCGACACGCGACCCGACCTGGCGGCGCTCCGCCGGCAGATCGAGATCGCCCGCGACGAGTACCGCGCCACGCGGGCTGAGGGAATCGCGCCGCGCATCTTCGCCTTCGCCGATTACAACTGGTCCAGCGACGAGTTCCTGCTCAACAATGAGTGGCTCTCCGGCGGCGTGGCGATGCAGATTCCGATCTTCGACGGCGGCGTGAGCATCGCCCGCCGGCAGCGCCGCGGCCGCGAGATCGCCGAGGCCGTCGATCGTTACGACGAACGAATCGACGACACCGTGCTGGACATCAAGCAGGCGTACCTAAACGTGCGCGAAGCGGCCGAGCGGGTTCCCGTGGCGCGCAAGAGCATCGCCCTGGCCAACGAGAACCTGCGGATCACCCGCGATCAGTACGACGAGGGGCTGCGGACCAGCGCCGACGTGCTGACCGAGGAAGACCGCCTGGCCCGCGCCCGGTCGAATTACTACCAGTCGTTGTACGACTACCACGACTCGTACGCGCGGCTGACAAACAACATCGGGGCCGAGCCGCCGCCCAGCAACGAAACGGATGAACCATGAAGGACTGTGCGGTCAGAATCGAACGTGATCTGAGACGATGCCTGCTCAGAACGAACATCGCCGTTGTGGGGCTTGTGTTCTCGCTCGCGGTGTTCGGCTGCAAGAAAGCGCCGCCGCCCGCCGCGGCACGCACAGATTCAGAATCCGATCGAACGGTCCAGGCCTCGACCGCAACTACGGCACAGAATCCAGAACCTCCGGGTGAGTGGGGCGTTGTCCAGCGAAGAACCTTGCAACAGTTCACGCCCGCCGTCGGCTCGTTTCGGGCACGTCAGACCACGTCGCTCGGTCCCCAGGTCGCCGGGCGAGTGCTGGACGTGCTTGTCGATGTCGGCGTTATCGTGCAGACTGGGCAGGAACTTGTCCGCCTTGATCCCGAACTGTTTCAGATTGAGGTCGAGCAGCGCTCGGCGGACTTGGAAACGTCTCACGCGAAAGCCAAAGGCGCCGAAGAGACGCTGAAAACGCTGCACGCGGATGTTCAGGTCGCCAAAGCGGCGCTGGCCGAAGCTGAACTCGAACACAACCGCATGAAGAACCTTTGGGAGAAACCGTCGGGCGAGACGCCGTCGATCCCCAAGCAACGCTACGACATTGCGTTCTTCGCGCTGGAGCAGGCCAAGGCGCGACACCGAGCCGCGGAATCGCGCGTCAGCGAGCAAGAAGCGAAAGTGAAGGAAATGGAGGCCGGGGTCAAACAGGCCGAGGAAGCGGTGCGGCACGCACAAGAGCGGCTCGACGAAACGATCATCCGTGCGCCCTACCACGCCATCGTCACGAAGCGACTGGTCGATCCCGGAGAGCCGGTGACGGCGACACCGATCACACGCCTGCTTGAGGTGCAGGATATCGCGAGGCTCTACCTGGAGTTCTCGCTCCCTCAAGAACTTCTCTCTGTGGTTCGGACGGGCACGCCCGTCACGTTCGGGGCGGAGGGGGTAGACAGCGCTGAGAGTTCAGGAGAAGTCGCCACGGTCTTTCCGGCCATCGACGAGGCAACGCGATCTTTTCGCTGTCGAACGATCGTCGAGAACACGAACCAAAGATTCCGGCCAGGGATGTTATGTCGCGTGCAAGTCATCAGTCGTGAGGCGCCCGATGCGCTGGCGGTACCGCGTGCGGCGCTGCGATCCGCTGCTTCAGGCTGGAAGGTCATCGTGTCCAACGACGGGCATCCGGTGGAACGAATCGTCCAAATCGGATTGCTCACCGACGAGTGGGCGGAAGTGAAGGACGGCCTACGGGATGGTGACAAGGTGCTTCTGCCTTCCGGTCGTTGAAATGAATCCAGCGGAGTCGCTTGTGCCATGACCCTTTCCGACATCGCCATTCGTCGCCCGATCTTCGCTTCGATGGTGCTCTCTGCCATCATCGTGTTCGGGGTGATTTCATACAGCCGTATCGGCATCGACCTGTTCCCCCGCGTGGAGTTCCCCGTCATCACGGTGATTTCGGTGCTTCCGGGAGCCGACCCGGAAACCGTCGAATTGACTGTGACGGACCTCATCGAGGAGGCGATTTCGACGATCAGCTCGATCAAGCACTTGCGATCCACCAGTTCCGACAGTGTTTCGCAAGTCGTGGTCGAGTTCGAATTGGATAAAGACATCGACGTGGCTTACCAGGAAGTGGTGGCCAAGATCGGCACGGTTCGGTCGGAACTGCCTGACGACCTGGAAGAGCCGGTGGTCGAAAAATTCGACGTGGACGCTTCCCCGATCATGGCCGTCGTGGTGTCGGGCGATATGCCCATCCGCGATCTAACCTACCTGGCCGACAAGACGGTTAAGGAACGGCTCCAGCGCGTACCGAACGTCGGACAGGTCAAGATCGTCGGCGGGCGCGAACGGCAGATTTGGCTCTGGCTTGATCGCACCAGACTCGAAGGCTACCAACTCTCCGTCCAGGACGTGATCGACGCCTTGCGGACCGAACACGTCGAATTTCCCGGCGGCCGAGTCGAAACCGGCGCCCGTGAATACGTGGTCAAGACCAAGGCCGAGTTCGATTCCGAAGAACAGTTCAACAACATGGTCGTGACCTATCGAAACGATGCGCCTATCCGCGTCAAGGATCTCGGGCGGGCCGACGACGGCTTGGAGGAAGAACGCAGTCTCGCCCGATTGAATGAGGTCCGCGCCGTGTCCCTGCTGGTGCGCAGGCAGTCGGGTACGAATACGGTTCGCGTGGCTCATGACGTAAAAGCGGAGGTAGAAAAGCTGCGACAAGAGCTGAATCCGCAAGGCGTCCGGCTTGCCATCGCGCAGGACACGTCGCTGTTCATCGAACATTCGGTGGACGAAGTGAAGTTTCACATCGCCTTCGGTGGCGGTTTGGCCATTCTCATCGTGTTCGTGTTCCTACGCAATCCGCGAAGCACGTTTATCAGCTCCCTTGTGCTGCCGACCGCAATCGTGGGGACGTTCATCGTCATGAACGTTCTTGGATTCACCCAGAACATGATGACCCTGCTCGCACTGTCCCTGGCAGTTGGCCTGCTGATCGACGACGCCATCGTGGTGCAGGAAAACATCATGCGGCACGTCGAGGAAGGCATGACCGCCCGCGAGGCCGCGTCATTTGGGACGCACGAGATCACGCTGGCGGTGCTGGCCACAACGCTATCAGTGGTCGCCGTGTTCGTTCCTGTCGCCTTCATGGAGGGCATCGTCGGCCGCTTCTTCTACCAGTTCGGCATGACGGTCGCGTTTGCGGTGATGATTTCCATGTTCGTCTCGTTTACGCTCGACCCGATGCTGTCCTCGCGCATCCTCAGGGCCCCGAAGCGTGGGCGACTCTACCAGTATTCAGAGCGTATGTTCCTGCTCATCGACCATGCTTACGAATGGCTGCTGGGGCGATCCATCCGGCATCGCTGGATTGTCGTCGGAGTTGGACTGGCCACCTTCGGCGCTTCGATCTACATGGGAAAGTTCCTTCGGTCGGAGTTCCTGCCTTTGGAAGACCAAAGCGAGTTCAACGTGAAGGTCAAGGCCCCCTTGGGAGCGTCTCTGGCCGTGACCGATTCACTGTTTGAGCGCCTCCGTCAGCGGGTCAAGGACCAGCCCTGGTTGGACTACACGTTCGTGACCATCGGCGCCGACGAACTCCAGCGCGTCAACGAGGGTACCATGTACATCAAGATGTTCGAAAAGGATCAACGCGCAATCGGCCAGAACGACGCCATGACCTGGATGCGTGAGCAAGTCGCCGACATCACCGATGCCAAGGTCAGCGTGGAAATCGTGCCTCGCGTCGCCGGCGGCGGACGTAAATGGGCGGACGTGCAACTTGAAATCCGGGGACACGAGCTTGATCGGCTGGAGACGATTTCCAACGCGGTGATGGCTCGAATGAGGGAAACCGAGGGCTACGTGGACATCGACACGACTTATGAAAAGGACAAACCGGAAGTCAATGTCTTCGTCAAGCGCGACCGGGCCGCCGATCTGGGCGTGAATCCGATGGTCGTGGCCACGGCGATCAACGCGCTCATCGGCGGTCAGGACGTCAGCAAGTTCAAGGCCGAGGGTGAGCGCTACGACGTCAGCGTGCGTCTCCAGGAACCGTTTCGCGCTCGTCCAGGCGACATCGAACAGCTCACCGTCCGTGGTCGAAGGGGGGACCTCATCAACCTCCGAAATGTGGCCTACGTTCGCGAGGAGGCCGGTCCGGTGCAGATCGACCGCTACAACCGCGCTCGGCAGATAACCGTCCTGGCGAACCTGCAGCGCGATAAGAAGGTGCTCGGAGAAGCCGTGGCCGAACTGTCCGATGTCGTCAAGCAGGTCGGATTGCCTCCCGGCTACAGTTTCGGTTTCGCCGGGCAGGCGAATAACATGCAGGAAGCGTTCGCAAGTCTGCTTTTCGCTCTCTTCCTTGCGATCATCATCGTGTACATGGTGCTAGCCTCCCAGTTCGAGAGCCTCGTGCATCCCTTCACCATCATGCTCGCCCTGCCGCTGTCCGTCGTCGGTGCGTTCGGCCTGCTGATCCTGAGCAATATGACGGTGAGCATTTACACGATGATCGGCATCATTCTGCTAATGGGCTTGGTCACGAAGAACGGCGTGCTGCTGGTGGACTTCATCAACACGCTGCGCCATCGTGAAGGGCTTGATCGCGATGCGGCGATCCTCAAGGCCGGGCCGATTCGTCTGCGCCCGATTCTGATGACGACCCTCGCCCTGATTTTCGGAATGCTCCCAATTGCCCTTGGCACCGGCGCCGGATCGGAGTCACGCCAACCGATGGCGATCGCCGTCATCGGCGGCTTGACGACTTCGACATTGCTGACGCTTGTGGTCGTTCCCGCCGTTTATACCATCATGGACGACCTGGTCAATCCGGCCCGCTGGCGGATCGTGCAGTGGCTGCGTCGACGTCGCCCCGCCCAAGTGTCGGTTCCTGTTGGAGACTGACATGCCACAGCCGGACGTAGAAAGTCCGGCACGATACTCGTCGCGAGTGCAGCGCCGACGCTTCGCCGGTGGGTCGGGTGTCATAACGGGATCCGCCGCGCTTCGATGTCTGGTTCCCTCCACCGAACCCAACCCTAGGGGTTTGCTTCGCTATGTCGTCGTCCATGCGAACGCTGCTCGACGCAGCCGAGACGATTTCGCAGGAACAGCTCGCGAAGTCCATCACCGACGCTCTCGCGCGCGCGCTCGTTTGCGAACGAGCATTTCTCAAGGCGATCGAGCGGCATCGACACAGGGGCAAGCTGGCCGAGGCGCTCGCCAACACCCCGACCCACAACCGGCAATCTTGACGAGCAGCGCGTGAATGACCCAGTCGCCTCATGCAGCGTTCGTTCCGTACGGCCGGAGAATGCTGCGCTGCCAAGGCACAGCTTCAATCGGCACCGGTTCCAGCCCGGCCATGCGACGGGCGCGGTTTGTGGCCCGCCACATGTTGAGCAATTGGACCCGAATCGGCGCGTACGGCTGAAATCGGATGTGAGCAAACTCACGTCCAATTGCGTCTGCCGGCCGCCGGCACGCGGCCTCTAGGAAGAACGCTTTCAGCCGGATGTATTCGTCCGGCGCAATCCGCACCGACACGCGGCCATTACGGAACGACAGCGAATATCCCGCATATTGAATTGCGACTCGTCGGGCGTCGCGGAGTTGCCCAGCTTCCGCTTCGAAGAAATCGTGCTGACCGTGCGTGGCCATGAGCAGGAAGAATCGCTCGTGGCGGATGTACTGCATGTTGGCCAGGCCCACCCGCTTTCGGCGGCAGCGTTCCTTTTGCGAAACCGCGATGCCATAGCGGGCGATGAGTTTCTCATCGACGTGCTCGGGATCTTTGTTCGGCGGGATTCGGCCAGCGACGTAGAACCAGTAGCCCCGTGCCAAATACGCGACCGCCACCTGCTGCACAAAACCCTCCACCGAAGTCGCCACGCACCGATACTGCATTCCCCGCCCAACGCCTGATACTGCCCAAAAGGTGGGGATTGTTTACGGCACAATCCCCGAAGCCGTTATGCGTTTCCGCATGGAAACCGTGCGCTGTGCTCGGCAGTCACTTGCGGGAGGTGCGGCAGAACGCAGCTCGGACTCGCGGGAATCTGAATATGTCGCGACCGGTTACGGTCGCCCCGCTATCGCCCGACTCATTCGTCCCTCACCGCCCTCACTATCGCAGCCAGCCATCCGGTCAGTCGCATCCATGCGACCGACCACGGCACGATGCTGCTCTTCGACCGGGGCGGTCGAACTTGTTTCCAAGTTGACCGCCCCCAGTAATGGAACTGCCCCAAGCAGGAACCCCAACGACAACCGCCCGTGTGCGAGGCACACGTAGCCTGTCATCGTCATTCCGTGTGCCACAAGCCGCCGGTCCGCCAAGACCGGCCGCGTGCAGCCACGCAGGCCCCATCCAAGGGACTTGCGAGGCGCTTTCGCCTCACCAAGTACGCCGTTCAGACCGGGTATGAACCCGTCGCCTCTTTCGTCGTCGCGATTGCCGAGGTTACCAGCCCCGGCGCGAACGAGCGGCCACTGCCTTGCAGCCACGCTCGCCGGCCTCCCGGCCGCTTCTACTGAAGGCACACTCCCGGACTTGAGCGTTTGAAGCACCTGGCCGACCAGACCAGGCACCGGGAACCAACCCGGCAGCTCAAGCCCATCCCGGATTAGTCGCAATCTTCCGCCAGCCAATCACGTTGCTAGACGGTGATACCCGTCGAGTTCAGGTCGTCTGCACCGGCTCCCGCCGAAGCAGAGTTTCCGTCACCGAAACGGTGACGATTTCTGCGGGTCGAAACAAGAAGCACCCGCTTATCCGCCGACCTGAACCATTCGCGATTCGGCTCCGACTTTGGCTGGCAATGACCGGCAAGCCCTTGCGGGCCTTTCATGGTTGAGCTTTTCACCGTCGGGCTTTCTCAAGGCGGCTTTCGCCGCTCACCCGATCGCCGAGCTGGTCACAGCCCGGTTCCGGCCCTTGCAGGCACGAAAGCTCCCCACGCCGGCCGACGTTGAACGAACCTGACGGGACTTGCACCCGAATTGTCCCGACGAATCGGAACTGTGGCCCGAACCCCGTGGGGGGATTTGTCCGCCGTGAGGCGGACGCACCACCTTTGATTGCGACGCCCCCGAACTCACCGGGAAGGATCCGATGAATGCGAGGCTTTTCTCCGTCGCCCCGCTTCCGGGACAACGCATCGGATAGAACGCGGAGATTCGCTCGACGCAGTTGGCGCCGCATCGAGTTTTGATTCCGCGAGCCTCCGTCGAGCCGGACAAGCGCCTCTCGACGCATCCGGCTCTACGGGTCGGCATCATCACGGTTGGTTAAGCCGTGCCCTTGGCTCGGTTGGTAAGGCCGAGTTGAACGGGTGATGCCGCCCGGTCTGAATGGCGTCGCGCAACATGATATCCGTTACTGACGACCACGAGCCGAAGCTCGCGGCGCGAGCCTACCGTACTTCAGCACTCCGGGCACACGCCGATTCCCGACCGAAGGACTGACCCATTCGCGGCGTCCACACAAAGGACGGCAACGTGTATTGGCCCGGGTCGTCCAGCTCAATCAGCGGCGCGTGATACGAGAGCAGCACCAGCGTCGTCATCGGCGAGCTGAACGTGTGCATGAGGCCGCGCGTGAAGGCGATCGCGTCGCCCGCTTGCACGGGGATCGCGCGCAAGTCCGCTCCCGAAAAGACCGCCAGAGTTTCGTTCGACACGTGAAAAAAGCCCGAGCCCTTGAGCGCCACGATGAAACGGTCCGAACGTTCGTGAACGTGCATGGGCAGATCGAGCGTTCCGGCGTCGAAACGCAACATGACCAGCCCATCATTGGCGCCGTCGAACACGTCGGACCCACGCCACACGGCGCCCGCGATGCTGTCCGTGTCCTCGAACGGCGCTCGCAACTCCAGCGGGAATTCGTTCTCCGCCAGCTTCACCAACTCCGAGACCGTGACGCCATCGAGTTCGGGGAACCCGAGCCGCATCGATCTGCGAAACGGTTCGCAGCCCGTTCGACCGCACGAGGCGACATCGAGTCCCGCACGTGCCAGTTCGAAGAGTCGCACCAGCGCCCGAGCGCCGGGACTCTCCCTGCACTTCAGCGTCGTTTCTGCCTGAATCATCGACATGCCACACCTCCTTCGTGTTTGAATCGTCGAGTCGAGGGACGCATCCAAGTTAGGTACGTGTACGGTACTTGCCGAGGAGGTACAAGGGGCGTGACCAATGAATTTCAAACCGGTACGGCGAGCCGCCTTACCGACCGCGAGCAGATTTCGGTGCTTACCGAAGAGTATCGGGCGTTATATCAGCTCGTGCTGTTCCGGTTGAGCGCGATGGATCAGCGTATCCCAACCGCCGGTGGCGCGCTCGGAGTTGTGCTCGGCAGCGTGCCAGCGCTTCCGGCGGAGACTCAGCTCCTACTCCTAGTAGGCATCCCATCCTGCCTGTCGTGGATAGTTGCCACGACGCTCGGACACGCACGCTCCAAGGAGGACCACCTGCGCCGCATCGATGAAATCGAGCGAATGGTCAATCGAATCGCGGGTGTGGAGCTGATGGTTTTCCAATCCCAACATCCCAATCGAAAACGCGCTACGGCAGGCCGGACCGGAACAGCCGCCATGCTGTCCGTCGGAGCGGCCTGCTTGACGGCGTTGGCGGCGTGTATCGTCCTGTTCCACTCCCGGTCGCTCGTGGATGCCGAGCTCGGCTTGGCGTACGACGCCTACGTCGGGGTTACGGCCGCCTACTTGGTCCATGCCGTCATCGCTTTACGCCGCTACCGGTATCAGCGACCCCCAGGCATTCCAGCCCCGCCGTTCGCCGCGTTCCGGGCCGACTGACCCGTCCCAAGGAATTCCATACCCAGGGGCTTGACTTCATCCGGACGGTTGTTAGCATATCAGCGTACAGTACGTGAGGAGCCAATGGCACGACACGCAACATCCAGTCCGGAGCCGGTTGGCGAGCTGCTTCGCCGCACTCGTGTAGGTCTCAACAGGGGCCTCCGCGAAATGGCCAAGATCCTTGGAATCGCCCCCGCGCATCTCACCGACCTGGAGCTTGGTCGACGAACACCCTCCGAAGAACTTCTGAAGCGAATTAGCGAAGCTTACGGAATTGCCGAACCGAAGCTCCGCGCTGGCTGGAGCCGCCCGGACGTCATCGTCAGCGAGGTCGCCAGCCAAGATGCGTTGACGGCGGAAAAGGTGCCGGCCCTCCTGCGGAACGCGCGCCGTCTCACGCGTGACCAGTGGGACGCGCTGATCGAAGAGGCTCAGCGCCTGTCGATCCAAAAGGAACCCCGAAAGGCGAAATGAGCGATGCGACCCGCCCTGGAATACCGCTACTTCGAGCCGCGATGGGGTTCTCGCCAGGTCGATCGCCGCGCTTGGGAGTGCCTGGAGCAGTGCCGCAAGCGACGCAAGATGGAGAGCCTGCCGCTTCCCATTCCCGTTGAGGAGTGGATTGAAGGGCCGCTTCGCGTCCGGCTCGGCTTCGGCAACCTTTCGCGCCTCGGTGCGGATGTGCTGGGCGCTGCCTATCCCACGAGGCGAGAGATCATGATTGACGAGCAGGTTCTTAGCCACGAGGGGCGCTGCCGATTCACTGCCGCCCACGAGCTTGGCCACATCATCCTTCACGCGAAGGCGGCGCGCACGTTCCGCGACACGCTCGATTACGGCCTCAGTACCCGCGACCAGTTTGAGCGTGAAGCGAACCGTTTCGCAGCCGCGTTCTTGATGCCTTTGGCCCTGCTGGAACGGGAACTCCTGCAACTCTGCGATAGTCAGGGCATGAAGCGTTCGCAGTGCTTTGCCAAGTTGATGGAACCGATCGATGATTCCGAGTCACTATGGCGCCGCCGGTTTCTCCCGGCGCTCGCTCGCAAGTTCAAGGTCTCGAAGGCAGCCGCCGTGATCCGCTGTTCGGACATCCAGCCGCGGATTGCCCGCACGCAGCCGCTCTTGCCACGAAAACTGGTCCAGAAGCTCATAGAGCCGGAACCGGACCGTCAACCGATGCTCGAATTCGGCGAGGAAGGCTCCACGAAACGGTAGGGCTTTTTTTTGTCTCGGTTGTACGCAAGTAAGCGTACACAACACGGAGTGGCGGACGATGACGACCAAGTGCGGCGAAGCACCGATTCACGAAGTGCGTGCCGGAGCCATTAGCGGTGCCGTTTGGGGCAAGTCCACAACGCTCAACGGGCGGCCGGTCGTGCAGCACACCATCCGAATCGAGAAGCGTTACCGCGACGAACGCAGCGGCGAGTGGAAGACCACGGGGTATCTGCGGCCCGACGACCTGCCTAAGCTCGCGCTGGTTGCGAGCAAGCTGTACGAGTATCTCACTCTGCAATCGGGGAAGGAATCATGAACCGTGAACTGCACGACCAATCGGCCATCGAACGCAATGCCGCGCCCGCTGTCATGCCCAGTCGGCCGATTCTGCCCGGCTCGCCGCCCATCACGTGCCCGGAGCTGTTGACCGAGGCGGAAGCGGTCCGGTACCTGCGGCTCGACACGATCAGAGGGCTTCGCAATCCCGGGGAAACGCTGGCCCGCTACCGAGCGATGGGCCTGCTCCGCGGCACGCAGGTGTCGAAGTCGGTGTTCTATCGCCGCGTGGAACTGGACCGCTTTCTTGACCGCTTGACGAACGACAACCCAAGGTAAAGATCGGCCAACGCCATGACTCCGGTCGTCACGCTTGCAACGCAGAACGTTCGAGCCGCCAACGGCAAGCGCTACCGCTACTACCAGCTCCGCTGGTTCGGTGTGGATGGCAAGCGCTACAGCCAAAGCATCGGCCGCACGGAAAAGCTGTCGCGCCGCCAGGCCGAAAAGCTCCGACAGGCGAAGGAGCTTGAGCTTCGACAGAAGCCAGGACTTTGCAGCCCCGGCCGCATCCCCACGCTCGCGGGCTTCCTGGAGACGTACATTGAATCGCGCCGGTCCGAGCTTGCTCCGGGCTCACTTGAATTGCACGAGCGCACCGCCAAGTACCTTAGAGCGTTTTTCGGCGACGACCGCCGCCTCGACCAGATCACGCGCTACGATGCCCGGGAGTTCAAAACGGCGCTCGCGAAGGGCGAGATTGCGAAACTCAATCAGCGCGTCTTCAAGAACATCAGCCCTCAGACTGTCGATCAGCACATCCGCAACGCCCGCACAATGTTCAACCGGGCCGTCGATGACGACCTTATCATGTACAACCCGTTCGACCGACTCGCCGGCGGCGTCCCTCCAGTCGAGAAGAACTGGCACTACGTCACCATCGACGAACTCGACAAACTACTCGCCGCCTGTCCCAACCAAGCTTGGCGGACGCTGCTGGGACTGTGTCGCCTTGCCGGACTCCGCCAGGGTGAAGCCCTCTCACTGCGATGGTCTGACGTGGACTGGAACAAGGGTCGGTTCACGGTTTGGGCCCAGAAGACGAAGCGCCGCCGGATCGTGCCCATCGCGCCGGAGCTGATGCCCATACTTCGCGACGCGCTTCAACATGCTTCCGTGGGTGAGCCGCTGGTGATCAGCGGCATCGTTGCCCAGAACGTCTGGCGGGACTTCGGCGTGATCCGCAAGCGCGCCAGCGTGCCCAAGTACGCCAAATGGTGCCACACGCTCCGCAAGAATCGAGAAGGCGATTGGATGGCCGCGGGCTTCCCGTTCCACGTCGTCGTCGAGTGGATGGGCCACTCGGAAGAAGTGGCACGCCAGCATTATCTCCGCGTGAACGACGCGGACCTCGACGCCGCGACCCGCACCGCGATCGCCGGCGAACTGACGCAAAAACTGACGCAAATCGAGTCTGAGCCGCGTTTGGAGGCGCTCGAGGATGAGCCGCAAACCCTGAAGCTGGAAGACTTTATGAAGAAAGCGGGCGAAGGGATTCGAACCCTCGACGTCCAGCTTGGGAAGCTGGCATTCTACCACTGAATTACGCCCGCAAATGCGGTGTTACAGCGCGTCTAACTGGTGCCCCCTACTGCGGATACTCTGGCCGGGGCCACGTGGCCTCGTTGGATGGAGGATCATAACCCGGAGTTCGGACATGGCCAACCACCGAAAGCGGTCGCGAGAACCCGGTCCGGCTCCACTCCAGACGAAGCCGGAGTTGCGAACGGCGTTTGGCCCCAGATCGCGGTCTCGACGGCAGCGCGCCCGCACATTGCAGTCCCGACTTCAGCGGGCCCGCACATCGAGGTCTCGACGCGCCGGCAATATGGAATGCACCTGGACAGGACGGTGTGGTATCACGAGGCATGACCGGGCGATGGATCGAGAAAAGGCTGCGGGAGAGCTCGAAGCCAGGCGCAGGCGGAGGCGTCGAAGCAAGACTGCGGGACACCTCCAAGCCGGACGAAGGGGGTAGGTCGGAGCAAGTATGCGGGATACGTCGAAAAAAGGCTGTCGAATACTTCGAGGGGAATGAGACGACACGGCGGACACGGGTCAGCCGTGATCGGCATCCTCACGTTCGTCCACATGACGAATGTCGGCACAGGCCGCGTGGAGCTGGTCGAGCACGCGCGGCGAGATGTGCACGTCGACGATCATGCGGCCGTCCTCGTATCGCTGCTCCAGCACCTCGGCGAACCGGTCGAGGAAGACGAGCGCCTTGCCAGCGGCCATCGGGATTGAAAGTCGGCGCAGCCGCTGCTGGCCGCGCACCAGGCCGTCGACCGCATCGAGCAGGTGGTCGAGTCCCGCGCGTGTGGCGGCGGAAATGGGGAGCGCGTCCGGGTGACGCTCGCGGATCAATGCAGCGTCGTGCTCGTCCAGCCGGTCGATCTTGTTGAGCAGCAGCAAAGTCGGCCGATCCGCGGCTCCGAGCGCGGTCAGCACCTCGTTGACGGCCGCGACCTGGGCGTCGAGCTCCGGGCTCGACGCGTCGGCCACATGGAGGAGCAGGTCGGCGTGGATCGCCTCCTCGAGGGTCGCCCGGAAGGACGCGACCAGGTGGTGCGGCAGGTCGCGGATGAACCCGACGGTGTCGCTGAGGAGGACGAAGCGTCCGCCGCCCATCTCCCAGCGGCGGGTCAACGTATCGAGCGTTTCGAACAGTCGGTCGCGCGTCGGCGTTTCGGCTCCGGTGAGCGCGTTCATCAGCGTCGATTTGCCGGCGTTCGTATAGCCGACGAGCGAGACCGTAAAGAACTTCTTGCGAGCGCTCACCTCGCGGACGCGGCGGGCGCTGATCTCGCGGATCTTGTCCTTGAGCAGGGACACCCGCCGGTCGACGAGGCGGCGATCGATTTCGATCTGCTTTTCTCCGGGACCGCGCGTACCGATGCCACCGACAGCGCCGACGCCCGTCGCGCCGCCGGCACCGGCGATGCGCTCAAGGTGCGTCCACATGCCGCGGAGGCGGGGAGCCGTGTACTCGAGTTGGGCGAGCTCGACCTGGAGCTTGGCTTCGGCGGTGCGGGCCCGGGACGCGAAAATGTCGAGGATGAGTTCGCTTCGATCGAGAACCTTGCGCAGTGTGACTTTTTCGATTTCGCGAATCTGCGACGGTGAGAGGTCGTTATCGAAGATGACCACGTCGGCGTCGTAGGCGTCGCATTTCTGGCGGATCTCCTCGAGTTTTCCCGCGCCGACGCAACTGGCCGCACAATAGGCGCGGCGCTTCTGGATCGCCCGGCCGACCACGAGCGCCCCGGCGGACCGCACGAGTTCGGCGAGTTCGGCGACAGGATCGTCGACGATCTGCCGGCCGTCGAGAATCACGCCCACGAGCAGGGCACGCTCCTGGCGGATCGAGAAATCATCGCGGGCAGCGGCATCGGCGAAAGTGTTTTTTGCCATTTCAGGTTCATCAACGGCGGGGACTCGACGACCGGCAACGATCGCGCCGATTCCGCCGAAGCTCCGCCTCGGATCGAGGTCATCCATCTCCCAAACGCGTACGGGGCGCGCCGTCGGCCCGTGGACTCGTGCCGCGCTTTCCGTGATTAT
This sequence comes from Planctomycetota bacterium, assembly GCA_045863555.1. Classification (GTDB taxonomy): domain Bacteria; phylum Planctomycetota; class Phycisphaerae; order UBA1845; family Fen-1342; genus JACRLV01. The sequence goes on along the minus strand of BTUU01000008.1, from coordinate 70,888 downwards.
ACGGCCCGGGCGATTCGAATTTCCGGGAGACGGGTTTGGCAATCCGAGCGATTCAGGCGGTGGCTCTGTGCGTCGTTCTGGTGCTGGCCGGGTGCCAGATCGTGCGGCCGGCGGGGCCGGTGGTGCTGCCGGACGGCGTGGTCGAGCCGCTCACCGAGGCGGAATTCGACGATTTCGCCTTTCGAGTCGCGGCAAAACTCTCCGGTGCGATGAGTCGGGAGGGAATCCGGACGCCGGCGGTTCTTCGCGTGCCGACGATCGCGGCGGGGAGAGAGCGGACCACGCCCGGAATGCGGCTATTCTGCCGGACGCTGGCCGAAGGGCTGGCGGACCGGATGGGCGGAATGATCGAAATCGCGGAGGTAACCGGGCGTGCTCCGGACCTTCATGCGACGGTGGTCTGGCCCGAACCCGCTGAAGGGAGCGAGGAGATCGCCCTTTCGATCCGCGATGAACGAACCGCCCGCGTACTGATGGAGGAGCGGACTTCCGCTTCGGCATCGAGGGCACAAACGTCTCCCACGCCACGCCGCGACGCGCCGCGTGATGGGGAGTCGAAGGCGAAGTCGCCCATTGAAATCGAGATGCGTGCGTCTGAGATCGGTCCGTACGTCCTCGGTCGACTCGAGGATTACACCGCCGACACGATCGAGGGAGATCAAGGGCAGGCGGTTTTTCTCGATCGCCCGTACCGGCGGTACTTTGCGTTTGAATCGCAGTCGATAACACGAACAACGAACGGGATCACGGTGGAGGTACGGATCCGTCCGATCCGCGGCCCGGAGGACGTCCTCTATCGGGTCGTTTTCTACGACGAAGCCGGAGAGACGCTCGCGGTCACTCCCGTGACGCCCCGGAAGCTCGCAGGCGACACATCGACGGCGCTGCGGGCGATGACGCGCGACGGCCGTGCGGCGCGGTACATATTTCTCATCACGCGCGACTGACCGGTACGCGCGCGGGGCCGCCGAGCCGGTCAATTTGTGGGCGAAGGCTGGCGCGCGCCGAAGGCTCCGTGCATGTATTCGTACATGTACTCGATCGTCTCCTGGGCTTCCGCTCCTTCGTCTTCAATCAGGTCGCCGATCGAGATGATCCCGACCAGCCGGCCGTCATCGACCACGGGAAGGTGGCGGATGCGTTTTTCCTTCATCACGGCGCGACAGTCGGCGCGGCTGGATGACGGGGCGCAGACCGCCACCGGAGTCGTCATCACGTCGCCCACCCGCGTGTGCCCGGGGGCGAGCTGGCGCGCGACGACCCGGTTGAGGACGTCGCGCTCGGTGATGATCCCGACGACCGACTCTCCGCGGGTCACGACCAGCGCGCCGATCCGGCGGAGGTTCATCATGCGGGCGGCCTCGAGGACGCTGGCGTCCTCGGTGATTCCCGCGACATCGAAGCCCTTGCGCTCGAGAATGGCCTGAACGGTATGCATGCTCACACCTCGCATCTGCTGAACAGCCTGTCGCCGCCGCGGACGGATGCCCGTTGGACATGAGCGGCACTGGAGGCTGGCCCGCCACCACCTCAGGAGCATACCCCGCCGCCCCCTGGTCGAGTCAAGAAAAATCGATGGAAATCGTGATTTCGTGAGGGGTTACGGCGTTTCCGGGCGATTCGCGGCCGGGAACACCGGCATGTGCGGGGTCAATCGACGTGGGGGCGAGACGCCGCTCCCGCCGGCGTCTGACCGGGGATTGGACGCCCCGGGCCGAAGGCGCTAGGATTCCGCCACTCTCCCGGCCAGGTGCACATGCTGTTCGCATGGACGATTCTCGACATTCTTACCCGGAATTGGGCGCTCGTCGTCATGCTGACGACGATTGCCGCGCTGGTGGCCGTTCCGGCGCTGGTTCTGCTCCGGTACGTGCGGATCGCGCTCAATATCATGCGTACGACGACCCCCCCGCTTTCGCGGAGCCCGCTCGACTTTGAGCGCCTGGCCGGCGAGCCGGTGGAATTCAGCGCGTTCGACGGATCGAGGCTTGCGGGCATGATCATCCGGGCACAGCCGGGCTGCGAGCGGCGGGGGATTGTCGTTTTCGCGCACGAGTTCTGCTCCGACATGCACTCGTGTGCCCGGTATTGCCGGGCGCTGAACGAAGCGGGCTATGACATTTTCACGTTCGACTTCCGCGGGCACGGGCAGTCGCCCTGCCCGTCGGAGTACACGCCGCGGCAATGGGTGACGAACCGCGAACTGGACGACATCCGGGGGGCGGTCGCGTTCGTCCAGGGCTGGCTGGATGCGCAGGGCTACCCGTCCGCAATCGGACTGTTCGGCATTTCACGGGGCGCCTGCGCGTCGGTCCTGCTCGCGGCGGAGGATGCGCGGATTGCCGCGGTGTTCTGCGACGGGGCCTTCAGCACGGACACGACCATCGAATCGCTGATGAAGCGCTGGGCGTATATTTTCGCGAAGATCCGGCTGCTTTATGAGACGCACCCGCCCGCGTTCTGGCGATTCCTCCGCTGGTGGATGATGCGCTTTGCGCAGCGCGAGTTCCGTTGCCGTTTCCCGTCCGTCCGGAGGACGCTGGAGCGAATGCGGCCCCGGCCGATCTTCTTCGTTCACGGGGAAAAGGACTCTTACCTGCCGATCGAGCAGAGCCGGTTGCTCTATGCGATCGCGGGGCAGCCGAAGTATTTCTGGATGGCGCCGGGGGCCAAGCACAATCAGGCGGCCGTGCTCTGGCCCGAAGAGTACGCCCGGCTCGTCGTTGATTTCTTTGATCGGCATCTGGCCCGGCCGCCCCGGATACGCCTCGCCCCCCCTGCTGCGCAGGCTGCGGTCCCCCGCGGCGCACGGCCGGAAGCGCCCGCACCACACACGGCGGACGCGACTGCTCCGTAATGGCCGCACGCGAGGGGCGGGTTGCTGAAACTCGCCGTGATCGCGGCACGGCCGGGAGCGCGGACCGGGAACGGGGCGGATTGCAAAGCGAGCGGTCGGGGGGCGGCCAGGCGTTTCGCGACGTCCGCGGCCGCGCGATTTTGACAGGCGGCTTGACGGCGATTTGCCTCGTGGTATCCTGTCCCGTCTCGGCATTTTGCGCCGGGATGACTCATTGGCTGGAACGACGTTTCGGAAAGCAGCACAGATGGCAGGCGAACGAATCAGGATTCGAATGGAGGCTTACGATCACCGGGCGCTCGATGCGTCGGCGGCGGAGATCGTTGAGCAGGCGAAACGGACCAGTGCGCGGGTATGCGGACCCATTCCGCTGCCGACGCGCATTGAGCGCTTTACCGTCCTGCGTTCGCCCCACATCGACAAGAAATCGCGTGAACAGTTCGAAATGCGGACGCACAAGCGCGTCATCGACATTTTTGAACCCACCGCGCGGACGGTCGAAGCGCTGAATCGACTCGTCGTTCCCGCGGGAGTATTCGTAAAGATCAAGGCCTGAAGCAGATTCGCTTCGGGCTTTTTGTTTGGTGCCCGGCGTGAGGATCGCCCGTCGCCGGGGTGCAGGAGCATCGTCCCATGGTCGCCATCCTTGGCAAAAAGGTCGGCATGACCCAGGTCTTCGACGAAACGGGTCAGCGCGTACCGGTGACCATCGTCCAGGCCGGACCGTGCACGGTTCTTCAGGTGAAGACCGCGGACGGGAAGGATCGGTACAACTCGATCCAACTGGGTTTCGACGACATCAAGCCGCACCGGTCGAACTGTGCGGAGATCGGGCACGCCCGAAAGGCCAGCACGCTGCCCAAGCGGTTCATCCGCGAGGTGCGGCTCGTTGAGGCGCCCGGAAAGGCGGTCGGCGACCAGGTCAAAGTGGACATCTTCACCGACGCCAACGTGAAGTGGGTGGACGTGACGGGGACCACGAAGGGCAAGGGTTTCCAGGGGGCGATGGGCCGCTGGGGCTTCGGCGGTCAGCCGGCGTCGCACGGGACCGAGCGAAAGCACCGGTCGCCGGGGTCGATTTCGAGCCGCTGCGCAACGCGTGGTCATTCGGGCGCGATCAAGAAGGGCAAAAAGATGGCCGGGCACGAGGGCAACGCCCAGCGGACCGTCCGATGCCAACAGCTTGTGCAGGTCGATGCCGAGAACAACATTCTATTGATCAAGGGCGCGGTCCCCGGTCCTGAGGGCGGGTATGTGATCGTGCGGAAGGCCAAGACCCGGTCGTAATCGCCGGTTTCGCGGGTTGCAAGGATCGAGGCGGAAATGTTAACCGTCGCAGTATACAACGAGGCCGGCCAGCAGGTCGGAAGCGAGCAGGTGGACGAGAAGCTGCTCGGCGGTGAGGCCAAGGCCGCGCTGCTGAAGCAGGCGATCGTCATGTACGAGGCCAACCAGCGCCAGGGCACGGTCGCTCAGAAGACTCGGGCCGAGGTGGAAGGCTCCACCCGCAAGCTTTACAAGCAGAAGGGTACCGGCCGGGCCCGCATGGGCACCGTTCGGCAGCCGGTTCGACGAGGCGGCGGCCGGGCGTTTCCGCGCAAGCCGCGGGATTTCAGCAAGGAAATGCCCAAGAAAATGCGTCGGCTGGCCCGCAATCACGCCGTACTCACGAAGATGCAGGCGAACGAGGCGATCATCCTCGACGGCGTGAATTTCACCGAGCCGAAGACGAAGCGATTCGCCGCGATGCTCAAGGCGCTGAAGGCCGAGTGCGGATGCGTCCTGGCGACGGCCGGGGCAGACGCGAATCTGTACCGGAGCGGCCGGAATATCCCGAATACCCGCGTCCTCGACGTTGCGGAGCTGAATGCGATGGATGTGCTTCGCGGGCGGCGGCTGGTCTTCACGCGGGACGCGTTTTCCGCCTTCCTTCAGAGCGCCGGAAAGGCGGGCAACTAGGCCATGGATATCTACCACACGATCATCAAGCCGCTGGTCACCGAGAAATCGACGCACCAGTCGCAGCGGTCCACGAAGCGAACCGGGGCGAGCTATCACTTTGAAGTGAACCGCGACGCGTCGAAGGCCCAGATCCGGGACGCGGTACAGAAGATTTACGGCGTAAAGGTGATCGACGTGCGGACGATCAACGTGCTCGGCAAGGCGCGGCGGTTCCGCTTCCGCGTGGGCAAGCCGCTGCACCGGAAGAAAGCGATCATCACGGTCGACGCCAACAGCCACATTGATCTGTTCTAGGAGCGCAGCGCCATGGGCATCAAGATCTACAAGCGAACCTCGCCCGGCCGACGCAACTCGAGCGTCAATGACTACGCCGAGATCACGCACAAGCACGAGAACCGGCGTGAGAAATCGCTGTGCGCCCCCCTGCCGAAGACGGGCGGACGAAATCACCACGGCGTCACGACGTCGTGGTGGCGCGGCGGCGGCAACAAGCGGATGTACCGGATCATCGACTTCAAGCGCACCAAGGACAACGTGGTCGGAAAGGTGCTGGAAATCCAGTATGACCCGAACCGCTCGTGCCACATCGCGCTGATCCAGTACGCCGACGGGGAGAAACGCTACATCCTCGCTCCGCTGGGGCTGAAGGCCGGCGATACGGTTGAAAGCGGGCAGAAGGTCGAGCCGAAGCTCGGGAACTGCATGCCGCTGAGCGGAATTCCGGTCGGGCTCGACGTGCACAATGTCGAACTGACGGCGGGCCGCGGCGGAAAGCTCGCCCGGAGCGCGGGCGGCGTCGTCCGCCTGCTGGCGCGCGAAGGGGACTGGGCGACGATTCAGCTGCCGTCGGGCGAAATGCGGCAGGTTCGCGTCGAGTGCCGGGCGACGATCGGACAGATCGGCAACCTCGATCACCAGAACGTCCGCATCGGCAAGGCGGGGCGCAATCGACACAAGGGCTGGCGGCCGCACGTCCGCGGAAAGGCCATGAATCCGATCGACCACCCGATGGGCGGCGGCGAAGGCCGGTCGAACGGCGGTCGGCACCCCTGCTCTCCGTGGGGCCAGCTCGCGAAGGGCGGCCGCACGCGGAGCCCGCGGAAGAATTCGACCAAGCGGATCCTGCGACGTCGCTGGTCGCGGCGGTATGGTCTGGTCAGCCTCAAGGGTCGCAGCGGCTAAGCAGTTGGCGGGAATACCGAGGAAGCTATGTCACGCAGTCTGAAAAAAGGCCCATACGTCGACGAAGTGCTGTATGAGCGCGTCATGCGCGCCAAGCAGACCGGTTCGGCCGCGGCGCACAAGACGTGGAACCGCGCGTGCACGATCGTCCCCGAGTTCGTGGGGCAAAAGTTCGACGTTCACAACGGCAAGACGTTTCACCAGGTTTACGTGACCGAGGACATGGTCGGTCACAAGCTGGGTGAATTTTCGCCGACACGCAACTTCCGCGGCCACACGGCCCGCGAAGTGAAGAAGTAGGAGCCGTTCCGCGATGTCCTGGAAAGCCACTCATCGATTCGCCCGAATCTCCGACCGCAAGGCGCGCCTGGTGGTTGATCTGATCCGCGGCATGCGCTGCGACCAGGCGGTCGAGACGCTGAAATTCACCCGCAAGCGGGCTGCATTCTTCGTGAAGCGCGTGCTCGAGTCTGCCATGGCGAACGCCAACGAGCAGGAAGCGGACATGCGGCGGCTGTTCGTGGCGGAGTGCCACGTCGGGCCCGGTCCGATCATCAAGCGCTTTCAGCCCAAGGACCGCGGCCGGGCGCACCCGATCATGAAGCGAACCAGCCATATCACCGTTCACGTGGACGAGAGGGCCTAACCCGTGGGACAGAAGTGCAACCCAACCGGCTTCCGCGTCGGCATCACCGAAGGGTGGAAGTCGCGGTGGTACGCCCCGAAGTCGTCGTTCGGCGCGTTTCTCGTGGAAGACGAGAAAATCCGCGAGTTCGTCGACAAGCACATGAACCGCGGCGTTCCGTTCCCGGACGACCCGAACAAGACGCCCCCGCCGGTCGTGGGCGTGTCGAAGGTCGAGATCGAGCGGACGCGCGACGAGGTGAAAGTCATTCTGCACACGGCGCGGCCGGGCATGGTCATCGGCGCGAAGGGCGCCGAAGTCGAGAAGCTGAAGGAGCGTCTCGAAGACCTGATCGAGCGCCGGGTGAATGTGTCGATCGTCGAGATCAAGCATCCGGACATCGACTCACGGCTCATCGGGACGGCGATCGGCGAGCAGCTCAAGAAGCGTGCAAGCTTCCGCCGGGTGATGAAACAGAAGTGCGAGCAGGCGATCGCGGGCGGCGCCAAGGGCGTGAAGATCATCTGCTCAGGCCGCCTCGGCGGGGCCGAGCTGGCCCGGACCGAGAAGCAGATGCTGGGGTCGATCCCGCTCCAGACGCTCCAGGCGGACGTGGATTTCTCGGTGACGCACGTGACGACGACGGTCGGCGTGCTGGGCATCAAGGTCTGGGTCTATCGCGGGATGTACGGCGACGAGATCGTCCCGCGCGAGGACGGCGGCCGGTTCCGGCGGCGGATGAGGCGGTAGGCGCGTCGGGCTGAGTCCGGCGCAGGAGTCTGGCAATGTCAATGCAGATGCCGAAACGCGTGAAGTGGCGGAAGTGGCAGAAGGGCCGCATCAAGGGCAATGCCACGCGCGGCAACACGGTTTCGTATGGCGAATTCGGTCTTCAGTCGCTGGAGGCGAACCTGGTACCGGCCAAGGTGATCGAGTCGGGTCGCGTTGCGATCCAGCACTTTCTCCAGCGCCAGGGCCGCGTATACGTTCGGATCTTTCCGCACAAGCCGATCACGTCGAAGCCGCTGGAAGTGCGAATGGGCACGGGCAAGGGCGAAGTGGATCACTGGACGGCGGTCGTCAAGCCGGGCACGGTGCTCTACGAGGTCGCGGGCGTGAGCGAGGACCTGGCGAAGCGGGCGCTGCTTCGGGTGGCGCACAAGCTGCCCGTCAAGACGCGGTTTGTGTTGCGGCGGCACGGGTTGTAAGGGGCGGACACGGCGATGATGAAGATTGAATCCATCCGGGCGATGAAGACCGACGAGCTGCACAACGAGCTGGAGCGGCTCCGGCGGCACCTCTTCGACCTGCGAAGCCAGTCCGTGACGGAGAAGCTGGAAGACCCTACGCAGCTCGGCAAGGCGCGCAAGGATGTGGCGCGGGTGTTGACGGTGCTTCGGGAGCGGAACGAAAAGGACATCGAGCAGCGGCAGGCGCACATGTCGGCGCGGGCGGCCCGAAAGTAGCAAGTGACGCCGAGCGAATCGGCCGAAGGTTGGACGGACAACGATGGCGACGACAGAGCAGAAACGAAAACTACGGCCCTCGCAGATCGGCGTGGTCACGTCGGACAAGCGTGACAAGACGATCGCGGTGCAGGTCGAATACTCGGTCAAGCACCCGAAGTACGGCAAGTACGTCTGGCGCCGGACGAAGCTCCACGCGCACGACGAGAAGAACGACGCGCATGTGGGCGATCGGGTGGAGATCGCCGCGTGCCGGCCGATGAGCAAGAGCAAGACGTGGCGGCTGGTCCGCGTGGTCGAGCGTGCGCCGGGCGGAGGTGCGTCGTGATCCAGCAATACACGTGGCTCGATGTCGCGGACAACACGGGCGCCAAGCAGATCATGTGCATCCAGGTGCTCAAGGGGAGCGGCGCCGCCTCGTGGGGCAAGAAGCGCCTGCGGCGGGCGAAGGTGGGCGACATCATCATCGGCTCGGTGAAGGCCGGGCTGCCGGCGTCGGACCAGAAGAAAGGCTCGAAGGTCCGGGCGGTCGTCGTGCGGACGAAGTACCCCACGCGCCGGCCGGACGGAACGTACGTGAAATTCGACACCAACGCGGCGGTGCTGGTCGACGAGGAGAACAACCCGAAGGGCACGCGCGTCTTCGGTCCGGTCGCCCGCGAGCTGCGCGAGAAGAACTTCGGCAAGATCGTTTCGCTGGCCGAGGAGGTTTGGTAATGGCAGCCCGCGTGAAGAAGGACGACATCGTCGTCGTCATCTCGGGCGACCACCGGGGCCAGCGGGGCAAGGTCCTTCGGATCGACCCCGAGAAGGACACGGTCGTCGTTGAAGGCGTCAACATGGTCACGCGGCACGTGCGCCGCAGCCGCAAGTATCCGCAGGGCGGGCGCATTCAGCGCGAGGCCGCACTGCCGCTGTGCAAGGTCCAGCCGGTCGATCCGAAGACCGGCCGGGGGACGCGGGTGCGGTTCCGCGCCGAGCGCGACGCGTCGGGCAAGATTGTCGCGAAACAGCGCGTGAGCATCGGCGGCACGGTGCTTGGCGACGTGAAGCGCGCGGCGCGCGCCGGGGCGGGAGCGTAACACATGGCTCGTTTGCTCGAAAAATACCGAACGACGGTCGTCCCCGAATTGAAGAAAGAGCTCGGCATCGACAACCCGATGGCGGTTCCGAAGCTTCAAAAAGTCGTCGTATCGATGGGCCTGGGCAAGGCCGTCGCCGAGGGTCTGACCAAGGCGCGTGAGACGAAGCGGTTCGTCGAAGCCACCGAGGCCATCACGGCGATCACGGGGCAGAAGCCGCTGGTGACGAAGGCCCGCAAGAGCGTGTCGAACTTCAAGCTCCGTTCGGGCTATGACGTGGGGCTGAAGGTGACGCTCCGCGGGCAGCGGATGTACGAATTCCTCGACCGCCTGATCGCGCTGGCGATTCCGCGCGTCCGCGACTTCCGCGGACTGAATCCCAGCAGCTTCGACGGCCGCGGGAACTACGGGATGGGGCTGACGGAATTCGGCGTCTTCCCGGAAATCAACCCGGACAAGGTGAACTTCCAGCAGGGCATGAACATCACTGTCTGCACGAGCGCGAAGAACGACTCGGACGCGCGGCGGCTGCTGCTGATGCTGGGCATGCCGCTGAAGACGGAATAGCAGGACCGGGCCGCGAATGGGCGGCCCCCAGGGAACGGATGCAGGAACCATGGCTCGACTGTCGCTCCGACTGAAGGCGGAAAAGAAACCGAAGTACGCGGTCCGCGCGTACAACCGCTGCCAACTGTGCGGCCGGCCGCGTGCCGTCTACCGCAAGTTCAAGGTCTGCCGGTGCTGTTTCCGGCGGCTGGCGAGCGAAGGGCGGATCCCGGGCGTGCGGAAATCAAGCTGGTAAGAGGTTTTTCGATGGCGACAAGCGATTCCATTGCCGACATGCTGACGCGAATCCGGAATGCCAACAGCACCGGAAAGGCGCGGGTGAATGTCAAGCGTTCCAAGGTGTGCCTGGGCATTGCGCAGGTGCTGAAGTCGGAGGGTTATATCACCGACTTCCAGTCGATTGACGACACGAACCAGGGCGAGATCCGGATCGACCTGAAATTCGGCGAGCGCGGCGAGAAGGTGATTCAGAACATTGAGCGCTTCAGCCGGCCGAGCTGCCGCAAGTACTGCGGGCACTCCGAGCTGCCCCGCGTCCTTGACGGCCTGGGGATTTCGATCGTGTCGACGAGCCAGGGCGTGCTGAGCGATCGTCAGTGCCGGAAGATGAAGGTCGGCGGGGAAGTACTGGCGACGGTGTACTAGCAGTCAGCGAAAGCGGTTGGTGACGAATGTCTCGAGTGGGAAACAAACCGGTGGAGTTGCCGGCGGGCGTGAAGGCCGAGCTGGCCGGGCGCACGATCAAGCTTACGGGGCCGAAGGGTACTGCGAGCTGGACGGCGCCGTCGCCGATCGACGTGAAGGTTGAGGGCAATACCGTCAAGGTGGCGCGCCCGAACGACGATCCGGCCAATCGAGCGCTGCACGGGACGACGCGGGCGCTGATCAACAATATGGCCAAGGGCGTCAAGGACGGGTACTCGATCGGCCTGGAGATCTACGGAACGGGGTATACCTGCAAGCTCGAAGGCAAGAAGCTGATGCTGAACGTCGGCTTCATGGGGCGCGGCGTCGGGAAGCCGGCGCAGTTTGTGATCCCCATTCCCGCCGGCGTCGACGTGAAGGTCGACGTGCCGGCGGCGCGCGGCAATAACGAACCCGCGAAGTTCACGGTCAGCGGGGTCGACAAGCAGGCGGTCGGTGATTTCGCGGCCGCGGTTCGCAAGCTGCGCAAGCCCGAGCCGTACCAGGGCAAGGGTATTCGCTACGCGGGCGAGCAGATCCGTCGGAAGGCGGGCAAGGTATTCGCGGGCGGCGGTTGATAGCGCCGCAGCCGAGAGGTGGTTTCATGAGAGCGATCGAAGTCAAAAAAGCCCGCCGTGCCCGCCGCGTGATCCGCGTGCGGAAGAAGGTCTCGGGCACCGCCGAACGGCCGCGTCTTTGCGTGTCCCGTTCGAACCGGAACATCTTCGTTCAGTTGATCGACGACATTGCAGGCAAGACGCTCTGCTCGGTCTCGACGCTGGAGAAGGAGGCGAAGGCCGCGGGCCTCGGCGCCGGAAACTGCAAGGCCGCGGCCGGCGTTGGCAAACTTCTGGGCGAGCGGGCTCGAAAGATCGGCATCGAGAACGCGTGTTTCGACCGTCGCGGATACCGGTATCACGGCCGGATCAAGGCGCTGGCCGAGGCGGCGAGGGAAGCGGGACTGAAATTCTAACTCAGCGCGGACGGCGGCGCAGGGCGTTGGCCGTCGAACGCGTGCGGCGCGACGACTGAGCCGCGAACCCGCTTCGCACGGCGAAGCGGGAACTTGATGACTCCCCCGCCGGGTACCGGCGGGTGCTCTGGTCTGAGGTTTCTACAGGCGGGGTCGGCGGTGCCGGTCCTTCGAAGAGTGTGATCGACTATGGCGGATCAACCGAGCAACGCGGGCGCACCGGAGACTCCGGCGCCGCAGCAGATGGAACCGGCAGCCGTTAGTGAAGGCCAGGCGAGCGCGCCCCCGGAACAGCCGAGTGGACGCGGCGGCGGTGGCGGCGGTGGTGGTGGCCGCGGAGGACGCGGCGGGCGCGGCGGCGGCCGTGGCGGTCGCGGCGGCGATCGGCGCGGGGGCCGCGGCGGGGAAGAGTCCGGCGAAGGCGCCGTGGATGACGTTCTGGTCAAGCTCTACCGCTGCGCCACGGTCGTGAAGGGTGGACGCCGATTCTCGTTCGGAGCGCTGGTCGTGGTTGGCGATCGCAACGGGCGTGTCGGTTTCGGTTACGGGAAGGCCAACGAAGTACCACAGGCCGTTGAAAAGGGCGTCAAGCAGGCCAAGCGGCAGCTCAAGCCGATCCCGCTGCGGGGAACGACAATCCCGCACCGCGTGATGGGCCGATTCGGTGCGAGCAAGATCGCGCTGATCCCGGCCGGGCCCGGAACGGGCGTTATCGCCGGCTCGGCCGCCCGCGCGGTGCTTGAGCTCGCGGGCATCAAGGACGTGCTGACCAAGGCCTACGGGTCGACGAGCCCGAAGAATCTGGTCAAGGCGACTTTGGAAGGGTTGTTGCAGCTTCGATCGCGGACGACGGTTGAGCAGCTTCGCGGCGTCGAAATCGACCTGCCGAAGGAGCCGGCCGTGGCGGCCGTGGCTGCGGCTTCGGAATAGCCGGAGGCCCTGGGCATCGCCCGCATTCGATTATTGAGGAGCGTTCGCAGATGAGAATCGACGAAATCACGAAGATGGCCGGCGGCCGCCCGCGGCGCAAACGCGTTGGTCGGGGCGAGAGCAGCGGCCACGGGCGAACGTCGGGCCGCGGCAACAAGGGCGCCCAAAGCCGCACGGGCTATCGCAGCAAGCGGCTGTACGAAGGCGGCCAGAAGGCGCTTTATTCCCGCTTTCCGAAGCGCGGCTTCAACAACTTCAACTTCCGGACCGAGTACGTCGGCGTGAACCTCGACGACCTCGAAGCGTCGTTCGGCGCCGGCGACCGCGTCGATGCTGACGCCCTTCTCCGGCTGCGCCTGATCCAGGGTGCGGACCCGAAGATTAAGGTGCTGGGCCGCGGAACGCTCACCAAGAAACTGACGGTCGTCGCGCATGCCGTAAGCGCGACGGCGAAGGCCGCGATCGAGAAATCCGGCGGTTCGGTCGAGCTGCTTGTACGTCGGGATTCGGCCGCGCTCGCGAAGGCCAAGCGGAAGACGATGAAGGGCAAGAAGCCCGCCGCGACTCCCTCCCGGCTCGAGAAGAAGAAGGCCGCGAGAGCCTGACGGGCCGCCTGAGGAATCAGCCGCATGATCCGTGCTTTCATCAATGTCTTCAGGATTCCGGAACTCCGGAACAAAGTGCTGTTCACGGTCATGATGCTGTGCGTCTACCGGGTCGGCTTCTATGTTCCGATCCCGGGCGTCAACCAGGAATCGCTTGCCAAGCATTTCAGCGGCGGCGATGCGACGCAACAGGCCGCCGAACTATTCGCGATGTTCACGGGCGGTGACCTCGGCCAGAGCACGCTGTTCGGCCTGGGGATCATGCCCTATATCAGCGCGTCGATCATTCTCCAGATTCTCGGCACTGTCGTCCCGGAGCTCAGCAAGCTCCAGAAGGAAGGCGAGGCGGGTCGCCGGAAAATCATGGAGTACACGCGCTACGCGACGGTCGGCCTGTGTTTCATCCAGGCGATCTTCTGGCTCGGGTATCTGAACAAGAGCGGGCTGGTTTATCCGCAGTACGCGGGGTCGTTTTCGTTCGGCCTGATTACGATTACGGCCCTGATGTCCGGCACGCTGCTGATGATGTGGATCGGCGAGCAAATTGATGAATACGGCGTTGGAAACGGCATCAGCCTGATCATCATGGCCGGGATCGTCAGCCAGCTCCCGAACGTGTTCATCGAAATCTTCCAGGGGTTCAACCCGCAGGGCAGCGTGACGGGCGGCAACCTCGGCCCCGAGAAGGTGATTTTCCTGATCCTGTCGTTCATCGCGGTCGTCGCAGGTGCGATCACGATCACGCAGGCACAGCGGCGAATCCCGATTCAGCAGGCGAAGCAGACGCGCGGGCGACGGGTCGTCGGCGGCGCCCGGCACTACCTCCCGCTGAAGGTGAACCACGGCGGGGTCATGCCGATCATCTTCGCCAGTTCGTTCCTGCTCCTTCCCGGCTGGATCTTCGGATATTTCCTGAACTGGGGACTGCCGCCGCTGGGGCTCTGGGCGTTTCTGCTCGACGCGCTGCAGCCGGGCCAGTTCATCTACGAGTTCTTCTACATCGGCATGGTGTACATCTTCGCGTACTTCTGGGTGTCGGTTCAGTTCCAGCCGAAGGAACTGGCGAATAACCTTCGCGACATGGGGAGCTTCATTCCCGGCCTTCGTCCGGGTAAGCGGACCGCCGACTACCTGGAAAGCGTCATGGAGCGCATCACGTACGTCGGGGCCGGTTTCCTGTCCGTGATCGCGGTGATCCCCTCGGTTGTCGCCGTCTATCTTGAGATCCCCTTCCGGATCTCCGCGTTCCTCGGTGGAACCGGTCTCCTGATCGTCGTGAGCGTCGCGCTGGACCTGATTCAGCGACTCGAAGCGAACCTGGTCATGAGGAATTACGAAGGGTTCCTCGGGAGCGGCCCCGGAGCCGGCGGCCGCGTGAAAGGCCGGCAGTAGGCGGGACCTCTGGGTTGGAAGAGTGGCCGGGAACGGGATTTGCATGAAACGGCGGCCTGCGTATAATGCGCGGCTCGGAATTGAGTCGGTGGGCAGCGCAAGGGCCCGGCGGCTTATTCTGGTGAAGATGAGTCGCGAGCTTGGACGGGCAACGGGTAGATGATCTCGCAGACGCCCAAGATCGTGCTGAAATCGCCTCGGGAAATCGAGCTGATGCGGGCCGCCGGGCGGATTGTGTCCGGCGTGCTCGACGAGATCGAATCGCGGATTCGGCCGGGAGTAACGACGGCCGAACTGAATGACATCGCCGGGCGGCGCATACGCGAGGCCGGGGGCACTGCCCTCTTTCTCGGCGTCCGGCACCCTCAGGCCCGCTTTCCGTTTCCGGCGAGCATCTGCTCATCGGTGAACGAGGAGGTTGTGCACGGGATACCTGACGATCGGCCGCTGAAGGGCGGCGACATCGTCAGCGTCGATGTCGGGGTTCGGCTGAACGGTTACTGCGGCGATGCCGCTCGGACGTTTGCGATCGGCGCCGTCGGGCCGCGGGTGAAACGCCTGCTGGACGTGACGCGATCGGCGCTGGATCTGGCGATCGAGGAAGCCCGGGCGGGCGTGCGCTGGAGCAAGATCGCCCGGCAGATGCAGAAACTTGTGGAGGACGCCTCTTTCGGCGTCGTCCGTGAATTTGTCGGCCATGGAGTCGGCCGCGAGATGCATGAGGAGCCGAAGGTTCCGAATTACGTCGAGCGCGGCCGGGATGCACAGGACTTCATCCTCATGCCGGGCATGACGATCGCCGTCGAACCGATGGTGACGGAGGGCCGGCCGGAGGTTGTGTTCCGCGACTCCGACGGATGGACGATTGTGACGAAGGATCGATCGCTGGCGGCGCACTTTGAGCACACGCTGGCGATCCGCGAGGACGGGGTCGACATCCTGACGCTGAGCGCGTGATGTCGGGACCGGTTTGGACGGTGAAACATGAAAGTGCGTAGCAGCGTGAAACGCATCTGCGAGAACTGCAAGATCGTCAAGCGGCGCGGCGTCGTTCGGGTGATCTGCAAGGCCAACCCGCGTCACAAGCAGCGGCAGGGGTAGGAACATGCCACGTATCGCCGGTGTAGACATTCCCCCGCAGAAGCGCATCGACGTGGCGCTTCAATACATCCATGGAATCGGCGCGCACCGCGCGGCGACTCTGCTGGAAAAGACGAAGATCGAGCCCTCGACGCGGGCGAGCAAGCTGACCGAGGACGAGGTCAGCCGCATCGCGGGGTATATCGAGCAGAACTTCGCGGTCGAAGGCCAGCTTCGCCGGCAGGTTCAGCTTTCGATTCAGCGACTGAAGGAAATCCGCTGCTATCGGGGGACGCGGCATCTGCGCAATCTGCCGGCCCGCGGTCAGCGGACGCGCACGAACGCGCGCACCCGCAAGGGACCGCGCAAGACGGTCGCCGGAAAGAAATCTGTGAAGGAAATGCGGTAGTTCCATCTGCGAGGGTGGCCGCCCCACCCGGGAGTCCGAATCTTGGCCAAGGCAGCAGGAAAACGTCGAACGAAGCGCAACGTCGCGAAGGCGGTTGCGCATATCAAATCGACGTTCAACAACACCATCGTCACGATCACCGACACGAACGGCGAAACGCTCTGCTGGTCGTCGTCGGGCGCTGTGCCGCTCGGCGGCGGCGAAAAGAAATTCAGCGGCGCTCGAAAGAGCACGCCCTTCGCCGCGCAGCGCGCCGCAGCCTGGTGCGCCAACGAGGCCAAGAAGCACGGCGTCGTTGAGCTGGAAGTCAAGGTCAAGGGCCCCGGCGCGGGACGCGAGTCCGCGATCACGGCTCTCCAGGGCGCGGGCCTGCGGATCACATCCATCGAAGACGTCACGCCGATCCCGCACAACGGCTGCCGTCCCCGCAAGAAGCGGAGGGTCTAAGCCATGGGACGATCGATCGGCCCCGTCTGCCGCATGTGCCGTCGCGAAGGCATCAAGCTGATGCTCAAGGGCATCCGCTGCGAAACGGCCAAGTGCCCGATGGAAAAGGAATACAAGAACAACCCCCCCGGCATGCACATGTGGCGCCGCGGGAAATCCTCCGAATACGGCGTGCGCCTGCGCGAGAAGCAGAAGGTCAAGCGCTACTACGGCCTGCTCGAGAAGCAGTTTCAGCGGATCTATGACCAGGCGATCAAGGGCACGGAGAACACCGGCGTCAACCTGCTGCGACTCCTGGAGCGCCGGCTGGACAACGTGGTCTACAAGGCCGGATTCGCCCAGTCGCGCCGCTCCGCCCGCCAGGCGATCGTACACGGACACATCCTGGTGAACGGCCGCAAGGTGGACCGCCCGAGTTCGCTCGTGCACGCCGGCGACAAGATCACGGCGCACCGCCGCGAGAAATCGCAGAATTATCTGAAGGCGCAGATCGGCGAGGATCCGCGCAATACGCAGGCGTGGCTCCAGGTCGACGCGCGGAAGATCGAAGCCATCGTCGTATCGCTGCCGACCCGGGACGACGTTCAGATCCCGGTCGAGGAACAGCTGATCGTCGAGTTCTGCTCGAGGTAACCGTACTGCCGTCCTGCGGCGCATTGGACTGAAGACTGCAACTCGCACGAGGTAACGGAATCCATGCGAATCAACTGGCGTGGCCTGGAACTGCCGACTCGCGTCATCCGCGACGAATCCATCAGCACCGACTCGTACGGCCGATTCCTGATCGAGCCATTCGAGCGGGGCTTCGGAACGACCGTCGGTAACAGCCTGCGTCGCATTCTCCTGTCGAGCCTCGAGGGCTCGGCCGTGACGCACGCTCGGATCGCCGGCGCCGATCACGAATTCTGTTCGCTCCCCGGCGTCCTCGAGGACGTCACAGACATCATCCTGAACATCAAGGCCATCGTCGTGGACGTAGACGGCGACGCCCCACGGCGCCTGCGCCTGGATCGCAAAGCCAAGGGGACCGTCACCGCGGGCGACTTCCAGTGCGACGCCGGCGTCCGGGTCGTGAATCCCGAGCAGCACATCGCGACGGTGACGGACAACGTCCCCTTCTCGATCGAGCTGACGGCCGGGCGCGGGCGGGGGTACGTCGCGGCGGCCGAGCACATCGACGACAACGCGGAGCTGGGCATCATCGCCGTCGACTCGGTGTACTCGCCGGTGACGCGCGTCCGGTATCGGACGGAGGACACGCGCGTCGGTCAACGGACGAACTACGACCGCCTGATCATGGAAATCTGGACCAAGGGCACGGTGCCCCCGGAGGATGCGCTGGTCGAAGCGGCCAAGATCCTGCGCAAGCACCTCAACCCGTTCGTCCAGTATTTCGAGCTCGGCGACGCGTTCGCCGCGGCGGACATGTCGAGCGAGCCCTCGGGGCCGGCGATCGACGAGGAACTCCGCCGAAAGCTCGATATGCCGGTTTCGGTGCTCGAGCTGTCGGTGCGGGCGAGCAACTGCCTTGAGCAGGCGAAGATCGCGACGATCGCGGACCTGGTTCGGCTCGATGAGACGCAGCTTCTTCAGCTTCGGAGCTTCGGCAAGACGTCGCTCACCGAGGTCAAGGAGCGGCTGCGGGCACACGGGCTGTCGCTCGGGATGATGATCAGTTCGTCGTCGCCGTCGCCGGTCGAAGTGGAAATGAGCTAGGACGGCGTGAGGGGACGATGGTCCGCCTCACTGGTTGAGTGAAACGCGTCCGCCTGAGTGCGGCCGCTGATTGGTGAAAGGCACGTGCCATGCGTCACGGCGTACACGGAAGAAAACTGGCCCGCACGAAAGAGCACCGCCTCGCATTGCGGCGCAACCTCGTCCAGAGCCTCATCGAGCATGGCGAGATCGAGACGACCCTTCCGAAGGCCAAGGAAGTGAAGGCGTTTGCCGAGCGGCTTGTTACGCTCGCGATCGCCGGAAGCCTCGCGGCCCGGCAGCGGGCCACGGCCCTGTTGAACGATCGGGCGATCATCCCGGCGCAGCACCAGGCCGATTACGACAAGATGCCGGACGCGAAGCGGGCCAAGGTTCTGCGTTCCCGCTCCGGCCGCGCCTATCGCCAGAATAAGGCCCGGCCGGGCACCGCGTTTACAACCGAGTCGGTCATCAATCGCCTCTTCACCGAAATCGGCCCGCGCATGAAGCGGCGCAACGAAGCGCGGAATTGTTCGGGCGGGTACACGCGAATCATCAAGCTCGGCGACGTCCGGCTCGGCGACGCTGCGCCGCTTGCGCTGCTTCAGTTCGTGGGTGAAAGCGACGCGCCGCGGCCGAAGCTGACGGACAAAACGCGCCGCAAGCAGATCACGCAGACGCGCTACGCGGCCTACGCAGGCAAGTCAACGGCGCGGCGCGGCCGGCGAGCCAAGTCCAAGACGTCGACGAAGAGCGGCTCAGCGGAGAGCTAGACGGCTCGCGGAACCCGGCGCATGAGCACGAGCGACTCGATCTTCACGCGCATCATCCGGGGTGAGATTCCCTGCCAGCGCGTTTTCGAGTCGCCCACGGTCTTCGCCTTTCTGGACATCAACCCGCTGGCGCCCGGCCACACGCTCGTCGTGCCGAAACGCCAGGTCGAGCGGCTCGAACAGCTTCCAGAAAATGAGGCCGCGGACATCGCGCGCGTTCTCGGGCGGATCGCGCGGGCGATCCTCGCCGTCACGGGCGCGCCGGACTACAACGTCCTGCAGAACAACGGATCGTCCGCCGGACAGGTCGTACCGCACGTGCATTTCCACATCATTCCGCGGCGGGAACATGACGGCCTCGGATTTCGATGGAATCCCAAGCCCGCCGGCGCCGAAGAACTCAAGGCGCTTCGCGGTCGTCTGGCCGCAATCCTCACGGCCGGATAACGCGGACCGGCCGCTCTGTGTGCCCCTGCGGGCGAAGCAAGCGGTGAATTTCGTTCTTGACGCCGGTGACGGCTGCCAGCTACGATCTCCCATCAGAGTCTGTTCCGTTCAAAGGGTCACCTGAGGGTTCGCCATGAAGCACCATTCGTGGGCACTGCTCGCCTCGGTCCTGCTTGCGTGCGCGGCGCCGGCCGCGGCCGACGAAAAGCAGATCATGGGCATGGTGGTCGACGAGAAGGGCCAGCCGGTCGCGGGCGTGGAGCTGGCGATCGGGTGGAAGTGCGTCGGCGACAACAAGCTTGAGCCGGAGCAGAAACTGAAGAGCGACCGGACCGGGCGGTTCGTGGGGAAGATCCCGTGCGAGGACGCGGCGGTCGCGCTCGTCGCGTATGACAAGGATCGCAAGCGGGCGGCGCTGGCGGTCATCGAGCCGGGCGATCTGAACAAATCGGTTCGGCTCCAGCTTGGCCCGGCCGTGGAAGTCTCCGCGGATTTCGAGCTTGGCCGATTCGCAAAGCCGCCGAAGACGTTTAAGGTCGAAATCACGGTTCTGCCGAAGGGCATCCGTGTTCAGACGGCCGAGACGCCGAAGACGAAATTCTCGACGGTCCTTCCCCCCGCCGACTATCACATCGCGGTCGCGGCCGAAGGCGCCGAGCCGGCGGAAGCGGACTTCGACATTCGGGAGTCGACGGGCAAATTCACGATCGACGCGATCGAGATCGAACCGACGGACACGAACGCAGCCCCCCCGCCGCTTCCGCAGCTTTCGCTGACGGAAGCCCGCGGCGTGGACAAGAAGGTGCAGCTCTCGGACTTCAAGGGGAAATGGGTGCTGCTCGAAATATGGGGGCACTGGTGAGGGCCGTGCGTTAACGGCAGTTTGCCGTCACTGTTCAAGTTCGCCGACGAATACAAGAGCTACAGCGACAAGTTCGTGATCCTCACGTTCCAGCATGGCAACGGGAAGGACACGTTTGCGGAACTCGACCCGATCGTCGAGGGGTTCTGCTCGACGAAATGGAACATCCCCAAGTTCCCGTTTCCGATCATGCTCGATTCGACGGGCAAGACGATCACGGCGCTCGGCGTGCGCGGGTTTCCCACGGCGATCCTGATCGATCCGAACGGGCGCATCTTTGCCAAAGGACACCACGGCATCGAAAAGACGCTGGGAGAGCAGTTGAAGAAAGGCGGCAAGTAGTTCATGCGGCGTTCGTACATCGTGATCGCGGTCCTGTCGACGCTGCTGTCGGCCGCCGCGCTCGCGGAGAAAGTTCAGGTCGCCGGCACGATCGTGGACGCCCGCGGGAAGGCCATGAAGGACGTCACCGTCGGCGTGCGCTGGGCGGGGACGGAGAAGAAGTTCGAGGCCGGCCACTCCGTGACCAGCGGCAAGGACGGCTCGTTCGAAATCGAGCTGGATCTGGTCGACGGCAAGCCGATCGTGCTCGTCGCGATGGACAAAGCCCGGCGTAACATGGGCTATGCCGAGATCGCGGCGGACGAGAAGTCGCAGACCGTGAAGATCGCGCTCGACAAAACGCTCACGGTCAACGGCACGTTCGACGTTTCGACGCTCAGCTCGAGGCCTGACACGGTCGAGATGATCGTAAAGACGTCGCGGGAGTACGAGATCGTCCGGATCGAGCTTGCCGCGAAGAAGCGCTTCGCGGTCAAACTCCCGCCGGGTGAATTTCTGATCGCCCTGGAGTGCGAGGGCGGGAATCGAGAAGCCCGGGCCGTCGCACTTCCGGAGAAGAAGACGACGCACGATCTGGGCAAGCTCGCGCTGCGGCGGGAGTCGGACAAAGCCGCGTCGCCCACGAACGAGAACACCGGCGAGGCTCCGCCGGCCGGCCGCAAGCCGCCCAAGCTGACCGTTACCGACTCCGTCGGCGTCGCGAAGTCGGTCAAGCTCGAGGACTACAAGGGCAAGTGGGTCTTTCTCGAAGTGTGGGGATTCTGGTGAGGGCCCTGCACTGGCCGCAGTTTGCCGGCCCTGTTCAAATTCGCGAAAGACCATGAAAAGGACAAGAGCCGCTTTGTCATTCTGACGATGCACGGCGGCGGAGGCGTCGACACGATCGCTGAACTGGAACCCAAGCTCAAGCCGCTGCTCCAGCGGTGGTCGATCGCCCGCTTCCCGTTCCCGATCCTGATGGACAAGTCGGGGCAGTTCAATCGCGACTGGCAGATCCGCGGGTATCCGACGGCCTTCCTGATCAACCCAGAGGGTCTGATCGTGGCCGAGGGACATGGCGGCATCGAGGAACGCCTGGCTGAGGAGTTGAAAAAGCCGGCCGGAGGCGGCGAGAAACCGAAGACCGGGAAGCCCTGATCAGCCCCCGCGGCGGTAGCGCCAGAAGACGCGCTCAACGCGTGCGCCGGCCCAGCGATGGTAGAACGAGATCGGGCCGACCCACGGGATGACCGCCGTGCGATGACCGGCCGCTCGCAAGTCGTTCAGGCAAAGCCATAGCACCACCCGCCCTACACCCTTGCCGCGTGCGGCCGGCGTGGTGCCCATTGGCCCGAAAAAGCCCCATTCGCGATTCTGGGTCGAGTGGGCGGAGAAGCCGATGATCTCGCCGCGCTGGATCGCGAGATGGAGGGACGGGGGCGAGTTCGCCAGTCCCAGCGCGGCTTCGTATCTCCAGTCTTCACCAAAATCGCGTCCGAAGAACGCGGCCAGCAGCGCGCCATCCGACGGCGCCGCGCGGCGGATCGTGATTCCCTCGCGTGCGAGCCGGGCGACTTCACCCGCTGTGTCAAACTCGCAATCGAGGGGAGCGATCAGGTTTGCGCAATCCTTGAACCGGGAGTAACCGAGCGACTCGACAAAGCAGAGTGCCTCAGTGTAGCGGGGGTCGATGCCGGGGTGGAAGTAGTTTCCGGGAACCGCGAGGATTTCGCTCTCTGCGCCGGCCGGCCATTCCGCGGAGACGGCACCGTAAAGCTGCCGGCCGATCCCTTGTCTGCGCCGCTCCGGAGCGACCGCGAACATACCCGCCCAGCATTTGACGGGCTCGTCCCGGATGATCGACTGCATGAACCCGATGGTGGAGCTGCCGTCCACGGCGACGAGCGTGCGGGTCCGCCAGCCGGGGCGTCCGGGCGAGGGCAGCAGTTTTTCTGCAAGCAGATCCGGGCTGAATCGATCGAATGGGAGAGAGCGCGACGCCAGTGCATGCAACGCGGCGAGATCCTCGGGGGTCGCCTCTCGCAGATGAATCGTCATGTCGACCCCGCCTCCGCGTCAACGGGCGCGTCGCGATACTCGCCGGCGACGTCCCGACGCCGCTCGCGGCCGTGCGGATGGTGCCGTGCATGGACATCCTTGAGCCGGCGCGTCTGGACATGCGTGTAGATTTCGGTCGTCGCCACGCTCGCGTGGCCGAGAAGCTCCTGAACGATGCGGAGATCCGCGCCGCCTTCGAGCAGATGGGTGGCGAAGCTGTGGCGCAGCGTGTGCGGGCTCACCTTGCCGGAGATTCCGCGCCGTGCCGCTTCGCGCCGGACCATTCGCCAGACCGCGGTGCGTTCGATCGGCCCCCCTGTCCGGCTGAGGAAGAGCGGCATCACCGCGGCGGCGTGCTTCGAGATCGGTAGGCTGACGCGCCCTGCCTTGACCGCCCGGGCCACCAGCGCCGGCCGGCAGTGTTCGCAATAGCTTTCGATCGCGTCGCGGGCCTTTCCCCCGACAGGGACGACGCGCTCCTTCCGCCCCTTGCCCATGCAGCGCACGAACCCGGCTTTCAGATTCAGGTCGCGCATTGCCAGGCCGCACAGTTCGCTGACACGGAGGCCGCTCGAGTAGAACAACTCGAGGATCGCCCGGTCACGGAGCCCCAGCTCGGCGTCCGGCTCGGGCGAGGTCACGAGTTCGACCGTTCGATCAAGGTTGAGGACTTCCGGCAGCCGCCGCCAGCGCTTGGGCATCTCGATCATCGACGTGAGATCGTCGGGAATCCGGCGGGTGGTCAGCAGCCACCGGAGCCACATCCGCACCGCAACCAGATGCCGGGCGATCGACGATTCCTTCAGGCCGGCTCGGGTCAGTTCGATCAGGTGAGCCTGGACGTCGCCCGGGGCGATTGCGGACCAATCGTCGACTCCGCGGCGGCGCAGGAAATCGCCGAATCGCGTCAGATCCCGCCGGTAGGCCTCAATCGTGCGCGGCGAAGCCCCGCACTCAACGTTCTGATAGACGTGAAACGCCGCGAGCGACACAGAAAACGCGGGGCTCGTCGTCAGCGCGGCAACCCGCGTCTTGGCGGCTGTGGTCGTGGGCATGCTGGCATCCCTGCCTCTCGCCGGCGCGACGGGCCGGCGATTCTGCGGAGTGTACCCGAGATTGAACGGGCGTGATCGACGGCCGCGGCTTGGACCGATTCGACGTGTTCGGCTATCCTCTTTCGTCTTGAATCGGCGCGGTGAGCCGCAGCACCTGAATCGGCGATTCCAACCGGTTCGGGGACGCGATTTGGCGGTTTTGCTGGTGGGAGACGGCGGGTGAGCTGGAAGGCGATCGACCGCAACACGGTCCCCGAGGAGAAGCTCGGTCCGGGCCTGAGCGACGCGACAAAAGAGAAAATCAAGTCCTTTTTCCCGCGCTACCCGACGAAGCGGGCGGCGCTGCTGCCGGCGCTGCACATCGCCCAGGACGAGATCGGGTACTGCTCGCTGCGGGCCATGCGCGAGATTGCGGATCTGCTCGAGATCACGCCCGTGCAGGTGCTCGATGTCGTCAGCTTCTATACGCACTTCTGGACGCACCCGCGCGGCGAGAAAGTGCTGATGCTCTGCCGGTCGATCAGCTGCGAACTGATGGGCGGCAAGGAGCTGCGCGCGGCGATCGAAAAGAAGCTCGGCATCGGCGATCACGAAACGACGCCTGACGGCAAATTCTCGTTCATGACGGAAGAGTGCCTCGCGGCGTGCGACCACGCGCCGTGCCTGATGGTCAACGAGAAGATGCACAAGTGCGTGAGACCGGAGGATCTGGACAGGATCCTGGCGGACCCGAAGAGCGACGAACTGACGATGCCGCGGAGCGATCTGTTTGACGCGCCGGTGAAGAACCGGGCGACGGGGCAGCATTGAAGCACGGGTGGATGACGGCCCGACGGAAGCGGTGAACTGAGCATGGGCTACGAACGGATACTGATGCGAAACGTCGGCGTGCCCGGCAGCACGTCGCTGAGCGTCTATAAGGACTCGGGCGGCTACAAGGGCGCTGACATGGCGCTCAAGATGAAGCGCGAGGAACTGATCGACCTCGTCAAGAAGGCCAACGTCCGCGGCCGCGGTGGCGCGGGCTTTCCGGCGGGCGTGAAGTGGTCGTTTCTGCCGCCGAATCGCGAAATCACGTATCTCTGCGTCAACGCCGACGAATCCGAGCCGCCGACGTTCTGCAACCGGGTCACGATCGAACACGATCCGCACATGTTGCTCGAAGGCATCCTGATCGCCGGGTACGCGACGAAGGCGACTGTCGCGTACATTTACATGCGGGGCGAGTTCACCGAGCAGTTCCACGTCCTTCAGAAAGCGGTCGAGGAAGCGTACGCGGCCGGTTATTTCGGCAGGAACATTCTCGGCAGCGGGTACGACCTCGAGTGCTACATCCACCGCGGCGCGGGCGCGTACGTCTGCGGCGAGGAGACGGGACTGATCGAGAGCCTCGAAGGCAAGCGCGGCTGGCCGCGGATCAAGCCGCCGTTCCCGGCGGTCGAGGGCGCGTTTCGCAAGCCGACGGTCGTGAACAACGTCGAGACGCTGGCGGTGCTGCCGCACATTCTGACGCGCGGCGTAGACTGGTGGCTCGGCCTGGGCCCCAAGGGCTCGCACGGCACGAAGATGTACTGCATCAGCGGCCCCGTGAATAAGCCGGGCTGCTATGAGGCCCCGCTGGGCATCAGCGTCCGCGATCTCGTCTACAGTCCGGACTTCGGCGGCGGCATGCGGGGCGGCAAGAAGGTGAAAGCCGTCTTCCCCGGCGGGCTGTCGATGGGCGTCCTCCGCGGAGATCTGTTTCCGAAGAACGCGGACAGCGCGGTCGATCCGAAGAAGGATTTCGACGAACTCGACTGCAAGCTCGATTTTGACGACGTCCGGCGCTACGGCCTGCTCGGCCTCGGGACGGCCGCGGCGGTGGTCGTGCCCGAGGACGCCGACATTCGCGACGTGCTGCACAACATCGCGCGGTTCTATGCGATGGAGTCGTGCGGGCAGTGCACGCAGTGCCGCGAGGGCACGATGTGGATGTACAAGATCGCCAGGCGGATCCTCGCGGGCGCGGGGCGATCGGTCGATCTCGACATTCTCGCGGAAGTGACCGAGAACATGGGGATGATGCCGGGGATGTCGATCTGCGGCCTTCCGGACGGGGCTGTCTTCCCGATCCGGACGCTGGTGCAGAAATTCCGGCCGGAGTTTGAACGGCACATCGCGGCCCAGAAACCCGGCGCGGCGGAAGAGGCCATCAAGCGGGTCAATCCGGCGGCGTACGACCTGCCGATCCTCGGCGGTCGGGCGCTGCGGAATGACCTGGGGACGATGTCGTACGAGCATTACGCCGGCGTTCAGAAGTAGCGGCTGACTGACAGGTCGGCGGTCGAATGGCGGAACATGGTGGGCTGAGCCCACCCCAGCCGATGGCGGCTGGGCTAGCGTGCAAGGTAGGCCATGCCGAAGATCATCGTTGACGGGAAGGAAATGGAGTGCCGCGAGGGCGTGCCGGTGTTGCAGGCCGCGATCGAGGCGGGCCTCGACGTGCCGCACTACTGCTACCACCCCGGCCTGTCCATCGTCGCGAGCTGCCGGCTCTGCCTGATGGAAATGAAGATGCCGCACCCCCAGACCAAGGAAATGGTCTGGACGAACAAGCTGCTGCCTTCCTGCCAGACGATGGTGAAGGAGGGCATGGAGGTGCGGTTCAACTCCGACTTCGTGAAGCAGAACCAGAAGCACACGATGGAGTACTACCTGCTGAACCACCCGCTCGACTGTCCGGTGTGCGACAAGGCGGGCGAGTGTTACTTGCAGGATTACAGCGAACGGTTCGGCAACGCGACGAGCCGGATGGTCGAAGAGAAGACCAAGAACCCGAAGAAGGACATCGGGCCCAAGACGCTCCTCTACCAGGACCGCTGCGTTCTCTGCACACGCTGCGTCCGCTTCTGCGATGAAGTCGCCGGCGATGCGGAACTCGCGGTCGTCGAGCGAGGCAGCCGCGGAGAGATCGACGTGTTCCCGGGTGCGCCGCTCGACAACAAGCTCCAGGGCAACGTCGTCGACCTCTGCCCCGTCGGCTGCCTGCTGAGCAAGGACTTTCTCTTCCAGCAGCGCGTCTGGTTCCTCGAAGAGGGGAACTCGGTCTGTGCCGGCTGCTCACGCGGGTGCACGGTGAAGGTCGATCGCAACGACACGACCGTCTACCGCCTGCGGCCGCGGTTCAACGAAAAGGTCAACGAGTGGTGGATTTGCGACGAGGGCCGTTTCGGCTGGAAGTACATCCACAACCCGAATCGGCTCAACCAGCCGCGTGTGCGGCGCGGCAGCGACTGGGAAAACGCCCGGTGGGAGGACATCCCGGCAGTCCTCGCCGCCCGCCTGGACAAGGCCGCGGCCGCTGACAACGGCGCGCGGGTCGCCGCCGTCATCAGCCCCTTCCTCAGCAACGAGGAGGCCTGGCTGCTCGTGCGGTACATCCGGAGGATCGCGCCGGGGGCTCGCCTGGTGCTCGGTTTTGTGCCTGTCGTCGGGCAGGATGAGAAATTCCCCAAGGGCTTCGTCATCAAGGCCGAAAAGTGCCCCAATCGAGCCGGCGTCGAACGGATTCTCAAGCAGGCCGGCGGCACGGTGATCGGATTCGACGAGTTTCTGACCAAGGCCGGCGCGGGTGAGTTTCACGCGGCGTATGTGACGGGCGGCTATCCCTCGGGCGACTGGGCGAATGACAAGGTCGCCGCGGCACTGGGGAAGATTGCGACCCTCGTCGTTCACGATCTCTTCGGTTCCAAGCTCGACGCCATCGCCGCGGTGCAGCTGCCTTCGGCGAGCTGGCTGGAGCGCGAGGGTTCGTTCATGAACTGCGACGGCATCGTCCAGCCATTCTCTCGCTGCATCCCCCCGCTGGAGGGTGTGAAACCCGACGGCCAGCTGTTCCACGAACTCGTTGGCGAGCCGGGCCTTTATCGCCCGGGCAAGACGCGCGAGAAAATGGCGGCGGAGATGAGCGAATTCGCGGCGGTTCACATCCCGCGAGTCGAGCCTGAATACGCACATTGACAGGGTGGCTGAGGAATGGTCCCGAAGATCGATCAGCAAGTTTCGCTCGTCTGGTTTCGCAAGAAGCACATCATCCTCGGCGCGCTGGCGGTCCTGCTAATCGCGCCGCCGATCGGACTCACGCTCGCGTGGATGGTCTTCAGCGAATACATCAAGCCGGTCCTCAGTTCTCAGTTCGCGTTTTCGATGATCATCATGGGGCTGAGCCTGTTCCTGATCATCCATCTTTGCGCCGCGTGCATCCTGGCGGAGCGAAAGCTCTCCGCGTACATCCAGGACCGGCAGGGGCCGAATCGCGTCGGCTGGGGCGGAGTTCTTCAGCCCATCGCCGACGGCCTGAAGTTCATGCTGAAAGAGGACATCGTCCCGGCGAACGTCGAGAAGCCGGTGTTCATCCTCGCCCCCTGCCTGGCGTTCATCGTGGCGCTGGTCGGCTTTGCGGTGATCCCCTGGGCGGGGACGATCGAATGGCCGTGGACGAACCCGAACGGGACACCGGCCGTGGTGCATACGCAGGTTGCCCAGGTCGACATCGGCGTTCTTTACATGCTCGCGGTCGGTGCGATGAGTGTCTACGGCGTCGTCCTGGCCGGATGGGCGAGCAATAACAAGTACGCCCACTTCGGCGGGATGCGCGCAGCCGCGCAGATGCTCAGTTATGAAGTTCCCCTCGGGCTCGGGATCCTGATCCTGCTGATCTCGAGCGGGACGCTGCGGCTGGAGGAAATCGTCGATCAACAGGCGAAGTCGGGCGTCTGGAACGCGTTCGCGCACCCGATCGCGTTCATTCTCGTGCTCATCACGGCGTTCGCGGAGACGAACCGGGCGCCGTTCGACCTGGCCGAGTGCGAGCAGGAGCTCGTCGCGGGCTTTCACACCGAATATTCGTCGATGAAATTCGCTCTGTTCTTCCTCGGCGAATATGCGCACATGATCACGAACAGCGCTCTGATGACCGTTCTGTTCCTGGGCGGGTGGGCGATTCTGCCTGGTGTGACGTTCCTCGCGGATAACAACTCGTGGTGGGCGGCGCTGATCAAGTTCAACATCGTCTGGGGGAAGATCCTCGGCTTCGTCGCGTTCTACATGATCATCCGCTGGACGCTGCCGCGTTTCCGCTTTGACCAGCTCATGCGGCTGTCGTGGAAGGGCCTCGTGCCGCTCGGCATGATCATGGTCCTCGTGACGATCCTGATGACGGCGGCCGGTTTCCGCCTTCAGCCGGAGAAGGGATTCGCCGGAAATCTCGTGTATCTGGTCGTCATGTTCGGTGTCAACGCGGCAGTTATCGGATTCACGCTCTGGTTCAACGCCCGGACTCAGAACCCCATTACGGGGCGGCAGGGGAACCTCCCGGACGTGCGGGTCGCCCCCCGGTAACGCATGGCGCGAAACGCACCTTTTCATCGACCGGTGGGAATTCTCCGTTGCAGCCGGCGGCGTGATCTGATAGCGTAACAGGAACCGGCGGCCGGCGAGCTCCGCCGAGGAGTTCCTGTGTTTTTACGGCGCTCCGTCGATCTCGACGAGTGTCGGTTTTCACGTCACAGCGAAGGGGAATCAAATGAGGAATCTTCTATTGGGCCTCGGCGTCCTGGCCGCGGCCGCGACCGCGAACGCCCAGCTGGTCGCCGGATTCGACGACACGACGGCAGGGGTTACGACCTGCTATGCCTGGGACTTCAACAATCCCGGAGCCGGCTGGCAACCGCTATTCAGCGATCGCCAGGTCTGGGGGCTCGCGGCCGACGACGCTAACGGCCGGCTCTACATCGCGTCGAATGGAAACAGCCTTTACTACTGGGACTACTCGAACCTCGGCACCAATACGCCCCCGACGCTGATCGGGACGTTCATGTACAACGGCGCCGCAGTGAACTTCGTGGGTCTGGCCTACAACCCGAACACCGGCAAGCTCTACGGCACGCGCAACATCGCGACGGAAGCCATCTACGAGATCAACCCGCTGACTGCGGAAGCGACGCTGCTGTTTACGTATGCGGCGGCCGACTTCTCGCTCGACGGCCTGGATTACAACCCGGCCGACGGCATGCTCTACGGCGCGGATGACACGGCGACAAATAACAGCGGTCTTTTCCGGATCGACATTGCGGCGCAGACGATCACATTTGTGACGCCCTACCCCGCGTTTCAGGGTGCATCGGGCGACGTTGACGGCCTCGCGATCGGGGAACTCGGCGGCAACGTCCGGGCGTATTTCGTGATCGACAATGCCGGCGAAACGGGCATCTATAACCTGACGACAGGCCAGGAAGAGACGCCCATGAGCAACCCCTGGACGACGTCCGAGGTCTTCTCGGGCGGGGCGTGGGCCGCCACGCTCTTCGCGGCCCCGACGGGCAGCGACGTGCGCATCACCAAGACCGATTCCCCCGATCCGGTCGTCCCGCCGGGCGGGAATATCACCTACACGGTGACGGTCACCAACAACGGACCGGAGCCGGCCACGGGCGTCGCAGCGACCGACCCGCTTCCGGAGAACGTGACTTTCGTCAGCGTCACGCCGCCGGGCGTGTTCAATAACGGCACGGTGTCCGCGGCGATCGGCGACCTTGCGGTCGGCGCGTCGGTGTCCTTCGATATCGTCGTGACCACGCAGGGAGCGGGGCCCGTGTCGAACACGGCCACGGTCACCTCGACTTCGCCCGACAACAACCAGACCAACAACAGCGCCACGGCGACCACGACGGTGCGGAACTTCCAGGCCGATCTGAGCGTCGCGATCGTGGATCCCGCGGACTGCTCGGTGCCGATCGGGGCGACGGCCGACTACACGCTCACCGTGGGGAATGCCGGCCCCGAGGACGCCGCGGCGGCGGAAATCGCCATCGTGCTCCCGGCGAACGCCGATTTCATCGGATCAAACCCACCTGGCACGCCGGTGGGCAATGTGCTCACGCTGGCGCTTGGCGACATTCTCGCGAGCGGTTCGTCGATCGTGACCATGCAGCTCTCTCCGAACGCCGGCCCGTCACTCGAGGTGTCGGCGACTGTTACCTCTACGACGGAGGACCCCAGCGGCGCGAACAACTCGGACGCCGAGTCCATGCTGGTCGCGGTTGCACCGCCGACGAGCGCTGCCGCGAAGGGCGTTTTCTCTACGGTTCCAACGAGTCCGACTTCCGAAGTGCCCGGCTTCGCGGGGCTCCGGTTCAGCGATTCGGGCGGCATCGACCGGCCGTTCCGCAGCCCGAACGGCCAGCGGTGGATCGTGTCGGCGGATACCGACAACGCCACCACCGCCGAGGACCAGATGCTGATGGTCGGCAGCGGGACGAGCTTCGCGGTCGTCGGCCAGGAAGGCATCACGCTCCTCGCCGAAGGCGACGCCGTGGGCACGTTCGACACGGTGCAGGGCATCAATGACGCCGGTCAATACACGTTCTCGACGAATTCGAACGGCGCGACGACGACGGACGAGGTCATTGTGAAGTGGGATGGCTCGTCGCTCGTCACGGTGGCCCGGGAAGGCGGCGGTGCGGCAGGGACGACGACGGGACTCTACGGCGTCACCAGCGGCTCAGCCACGATCGCAGCCGACGGGACGGTGTCGTTCTACACGACGCTGACCGGGACGACGACGACGACGGATTCCGCCCTCTATACCGACGACGGCGCGACGCTTCTCGCGTGGGAAGGCGTGACGATCCCGGCGGGACAGGACGGCGGCGCCACGTTTGAGTGGGACGAGTTCGACAGCGGCACGACGGACGGAATCGGCTTCTTCACGAACGCCGATGCATCGCGCTGGAGTGCGACCGGCGATACGACGAACACGGACACGAATAATGACAAGATCGCGGCCGTGGACGGCACGGTCGTCATTCAGGAAAACGTCATTCTCGCGGGCTCCGGCTTCGGGTCGGGCACCGACATGGTCTCGCCGATCAACTACATGCACATGGAGTCCGACGGCACGTGGTTCGCATACGGCGACAATAACGATGATCAGGATTGGGTTCTCCGAAATGGCGCGGTGATCGCGGCCACGGACACACCGATCCACACGGGGTCGGCCGAGCTTTGGGATGACGCGCCGTACGCACAGACGTACTACTTCGCGCTCGGCAACACGGCGGGCGATTACGTCGTCGGCGGAACGACGAACGCGGTCGACGGAAACGCGAACGCGGTCATCGTGCTCAACGGCGAAATGGTGCTCAGCCGCGAAAACGACCCGGTCGACCTCGACGCGAACGGCGTGTTCGATGACGGGGTCTACATCAGCGTCTACCGGGACGATTACGCGTTCATGACGACGACGGAGCTGTGGATCGTCGCTCGGCTTCGCGATGAAGCCGAGGCCCTGTGCGGCGCCGGCGACAATGACATCGGCCAGGCGCTGATCCGCATCCCGCTCCCGACGACGCCGCCGGGCTGCCCGAACCCCGGATGCGATTCCGGCGGGATCGACGTCGATTTCGACAACGATTGTCAGATCGGCCTGACGGATTTGTCCTACCTGCTCGCGAACTTCGGCGTGACGGACTGCCCGGAGGACATGGACATTGACGGCGACGGCGACTGCGACGGCGATCTCAACGGTCTCGCGCAGCTGCTCAGCCGGTTCGGCAATATCTGCAACTAGCCTCTCGCGGGCTTGCAGAATCGCAACCTCATTCCCGCCCGGGTCGGCTCCGCCGGCCCGGGCGGCCGCTTTTGTGAATCAGGCAGTCGCGGCGCCCGGTGCGGGGCGCTTGCGGGCCGACGCCGGACGGAAGCGCGGCCGCGTCTTGTCGGAAACATGGGAATTCGGTATAAATCACTGGCGCATGAGGCATCGGGCGCTGCCGACCGGCTGCCTGTCCCGCCGCGGGAAGCCTCTCGAACAGCCGCCCTAGCGGAGAAATTGTCCATGTCGATCTTGTCGAATCCCTGGTACCGGACCGGTCTTGCCGCGGGTGCGGCCCTTGCCCTCGCGGGACTCGGCTGCTCCGGCGGCGCGGGCACGGTTTTCGGTCTGCTGGGCGCGCCGGTTTTCCCGGCGTCTGATGTCGGGCCCGGCACGGACACGGGCGGCACCGGCGGCGGCGGCGGCAGCGGCTTCTTTGGCGGCGGCGCGGGAGCCGTGACCGACCCCTGCGACGAATCGCTCAGTCGCAAGTTCGTCCGGATTTCGATGCGCAACCTCAGCGAAGATTCGCACATCCACTATTTCTTCGTTGCCGTGGCGTTCATCCAGAGCGAGACCTATCCGAACGGGGCCGTCTGTCCGGATGACCTGTCGCTTTACACGTCGTTCGGCTATCGCGAGATCCCCGAAGGGGCGGGGCTTCCCTTCGGAAACTACTGCATCGCGGGTCCCGCGCTGGTTTATTACCATCTTGACGGTCAGTTCCGCAGCGGCGGCGGCGCCGGGACCAGCTCTCTCGGATCGGCAATCGCACCGGCTCGCGGTTCGGGATCTCCCACGTACGACAACTTCTTCACCAGTGCCGGGGCCCAGGTTCCCGTTCCGAACGTCATTCTGTTCCATAACCCCGGCGGCGCATCCGGGGCCGCGCTGAAGGTGAGCCGCAGCGACCCTGCGCCGTGCACGCCCGGGACGGTCCTGATCACCACCGGCGATTGCGATCAGGATTCGTTCTACTACGTCGACGACCAGGATTTCTTCTCCGGATCCGCGGCGCTGGGTCCCGGATCGGGTCGCCGCGTCCCCAGTGAGATCCAGGGAACGGGTTGCGAATGTGCGGTGGTGACACAGATCAGTCAGGGAGAGCAGTCGCTCCTGCCACCGACGGCGTCCACGAGCAACCGGCCGTGCAATTCGTTCGCCCGGGGCGGCCGGATTGACTACGTCTTCCTCCGCGATGACGTCAACCCGCCGATCCCGCAGCTTGTCTGGCGCGTGACGGACGCGAGCGGAACGGTCATCCACGACTTCGACTCGCGCGTGGACGTGCCGTAACCGGCTGGGCCGTCAGACCGAATTGAAGCGGGCTCGCAACCGGCGGTTGCGAGCCCGTTTTTTTCTTGTTCGTGACTGCGTAGGGGCGGGGTCCGCCGCAGCTACCCGAGGATCGCCGCGGAGGGCGTGCGGATGCCCTTGAGCGCCATTTTCAGTTCGTCCGGATTCGGCGCGGCTTCATACGCCGTTTCGTGGTCGATCCAGCCGTCGTGCACGAGCTGGCGCAGGTGTTCGGTGAAGTCGACCATGCCCGCGTCCTTGTTTGCGCGGATGACGGCCGTCAACTCGTTGTCGCGTTCCTCGCGGATGAGCTTCCGGATCGAGGGGTTGGTGATCATAATCTCGACCGTGGGCACGACCGGCGTCTTGGGGTTGATGCTGCGGATGAGCTTCTGACAGATGACTGTTTTCAGGTTGAATTCCAGCGCCTGGCGCATCGCCCGCCGCTCGCTCTCGGGGAACAGGTCGAGAATACGCGAGATCGTCTGGGCCGAGCTTGACGCGTGGATGGTGCCGAAGACCAGGTGGCCCGTTTCGGCGGCGTGGATCGCGGCCGCGAAGGTCTCAAGGTCGCGCATCTCGCCGACGAGCACGATGTCGGGATCCTGGCGCATCAGGTACTTGAGACCGTCGTGGAAGCTGTTCACGTCGATGCCGATTTCGCGCTGGTTGATTCGGGCTTTCTTGTCTGTGAACAGATACTCGATGGGGTCTTCGATCGTGACGATGTGCACATTCTCGCGCTCGTTGATGTAGTCGAGCATGGCGGCGATCGTGGTCGACTTTCCTGAGCCCGTCACGCCGGCCAGCAGCACGACGCCTTCGCGGAACTGCGTGATTTCCGCCATCACCGGCGGCAGGTAGAGCTGGTCGAATCTGCGAATCTCACGCGTGACGCGGCGGGCCGCGACGGCGATCTTTCCGCGCTGCATGAACGCATTGACGCGGAACCGGTCGGCGTCGCCCGCGACTCCGACGTCGTGGGCGAAGTCGATCGCGCCTTTGTCCTCGAGCAGCGCCCGGTGCTTAGGTCGCAGCAACTCCAGAATCCCGTTGTAGATGAACTCGTGCGACAGCGAGCCGCCCGTCATCGGCCGGAGTGCGCCCTTGGATCGGCCGCCCGAGACGCCCTTGACGCGAACATAGGCCGGATAGTCCGCCTTGAGGTGCAGGTCGGAGAATTTTCCCTTGATCGTGGCCTTGAAGTACTTGTTCAGGACGGGCTCGCGCGCGGTCACGGGCTCCGGCGCGACGGGCTCGCCGATTGGGCCATCTGTTCCGAGATCGATCGCCACATTGTCGGCCATGGCTGCTTCCTAGGAAAAGAATTGCCCGGGTGCACTCAACCACTGGTTGTGCAACGACTTACCGCGTTTTCACCGATAACTCGCCCCGCAGGCAGACTACGTTGAGTTTAGCCGATCTCCGCAACATACGCCACCTTTGCACGGTCTCAAAATCGCTGCAGAGGCGGAGGCGGGCGTGAATTGGGGAATTTTTCGCCCGCCGCTTGCAATTGCTGTCATTAGTTGGTAGAGTTTTATGCTTAATTTGGCCGCGACAATGCTTATTGAAGCGGCGTTAAGAGCAAAATGAAGCCGATCAAGCTTCAAGGAGCCCCAGATGACCTCCCCGCTTCGCGATTTTCTCGAAATCCCGTACGCCAAACTGGAGGAGCTCAACCTCGACGCCAAGGAAAAACGGCTCAAACGCCTGGCGGCGAACGTCATCGAGGATGAGCGTCGCCGGTACCTGACCGACGAGAAACGCCTGAAGGCCGTCACCGTCTGTTTTACGGACGTTGAAGGCCGGCTGCACATGCTCGACTACGACAAGAAATTCCTGCTCAGTTCGGCGGATAACCTGACGTTCGACGGATCCTCCATCCGGGGCTTCACCGCGCAAGCCGAGTCTGATCTGAAGCTCGCGATCGACTGGTCATCGTTCTACTGGCTTCCGTCCGATATTTTCGGTCCCGGAAAGGTCGTCGTTTTCGGGCTCGTGCAGGACAAGGACGGCACGCCGTACAAGCACGATTTCCGGAGCATTCTCAAGACCTACACCGAAGAGCTGTTCGCGCGGGATGGAACGGTCTGCAACGTGTCCAGCGAGATCGAAGGATTCCTTTTCCGCGGGCAGAACGCCGAACGCCGTTACCACGAGACCGGGCGCTTTGAGTTCATCAGCACGGGCGGGTACTACCACTCGCTTCCGCAGGATCCGCTGCGTCAGTTCATTGACACGGCGGCGGAAGTTCAGCGCGCGATGGGCTTCCATAATGAGAAGGACCATCCCGAGGTCGCGCCGTCGCAGTTCGAGATGAACTTCTCGTATTCAGAGGCGCTGATCGCGGCCGACCAGATCCAGCTTTACAAGCTGATCTGCCGCCAGGTCGCGCAGCGGATGGACCTCACGGCGAGCTTCCTGCCCAAGCCGGTCGCCGGCGTGAACGGCAGCGGGATGCACACGAACATGTCGATCTCGCGCGGGGGCAAGAACCTGTTCTTCGACAAGAACGGCAAGGACAGCCTGTCGAAGATGGGCTGGGATTTCATCGACCGGATTCTGCACAGCGCGTCGGACATCTGCCTGGTCCTGAACTCGAGCGTCAACGGGTATCGCCGGCTTGACCCGCATTTCGAGGCTCCGAATCAGATCAAGGCGTCCGCCGTCGATCGCGGTTCGATGATTCGCATTCCGCTGGCCAACGAGCGCAGCTCTCGAATCGAGGTTCGCTCGGTGGGGCCCGACGCGAACCCGTACATGCTGCTCTTTACGCTCTTCCGCACGGGTCTGGAGGGGCCGAGAGTCGAGATGACGGACGAGGACCGCCGGACGCGGACGCGGTTCCTGCCCGACAACATCTACACGGGCATCCGGGACTTCAAGAGCAGCAAGTGGATCACCGAGCTTTTCGGTGAGGGTCTCCAATCCAAGTTCGCCGAGGTGAAGCAGGCGCAGGCAGACCGCTGCCCGAAGGAACTTGGCTCGCTGGTAAAGGTCCCGGAGATCCAGTTCCACCACGAAGTCACGAATCAGTACCTCTGGAGTCAGTTCTAGCCGCCACCTCCCGGAATCGACCGGGGAAATGCATGTAAACCACGCACAGGCGCCGTTGAATTCGGCGGCGCCTGTGTGCTTTTATTGCGGTGTTCGGGATCTGGGCGGGGTGCGCGGCCGGGGCGTTATCGGCCGAGCGACTGGATTCGCGATCGGGCATCCTCGACTGCGAGGATTCGAAGGCCGAAATGATCGCCCACTCGAACGACCTCTCCGGTCGCAATGAGCTGGTTGTTGATCATCACGCGGCAGTGTTCTTCGATGCCGCGATCGAATTCGAGGATCATCCCCGTCGCCAGGCGGCGGGCCCGGGCCATGAGGACTCTGCGGCGGGAGAGTTCCGCGATCACGGGGACCTTGAGTCGGAGCAGCCGGGCGAGGCTCGGCGCGAGCGGCGGGTCAGAGCGCTGCGGCACGAGGGCGGCCGCACCCGGCGACGAGGCCGGTTCAGCCGCGTGCGCCCCTGCGAGCACCGCGTCGACCTCGGCTTGATCGATGGTTGTGGACATCCGTGACGCCGGCTCCGGACCGTTCCCCGCGCGCAGCCAACCTGGCGCGACGATCGAAGATCACACCTCTTCCATCGGATCAATCGGCTGACGGACTCAAATCGCACCCGGGCACTGAGCCGTCACGCCGGTCGGGCGACCGCCCAGCGCTCGGCCCAGAGTTCGAGCATGAGCAGCGCCCAGAGCC
Source organism: Planctomycetota bacterium (assembly GCA_045863555.1). Lineage (GTDB taxonomy): Bacteria > Planctomycetota > Phycisphaerae > UBA1845 > Fen-1342 > JACRLV01. Next base: position 33,732 of record BTUU01000008.1, on the reverse strand, counting down.
GGTGTTCGTGGTTTGCGCGAACCGACAGGTGCTCGTGCACGAGCCGCCCCAGGTACTCGCGCTCGAAGATCGCCGCGACAAATGAACCTCGGTCGAGCAGGCGATCGAGTAGATCGCGCAAATCCTGCCGCAGCCAATCCCCGATGGGCACGCCAAACCCCATTTTCGGGCGCTCGAAAACGGCCGGCGGGAGAAACTCGGACGCCCATCGCTTCACCAGTCGTTTTCGCTCGGGTCCGGCACGCCACATCGTGGCCCGCGTCGACATCGCGAACTCGACGACCTCGTGATCCAGGAGCGGGCAGCGGCATTCCAGGCTGCACGCCATCGACGCCGTGTCGACCTTGGTCAGAAGGTCATAGGGAAGGTAGCTGAGCACGTCGGCACGATTGGCTCTGACGGACGGAGACCCCGCCGTCGCGTTCATCAGGTGTGAAAACCACTCGATCGGCTCGCCGATTCGCAGCCGCTCGCGGAACTCACGCCGATACCCCGTCGCGAGGCTCGCAGCCGGAAAGACGCTGATCCACTCCAGGTAGCGATCGACTTCCGATCGACCCAGCGCAGAGAGGAAGCGATACGCACGGTTCGAGAGGCTCTTGGCTCGCCCGTGCGGAAGCCACTCGGAGAGTCGGGCGATCCCGCTGCGCAGCGGCCGCGGCAACCAGTCGAGCCGGCCGGCGACGTGCATCGCCACGTATCGGTCGTAGCCTCCAAAACACTCGTCGCCGCCGTCGCCCGTCAGAGCCACCGTCACGGATTCTCGCGCGTATTTCGATACGTAGTACGTCGGAAGCGCTGACGAATCCGCGAACGGTTCATCGAAATGAAACGCAAGTGCATCGAGCGCTTCCCGGGCCCGGGGGGTGACGCGCTGCGCGTGGTGCTCGGTCTGGAAATGCCGGGCCACCTCCGCCGCGGCCGCGGACTCGTCGTAGCGGGGATCGTCGAACCCGATCGAAAACGTGCGCAGGGGCGAGACTCCGAGGCGGCGCATGACGCCGACGACGATCGACGAATCGACCCCTCCCGACAGAAACGCTCCCAGCGGCACGTCCGCGATCAGACGCCGCTCCACGGCCGCGGTCACCCGGCGGCCGAGCTCGGCCGTGATGTCGCGCTCGTCGAGCGCCGCATCCTGTCCGGGATCGGGGAGGCGCCAGAACTGCTCGGACAGTCCGAGCGCCGGCGAGTGGCCGGGCCGCACCCGAATGAATGTGCCCGGCAGCAGCTTGCGGAATCCGACGAACACGCCGAGCGGCGCGGGAACGTACTGGAACATGAAGAAGAAATGCAGCGCCCCAGGATCGACCACCGGGGTTTCCGGCAGCGCCGCCAGGATCGACTTGATTTCGCTGCCGAAGTAGCACTGGCCGTTGATCGCCGCGAAGTGCAGCGGCTTCTTGCCGAGCCGGTCGCGCGCGAGAATCAACTCCCGGCGCGGGCCGTCCCAGATCGCGATCGCAAACATCCCCGCGAGCCTGGCGAACACACCGGTACCCCACTGCTCATAACCGTGGACGATGACTTCACTGTCGCTCGCGGTCGCGAACCGGTGCCCGGCGGCCACCAGTTCGCGACGGAGCTCGAGATAGTTGTAGATCTCCCCGTTGAATACCAGGTGCACGGCGCCGTCTTCATTGGCCATCGGCTGCCGGCCGCCGGCGAGATCGATGATCGAGAGCCGGCGGAACGCCAGGCCCAGGTTTCCGTCCGGCGAGACGTGGAAACTCTCGTCGTCGGGACCGCGGTGCCGAATCGCCGTGGCCATCGGCGCGAGCCGCGAGAGCTGCACACGGCCCTCCCCGGCCAGATCGACGATTCCCGCGATCCCGCACATGCTCCGCTTACGCTCCGGTTCGGGGGGTGGTTCGCTTTGCGCTGCGCGGCGCCCGCTGGCACGAGGGGCAGTAATGCGTCCCGCGCTGCGCGACGCGGATCGCCCGAATCGCGCGACCGCAGACGCGGCACGGGAGTCCCGTGCGTCCGTAGACGCGGAGAAAATCCTGCATTCTTCCTTCCGGGTAGATCCAGTCGATCGACGTGCCCTTATTGCGTATGCCTTCGCGGAGCACGGTACGGATAGCCCCGTGCAGGGCCCGGATTTCACCCGCACGCAGCGTATGCGCGGATCGAAGCGGATGAAGCCGGGCGCGAAAGAGCGCCTCGTCGGTGTAGATGTTCCCGAGCCCCGCAATCCTCCTCTGATCGAGCAGGAACGGCTTCAAGCGTTGCCGCCTGGTTGCAAGAAGCTCCGCAAGACGCACGGCGGTGAAATCTTCCGCGAGCGGCTCGGCGCCGAGCTCCGAGTCGAGACCCGCAATTTCCTCCCGGAATGTCACGCGGCCGAATTTCCGCGCGTCGCAGAAGTAGAGCCGATCGCCGCGGCCGAGCTCGAACATGACGCGCGCGTGCCGCGGTTCCGGAGTGTCTTCACCGCCCCACTCCAACCGCCCGCTCATCTTGAGGTGAATCAGCAGGTAACCGGCGGCCGCAGCATCGCGCCGAAGTTCGAAGACGATGAACTTCGCCCGGCGGCGGACGTCGGCGATCGACGCGCCGACAAGCCGCTCAGCAACGGCAGCCGGGCTGGGCTGGGCCTGACGGCTCCAACGGAACTCGACGCCTGCGACCGTGCGCCCGAGCAGCTTCGCCCGGTGCATTCGAACGACCGTCTCGACTTCCGGGAGTTCCGGCATCCGATTCTCGGCGCACGCGGGCGTGATCCACCGCGGGCCGACAGTTTAGGCGGTTTTTCGATCCGCTGAAACACGGGCGCGGCGGCGAACGCCAGCCGATCAACGCGCCGCGGGGTTAAGGTTTATCCGGCTGCGGCTCCGTCGGCGCGTCGCCACCAGCCTGGCCAGTCGGGCCGGCGCTTGAGGCGCGGGGCTGAACGGAGGCCGGCCGCGGCAGCAACAGGATTTCGACCTGCGATACCGCACCCGGGATTTCACGGACGGTACGCTCAACCGCGTCGACGTCGATCGACTCCGGGGCCAGGCCGTACACGATGACTTGGCCATTGTCGTAGTAAACGTGGACAAGCCGCATCGCATCCATTCCGAAGGCGGCCATCAGTCGACCCTGAATGAGCAGCGCGGCTCCCGAGTCCTTCGCATCACTGACGACATTCATGCCGGCGTCCTTGGCCTTGTCGGCCGCCGATCGACCGGATGAGTCGGTCAGGAAGTAATATCCGAACAGACCGAGCCCGGCGATGAACGCCGTTCCGAAGATCGCACGGAACATCGAAGCCCCCTTTCGGGTTCGGCCCGCGCCTCGCGAGCCCTCTCAAAGACGGTCGTGCGCCGCAGATGATTCTATCGGCGATTCCCGTCCTGGCGGTATTCGGGCGATTGGAGCGGATATTGGTGCGAATCGACGCTTTTTGGCCGTCACGGGGGCCGTGACGCAGCCCAACGCGCCTGAGCGAATTACAGCTGCGGACGGCTGGGAGCGCCCGCAAACCGCCCCGCGAGGCCACCAGACGGCGGCTGTCGGCCCATCGTTTGGATTGAGGTCGCGCCGAAGCCCCGCCGCGGCTGAAATCAGTCGCGCCACTCGAGCGGACGCGGCCAGACGTCGTCGAACGTCGCGTTCTCGATCTTGCCCTCGGGCCGGATATGCCCAAGCAGCGTGTCCTTCGATTTCTCGTAAGTGAGCCGCCCATTGACGATCGTGTAATGGACCTGCGTCATGTAGTGCAGGATGTCCCCGTCGCAGACGATCAGGTCGGCGTCCTTGCCGACTTCGATCGAGCCGACGCGGCTGCCCACTCCCAGAATTCTGGCGGCGTCGATCGTAATCGCGCGCAGGGCGTCATCATTGCTCAGGCCGCCCCGGACGGCGAACGCGGCCTCCATGTTCAGGTGGAGCAGATCTCGCCCCGCTAGCCCGCCCATACTCAGGCCGGTCTGCGAGGGAACGATGGCCACGCGCACACCGGCGTTGTGGAGGATCGCGGCGTTTTCGATCGTCGAGCCGGTCGGGCGGTTCGCGTCGAGATCCGGTTCAGCGTTGTCGCGCGGCGTCAGGATCACATCGACACCCGCCCGTCCGAGTTCATCCGCGACAATCCAGCCCTCGATCGCATCGCGGATCACGAGCTTGAACCCAAAGCCGCCGGCGAGTTCCGCCAGTTCGCGCAATTCGCTCGCCGAGTTCGCCGTTGCGATCGCCGTGGTCTCGCGGGTGAGGAGCTTGCGGAAGTCTTCGTAACGCCCCTTGAGCCACTCCTTGTCCGGCGCCTTGGCATCCTTGTTTGTCTGCTTTTCGATCTCATGCGCCGCGACGTCGCGCAGATAACCGCGGACGCGTTCCAGGTCGTCGCGGACCTTGCTCTTATCCAGCGGCGACCGCCGATTCCACGGGAAGGCGTAGAACACGTTGCGATTGACGGTGATGCCTTCGACCGAGCCCCACGTCACTTTGCCGACTTCATTTCCGGAGAGCGCGCACGTGATCCCCACGGCCGAGGCCAGGTTGACACTGAGTCCGAAGACGTTCGTGGTGTCCGCCGCCGGCGTCTGGCCGAGCAATCCGCTCGAATTCACCGCAACCAGCCCGGGGTAGAGATACCAGCCGCGAGCGTCGATGACCTCGCACTCCTGCGGAAGCTGCACGTCCTTGCCGATTGCGACGATCTTCCCATTTTTCGACAAGACGGCAGCATTGAACAGCACAGGCCCCGTCACCGTGTGGACACGGGCGTTCACGACCGCGAGCCAGCGGTCCTTCTCCTCGTCACTGGCCTGGCTGCTGGATGCGGTCGAGGTACTCGCGCTTGTCGACGCGGTCGTAGATGCCGGGCCCGAGTCGGGGGTCTGCGCGCCGCCGCGCGGTCCGCGGCCGCCGCGTCCGCGCCGGCCCGCCTCGCGGGTCGTTGGCTGCGAATCGGCCGGCTGGGTTGACGGCTGCGTCTCAGCCGGCCGGGTCGATGGTTGCGTCGCGGGCTGCGTATCCTGAGAGAGCGCGGTCGCGCTAGACAGCGCGGCCCCCGCAATGATGACGAGGATCGTCCGGTTCACTCGAATTCCTCCGCGACATAGACGACTTCGCCTGCGATCATCACGGCCATGACCCGCGCCGTCGGATCGAGCGGATCGCGGTCATAGAACGTGAAGTCGCCCTCTCGGTCCTTCTCGATCGTTCCGAGGCGCTTCTCGAGCCCCAGGAGGCGGGCCGGATGAAGAGTTACGGATTTCATCGCCTCCTCGCGCGACCAGCCGTCGCGGACGAGGCTCGCCAGACGGCTCATGACGTTCAGATGTTCGGTCCCGGAGTCGTTGAGCGGAATTGTCGTCAACTCGCAGCCCGCATGGGTAAGATCCCGGTGCAACGGATTCCGGATCACCGAATTCGGCAGGCGATCCTCGGTCGGATAGGCGACGACGCGCGATTTTCGTTCGCCCAGCGTCTCGACGACGTAGTTGAAGTTCGCAGCGAACCCCGAGTTTCGAATCAGAAAATCCCGCTCGACGTCGTACTTCTCGAAGACCTGGTTCAAGTGCAGCAGATCCGACGCCGTCGTCAGCTCGACCAGGCACCTGTCGCCCTCTTTCTTCTGGATCAGGTCGACCAGCGGCTTGTGCGATGGGTCGATCGGCGGAGGCTGAAACGCGGGCTGCGACGCGGGAGCGCTCGCCGGCTGCGACGTGGGCTGGCTCGCCGGGCCGCTGGCGGGCGCACTGGCCGGTTGCGACGCAGCGGCCTTCTGCTTGTCTTCGAATTCCTTTTTTGCCTTCTCAACTTTGTCGATCTCCGCCTGGGCACGCTCAAAGGCCCCGCGGAGCGTCATCTTGTCCGCGAGCACCTTCAGGTAGGCGCTTTCGTCCAGCACGCGCTGATCGGACGGGCCGCCGGTACGGACGATCATCGCCGTTCCGGGTATCCCATTTCCAAGCGGCGTGAGCGCGACGGCCGTGTAGCCGGCCTTTACGAGTTCGTCCATGTCGCCGTCGGACAGGATGTATTCGTCCGTGGCTCCAAGCTGCCCCTGCACGCCCGTACGCTGGTAACCGGTCAGGCCGTGGCGGGAATGCGGGTTGATCAGTCCGGGCATCACCACCCAGCGGCCGGCGTCGAATACACGCGAATTCCGCGGGTACTCGATATCGCGGCCGACGTTCCGGATCTTTCCGTTCGCGAGAACGATCATCCCGCCTTCCACATCCTTGCCGGAGATCGTTATGACCCTCGCGGCGCGAACGACAACGAACCGCTCATCATCGTCTCCCGCCTGCGCGCGAGCCGGAGCAACGAGCGCGGCCGCAAAAACGATCGCCGCCAGCATGACGTCCGCTCTGCGGGGTGCGTATCTCGGATTCGCCAATAACATCAGAACGGTCTCCGTCCCTTCGTGCCGTCGTAGACGATCTTTCCATTGACGACCATCATCAGGCAGGCCGAGCGGGGATCGAGCGGATCGCCCGTCCAGATGCCGAAGTCGGCGTCTTTCTTCGACTCGATCGACCCGAGCCGGTCATAGAGCCCGAGCGCCTGGGCCGGAACGGCCGTCACAGCACGAAGCGCAGGGTACTGCGTGAAGCCGAACCAGCAGTTCATCGTCGCCTGGTAGATCAACTCTTCCTGCGGGATGACGGGTGCATCGGTGTTGATGCCGACACGGCGAACACCGTTCTTCCACCATCCGGAGGCAATTCCGACCAGCCGCGCGGCCGTCCGGTCGAAGTGGAAACCACGCGGTCCGCACACGACCCAGATGTCCATGTCCTTGACCATCGGGCCAATCGTCCATGCGTCGAATGTCGAGTGATCGAGCACGACCCAGAGCTTGAGGCCGCGCGAGAGCATCTCCACGGTCGTCATGACGACCTGGTAGATCTGCGTGTGAACGGTCACCGGATACTCGCGTTTGAACAGTCCGCGAAACCCGTCCCAGATCGGGTCGAACTCGGGTTTTTGCTTCGTCCGTCCGGCTTCAAACTCGGTCCAGGCCTCGTGGTACGCGCGGGCCTTGAGCAGCGTCTGCCGCGTATTCCAGTTCATGAAGCTGCGATTGTTGCCGCCGAAGTACCACTCCGGATTACCCGCCTGCGCGATTTTCAGCGACCCCGGCGAGCGAATGATCACCTCGTCCGGCGTGTCGCCGCCGGATTTCGCCAGCGTGCCGAACCCGCTCATGTTCGTGCCGCTGCCCGGGATGAGCATCATGGTCGAGACGCCGCCGGCGCGGGCTCGTTTCACGTTGCGGTTGTTCGGGTCGATCGTGCTGCGCGTATCGAGGCCCGGGTTCGTCTGGTAGACCATGTCGTTCAGGTCGGCGAGGCCGCCTGCGATGTGGTTGTGTCCCTCGACGAGTCCGGGCACCAGCCAGCATTCGGCAAACTCACGCGTCTCGTACCCGGCCGGAATCGGCGTTTCGCCCGCAGGACCGACCTTCTCGATCTTGCCGCCCGAAACCAGCACGACCGCGTCGTTCACAACGCGGTCCTGGGGGTCCATGGTCACGACCTTCGCCACTTTGAAGGCCAATGACGGCTTCTCAGCCGAACGCCCCGGGGTCTGCGCATTTGCGGCGGCCGCAAGTCCCGCGGCCGCGATCAGGCCCAGCCAGCCCGTCCGATTACTCCGCATCGCCCACCTCCCTGCCTCCGACGATAACGCGCTCCAGGCGGCTCGCCGCGTCGAACGGATGCCCGCTGAAGATCAGCACGTCGCCGTCCTTGCCCGGTTCCAGCGTCCCGACGCGATCGTCGATCCGGAACATCTTCGCCGCGTCCACCGTGAGGGCCCGCAGCGCTTCGTCGCCTCCGAGCCCCTGCTGCACCGCGAACAGGCCTACGAGCGGCAGCGACTGCGCACCATCCTCGGCGTCGCTCTGGAGTCCTACGCGAACGCCAAGCCGCGCCAGTTCCGCCGCGGTATTTCGGATCGTGAGGTCGGGGCGAACCGGCGAATTCTTCATGCTCTCCTCGAACGGCGGAGCGATGCTGCGGACGTCGCGGCTGCGTACGATCTCCGGCGGGACGATGACACCGACCTGTTCCCGGCGCTTTTCGAGTTCGGGTCCGAGATCGGCAACGTTCGGGGCGTCGAGCAGGATCAGCGGAATCTTGTATTGATCGACGAACAGCTTCATCGCCTCGCGTGCTTCCACGTTGGTTCGAACCTCAACCACGGCGGGGATTTTGCCCGCCAGCAGCGGCCTCAGCGGCTCCAGCCGATCGTCCACCTTCGGAGGGGCGGGGCGGCCGTCCTTGCCGGTCTTCTTGGTTCGCTCCACGCGGAACTCGACATCGCCCTTCTCGACGCGGCTGGCCTCGAAATCGAGTTGAAACACGTCGCCGAGCTTGAACTGACCCGTCATGTGCTCGTCTCGATCGATGGTCGCCGAAATCGTCGGCTTGCCCACGTCCGTTTCCTGATCGAGTTCGAGCGTGACTGCTTTGCCGTCGAATGTCCCGGTGAGGCGCGTGTCGTTTCCGCCGCCGGGAGTCTTCGCGCGCCCTTCGATCTGGTTGCCCGTGAGCTTCAGGATCATCGACCCCTTGAGGGGCTGAGGCATCGGCCCGCCCTTGATCTCAAAGTTCCACGTTCCCGTGATCGGATCCGGCTTTTTCTCCACGGCCGTCTCGGCGACTTCAGCGGGCCTGGTCGTCGGCGTCGCGCCCTTTTCCCGCTCCTTTTTCCATTTTTCCAGATCGTCGGCGTATTTCTTCCAGGCTTCCTCGTAGCGTTTTCCCGCTTCGAGCGCGCCCTGGATGCCCTTGATCGTCATCAGGGCGTCGGTGCCTGCAAGGGAGAACTTCACGCCCGCGATGTCGCGCGTGACCATGTCGCCGCGATCGCGCCCGAAGGTCTTCACCGCGGCGATCCGCGAACCGTTCTGCGCCGTCCGGTACGCCGCGAGCATCACCGTTGTCACGCCGGCACGCGCCACTCGCGCGAAATCCGCGCCGGCGGCACCGACGACCCGATCGATCGGCACATCGGGCGTCGCGACCGTCCGGCGCTCGTTCGGAAGGTTGATCTCTTCGAGTCCCAGATGGCCGTGGGAATCAATGAACCCGGGGGTGATGTACGCATCCGGTCCCGCGTCAATCACACGTGCGTAGTAAGGCCGAGGAACGCGCTGCCCGACGGCGCGCACCTTTCCATCCTCGACGAGCACGGCTCCGTCTCGAATGACGCTTCCATTCCCGAGCCAGATCGTGCCGCCTTTGATCACAACGGCCCGGTCCCGCGAGCCGTCACGCAGCCGCGGCGCGGTCCAGGCTTTCCGACCGTCGACGAATACATGCAGCACCTGGCTCTCGATCGCCAGCGGCGGACCGCTCAGGACAATCAGATCCGCGTCTTTGCCCGGCGCGAGGCTACCGACGCGTCCATCGATGCCGAGAATTTCCGCGGGCACGCGAGTCACCGCGGCGAGCGCTCGCGCCTCGGACATGCCCCCCCGCTGCGCCAGACCGGCCACGAGGCGCAGGTCGCTCCCCGCGTCGTTTTCCGCACCCGCGAGGGCGATCTTGCCGCCCTTGTTCTTCGCAAACGCGCGATCGAGGGCTCCGGCAACGCCGAGGAGTCGTTCAATCGCCTCCGGATTCGCGCCGATCGGCGTTTCTGCACCGCGATAGGCGTTTTCAAGGCGCAGAACGACCGGAAGGCCTGCCCGCGCGATCTCATCGGCCAGGCGCTGCCCTTCTGAGAGACCGACGAGATAGCCTTTTCGCTTGTATTTCTCAATGAACGCGATCGCGCTTTCGATATCCGCGGCCTCGCGGGCCTGGACACGCAAGGGAAGATTCGCCTGCCACGCCGCGTCAAAGGCGAGGGCGTGGAAGGGGTACTTCACACGTGTGTTTGTCAGCGGGCCGGGCGGCGCGGGCTGGGGCTTGCCGTTCTCGGCGATGGCAGCCACGCGCGTCTCGAGTTCGAGAAGCTGCCCCATCCGGGACGACGGCCGTTGGGCCTTCGCCGGATCGATCGCGACGTCGGAGGATGCGTAGAACGGCGGTTCGAGGAGTCTCGGCGGACCGAAGACTCCGAGGTTGATCGAGAGATCCGATTCGGGCGAGATCACGCGAGCCTGCGGTGCACCCGCGAGTTTCACGATCGCGCCCTGGCCGCTCACGAGGCGATGTCCGCCGGGCGACAGGTGCGCGGTGGTCACGCCGGTCGAAAGCGCCCAGTCATAACGGCCGTAGACGTTGAACGAATCCGCGGCACGATAGGCGCCGCTGACCGCATCCGGGCCGGCGTGTGGACCGACCAGCGCACTGCCGGCGGACACGAGCCCGGGGCACACGATCTCATCGGTCAGATCGAGGACCGGGAGATCCGGCGGAATGGGCAGATCGGCGCCGACTGCGACGATCCTGCCATCGCGAACGATGATGATGCCGCCCTCGATCGCGCCGGGCTGGTCAGGGGTGCAGGGGTAGACTGCCTTTGCGCGAATTGCGAACGAGTCACCGTTCGCGAGCGCCGGCGACCCGGCGGCGAGCCCGATCGCGATGGTACAGACGAGCAGACGTGCGATCATTCGCCGCCTCCGGCCGCAGCGGGCTGCGACTCCGTCGAGAGGAGGCGCTGGATTCGAACGTCCTTTTCCCGCTCGTATGCGGGAATACCCTCGATGAAGACCTTTTCCACGACGCTGTTGAAATCCAGCGGATCACCGCTGAAGACCGTCAGGTAGGCTTCTTTTCCGACCTCGATCGACCCGATTCGATCATCCAACCCCAGCACCTTCGCCGCGTGAAGAGTGATCGCCCGCAGCGCCACATCGCGCGGAATGCCGCCCCGGACGCAGCGCGCCGCCTGGTAGGTCGGCATTCGCTCGGGCATCGACTGATCTGAGCCGGGGGTGATCGCGAAGAGCAGCCCGGCGTCAAAAAACCGCTTGGGCACAAAAACCTCCGTCAGGTCGCCCGTCAGCGGGTCGGTTTCGCGGTGGATCATCTCTTCCGGAAGAATCACGGGCCGCGCGGCCGACTTCAGCTCGCTGATCGCCTTGAAGGTCTCCGGCCCGAGCACGAACACGGTGCGGTCGAAGAAACCGAACTCCTTGGCCAGCTTTACGGCCGGTGCGACGTCCATCGCCGAGCGTACCGTGACCATGGCTCCCAGCGGCTTGAAAAGCGTGGGGCCTTCTTCCCCGCCAAACCGGACGATTCCGCCCCGCGCCCGCAGGATGTTCCGGTGCTCGTCATCCACATCCTCGGCGCGGATCAGCGCGCGGCCGCGCTTGCGCTGCTCCGCGAGGCCGACGTCCATCTTCTTCTGGTCATCACGGAGCTTGTCTTCGTACCGCTTCTCCGCGAGTTTCTCGAGGTAGCTATCCAGTTCAGCAAAGGTTTCCCGCAGCGACGCCATCTGGAGCATGCGGTCATATCCGGCGCGGGGCGAGATGCAGACCTTCAGGAACGCACCTTCCGCGATCGTCATCTGCGCCGGCGTGAGGCCGATCGGACGTACGATCCGCCCCAGACCGCCGATCACCGTGTTGTCGCCGGGCATGACGTTGATCGCGGCGATGCCGACCCGAAGCTGGTCTTCGAAGAAGATCTGCGAGGGATCGATCGAGTCCGCCGTATCAAGCTGCGGCGTGATCGGCCGGGCTTCGTTCGCCCCGTCCGTCCCCCGGTAGCAGTTCGGATGGACGAGGCCGGGCATGACCGTCTTGCCTTTCAGGTCGAACACCCGCGCGTCGAACGGGACCTCGACGTCCTTGCCGATCGCGACGATGCGGCCGCGTTCGATCAGGATCGTCCCCGAATCGAGCCCTTCGCCGACGATCGGGATGATCTTCGCATTTGTAAGTGCGACCTTTTCCGGAGGCGGAGACCCGGCGCTTGCCAGTCCTGCGGCCAGAAAGAAGGCCGCGGCGGCCGCGACCCGCCGTATCGATCGAAAACCATCGCCTTGCATGAACGCTCCTCGAATATCGGCCTCGCGCGGGGCGAGGCGTCAGCGTTTCGATAGTCCAGTCGGGCGAACCGCGCTCGATGCATCGCCGCCCGGGATCTCCGTTACTCGGCGACCAGCTCGCCGTTGATCATCACTTCCTTGATTTCGCTTGTGGCCCCGAACGGCTCGCCCGACCAGATGACCAGATCGGCCGCCGCCCCTGTCTTCAACGTTCCGAGCGACTCCGGCAGACCCAGAATCTTCGCGGGCGCGGAGGTCACGGCCGCGAGCGCGGCGTCCTTCGGGAGGCCGTAGCGGATTGCGAGCATTGCCTGACGGGCCAGGCCTTCCTCGTCCCGCATCGCCTGGGCAGTGAGTGCAAAGGGGACGCCGGCATCGGCGAGTCGCCGGGGGGTATTCAGCCGGACCTCGTCCACTTCGAAGCCGCCGGACGCCATGCTCAGGGGCCCGAACACCACGGCAGCGCCAGACGCCTTGATCTCCGGAATGCAGTCGAATGACTGAGCGGCGTCGTCGATGGTGACTTTCAACCCGAATTCCTTGGCGAGCCGCAACCCTGTGATGATGTCATGCTGGGCACGGGCCAGGATTCGCAGCGGAATCTCGCCGCCGAGCACCTTCGCGAGCACGGGCATCGCAGCTTCCGGAGCGGAATCCGCACCTGCGCGGGGGGTTTGATTAACCCAGCGCATCGCATCGTAGAAGGCCTTGCGGAAGACGAACTCGACGCCCATGCGCGTCGTCGGCCGACGGGCGTAGAAATCGGCGTAGCCTGCGGGCCGGGAATTCCCCCGCCCCCGGCTGATCGGATCGCGCCCGACGGCCGCCCGGACGCTATCGGCCGAGCGCACGATTCGCTGCGAGACCGGTCCGCCTGTCTTTACAACCGCGCCGCGGGCCCCGATCACGCTTCCCGAATCCGGAGCCACGTAGACCGTCGTCACGCCCTGCCGCGCGAGACGCGAAAAATCCTTGGATTGCAGGTTGACTGAGTCGATCACATTGATGTGCGGCGTGACCTCGGACGAATGCTCCGCCCACGACGTTCGCCACGCCGCCCCGACGGCGAGCTGCGCGATGTCATCCGCCGCCGTTTTCGGGCCGGCGCAGATCCCGCTGCACACATCCTCCTCGCCGTCAGCATGGGCATGGCCTTCGTGCAGCCGCTGTTCCGCGGCCGCCTTCGCCTGCGCCGCGAGTTTCGCCCACGGATCGCCGCCCGAGTCTTTCCCGTGCACCGGGCATCCGTGATCCGCCTGTCTGTGCTCCGCGAGGCACGCGGGACAGTCGCGCCACCCGCCGCCGCACGAGGAATCGACGTACGCGCCGCCGTTTACGACCTTTATGTGCCGCCTGTGCAATTCCGTGCACACGGGACACTCGAATTCGGAGAAGAACCACCCCTGCTGCGGGATTTCGGAATCGACGAGGCACAGCGCGTCGATGAGACCGGGGGTCACGCTCCCCTCGCCCGCGTCGATCACTTTGGCCCCGGCCGGGATTGCGATTCCGGCTCCGACGGCCGAAATTTTCCCGTCCTTGATCACGACGACGCCGTTGTCGACTACCTCGCCGGCGGCGGTGTAGACCCGCTTTGCCTTTACGGCGATGACGGATTCCGCCGCACTGGCGATCGTTGTTGACAAAACCGCGACGATGCCGACGACGATGCTCAGGCCGAACTTCCCTGAACGCATGACACTGCTCCTGTATGGACTAATCGCCGGCCGGCGCTGAATACACCCGCACGCCGCCGACGTAGACCGCAATCACCCGACTCCGCAAGTCGAGCGGATCGCCTGAAAACACGACAAGATCCGCTCTCGCCCCTTTTGCGATCGAACCGATCCTGCCCGAGAGACCGAGAATCTCCGCGGGAACGCTGGTAATGGCTCGTCTTGCCGCGTCCGGCGACATGCCGTTACGGACCGCGACGGCCGCCGACAAGCGGAGCCCGTCGGCCGCCTGCCACGGCAAGCCGCCGGCAACGGCGACCTTCGCGCCGGCCTTCTCGAAGATTCCGGCCGCGCTCGCGGTACGAGGCGAAGCCGAGAGGTCGTATGGTCCGGCAATCACCGGCGCTCCGGCTTTGGCGAGTTCGGCCCCGATTTCCCGTGCATCGTCATTGTGAACAAATGCGAGCTTCAGCTTGAATTCGCCGGCCATCGCGAGAAGCGTCGATACGTCCGCACCTGTCGGCGCGGTGGCGATCCCGGAGATCCCGCCCTTGGCAAACTCAACGAGCGGCGGGGTGATCTCGATCGTCGTTCCAGCCGACCGACCCAGCAGCCGCTCGCCCTTCGCGGCGGCCGCGAGGGTGCTGCGCAGCAGCGAGATCGCACCCGCGCGCGACGTCGGTTCGCGATCGGACGCAAGCACGGCGGGCGAAAGCGAAAGCTTCATCGGCCCACTGTCCGTGACGAATTTCGCGTCCTTCGCCGGGACATGCGTGCTGCACACGGCGACGCGCCCACCAATGAGATTTCGATCGTCCGGAGCAAGGACGAACGACGTCACTCCGGCTTCCAATGCCTGGCGAAGATGACGGTCGAAACGGTCGAGGGAATCGCCCGCGCGGGCCTGCGCCTGGATCGCCTCCGCAGTCTCGCCCAACTGCCCCACCGCCGTGAGACTCGACATCAGATCGACCAGCCCCGGCGAGACGATTGCCCGCTCGTAGGCATCCACCGGCACATCCGCGGGCGCTTCGCCGATGTTGACGATGACGCCATCCCGAACGAGCAGGACTGCATCGCGCGTCAGCTTGCCGTCGGGCGAGACGTAGGCCGTAGCGCGAATCACACGGACGTCGGCAGTCGCTGCTGCCGCCCCGTTCAATGCAGCGGCCAGCAGCAGAAGCAGCATGCGACCGCGACTCCCATCCAACGATGTCACAGGCTGCCCTCCGAGCCTTCCTCGCCGCCCCTGGTGTCGGGTTCATCCCGCTCCGACGGCACGGCGCTGTAGACTTCCCGGCCCTTGATGAAGACGCGCTCCACGCGCGAGTCCGGCAGGAACGGATGGCCGCTCCAGATCACCAGGTCCGCCGACAATCCGCTGGTGAGCTGCCCCGTCTCCCGCTCAATGCCCAGAAGTTTCGCGGCATCCGAGGTTATGCTCTTCAGTGCTGTGTTCTCATCGACACCGCGCCCCACGAGCTGCGCCGCGGCCAGCGACAGGTGGCGATTCGCTCCGCTCGTCGCCGAGCCTACGAACACGGGTACGCCCGCGCGAGCCAGTTTTGCCGGCGCCGCGATCGATCCGGTGCGTCGAGCCCCGTCCGTCCACATCATGGCCGGTGACTCCACGGGCAGGATGACTGACACCCGCGCCCGTCGAAGATGATCGGCGACCAGATGGGCCCCGCTCGCGCCTTCAATCGCCATCGCGAGGTTGAACTCCTCCGCGAGATCGACGAGGTTGAGGATGTCTTCCGGCCGCTCCGCCTCGACGCGAACCAGGAGCTTGCCGTCGATCGCGTCGAGCAGTGCTTCCTTCGTCAGGTCTTTCTGGGGAGCGACGGGCTTCTTGATATCGTCCTTGAATTCGGGCCCCGAGGGCGCTGCCGGCCGGCCGGATTCCGGCGGCGGTTGTTCGGCGTCCTGACCACGGCGCCCGCGCCCGGGCCGCGGCCGCGGGGGAACCTGTGCGGGATCGTCGGATGGCTCCGCGCCATCGTCCGCCGAATCGCCCGCCGCGATCTCTTCCGCGCTCGGCCGCGGCGCCGGCCGGCCACCTGGACGCCCTCCGGGTCGCGGTCCGCGCTGCTCACCCGAAGGCGAAGCGCCGGGCGTAGCAGGGGCGGATTCGGCAGGTTTGTCTCCACTCGGCTTCTTGGCTTCTTCCTCGGCCCGCTTCTTGATCTTCTCTTCGTATTCCTTCAGGTCTTCCTCGTAGTCCTCGAGCGACTTGCGGTACGCCTTCGCGTCGGTAAAAAGCTGCCGCAGATTCATGTACGCCCGGACGCGGTCGAGTGCTCCGCTGCGAGGATCCATCGCGAGGCCCAGGCTCAACGCCGCATCCGACCGGAGGATGTAGTCATCCGCCGCCGCCTCGGGCAGCAGACGCACAATCGAGCCGCGCCCGCCGACGCCGTTCATCGTCCGCGCCGGCAGGTAGACCGTTGTAACGCCCTGCTGGAGGCTGAACTCGATGTCCCGTTTCGCAAAGGGGTCAAACGCGTCGGCCGCGCGGGCCGTGCCGCTTCGTCCGTTCAGGCTGCCATCGAACGCAACGGTGCTCCAGACGTCGATCAGGCCGGGGGTGATGAATTTGCCTTTCGCGTCGATCGCGCGGCCGCGGCCGCGAACCTCCGCCCCCACGGCGCTGATCTTATCGCCCTGCATCACGAGCGAGCCGGATTCGATCACTGTCCCGTCGCCCACGAGAATCGTCGCGTCCTTGATGATCGTCGAGCGGCCACCGAGCTGGGCCTGCGCTGCAGCCGCCAGAAGCAGGCCCGCCGCCGCGACGGCCCAGTACCGTGTCGATGCCAAGAATCTCATCGCGAGTCCTCTCCCAGTGGGACCCTGACCGTCTGTTCGATATGTGTGCATGCCGCCTCGATTGGACAACGCCACCACGGACGATTCCGCTCGCCGCGATGCGGCTCGCTGTTCGATCATGACCCGCGATCGCCCGGTATGCACGATCGGAGATCAGAAACAGAAACGTACGGCTGAGAGTGGGAAAGGTCAACGAGGCCGACGCTCCCGAATCCGGTAGACGGCCCGCCGCTGATCACCCTTTCAAATCCAGCGCGACAATCGACTTTCGATCCCGGACATAAACCCGCGCGCCAACCACCGTCGGCGGCGTCCAGGACGACCGTTCCAGGATCGCGGCCTTGCAGAGGACCTCCAGCCCCTTCCGGTCGGCCTTCGCCAGCATCAATTCGCCGTCCTCGCCCAGGACCAGGAACCGCTCGCCGACGCGCATGACATTCGCCTTCGCTACCCCCCGCTGCTTCCAGAGCTGCTGGCCCGACTTCGCATCGACGCCGACCAGGAATGCCGGGCCCATCATCCCGACCGAGCCGATGAGCATGTCGTCGACGCGAACGACCGCGCCGTGGTGGACGCCGATGCGTTCGGCGTTCCAGACCTGCTCGACGTCCGTTCCGCCGCCATCACGTTTCAGCTTCAGCATGCGGCTGCCAGTTCGATATGCCGACGTGACGAACAGAAGATTGTCCCCGCCCCAGACGGGCAGCGCCGCGTTTACGTCGGCGAACGTCTCGTGGGCGAAGGTCCAGAGGCGATCGCCGTTTTCCGGCTTCATCGCCACGATCTGTTTGGCCATCAGGACCACAAGCTGCCTCTGGCCGTCGACGTCGATGATGACGGGCGAGGAGTACGCGCACCTGTCGTCGCCGGTCGCCCATTCGATCGAACCATCCGCGAGCCTGAACGCGACGACGCCCTTGCCCTCGCCGCCGACCGCGACGATCACGCGATCCTCGAACAGAAGCGGGCTGGCCGCGTAGCCGAATGTCGGCACGTTCCCGCCGTACTCCAGCACCAGGTCATGCTGCCAGAGCGGCTTTCCGGATTTGCGATCGAGGCAGTGGAGCAATCCGCCCACGCTGACCGTGACGAGCCGGTCGCCGGCCACGAGCGGCGTCGAACGGGGGCCCGGACCGAAGCTTGTGTCTGTATCCTTGGGAAACGGTGCGTCGTAGGCGAAATCCCAGCGCACCGCCCCATCCTCGGGTGAAAGCGCGACGACGTGATCCCTTCCGTCCGCGTGGTACATCGTATAAAGCGTGTCATCCGCGACGACGATCGAGGAATACCCGTCGCCGAGGTCGTGCTGCCACAGGCGCTTCGGGCCGCTCTCGGGCCAGGCTGAGGTGATCTCAACGCCCGCGACGTTGAAATCGCGCGTCGGCCCTGCAAATTGCGGCCACGGTGCATCCGCCGCCGCCACACTCGCCGCCGCGAGCGCGCACGCGCCAACCACAATCCACGTCCGCATGACCAGTCTCCAGAGAACGGCCCGCCGACCATGGATGCTACCCGATTGACCGGCTGCCGGAAAACAGGGGGATTGCGGCCGCTCGCAGCGGCTTGGTATGATCGGGGCGTTCGAGCCTGTCTTTTCTCCTGCGAGGAGCCCATGAGCCTGCTGCGACGCCCCCATCCGGGAACGCGGACACGTCATGCGGCATTCACGCTGATCGAGCTGCTCGTCGTCGTCGCGATCATTGCCCTGCTCATCTCGATCCTCGTTCCCACGCTCGCCCAGGCCCGCGAGCAGGCAAAGACAACGCTCTGTCTTGCAAACCAGAAGAGCCTCGCCGCCGCATTCGTCCAATACGCGAACGAAAATCGCGACGCCGTGGTCGGGTCGTTCACCGATAACCCCCAGTGCTGGGTCGACTGGCCGATGTCGCCGGCGGGCGTCCGGCTCAACGACGCGGTCCTGCGCCAGCAGACGACCATCGATGCGGAGCTGCGCGGCATTCAGAACGGTCTGCTCTACCGCTACATCCTGGATTTCAAGGTCTATCACTGCCCTTCCGACGCCCGGTACACGCGCCGCCCCGAGAACGGAACCATCGCGTACCGGACCTATTCCATGCCGAACTACCTGAACGGCGACCAGGGCTGGGAGACGATGATCGGCGGCAGAAAGGTCGCCGTCCGCACGGCCAGCATCCGCCGGGCGTCCGACAGCTTTTCTTTCATCGAGGAATCCGACCCGCGCGGCGTCAACATGAACTCGTGGGTCTTCTGGCTCCAGCAGGAACGCTGGATCGATCCGGTGACGGTCTGGCATTATGACAAGAGCACGATCGGGTTCGTGGACGGCCACGCGATCGTGAAGGCCTGGCGCGACCAGCGAACGATCGAGATGAGCCGCAACCAGCAGTTTGACCTGCCGGCGACGAATAATGTGGACTATCGGTGGCTGCGGGCGCGGTGGCGGCCGGATTGACTTTTCACGTAACCCCTGCCGCGATAACCTATCTTTGATGTCTGTCGCGATGACCGGACTCGGTCGGACCGCAAGCGGGGCACTCGTCCTGCTCGCGTACGCATGGCTCCTGAGAGAGTTCACGCACCCCTTTTCTGGGCCAGGTGCTCTTGCGCTGTTTCTTTTTCCCGCGATTGCCGGCTGGATCGCCGGCTGGCGCGGACCGCACCCCGTCCTGCAGGCATTTCTCGCCGTCGTCATCGCCTCAACGGTTGTCGGTTGGACGGGGAGCCTCGCTTCGCCGCGTTTAGAGCCTCTGCTTCTCGTCTCCGCCGCCGGGCTGGCCGCGATCGTCGCTTCGATCACCGCATGGGGCGTCTCCCGTCGTCCACGAGTCGCAGTGATTGTCGAACCTGTGGATGAAAGCAACGATGCGAATCGACCGCCTGGAGGTGTGCTACGGTATTGTCCGGCGTGCGGGTATATCACCGGCGCGGGCCTATGCGCAGAATGCGGCGGCGACTGGCGCTGGTCTGACTTGCGAGACCGCCCGCCTCGGCACGTCAGCCGATCGCTCATCGCCGCCGTCGTTCTCATCGGCATCGTTGGTGCAGCCTGGTATTACTTCCAAACCTCCGCATTTCTCCAATCCTGTCCCAACTGGGGCCTGCTTCGAGTCTACCGCTACTGTAAGACGTCCTCTCGCCTCGATGCTGAACTCGCTCAGCGGTTCACTGCCGGGACCCTGAGTCAGGCAGAGATGGATGAACTAATCAGCCTCGTCGCCGATCTTCGCGGAACCGTCGCGACCCCCCAGCGTATTCCGGCTGGCGTGCCGATTCCTTGCGCTCCGGCGAATATGAACCTGCACCCGCTCATTTACCACTTATGTCCCGGGGCGAACGTGAGCGTCGAAAATAAACGGCTTCGGGTTAACGGAGTGAGCGTTGAGTCGATTCGCTGGGAAGGCGCGGAGAGTTCGGCCTGGCATCGATGGAGCGTATTGCCGCCTCAACCGGCTGGAGATTTCTTGCTCGAATATTCGGGTGACATCGTCGTTACCTCAATCCCGGCCGGTCCCGTCGTCCTATGGATTCCATTTACGCAGAGTCGGGTCATTCGCGTCGAGAATATCCAGCCCGCGGACCTGGTTCGCTCGATCCAGTGTGAGCAATCTTCGGCGCGCATGCGGTTCAGCGTATACGACGAGCTCGAACTTGAATTGGACGACAAGTCGCCCCCGATGGCCGGCGATCTCTTTATTTGTCCATCAGGAACCGGAGATCGGAATCATCTGACGACTTTGATTCGATTCGGTGCAGGCGTGAGCAAGTTTTCGCGACCTTCGCTGAAACCTGGTCTCTTTGATGTCCGGTACGAGCCGAATGTCGAGTACGCTTGGGCCGCCGGGTTTGATCACTATTGCGCATCGACGTTGCAATGGACCGAGGTCCGGCTAGGTAACTAACGCTCGAGTTCTCGCGACTACCGCATCTTGAGAATTTTCAGCGGCTGGAACCCCTTCCCCAGCACCGCTTCCGGTTTCGCATTCAACCACTCCGTCAGCACCGTCGCGTACACTCGGCGGAAGTCGCAGCCAAATTCCAGATCGCCGCGCCGCAGTTTCGTCAGGTCCGGGTGCTTCTCGTGGATCCCCGGCTTCACTGCCGAGCCGAACAGGAACATCGGCGCGGCCTCGCCGTGGTCCGTGCCGCCGCTCGCGTTTTCCTGCACGCGCCGGCCGAACTCGGAGAACGACAGAACCAGCACGCGGTCGAGCAGTTTCTGGTCTTCCAGCGTCTCGATGAACTGCTTGATCCCGTTTGAAAACTCCGTCATCAGCCGCTGATGCCGACCCGATTGACCCGTGTGCGTATCGAACCCTCCCATCGACACGTAGTAGATCCGGGTCGGCATGTCCGCGGCGATGAGCCGGGCCACGAGCGCGAGTTGCTGGGCGAGCTGTCCGCCGCCGCCGCGGGCGAAGCCGCGCCGGGCGTTGCGCCCCGCAATATTCGATCCGGCGGCCGCGCGGATTTCGTCCGCGCCGACCTGCGCCTTGAGCGCGGCCCGCTGCAGGTACTTCGCCAGTTCGTGTTCCTCGTTGGGAAAGTCGCCGTCGATGTTATTCAGCTTTCGAAATGCCGCCGCGGCGCTGGCGTCCCGTGCCGGGCCGCGCCACGCGAGGCTGTCCGGCGACTCGAACGACAGCGGCGTGAACCGCTCCCCCTGCATGGCCAGCGGCGTTTCCTTCGTCATCGCGATGCCGCTGATCGGCTCCGGGTCCGGGTCGCTGCCCTTGCAGCAGGAGTCGAAGTACCGACCGATCCAGCCCTCATGCGCCTTCAGGTTCGGATCGGCCGTGTGCCAGATGTCCATGCTCGTAAAGTGGCTGCGGTTCGGGTTCGGATAACCGACGCCCTGTACGACCGCCATCTGCCCTTCGTCGAACAGTTCCTTCAGGCCCGTCGCGGCGGGATGCAGCCCCAGGCCGTTTTCGAGCTTGAGCACGTCCTTCTTCGGCACCGCGATCTGCGGCCGGGCTTTGTAATAGGGGTCCATCTCGTAGGGGACAATCGTATTCAGCCCGTCGTTTCCACCCGCGAGCTGCACGACGACGAGGATGCGATCGTCGCCGCCCTTTTTCTTTTTCGGCTCGTCGCCCGCGAGCGCCCGGGCCGTGTGGCCGAGGAACAGCGGCAGCGTGCCGGCGGCACTCAGAAACGTGAAGCTCCCGGCCAGGAAGTCGCGACGGCTGGTAAAGAGCGAATCACTCATGGCGATCCTCGTCTTCGTGTGGCACAGCCGCCCTCGGCCATGCGGTCTGAACGGGCATCCTCATTTCCGTGGACTGCCGGCGTGGGAACCGGCCGAAACGTCAGTTCATCTGATACTCGGGCGTCGAGCACAGCAGGTGCACCATCGTCCGGATTCTGGTCTCCGCCCCTTTGGCCGCCGGATCAAAGCTCGGTTTTCCATCGAGCAGATACGCAATCAACTGCTCGCGTTTGGCCGTGTGCAGCGGGCGCGGCAGCAGGAACCGGCTGAAGTAGTCCACGAGGTCCTCCGCCGACTTCAGGCTGTTCGCGCGGACGACGGGCATGGGATCAAACGCCGGCTGGGCGCGACCCGCGAGGCGCGATTTCTCGGCCGGCGTGTCGCCCATCTTCATCATCTCGTCGTCCTTGTATTTGTCGTCGTCCTCGCTCGACGCGCCGACCGCCGCCGCGATCCTCGCCCGCGCGTTGGGGCCGGCCGCGCCACCGTTGATGATCGCTCCGACCGCGTTGTATCGCTGAAACAGGGTCGCCGCGTTGATCCACTTTTCGTGCCCGTCCCACCCCTTCACGTTCGGGGGCTGAAGCAGTTCCTGGCCCATCTGCGCCATCGCCCGCTCGGCCACAACCAGGTTGTTGATCGGCACGCCGAGACGCCGTGCGGTACCCACGATGAGCTCCACCGGGCTCTTCACCAGGGCTCCACGCGAGTCCGGGTGATAGAACGCCTGGCTCCGGAAGAGCGTCGCCATCGTCGGCCGCAGTTCGAATTTGTTCTTCCGCAGTTCAGCCGCGAGCGCGTCGACCAGCGGCTTCGGCGGGTCGGGCCGCACGAAGAACTCGAGGATCTTTGTCGCAAGGAACCGCGAGCAGGCCGGCTGGTCGAGGATGATCTCGACGATGTCCTCGCCGTTGAATTTTCCGGTCTTCCCGAGGAACTTCTTCGGGCCGTAGTCGTGGTTGCGACCGCGAAAGACGAATCCGTCTTCGTCGAACTGCCACCCGGTAAACGCCCGCGCGGCCTCCTTGATGTCCGCCTCCGAGTAGTTGCCGACACCCAGGGTGAAGAGTTCCATCAGCTCGCGGGCGTAGTTCTCATTCGGCTTCGACTTGTTATTCCGGTTCCCGTCCAGATACACGAGCATCGCCCGGTCGCGGCTGACCGCGAGGACGAGGTCCTTGAAATTCCCCAGCCCGTTCTTCCGGAACAGGTCGTTCTGCTCCTTCATGAATACGGGGTTTCGCACCTCGCGCACTCCGCTCGTGAATCGCCCGTGCCAGAAGAGCGTCATCTTCTCTTCGAAGGGCCGCGGCGATGTCAGCATTCGCTCGATCCACCACGCGCGGGTCTCCTCGAGCGCCGTCCGTTCCAGCCGCCGCCGGCTCTCCTCCGCCTTTCGCCGCTCTTCCTCGGTCATCGAGCGCAGCAACTGCCGGTTCGGCGGTTGCATCAGTTCGTCGGCGATCGCGGGCTCCGGGCAGGCGTACGGCAGGTCCTTGAAGTCAACGAGGTAACTCACCGCCTCGTCGACGCCCATCGCGGAAAGCCGCTCGATCTCCTCCGGTGTGCCTCCAAACCCCGCCCGCGCGAGGAGATGGGCGGCCGCGTCGCGATCCCACAGCCCTTTCGCCAGCGGCTTGAGCGAATTTGCCCCCGGCTCCTGACCGGCGACGGCCGCCGGCAGCGTTACTATCAACGCAATCGCCAGGATCTTTCGAATGGTCAGCATCGCGATCCTCCGGCAGGCCGATCGGCAACCGTGCCCACGACCTGATGCACTCTCAAACGCCCCACGGCGCGCAATATTGCCTCCCGCCCGAAGGGTATCCATAGCCTAACACGCGAGTTACACGCTGCCGAGACTATTTTTCAACGGAGAATCACGCGGGCGAACGGGACGGGCCCGCCGCGGGTTCCACTCCGCTCGGATTGACGCGAGCGCGAGCGATAAATACCATCGATTAACGCGAGGCGTCCCCGATTGGGGGGTCCGCCGACGCGGGGGAGTGTTTTTCGATGGCAGGTCAGAATACGAAGGCGTTCGATGACGGCAACTTCGACACCGATGTTCTGGGCAATTCCCAGCCGGTGCTGGTCGATTTCTGGGCGGAATGGTGCGGCCCATGCCAGTTGCTCGGTCCGATCATCGATGAAATCGCGAATGACTACGCCGGCAGGCTCGTAGTCGGCAAGGTCGATATCGACAAGGCCGTCCGCGTATCTTCGAGCCTCGGCGTCCAGAGCATCCCGACCGTGATCCTCTTCAAGGACGGCCAGCCCGTCGATCGAATCGTCGGCGCCCGAGCGAAGCGGGATTACGTGAAGGCCATTCACGAGAAGCTCGGCATCGGTGCGGCCGCCGCGGCCGGTTGAACTTCACGCTTCGTGAATTCGCAATAAAAGCGAGCCGGCCGACGCGATGTCGACCGGCTCGCTGCATTTCCTCGTATCGATGCCCGCTGCGGATCAGGGGCCG
This sequence comes from Planctomycetota bacterium, assembly GCA_045863555.1. Classification (GTDB taxonomy): domain Bacteria; phylum Planctomycetota; class Phycisphaerae; order UBA1845; family Fen-1342; genus JACRLV01. The sequence continues at coordinate 9,665 of BTUU01000008.1, read as the reverse complement.
ATCGCGTCGCGGAAGTCATCTGCGGCCGACCGGAACTGCGAGGTGCTGCCGTCGATCGTCTTCAGATAGGCGATCAGGTCCGCCTGCTGGCCGGCCGAGAGGAGCGAGGAGATCGCCGTCCCGCCGATCGTATGGCGCGTCATGACATCCTCGAGGGTCTGCGCAGCGCCGTCGTGGAAATAGGGCGGCGTGTACGCAATTCCGAGGAGCGACGGTACGTTGAACCCGAGGCCGCCGAGCGCAGCGGTCGCATCGTTTCTGATCTCGATCGCGCTCGCCGCGTTGAACGTTCCGACGTTCTCCAGGTAGTTCAGCGTCACGCCATCAACCGTGTAGGAGCGGATCTGGGCCGCGGCGTTGAGGATGCCAGGATCGCGCGCGACGCTGCCGGCGACCGGGGGCGCGTCGAATGCGGGATTCGCCAGGTACAGGATCGTGCTCTTCGTCCACTTCGGACCGCCGTGGCAGGACGCGCAGTTGGCGGCGAAGAGGTCGCGGCCGCGACCGACCGCGGCCTCATCGGTCGCGGCGGGCATGTTCGGCGTTCGAATGGTCTGGACCCAGAGGGTCTGGGCGTCGAGAGCGTCGCTGGCGCCCTGCATGATGCCGTGGTTGTAGATTTCCGGCTTCGGCGGCGTACCGGCAAAGCCTCTGCCGCCCTGAACGACGACCGAGTTTTCGTTGAAGTCGGTCACGCTGCTGCGGACTGCGTTCCAGTTGCTGACGCGCTGGTCGTGCGGGTTGTCCTTTGCGAAAAAGCCGTCGAGTGAGATCGTCTGGCGCGGGCCGGTCGCGAAAATCCAGGTCACGCGATCGGAGCCGCCGCTCGGATGGCAGGAGGCGCAGGAACTCCAGGAGTTATCCGAAGCCTTGTTGCGCGAGACCAGCGGATTGATATCCCGGATCTCCTGCTGGAAGATCCCGTCGTCATCCGTGCCGAGCGCGGTGAAGAAGACGAGCTTGCCGACGAGCACGCCGTGTTCGAACGTGCCGGCCCGGGGGACTTCGCCGGTGGCGATGTCCCGGGCGATCACCGTGTTGTTCTCGAGATTGATCGCCGTCACGCTCACGCCGACTTCGTTGTTCGTATACGCGCGCTTGCCGTCGTGGCTCATCGTCACGCCGGTCGGGATGTTCCCGGTCTGAAGGCGAACGACGCCGGTCGGAGCGTTGATGGTCAGCGTGCCTGCGGCATCCCGGCTCGCCCGCAGGACGTAATTGCCGCCACGGCTGAGCAGGATGAAGTCCTCGCCGCCCTTATCCGCGTCGATGTCGATCATGTCGCCGCCGAAGAGGCGGTCGAGCACCGTGTTGGCGACGGCTTCCGCCGGCTGCGTCTCGAGCTTGATCTGGGCGTTGATGTTGACCGTCTCGTCCGTTTCCTCCGCCAGCGCCGTCGTATTCACGACGCCGACCAGCGCCTGCACGTTCACGTTAAACTTGATCGGCGGCTCCGGCGCGGCCGCGATGTTCGGCACGTACAGCCGGTCTCCGCGGATCAGCGCCGCGCTCAGCTGATTCGGGAAGCAGCCCTGCACATCCGCGTCGATGATGTCGTTGGTCGCGTCCGAGATCGTTGAATCGGGGCAGAAGGTCTCTTTCGCCGCAGCCGCGTTCGTCAGGACACAGAACTTGCTGCGATCCGCGGTGAATCCGCTGTCCGCCAGCGGCGCGAGCGTGATCTTGCTCAGCGTCCCGGACGGGCTGGACGCCTGGAAGCTCCGGACGACGCCCTGCTTGCCGTTGTCGAACGCCTCACCGGGACCGTTGGGAATGGTCTCCGCGAAGAAGAGCGGCACGAACACCGTCTCATCCGTGTCGTCAAAGTCGCCGTCGTTGGTCACGGCGATCGCCTGCGGTTCACCACCGACCGTAACCGACTCGATCAACTGCCGCGTCACCGTATTGATGACCGAGACCGTTCCGGACGTGTGGTTCGCGACGTAGAGCCGCGTTCCGTTCGGCGAGAGCGCGCATGCACGCGGCTCGGCCCCGACGAGCAGCTCATCGACGACGAGGAACTTGTCCGCGCCGCTGAGCGCGATGATCGAGACGGTGCCGGAGACCGCATTCGCAACGTACGCCGTCCCGCCATCCGGACTGACCGCCACCGACCAGGGTTCGAGACCGACCGGGATCTCCGCGAGCACGTCGGAGCGGTCCGCGCCGAGCGAATCGCGCACCCGCAGCACGGTCACCGTATCCGTCTCCTTGTTCGCGACGACCAGCGTCTGATCATCGGCGGAGAGCGCGAGGTTTGCGGACCGCGTCGGCCCGAGGGGCTGATCGCAGGCGTCGCCGATCCCGTCGCCGTCGCTGTCGAGCTGGTCGGCGTTCGCCGTTGTCAGGCAGTTGTCCTGTGCATCCGCGACGGTGTCACCGTCGGCGTCGGCGATCGCCGCCGCACCATTGTCGTTTGCATTCTGATTGGCGTTGTTGTTCCCGGTGTCGCCCGTCGGGCAACCGCCCATGACGCCGGCGCCTAGCCCGGCCACGGTCAACAGCCACGGTCGGAAGTTTCCCAATAGTCTGCGCATGTTCGCACTGTCCTCCTAGAAAGTTGGTGGAACTCGATCGGCGGAGAGGCCCGAACCTCTATGAGAGCCCGCGCACCCTTCGTGCGGATCCGTTGGAGGAGGTACGCGCCGAAGCGAGCGAATCTGTCACCCGGGCGTCGTTTTTATTGGAATCACCACGCGGGCCGGGCGGTTTTCGCCCCGCTCGCGCCATTAGTCCTTGATTTACAGAGACTTGAGAGCCTATCAATCAGTGATGAACCGGCTCTTCGGAGGGCTTGCAATCTTCGCACTCGTCGCCTTTTGCGGCTGCGCAAGCAAGCGATGCGCCTACTACGCCGATTCTCCGCACCACGTTCGCCCTGCGACCAACACGCTCTTCAGCGGCTCGCGTGATGAGATCTGGCTCGCACAACTGAACGCCGGCCGGAGCGGCTGGCCGTCGGTTGAGACGGGGCTGATCATCGAAGACGTCACGTTCTTCTACGAGGATCGAAACGACCGGCAGTCCTTCTACGACCGTTTCGGCGGCGGAACGCGCCAGGAAACGCAGAGTTTCCGGGTCGGCACGCTGGTTCGGTGACGGCCGTCCGCATGACACCGCCCCCCCACCGCAGTATCATTCCACGCCGATGAGCGCCGCGCGACCCGAGGGTGACGGTTCGCCTCGTTGACCGCGTCGCGCCCGGCGATAAAATCCGACCCGCTTTGAACCTGCGCGGCCCCGGGGGTCGCACTGTTCGACTCGACAACGTGGAGAGACAGAAATGCCTGAATCCCTCCGGCGTATTCGCCTCGGGGCCAGCCTCCTCGCACTCGTCCTCGCTTTTTCTTCGCCTCGGCCCGCGGCGGCGCAGGCCGCACTCGACGAGGATTTCGTCACGGGGGCATCGATCGCCGCCTGGGAAAAGTGGAAGCTGGCCATGAACGCCGTGCTCAACCGCTCCAGCCCGGACGCGGCGGAGGCGGCCTTCGGCGAACTGCTGGCGACTGAGCCCTCCGCGTTTCGAATCGCGCTCATGGCGGAACGGGCGATTCTCCGGAACGAAGGCGGAGGCGGCGTCCTCCTCCTCGAACAGGACGGCAAGGCCGGGACACTGAAGGAAAACGGCAAGCGCGTCTACGACCTGCTCGAGGTCGGGCGCGAGCAGATGAACGAGGCCGACGACGGGTGGTATTTTGCATCGGTTGGACAGTTCAACGTCGCGGCGGCGAATTTCAACGCGCTGATCGCGTCCAAACCGGATCCCGTCGCCCTGCTCGAGTTCGCCGACCGCGTCCAGCGGCGGCAGCAGATCCTCGTCACGCTCGCCGGCGATCCGGTCATGGGCGAGGCCGTGAAGGGCATCCTGCGCCTGCTCGAAGCCGGCGAAATGGCCATCAAGGCCGATCCGACGCGCATCAAGCAGCACATCACCCGGCTCGGCGGCGCTCCGCGGATGGTCCAGAACAGCCTCGGCCGCCTGAAGGAATCCGGCGAATACGCGGTCCCGTTCATGGTTGAAGCGCTCGGCGACTCGGGCAAGCGCGACCTCATCCAGCCGATTCTCCGTGCGATGCCGGCGCTGGATCGATCGGCGCTGAACCCGCTCGTCATGGCGCTTCGCTCGAGCGACCGCGCCGTGCAGATCTACGCGATTCAGGCGCTTGGGCAGATCCCGTACTGGCAGTCGGTTCCGTACCTCATCGCCCTGCGCGAGAACGCATCCGCCGCTCCGGAAGTGCAGGAAGCGATCGGCGAGGCGCTTCGGAATCTCGCTTCGCGCGGCGTCGCCGTGGAGCCGGGCGAGTCCGCGGCCGGCTGGTTCCTGCGGCTGGCAGAATCGTACTACGCGGACCAGGCGTCGCTGCGCGCGGATCCGCGGCTCGAAACGGCGAACGTCTGGTACTGGAAAAACGAGCAGTGCCACAATGTCGCCGTCCCGACAGCGATTTTCAACGAAGTGATGGCGATGCGCTGCTGCGAGGAAGCGCTGCGGCTCGACCCCGGCCTCAAGCCGGCGCTCTCGCTCTGGCTTGCCGCGAACTTCCGACGCGAAGCGCAGCTGCCTGAAGGCGCCGTGGACGCGACCCGGCCGGAGAACTATCCGACAGCCGTTTATTTCGCGCTGTCCGCCGGGCCCGAGTATTGCCTGGCGGCGCTCGCCCGGGCGCTTGACGACGGCGACCCCGCGGTGGCACTCGGTTCGATCGAAGCGCTCCGCAAGACCGCCGGCCCCGCCAGCATCAACGGTCCGATCGGAGAGCGGTACCCGCTCGCCGATGCGCTGACGTTCGGCAATCGCATGGTCCGCATCCGGGCCGCGCTCGCCCTTGGCGGTTCGCGCCCGAGCGAGTTCGCCAGCTCGCAGAACCTCATGCCGGTCCTCGCGGAGGCGGTGGCCTCCTTCGCCGGTTCGCGAAACGCGCTGGTCGTCGATCCTTCGACCGAGACGGCGAACCTGACGGCGACCGCCCTCCGGTCCGGCGGCTACACGGTCAATGTCGCGGGCGACCTTCTCGGCGGACTCCAGCAGGTCCGCAGCGATGTCCCGAATCTTGATGTGATCGTCGTCGCCAGCGACGTTCCGAACCTTCAGGCGATGATCGCGGAGATCCGGCGCGAGCCTCGCTTTGGCTCGATTCCCGTGCTTGTGATCGCCAAGGACGGCACGCGCGAGCAGGCCGCGGCCGCGGCGGCCGCCGATCACCGCGTCGGGTCGATTTCGGCCGGCGCTGATGCGGAGGTCCTGGATGCGGCGGTCAGCGCGATCGCCAAGTCCGTCGGAGCGGAGGCGCTTTCGGCCGAGGCCGGGTCGAACCTGGCGATGGAAGCCTGCATGGTGCTGCGCAAGCTCGCCGACGCGGGCAGCCCGCTTTTTGCTGCCGAGGTCGTCGAGCCGGCTCTTCAGGCCGCGATTGCGTCGAGCGACGTCGCGCTGCGGCAGGCGGCGGCGAGCGTGCTCGCGGCGATCCCGACTTCGTCGGCCCAGAGCGCGATCGCCCGGCCGGCGCTGGCCGATGCGGAGGACGAGGCGGTCCGGGTCGCGATGTTCGCGGCACTGGCGGACTCGGCCAAGCGGAGCGGCAACCTCCTTTCGGACGCGGACGTGAAGGCGCTGACCGCGCTTGCGGAGAGCGACGGCAACATGAACATCCGCACCGCGGCCTCGCAGGCGCTCGGTGCCCTGAATCTTCCCGGCAACCCGGCCAGCGTCATCATCCGCAATCAGTACGGCGGCTAGTCGGCGCCGTCGAACATGGTCGACCGGTCGGCCGGCAGGAGTCCTGTGATGCAGATCTGTGCGTTTCTCGTCGCGTTCATCGGTTTGGGAGGCGCGTCCGCCGGCGACCAGGTCGGGGCCGGCCCGGAGCCGTCCGCGACGCCGATTTCGTGGGAATTCGAGTTCAAGTATCTCGCGCCGCGGCGGATCGAGGTCCAGATCGCGGGCCAGACCGAGGTGTACTGGTATCTCGTATACACGGTCACGAATACGAGCGCGGCGACGCAGCGCTTTTTTCCCACGATGCAGCTCGTGACAGAAGAATTGAAGGTCATCGACACTGACTCGGGCATCTCGCCCACGGTGTTCGCCGCGATCAAGGAGCGGCACAAGCTGACGCATCCGTACCTCGTGCATCCGACCGAGGCGATCGGCGACCTGGCGTCGGGGAGCGACAATGCCCGGGAGTCCGTCGCGATCTGGCGGGCGACCGACGTGGCCGTGAACAACTTCACGATCTTTGCGGCCGGGCTCAGCGGCGAGTCGAAGCTGATCAAGAACCCGGGCTTCGACAAAACGAAGCCGGAAACGCAGACGGTGACGGATTCAAGCGGATTCCAGCGGGAAATCACCGTGAACCCGCGGTACTTCACGCTGCGCAAGACGCTGGAGCTGAAATATCGCATCCCGGGCTCGCAGGAGGCCCGGAGCAGCGCGGAGCCAGTACTCGCCGGATCGCGCTGGATCATGCGCTGAGCGCCGGTGCCCTTCTCTGCACTCCGGCGTCTTCCCTGCGGGCGTGTCGCTGCCGCGCGTGAATGCCATTTCAAGATGCTCAAGGTGCGCAGCGTGTGTGTACACTGATTTTGCTCATCTTCCAATAATATCGCGGTTTTGAGTGCGCTGGGCGGGTGCGCGATTTTCCGCAGCGCGTGAATTGAGCTTCTTCGGTTGAGGCGCGAGCACCCGGGGAGCCACCGACCATTCTCCCCCGTTACTGCCTGGGACGCGGTTTGGATGTTCGGCGCGGTTCGCATGGCTGAATTCTCGCACGGGAACGCGGCGACGGGCGGGCGGCAGAGGGAAATGGCGGGGTTTGGCGGAGGCTGGCGGGGAGTCCGCGGATTCTGGAGATGTGGGTCCGGAAGGGAGTCCGGGCAGCGTGGTGCGAGATGGGAATCACGCATCAGCCCCGGTGCGAGATGGGAATCTCGCATCAGCCCCGTGGGGAACCTCGCATCAGCCCGTCGTGCTCGTTTGTGATACAATCTGGTAGGGTTGAAGGGCCGTCGGCTTGGAGACCCGCATGCCTACCTTCTCGCTTCTGCTTGCCGCCCTTTCGACGCTGCTTCTTGTGACGGGGTGTCCGAATTGTTCGTGGCCGGGCGATCCGAATGCGCCGGTCGGCAACGAGAATTTCAATGAGGGGAATGCGAATGGGGGTAACGCGAACGGGGGCGGGGGGAATTCGAACGGGGCGGGGAATGAGAACACGAACGCCGGGGCCGATCCGGCGACGCTGAGCGGCGTGTTCGCGGGGGATATCGCGGGCACCTATGCGATTACGCTGGACGGCGCGGTGCAGCCGGCGCTGGCGCGGGAGAACGGTTTCTGGGTGGAGCTTGACGCCGGCGGGCTTGTGGGGCTGAAGCCGTACGGGCCGTCGGTGTGGCGGTTCGGCTGGGCGCCGGCCGCGGAAGTCACGAACGTGGGGGACACGGCGTCGCCGGGGATGATGACGATCACATCGGCGCTGTATGAGCAGGTGACGCTGACGGAGTATTCGATCGACGGGGAGCGGATTCGCATCACGATCGAGATGAGCTTCCAATCGCATTGGTACAGCGTCGTTCAGGCACGGATCGAGGGGACGTCGGTGCAGCACTTCGAGCTTTGGCCGGAGGGCGGGGGTTTGCGGGCGGTTACGACCGGGAGCTTTGACTACTTCTATACGCCGGGCATCCCGACTAACGAGGGGCCGACGGTGCACTATGTGGAGGAGTTTTCGGGGGAGGGGGTGCTGGGGGTGGGCGAGTAGCGGGAGACGGCGAGGGCGGTGGCGACGCGGGCAGGCGAAGGCGAGGGCAGGCGACGACGCGGGCAGGCGCAGGCGAGGGTAATCGCCGCCGGGAGTGGTTTTTCGGTTTTCACACGCTTTCGCGGCCAGAATTCACTGCTCACAGAGGCAGTGGGACGGATTGCACCTGAGGGGACGGACAGTGCCACCCCGCCCGGGGCCATTGAGTGAGGCGGTGGGCGCGTAACCGAAAGAGAACTCCTCGGCGGTACCTCCTTGCGTTCAGAAGAACGTGCGCTCACAATACAAAAACATGGAAGCCGCGTTGGAACCCACCGCCGCTCGGCAATTGCCCTTGTTCGAGGAGGCAGGCGACGCTTTGCGCGAGCACGCCGGAAAGTCGAAGGCACGCATGGTCACTCACGGTAATGGACAGACCGCGGCTGCAAATCCGGCCAAGCCCGCTGCGAAGGAACGGTCGACTCCGAAGGCGAAGGAAGGAATCACCACTGACGCATCTCCTGAAGTCGTCTCTACCAGCGGGCGAGTTCACAAGAAAGCGGTGCCGGCGGCTGTTCGATCAAAGCGTCCTGCCAGGCGGAAGTCCGCGCAAAAAAATCCCGCAGGCACGCGGTCAGTCGGATCACGAAAGCGCGGGCGGAAACCATATCCCATCGTTACCTTTGCCGACGTGCTTCCTCTCGCGGAAGGGATCTTCACACACAGCCCTGACCAGCCCGTCAAACGCGCCACATTGCTCAGCTTGCTGGGTAAGGAGGCAAACTCCGAGGCCTCCCGTCTTTTGATCATCAATTCGGGGAAGTACGGCCTGACCGAGGGCGGCATGCAGGCGGAGTATCTTGCCCTCACCCCAAGGGGCAAGGTGGCCGTGAATCCGAAGGCAGGTCGTGCCGAACACATGAGGGCGAGGTTTGACCTGGCCATTGGTGATATTCCAGCCTTCAAGGCGCTTTACGAAAAGCGACGGGCCAACAACATGCCCGCCCCAGCAATTCTTCACGACGATCTTCAAGATCTTGACGACGGCGATCGGAAGGCCTGCGCCGATGTGTTTACGAGCAACGTCAAGTATTTGGGGTTGCTCGTCCCCCGCGACGGCGCGGAATACCTCATGACGGTCGAGGAGTGGATCGGTCAGAAACCCAGTTCGGCCACCGCCGACGGCAGGGTGTCCGCATCGCCGATTTCGGACGGCACGCCTGCGGCAACGGACAGCACCACGGCGGACTACGACAAGGTGTGCTTCGTCGTCAGCACCATCAAGGATGCGGACACGCCAGAGCGCACGCACGCCGACGCGATTCTCAACCAGTACATCGAAAAGTCGCTCGACGGAACGGGTTTGAAGGTTGTACGTGCCGACAAGATCGGCGAGCCTGGAATGATTTCGCGCCAGATAATCGAGTACGTCATCAAGTCCAAACTCGTGGTCGTGGATCTCTCGTTCCACAATCCGAACGTCTTCTACGAACTCGCGCTCCGCCATGTTACGGGGAAGCCCACCGTCCAAGTAACCCGCGCATGCGACAAGTTACCATTCGATGTTGGAAACGCTCGCACAATCCCCATCGACACCAGCGATGGCTACACGATGGTGCGCGAGATCGACACGATCCGCTCGCAGATCGCGACGGCCATCCGATCAGCCCTCGCCAGCGGAGAGAGTCGCGATAACCCGATTCTGACATACTGCCCTAATGTGAAGTTCCTGGCTGAAGGCCAGTGAGCATTGCGCCTCTGGGGCGCCCGTGCACCCGTATCGCCGGGCATCACCGACTCCCAGTTGACGGCCACGAAAGGAGTCCCGATGAAGGTACTACAATCTTTGGGAAAGGCGAAGGGTCAGACAGAAGCGGGATATAACCGAATTTCGTTGATGGCCGGGTGAATAAAGGCGGCGTACTCTCG
>BTUU01000007.1:0-278381 GCA_045863555.1 Planctomycetota bacterium | reverse complement strand
GCTGGCAGTTAATTTCAGCGCGGGTCGGTGGATGATCTTCACCGGCCCGCGTGGTTTTTCGGCAGAATCGGCTCTCTGCGTTTGACAGTGAGGCGCTGCCTAATCGACGATGCGCCGGGAGGCTCGCATGCCATCGTTTTCCGAACCCCGGCGACTCGCTCTCGCTACCCTGCCGACTCCGCTCACACGCCTCACCCGGCTCGAAGCGCAGCTCGGCGGTGAATGTCAGATCTGGGTGAAACGCGACGACCTGACCGGCCTCGAATTCTCCGGCAACAAGATCCGCAAACTGGAATACATCGCGGCGGCGGCAACCACCGAGGGTTTCGATACGCTGGTCACGGAGGGCACCTGCCAGTCGAACCACTGCCGCGCAACGGCGGCCGTCTGTGCGCGGCTGGGATTGCACGCCCGGCTGCTCTTCCGGCCGCTGCCTCCGCCGGAAATCCAAGGCAACCAGTTTCTCGACGGTCTCTTTGGCGCGGAGTGGCGATCCTATTCGCGCGAAGCGTATTCCCCGAATCGCGATGCCATCATCGAAGCGACCCTCGCGGAGCTTCGGGCGGCGGGGCGGCGGCCGCGCTTCACGCCGGCCGGCGCGTCGGAGCCGCTCGGCTGCTTTGGTTACATCCGGGCGGCCGGCGAGCTGGCATCGCAGCTTCGTGAAGCGGGTATCGGCGAGGCCGATGTCGTTGTCGGTGTCTCGTCGGGGGGGACGTACGCGGGACTGCTGCTCGGAAAGTTGCTCCACGAAACCGCCGGCATCGAGTTCTGGGGCGTTCCCGTCAGCGACGATGTCGCCTACCACACGCGGGAAGTCGCGGCGCTCTGCCGCGCGGCGATCGAGCAGTACCGTCTGCCCGTCGAATGGAACGAAGCCTTGATGCACTACCTCGAAGGCTACGTCGGCGAGGGGTATGCAATTCCATACGCCGAGGCGGTGGACACGCTGCGGATGCTCGCACGCGTCGAAGGGCTCCTGCTCGACCCGGTCTACACGGCCAAGGCATTCTGGGCGCTGGTTGACGGCGCGAAACAGGGGCGATTCGGGCGGAAGCGACCGGTCGTATTCATTCACACAGGCGGCGCATTTTCAAATTTCGCCTGGACGGCCTCACTCCTGCCGCGCTGACGCGAGTCACGGCATCTGCTGGAGCGCCGCGCGGATATCCTCCCGCTCCGGTGCGAGCTGCGCGGCCGCCTGGGCCTCCCGGCGTGCGTCTTCGGACCGTCCGAGCTGCATGTAGCAGCCCGCCAGCATCATTCGAACATCAGGGTCGCGTGGCAGCAGCCGCGCGGCCGCCGAAAACTGCTCAACGGCAGCGGCGAAGTTCCCCGAAGCCGCGTGGACCTGCCCGAGCATGACGCGCGGGCTCGGCCACTCCGGTGCGTCTGCGATGGCGCGCGAAAGACGCTCGATGACCGCCGCCGCATTTCCGCGGACAGATTCGAACATCGCGTACTCAAAGTGCGTCCGCGCCGCGTCGCCCTTGATCAGCCCCGGTCGCGCGAGCACGGATTCGTAGATTCGCGGAACCTCGTCGAGCCGCCCCGCGCGGGCCGTCAGTCGCGCGAGGTCGAACGCATGCTCAAGCTGGCCGGGATCAAGCGTGACAAGCTGTCCCTTGAGGACGATCGCGCGCTCCAGCTCCCCTGGCTCGACGATGTCCGCGCTGATTCTCGGGAGCAGGCTGCCGTACTCGACTCGAAGAGTGCCGGCGCGAATGACGCGCGATGTCTCGACCGCGCCATAGCCCATGATTCCGACGAGGCCCGCGGCGACGGTGAGAAACCCGGCCGCCGCCGGCTGAAGCCGTCCCTCGCGCTTCAGCCGGAATCCCAGGGCCGAGACCTGCCTTCGCGACATGAGCAGACACGCCTGCGTGAGCACCCAGGCGGTGATCGCGGAAAGACCGAGTGCAAACAGGAACGGCACGAGATTCCCGAGGCCCCGAAAGACGGCCATGCCGGCGAGAAAGAACACGGCGAGAAGCAGTTCTTCCGCCAGCGTCGACTCACGCGGGCCGGCGCGCCGCCCCCGAAAGAGGACCAGGATGACGAGCGACAGCGCCGCGCCAAGCCCGGCGAAGATCCAGTCGACCTTCGTCAGGACGTACTTCACATGCGTGTCGTACCCGTGAAAAACCGCCATCGCCGCAACGCAGAAGATGGCCAGCAGCGCCCACGTCGCGACCGCGCCGCCGGATTCCTGCCCGGGTGCGCGTTCACTCCGCTGCACGCGCACCGGTGATTCCTGTCGCGGCGCGACCGCCGTCGCTCCCCAGCCAACCGAGAGCGCCTCATTCGGGCACACCGACACGCAGTCGAGACACTTCATGCACCCGGGATCCACCACCATCCCGAATCGGCGGACTTCGTCGTGAACCCGCACGTTCGACGAGCACACCGCCGTGCAGTGGCCGCTCTGCGTGCAATCCTCGTTGACGCGGATGCGCAGCGGCGCAAATCGGTCCGCCGCGCCGAAAATCGCGCCGTACGGGCAGCCGGTGGTGCAGAATCCCTTCGCGCCGAGCACGTAGATGATGATGAACCCGCAGACAAGCAGCGTGAGCACCGCGCCCATGACTCCGGGAAACGTCGCCCAGAAGGAGTCCGTCGTTAGTTTCGTGCCGCCGAACGCCCACCTCGCCCCCTCCCCGGGCTCGATACCCGCGAGCTTCAGCGCCGGAACATCGAGCAGCGGCATGATGAACATGTACATGAACGCAAGCAGCGGGACCGCCGAGAGCACGGCCGACCGAATCGGCCGCGGGCGGATCCGCATCAGCCCGAGCAGCCAGCGCGAAAGGTCCTGGAGGGCCACCAGATGGCAGCCCCAGCCGCAGAACCACCGACCCAGAAGCAGCGTAGAGGCGATGGCGAGCGCAAAAAACACGAAGCCGGCATTCACGACCCCGTGCTTGGTGAATTCCATCGCCTCGGACGGCTCCAGCGGACTGATCGTGGAGCCGGAGCTGCGCCAGTGGACGATGTGGATGGCGAAGATGACGTGGACCGCGATGAGAACGGCCGCCCGTTTCCAGCCCATCCGCGAGGGGCGGATCGCGGTCCGGGCCACCGGGAGCGATATCGATCTGGCCGTTCTTTGGTCTTTCATGCAAATTCGGACTGAACCGGGCTCACGGATTCGCGTCCGTCGCGTTCCCGAGCCGATCAGCTATAGTATCAGAACAGCCCGGAGTTCGAGGGCTGGGTCCGGCGTCCCGGCGCGCCGGGTGAGCTGCAGTGCCGCCGGCGATGGGGCCTGACCCGCGAATGGACATCTTTCTTTCACTGCTCGCGAGCACCGATTCGTCCCTTTTCAACTGGGTCATGCAGACCCTCGAATACTCCTTCTACCCCGTACTGCTCGGCGTGTTCGTGATCGCCAGCCTCGGTGTGCCCATCCCCGAGGACATCCCCCTGATCGCCGCGGGCATTCTGCTGAAGACGCGGCCGGATATCGCGCAGTGGGAGTGGACGATCCTGGTTTCGCTGGCCGGCATCATGAGCGGCGACGTCATCCTCTACTCCCTCGGGCGAAAGTGGGGGCGCGACGTTTTTGCCCATCGCACCGTGAGCTGGTTGATCACGCCGCAACGTATGGAGATGATGACGGCGCGCTTCCATGACTGGGGCGTCTGGGCCTGCTTCTTCGGCCGTTTCATGATGGGCGTCCGGGCGATCATGTGCCTCACCGCGGGCGTCACGCGTTTTCCGTTCTGGAAGTTCTTCCTCGCCGATTTCGCGGGAGCGCTGCTCTCTGCCCCGTTTTTCATCGTCATCGGCTACGTCTTCGCGGGCATGCTCGACCAGCTCGAAGCGTACATCGCCGACGCGAAGATCATCATCCTCGTTGTCAGCGTCGTCGGCGTCCTCGGCATTGTCTGGTACGAAGTCCGAAAGATGCGCAGGCAGCGCAAGGCGGATCTCGCCGCCGCGGCCGCCGGCGCAGCGGGCGGAGCAGCCGAACCGCCGGCGCCCGCCCGGACCGCGGGGCACGCGGAATCGCCGCCGCCGCGACGTGCCGGTACCGCGGGAATTCCCGCCGACTGACCTCCCCTCATTCCGACGGAGAAGCGATTTTGATGACGCAGACGCGGAGTGCGTACACACTGCCGGCAGACGGCGGCGAGATCGTAAACGTCGTCGGCGATCGCGTCCGGATCCTCGCGGACGGCGCCGCGACCGCCGGTCAGGCCGCGATATTCGAACACACCACCGGGCCCGGGATGGGGCCGCCCCTTCACCGCCACCAGCGCGACGACGAGTTCTTCTTTGTGATCGAAGGAACGGTGAAATTCTCCGTCGACGGTCGGGAATTCGTGGTCAACGCGGGCGGATTCGCCTTTGCACCACGTGGCTCCGTCCACACGTTCCGAAATATCGGCGCGACGCCCTCGCGGATGCTGGTCACCTGCACGCCCGCCGGGTTGGAATGCGCATTTCGCGAGGCGGACCAGCTCGCCCGGGAGGGTCGGGCCGGCCCCGAGACGCTCGCGGACGCGTTCGGTCGAATCGGCGTCGAGTTCCTCGGGCCGCCGCTCGCGGGGTAACCCCAAACGATTTCAGACGGCTGCCTTGTCATAAGGGCCGGGCGGCATCGCCGCGTAGAGCCGGTGCACGCGCGCCGCGTCTCCGCTCCACCTCACCGCGGCGACCGCAAGTCGGTCCTCGATCGTATCCGAGCTGACGACCACTCCCGCGAAGCACGCCGGATTCGCGGACTCGGGCCGCGAAACGGAATGCCCTGAAAGCGTTTGGCCGGGCCTCGCCGCATCATCGACGATGGCCTGCACCCGGCGGCGCGCAGACTCGGAAATCACGCCCAGCAGCCACCGCGTATGCCGGCCCGCGCCATAGATCGACCACGGGCCCGGCTCGGCGGCCAGAAGGCGGTCGACTCGTTCACGAATATATTTCTCGTGAAATGCGCGCGTGAGATTGACGCCCGGCTGGATTTGCCCCGCCTCGGGCCAGGCCCCGCGCGTCAGCGCCTGGAGATCGGCATCCCCGACCGAGACCGACAGGGTCAAGCCCGTTTGAGCCGCGACCCGCTCGAAATACGCCCGATCGAAGTGCCAGTTCGTCGACGGCGTGTTCATTCCGTAGTACGAAACTTCCTCCCGCCACGTTCGAGTCTCGACCGGTGTTCGTGCGAGCAGAATCGCCCGCCGACCCACCCGGGCGCTCTCGCGGACGGCGGCCGGAACATCTTCCACGAACCGAAGCGTCGAATCCCACAGCACGACGTCAAAACGACGATCCGCAATCGGCCAGCGAGGCTCGCGCGCGTCGAGCAGCGCGAAGCGCGGTGCACCGGCGGCGAGGAACCGCCAGCGCTCCGCCGCGGCTTCGAGGATGCCCGGGTTGTGGTCAAAGCCGTGGTACTCGAACGGGATGCCGGTCGTCAGCAGGTGCCGCGCGTAGGTCGCCGCGCCGCAGCCGATATCCGCGATGACGATCGGACGGCCGTCACCCGTATGAAATAGCGACTCAATTGCTCGCACGACCGGCCAGCGCCATGCGGGGACGCGAATGCCGAACAGTTCGGCGTCCCAGTTCTCTGCGAACCCGGCCTTTGCCACCGGCTCCAGCCAACCCCGCGGAGGCGCTGCGACGGACGGGATGTCATCGGTGAGCGGCAAGCGTGGTCTCCCGAAGCGGTTTCATTGACCTTAGCGCATCTACACCCGCCAGTCGCACGCCCGCTGCCTTGTATCGTAGGAGCGTGCGGCGAACGATCATCAGCCGCCGCGACCAGTCCGTCCCAACCAGCCGGTAGGGGTGCGCGACCAGTTCAATCACGCACGGGGCCTCTGCGGCAAAGCGGACCAGGCTCTCGTGCATCCGCGTGACGGAATCGTCGCCGAGACGGTTGCCGTCGAGGTCCGCAAACATCCAGTCGGCGTAGGCGTACGGGGTGAGTGTGGCGGATGAAAGCCGAAGCGGGTGCCGCAATGTCGTCGTGACGCCGTCCTGGCGACAGTTTGGGCCGGTCCATGGACCGCGCACGTAGCGGATTCCGGTATGCGCAACGCGGGCCAGAGATCGCCAGTTCAGCGTCCAACCCGGCGGCGCCCAGTACACCGGCCGAACACCGGTCATTCGCTCCACGGCATCGAGCCCGCCCGCAAACCACTCGTCGGCATACCCTACCACCGGCATCGAATGATCCAGGCCGTGCAGCCCGATGGCCCCCGGACCGAGGATTTCGAGCACGGCGTCGAGCGCGGCCTGCGGCGTCGCCTGCATGCCGCCCGGCGAATCGTTCACCTGCACACAGAAAGTAAAGCCGAAGCCCGCATCGGCGAACATCGCGGCCAGTTCACGGACAACGCGGCCATAGAGGGTGAGAGCATCGCGATCAGCGCCGGGAAACGCCTCGGCGTCCAGCGTGACGAGCAGCGTCGGCTCCGGCGCGTCGAGCGGTTCGTCGGCGACCTGGCAGGCTCGGACGAACGCCGGCTCGTACGGACACGTCGGGTGATACGTGTCGAGGTGGGCGAGCATCGCGGAAAGCGTTGGAAGCGGCTGGGTGATAATCTCGACGTGCCGCAGCGCACCGGATGCCTGCGCGACGCGAATGTTCCGGAAAAGCCGGCGGTCCGGCGTATCTCGCAGGATCAGGATCGAATCGAGTTTCCAGTCGCGGGCGGCGTCTGCGAGCTTAGCGACGCGAACATCTCCGAAGGGCGTCGCGTGGTCGTCGATCAGGCCGAGAAACCTCCGCCCGTCCAGGTTCAGCAGTTCCGGATTGAAATCATCGAGGCAGGCCCGCGTATATCGGCCGGCGGGGTAGATCGCATACCGCGCGCCCGGCGCGACCCGGGCGACAAAACCGTGCATCGGCGAGGCGGTCGGAGACGGCGCGAGGGCGCGCGCCCCTTTGACGCGCGCGTCGATCATGGCATGGCCCCGTGCGCAGCGACATCATCGACAATCGTCACGCGCGGCGGGTGCATGCACTCTTCGCAGAGCGTGAGCCACTCGGTCGCCACGTCGTCCCACGTCCGCGCGCCGATGCGCGCCGGGCCGCGCTCGGCGAGGCGGCTGCGCAGGTCGGCGTCGAGCCAGAGCGGTTGCAGGGCATCCGCGATGTCGCGGGGCTGTGAAGGGTCGAACAGAACGCCCGCATCGCCCACCGTCTCGGGAATCGACGTAACCCGCGCTGCCGCGAGCGGTTTGCCGAGTGCGAGCGCTTCCATCGCCGGAAAACTCCCCGGGTCGTAGAGTGTCGGGACGATCACCAGCCGCGCGGCCTCGTAGAGCTGACGCAGCTCGTCGCGATTCACGTGGCCCATGAAACGCACCAGGTCGCTGACGCCCTCGGAGACCGCGATGCGGCGGATCCGCGCCGCGTCGGCGCCGGCAAGTCCGCGGACCTGTCCCGTGCAGACGAGCGAAATATCAAGCTCACGCTCCCGCCGCAGCAGCCCCAGCGCCCGGATCACGCCCTCATGGTTCTTATGCGGCCAGAACTGAGCCGGCAGCAGCGCGTACGGCGGCCGCGGAAAACGCCGCGGGGGCGCAACACGGCCGCGCGGCGCCTCGCGCGCCCAGAGCCGGATTTCATCGGGCACGGCGATCGGCAGCACGGCTGTGCGCTCGCGCGCGACCTTGAAGTGCGCTACGACATCTTCACGGATGTGGGCGAAGCTGCTCACGACCAGGCGCGCCGCCTGGGCCACGCGACCCCACCGGCGCCGGCGCGCGTGGTCCGCAGGATCGTGATCCTGCGGTCGATGGACATGCTTGAGATCGTGAATCGTGAGCAGATATGGAATGCGCGGCCGCTTCAGGTACGGCGGGATCGTGAAGTAGATCAGGTCGATGTCAGCCTGTTCTACTGCTTCGTCGAGGCCCCACAGGTAGGCGTACGCGGCCCGGCTCCACCGGTCCGCCCGGCAGCGTTCGGCCGCGAACGGATTCGAGTAGCTCTGGGACCGGATGCGGATCGCCCGGCGGCGTTCCTGCGGCGTCAGTTGCTCAATCCCCGGCCGGCGAAGCGGAACGATCGGGAGAGCCGTTCCAAGTGCTGCCACGCGCTCAATCATGTCCTCCGTCTGATCGACGACGAGACAGAGCTTGTGCGGCGGAGCGCCGGGACGCAAAAGCTGTCGGCTGACGGCCTGCAGCAGATTGGCGAGGTACACGCCCATCCCGCCGGCGTCAGTCAACCGCCACTGTCCAAGGTAGACGCCGATCCTCATGAATGACCGCTCCTGAGACCGGACGAGGTCCGGCCTGACGAGGTAGACGGCTCTGGCGAAAACGAAGGCGTGAATCCGCCGTGTCGGAGAACGTCGAGCCGGTTCAGGATTGGCGCGATGCACCGCGGATGCGGCCGTGTAAACGGCCGCGGCCAGGCGCGCACCGCTTTGGCCGGATGCACGCCGTCCGGCCAGGCCTCGTCCGGCTGATCCGGCCACCAGCGATCCCAGACGGAGTCAATCCAGCCTGGCCGCGTCGTTTTCTGATCCCGAGTCGAGTAGATCCGCAGTTTCGCCCGAACGCGCGCGTCGTCGTTCCACCCGTAGTGCCAGCAGAGAATCCTCGCTTCACGCGGCGGGCGCCGGTTCGATTCATCAGGCTTCCCGTTGATGATCCGGCGGACGGGAATGTGACTCACGCTCATGCCCGGGGCGCGCCGCAGCACGCGCGGTACCAGGCACCAGCGATCGTTGCCGTCGGCGTCGACGAGCACGTACCGTGGCGACTTCCAGAAAATGCGGTGGGGGATTTCAAGCGTATCAAGTGCAGGATCATCCTGGAACTCGCCGCGTACGAACCCGAAGCAGTCGTCCTCGTAGAATTCGTCGGCGTCGACGTGCCAGATCAGATCGCCCGTCGCGTGGACCGCGTACGCGGCCGCCATCTCATCCTTGGTCTCCCAATCCCGTCGAATCACCAGCAGCTTTCGCTCCGGATCCGGATACTCGTCGAGAATGTCGTTGGTGCCGTCACCGGATCGCGCACTGAGATCAAGCTGGTGGCGCAGCAGCGTGATCGCGCCCTCGCACACGATGATCTGGTGCGCGTGCGGGTAAAGATGATCCAGGTTCGCACGGAGCGTGCGCGCCTCGTTGTGGACGATCAGGCAGAAGGAGATCTTCACGCGGGGATCGCCTCGCGTTTTGGCCGCGGCAGAGCGGCACGCTCGATCAGGCGCGCCGGATTCCCGACGACGATCGCGCCGTCCGGGACGTCGCGCAGCACAACCGCCCCCGCGCCGACGACGGCTCGTTCCCCGATCGAGATATTTGTCAGGATTGTCGCACCCGCACCGATGAAGGCGGATTCGCCAATTCGCGCGCACCCGCAGATGGTCGCGTTCGGCGAGATCACCGCGAAATTTCCCACGGTTACATGGTGCTCGATCACCGCGCCCGTGTTGATGACGACATGCTCGCCGATCCGCGCCAGCGGATTGACGGCCGCCCGGGCCAGGATCACGGTTCCCCCGCCCACCGGAACGCCCTCCGCGACGACCGCCGTCGGGTGGATCGCCGTCCACCAGCGGTGCATGCGGCAGCTCAGCTCCGCGACGAGCCGCCGTCGCAATTCGACGTGGTCGATCCCCGCGATTCCGAGAATCGCCGCGTCAACCAGGCCCCGGTCGAAACGCTGGCTGAGCGCCGCGTCCTCGCCGAACCATGGCACGGCAATCCGGCACATGTTCGCGGAAGAATGAGCGGATCGATCGACATAACCTGTAACGATGCCAAGCTTCGTCGCGCGGATGCAGTCGACGACCACGACCGCATGCACGCCGCCGCCGACGACCACAATGTGCGGTTTCCGATCCGACGGGTCGACGTTCAATTCCATACGGCGCTCCTCTTCGAATCAGGCGTCGAAAACAACCGCGCTCATCGGGCGCGACACGGCCGGTTTAGCGGCCGGGCCCGGCGCATCGTCGAGCCGGGAATCGGCCCACTCGGCGATAACGCCGCAGATCCCGTCAATCGTCTCATCCGGCAATCCGCAGGCGCTCGGCAGGGACAGTCCACGCACATACGCGCCGGCGCTGACCGGGAACCCGGGAGATCCAGGATGGCGGTAGCACGGTTGCCGATGGAGCGGGTGAAAGAATCGGCGCGACTGGATCCCCCGGCCCGCCAGGTGCGCGGCCAGACCGCCTGCGTCATCGCAGAAGACGTTGGTGAACCAGTACACCGGCGAAACGTGCTCCGGCGGAAGTTGCAGGTTCACGCCGACCGTATTCCGCAGACCCCACGCGTAGCGCTCCCGGATCCGCCTCTTTTCAGCGATAACGCGGTCCAGTTTGCCAAGCTGCGCGATCCCCATCGCCGCCTGCATCTCGGTGAACGAAAAATTGAACCCGATCTGTTCGTGTACGAACACGCCTTTTTCGGCCCGGCCGTGATTTTTCAATCGGTAGACGGCGTCGGCGATCGCGTCGTCATCCGTCAGAACGACGCCGCCTTCGCCCGTCGTGAGCGTCTTGTTTCCATAGAAGCTGATTACGCCTGCCGCGCCGGTCGTCCCGACGTGTCGCCCGCGGAATCGGACGCCCATCCCCTGCGCGGCGTCCTCGAACATGACCAGTCCGTAATGGGCCGCAAACGCCGCCAGCGCATCGACATCCGCCGCCATGCCATAAAGGTGCACCGGAAGGATCGCCCGCGTTCGTGGCGTGAGGCGGGGCGCGACGGTCGCCGGCGTCATCATCAGCGATTCGGGGTCGACATCGGCGAAGACCGGGGTCGCACCGGCGAGGATCACCGCGTTAGCCGTGGCGGCGAATGTCATGTCCGGCACGATGACTTCGTCCCCGGGGCCGACGTCAGCAGCGCGCAGCGCGGCAAACAGCGCGCAACTCGCGTTGCAATAAGCAATTGCATGTCGTGCGCCGGTCCGGTCGCGGATCATCGCCTCAAACCGGCGCGTGCGCTCGTGCTCGGTGATGAACGTCGATTCGACAGCCTCGCGGACAGCCTCGACTTCCTCGTGGTCGATCCAGGGCTGAATCTGCGGAATGGTCATATGCCGTTCTATCGGTCCGCCTTCCTGGGGCGATGAAGCCGCTGTGGGGCGCGGTCGGGGCATGCCGATAAGAGCTGCAAGGGCTGCGCGGCACCCGTTCGGCCGTCGGGTCAAGGGGGGCCTTCGGAGGGCGCCAAACCGCGCTCCAGATCGCGGCGTCCGTGTGGATGGGAGACCGCTGAGTGGCACACATCGCCATGGAATCCGCATCGGGCTCGGTAGGGGCACCCGCGCTGCGATCGGTGCGCGTGGGCGAGCTGATTCTCGGCCCGCGCGAGCGGTCACACCTGCGGGAAGTCATTGACAGCAACCGGCTGTCATACGGGCCGGTCACGCAGAAGTTTGAAAACGAGTTCGCCCGACTCCACGCGGTCCCGTTCGCCTGCTTCTGTAACAGTGGTACGTCGGCGCTTCAGATCGCGCTCGCTGCGCTCAAGGAGCAGCGCGGCTGGAAGGACGGCGACGAAGTGATCGTCCCTGCCGTCACGTTCGTGGCCAGCGTGAACGTCATCTGGCAGAACGGGCTCACGCCGGTGCTGGTTGATGTGGATCCGACGACCTACAACGTCGATCCGGCGAAAATCGCCGCCGCGATCACCCCGCGGACCCGGTGCATCATGCCGGTTCATCTCATGGGCCTGCCCTGCGACATGGCCCCGATTCTCGATCTCGCCCGGCGGCACGATCTCGCGATTGTCGAGGATTCCTGCGAGACGATGTTTGCCCGATACCGGGGACAGCCGGTCGGGTCATTCGGCGACGTCGCCTGTTTTTCAACCTACGTGGCCCATTTTCTCGTCACCGGCGTCGGCGGGTTCGCCGTAACGCGCGACCGCGAGCTGGCGCGCCTGATGCGCAGCCTCATGAACCACGGCCGGGACAGCATCTATATCTCGATCGACGACGACGCGGAGACGGGCTCGCCGAAATTCCGGGAGATCGTCGACCGCCGGTTCCGGTTCGAACGAATCGGCTACTCGTACCGCTGCACGGAACTGGAAGCGGCAATCGGACTCGGCCAGCTCGAACAGTGGAGCGAAATCCTGGCGGCCCGGCAGGCGTGCGCGGCGTTCTACACGCGCGAGCTCGCGAGCCTCGCCGACGTGCTCCAGCTTCCCACCATCCCCCCGGACCGCGAGCAC
The DNA here is from genome assembly GCA_045863555.1 of Planctomycetota bacterium. Classification (GTDB taxonomy): domain Bacteria; phylum Planctomycetota; class Phycisphaerae; order UBA1845; family Fen-1342; genus JACRLV01. Next base: position 266,229 of record BTUU01000007.1, on the reverse strand, counting down.
GCGTTCATGGTCTACCCGCTCGTCGCTCGCGGCGATTCGATGCGCCCTCTGGTCTATTACCTCGAAGAGCGGGGGATCGAGACGCGCGACATGTTGCCGCTCATCCACCAGCCGGTCTACCGGTCGTGGCTCGGCGCGGACGTAGGCCGCCGTTTTCCGGTGGCGGATCATCTGTACGAACGCGGCTTCTACATCGGTTGCCACCAATACCTCAACGCCGAAGACATGGAGCACGTCGTCGATTCGATCCGGCGTTTCTACGCATAGCTCCTCGAACTGGATCGCAGCGCCGCGCGGATCGCCTCGACTTCGATACGTCTCGGCTGTCCTGCGGCGCGGCCCTCTTCGTCCAAATGCCTTCGACCCGCCGGCCCAAGTCGCGTAGCCTCCCTTGCGTCGGCAGCTATAATCCCCCACGCGGACGGGCGCGTCCGTCCGCTAATTTCGGGGGACCTATGGCGCAGGTGCGTGCGAGCCAAACCAGGGGCCGAAAATCCCCAACGGGCGATCCGCGCGGACGGCCCGCGGATCCGTCGAAGACGCAGGCCCGAAGGCGGCAGATCCTGGACCAGGCGACGCGCTTCTTCGCCCGTCACGGTTACCACAGTGCCGACATGCAGATGCTCGCCGACGAACTCGCGGTCGGAAAGGGCACCCTCTACCGATACTTCCCGGCGAAGGAGGCGCTCTTCCTCGCGGTCAGCGAACTCGTCGTCACCCGCATGCGCACGCACATTCAGGCCGCCGTCGACTCGGCCGGAGATGACGGACTTGCCGCCGTCGCCCACGCCGTCGCGGAGTACCTTCGATTCTTCGATTCGAATCCGGATTGCGTCGAGATCATGATGCTCGAACGGTCGGTCTTCGGCGATCGTCGCAAGCCGACATATTTCGCCCATCGCGAGGCGAACGCGGAGCGCTGGAGCCGCCTCTACGCGCGCCTCATGGACGAGGGTCGCATCCGCCGTCTGCCGATCGAAGCCATCCGCGATGTGATCAGCAGCGCGATCTACGGGGCCATGTTCACCAACTACTTCGCCGGGCGGAGCAAGCCGATCGAGCTCCAGGCGGCTCAGATCATCCATGTCGTCCTGACCGGAATCCTCACCGACGCCGAGCGCGCCCGCCCGCAGTGGCGGCTCGAGAGCCTTGCTGCGCGATATGGAGAGAATTCGTGAACCGGTTTCTGCTTGTTGCGCTCGTGATCGTTGCCGGGATCGCCGGATGCGGTGTTCCCGTCAATCAGCCTGAAAAGAAAGCGCAGTCCGCGCCGCCGCCCGTGCCCGTCGCGGTGGGGCGGGTCGAACGCGCGGATGTCAGCGCGATCGTGACGGCAATCGGCTGGGTCGAGGCGTACTCGACCGTGACAGTCCGCTCGCAGGTGGACGGCGAACTGATCGGCGTCCATTTCCGCGAAGGCGACGATGTCAAGCCCGACCAGCAGCTCTTCACGATCGACCCCCGGCCGTACCAGGCCGCGCTTCACCTCGCCGAGGCCAACCTGAAGCGCGACCAGGCGCTTGCCGACGACGCACGCCGCGAGGCCGAGCGGATCGAAGGTCTGTTCTCGAGCAACCAGGGCTCCCCGCGCGAACGGGATATGACCCGCGCCGACGCCGACGCCAAGGCCGCCCAGGTCCGGGCGCGCATCGCCGAGATCGAACAGGCGCGGCTCGAAGTCGAGCGCTGCACGATCCGTTCGTCGATCTCAGGCCGCGCCGGCAGCCTGCTCGCGCATCGCGGAAACATCGTGCGTGAACGCGACACGCCCCTCGTCGTCCTGAACCAGGTGTCTCCGATCTACGTGACATTCTCCGTGCCCGACAAGCACCTGGGCGAAATCCAGGCGGCCGCCGAGCCGCTGCACATCGAAGTCAAGGATCCCGTCGAATCCGGAAAGCTGATTCTCGGCACGCTCTCGTTCGTGGATAACGAAGTCGATCGGACGACCGGCATGATTCGGCTCAAAGCGACCTTCGACAATACCGACCACCACCTCTGGCCGGGGCAGTTCGTCGACGTCCGCTTGACGACCGGCCGACTGGCGGACGTCGTCATCGCCCCGTCGACGGCAATCCAGGCCGGGCAGGATCGCGCCATCGTCTACGTCGTCAGCGACGACAAGACCGTCGAAGCCCGTCCCGTCGAACTCGGGATCATTCAGGACGGCCGGACGGTCGTCACGTCCGGTCTTGCCGGCGGTGAGATTGTCGTCACCGACGGGCACCTGCGCCTTTCGCCCGGCGCACGCGTCCAGTTCAAGAACGATCCCGCGGCCGCGTCCCAGCCGCTGACCACGGCCGAGGTCGCCGCGCCATGAATCTCTCCGCCCCGTTCATCCTCCGGCCCGTCATGACCACGCTCGTCATGGCGGCGATGGCCGTCTTCGGCGCGATGGCCTATCGCACGCTGCCCGTGAGCGACCTGCCCAACGTCGATTTCCCGACCATCTCCGTGACGGCGTCGCTCCCCGGTGCGAGCCCGGAAACGATGGCCTCGTCCGTCGCCACGCCGCTGGAACGCGAATTCTCGACGATCGCCGGTCTCGATTCGATGACGTCGACGAACTTCCTCGGCTCGGCGCAGCTTTCGCTGCAATTCGCGCTGGACCGCAACATCGACGCCGCCGCGCAGGACGTCCATGCCGCGATCGCCCGCGCCCAGTCGCGCCTCCCGCGCGATATGCCCACACCCCCGTCCTACCGCAAGGTGAACCCGGCCGATCAGCCGGTGCTGTACATCGCGCTGAGTTCGCCGACGCTGCCGATGTACGTCGTGAACGAATTCGCCGACACCCTCATCGCCCCGAAGATCTCGACCGTCAGCGGCGTCGCCCAGGTCCTGGTCAACGGCTCGCAGAAATTCGCCGTTCGCGTCCAGGTCGACCCCGATCTCCTGGCCGCCCGCGGCGTCGGCATCGACGAAGTGGCCGAGGCGGTGCGCAGCGCGAACGTCAATCTGCCCCTCGGATTCCTCGACGGCCCGCAGCAGGCCTTCACCGTCGAGTCCACCGGCCAGTTGCAGACGGCCACCGCCTACCGCGATGTCATCGTCGCCTTCCGAAACGGCGTCCCGCTCCGTCTCGACAGCATCGCCCGCGTCATCGACGGCGCGGAAAACGACAAGGCGGCCGCCTGGCGCGTCGACAAGCGGGCGATCGTCCTCCAGGTGCAGAAGCAGCCGGGGACGAATACCGTCGAAGTCGTCGACCGCATTCGCACCCTGCTTCCCCAGATTCGCGCCCAGATCCCCGCGGCCATCGACCTCGACCTGCTCTTCGACCGCTCGGTCAGCATTCGCGAGTCCGTCCACGACGTGAAGTTCACGCTCTGGCTGACGCTCGGTCTCGTCGTCATGGTCATCTTCATCTTTCTGCGCAACATCCGGGCGACGATCATCCCCGCCCTCGCGATTCCCATGTCGCTCGTGGGCACGTTCGCCCTGATGCACCTGCTCGGCTACAGCCTCAACAACCTGACGCTCATGGCGCTGACCCTCTCCGTCGGCTTCGTCGTCGATGACGCGATCGTCGTCCTGGAGAACATCGTCCGCCACCTCGAACGCGGAAAGAACGTCCTCGCCGCCGCGCTCGACGGCTCGAAGGAGATCGTCTTCACCGTCGTCTCCATGACGATCTCCCTCGCCGCCGTGTTCATCCCGTTCATCTTCATGGGCGGCATCCTCGGCCGCCTCCTGACCGAGTTCGCCGTGACGATCGGCGTCGCGATCCTCATCTCCGGCGTCGTCTCGCTCACGCTGACGCCCATGCTCTGCGGCCGCTTCCTGCGCCCCCACACCGCCGCCGAACACCGCACCGCCGCCGAACCGCACGGCCCGGGGAACCGCACGGCCGCGGTCGGCGCCTCGCTCCCGGCGCGCATGTACGCCGCGCTCCTCGATGTCGTGCTCCGTTTTCGCGCGGTAACGCTCGTCATCACGCTCGGCATCCTCGCCGGGACCGTCTGGCTTTACCTGCACATGCCCCAGGGATTCCTGCCCTCGGAAGACACCTCGCGCGTCCTCTGCCAGACCGAGGCCGCCGAGGGCATCAGCTTCGAGGCGATGGTCGAAAAGCAGGCCCAGCTCGCCGCGATCCTCCAGGCCGACCCGCGCGTCGATTCGTTCATGTCAAACGTCGGCCAGCGCGGCGGCAATGCGGCCACGATGAACTCCGGCTCGCTCTTCCTCCGCCTCAAACCGCGCGACCAGCGCGATGTCTCCGTCGACCAGTTCATCGAAGAGATGCGGCCCAAGCTCGCCGTCGTCCCCGGCATCCGCGTCTTCATGCAAAATCTCCCGCCGATCCGCCTCGGCGCTCGCCTCTCCAAGAGCGAATACCAGTACACGCTCACCGGTCTCGACACCGCCGAGCTCTACCGCAGCGTGCCGAAGCTTGCCGATCGGATGGCCGACCTGCCCGGCTTTCGCGATGTCACCGTCGACATCCAGCTCCGCAACCCGCAGCTCAACGTCGAGATCGACCGCGACCGCTGCTCCGCCCTCGGCATCACGGCCGAGCAGATCGAAACCGCCCTCGGCAGCGCGTACGGCTCCAAGCAGATCTCCACGATCTACGGCTCGAACAACCAGTACCAGGTCATCCTCCAGGTCCTGCCCGAGAAGCAGCGCGACCCCGACGTCGTGCCGCGGCTGCATGTCCGCTCGCCCAAGACGGGGTCGCTCGTCCCGCTCGACGCCATCGCCCGCGTCACGCGCACCGTCGGCCCGCTCTCGGTCAACCACCTCGGCCAGCTCCCGGCCGTCACCGTCTCGTTCAACTTGAGGCCCGGCACCGCGCTCGGCCCCGCCGTCGAGCAGGTCGAGCGCATCGCCCGCGAAACGCTCCCGGCCACCGTCAGCGGCTCGTTCCAGGGCACCGCCCAGGCGTTCCAGTCCTCGCAGCAGGGCCTGCTGATGCTCCTGGCGCTGGCGATCCTCGTGATCTACATCGTCCTGGGCATCCTCTACGAGAGCTTCATCCACCCGATCACGATCCTGACGGCCGTCCCGCTCTCCGGCTTCGGGGCGCTGCTCACGCTCATGGCCTTCGACATGGACCTGACGCTCTACGCCTTCGTCGGCGTCATCATGCTCGTCGGCCTGGTGAAGAAGAACGGCATCATGATGGTCGACTTCGCGGTCGAGGCCCGCCGCGAGCGCGGCCTCTCGCCCGTCGACGCGATCCGCGAGGCGTGCATCGTCCGCTTCCGGCCGATCATGATGACCACGATGGCCGCCCTCGTCGGCACGCTGCCGATCGCGATCGGCTACGGCGCAGGAGCAGAATCCCGCCAGCCGCTGGGCCTGGCCGTGGTAGGGGGGCTGGTCTTTTCGCAGACGCTGACGCTGTTCGTCACGCCGGTGTTCTACGTCTACTTTGAGAAGCTGCGCGGGCTTGGCATTCGGCGCAGCGCGGAGGCGCACGTTTCGGGTGCCATGTCGACACGACCGGCGTGAGAAACCGTCAATCGCCGAACGCGTCCGCGTCCAGGCGGCCGGTTCGATGGCCAAAAGCCGCCGGTCGGGTCGACATGCTTCGCCGCGGCGGCCGCGGTCGCCGAAAGCATGTCGACGCGAGCGGAGGTTGTTAGAATTCGCAGCCGCCGCGGCGATTCAAGGTCCGTCGACGTCGAACGCGGCACCGCGAACGGCTTGGGTCGACAAGGGCACCCGGTGCCCGGCGTGTAACCAGTTGACGGCTGAGACGGCGGGTGATATTCACCCTACATGGCCAAACGCAGGTCCAACACCGCCAGCCTCGCGCCGGCCGCTGCTGCGCCCGCGGGCCGGCCTTCGTCGCTCGTCGATACAAGGATCATCTACTGCGGCGACTGCCTCGATCAGTTGCAGAAGCTCCCCGAGGGCTGCGTCGACCTCGTCTACATCGACCCGCCCTTTAACAGCAACCGCAACTACGAAGTCTTCTGGGGCGAGACGAAGGAAAAGCGGGCCTTCGAGGACCGCCACGCCAGCACGCAGGCGTACATCGACTACATGCGGCCGCGCTGCGTCGAACTCGCCCGCGTGCTGAAGAAGACCGGTAGCTTTTACTATCACTGCGACTGGCACGCGAGCCACTACGTCAAGGTGATGCTGGACCAAATCTTCGGAGACGAGCAATTCCAAAGCGAGATTATCTGGCAGCGGACGTCGAGCCACGGCAACGTTGGCCGCGGGTTTGGCAATATTACGGATAGCATCTTCTATTACACGGCGTCTCGACGATTCACCTGGAATCAGGTGTACATTGAATATTCCGAGCGCCACATCACGACGAAGTTCACCGGGGTCGACCCTGACGGCCGCCGCTTTACGACGAGCGACCTTCGGAATCCGGGCATCAGGCCCAACCTCCACTACAGCTACAAAGCAAGCAACGGCGTGACGTACGAGCCGCATCCGAACGGGTGGGCTGTGAGCCGCGAGGTCATGGAGCAATATGATGCGGAAGGCCGCCTTTATTTTCCCCTGAAGGCGGACGGTCGGCTTCGGCTAAAGCGATATCTTGATGAGACGCAAGGGGAGAGAATCCAAAACCTCTGGGACGATATCGCCCCGATCAACTCGCGGGCGGAAGAACGGCTCGGCTACCCCACGCAGAAGCCGCTCGCGCTACTTGAGCGGATCGTAAGCGCATCGAGCAACCCCAACGACATCGTTCTCGATGCCTTCTGCGGCTGCGGCACCGCCCTTGTCGCCGCGCAGAATCTCGGCCGCCAGTGGATCGGCATCGACATTTCGCCCACCGCCTGCCGCGTCATGGCCAAGCGGCTGCGCGATGTCTGCCACATTCGCGAAGATGAAGCGCTCTGGCGTAGCGGCCGCGGCTTCGTCGTCCGCGATCTTCCGTGGAGCGCCGAGAAGCTGCGTGCGCTGCCCCCGTTCGAGTTCGAGAACTGGGCGGTCATCGCCCTCGGCGGCATTCCGAACAAGGCCCAGGTCGGCGACATGGGCATCGACGGCCGCATCTTCCCGGTCTCCGCCGCTCCGAAACGCCGCGGCGAGGCCACCGGCGAGCTGCAATTCATGGATCACTGGTACCCGATCCAGGTCAAGCAGCGCGACAAAGTCGGCCGCCCCGACATCGACTCATTCGAAGCCGTCATGACCCGCGAGGACCGAACGAAGGGCTTCTTCGTCGCGTTCGATTTCAGTTCGGATGCGCTTCGCGAAATCGACGCGTATTTCCGCAAGTCGGGGAAGGTGATTGTCCCGCTGACGGTGCGGGAGATTCTCGAAGAGGAGCTTGCGAGAAAGCTGGTGTGATTCGTGAGCGCTCGGTACTACGGGATCTGCCCAAAACCCGGTTGCGATGTGGTTAAGGAGCTTTCCTTTACACACGCACACTACTGGCCGCAATATCGTCGGCATTGCCCAAAGTGTGGCTCGGAACTTATCCCCCGATGTCCCCATTGCGACAAGGAGATCAACCACAAAGACGGCTCATTCTGTTTCTATTGTGGCCAGCCAATGAAGCCGCAGATCAAGATCGCGACGCAGCGGGGCGCGAAACGACGCGGCAACGCGAAGGGATGACGCATATGAGCCTCGGGAGATACGCCATGGAGTGCGCCGGTTTGGCTGAGGAACTGCGCTGTTCCATTACCGAGGAGGAGGTGGCTGAACTGCACCGGGTGCTTACCGGCCTTTCCGTAACCGATTGGATCGAATGGCGCGATGTGAATATGGAATCCGTCTGCGACTTTGTCGCTTCTACGCCGAGCCAGCGAAAGGCGGCGAAGTTCAAGAAGAGCAAGCTGGTTCTCACGATGGCTGGCGTCCAGCATTGCCTTGAGGCAGAGGCGATTCTCCGGGCTGCGGACGAGCACTTCCTAGAACCTGGGGGTCCGTACCGCGAGATGGCGGCGCGGGCTGGTCGGGCGTTCGATCGGCTGTTCGAGTTCGAAATTCCAAACTGGCCATTCGACTCGCTCGATACGCCCTTTCGCGACGATCACGAGCGTCAGCGACCCGGCGACATCGACTAGCCGCCACAGAATTCTCTTAGAAAGAAAGGTGATTGGTATATGGCGGTCGACCCGTTTGTCGCTCACGCGGACTGGGAGAATAACGCGTGCACCTCTTCTTATGGTTGGCTCGATTTTGACCGCATGGCAGAGTATTACCTTCGCTCCGCGACCGCGCTCGTTGAGTGCATGGAGAGAGACCACGCCGTGCTCGACGTGCACATCTACGCAACTTGTTTTCTCTACCGACAAGCACTCGAGCTCTCGCTGAAAAGCCTCGCGTGGAAGGCAGACTACATCAGGGACGGGCGCAGAACGGTTAAGGACAAGCATCACGACCTATGTGAACTCTGGGGAAAGGTAAAGACCGAGACTCGCCGGCTGCTCGCGAGCGACTTTCCGCTTAACACCGGGGAGGTCGCGGAGGTTGACGAGTTCCTGATCAAATTCCAAAAGCACGACCCGAGCTCATTTGCCTTCCGCTATCCGTATGAAAAAAGGGGAAAGTGGACGCTCGCCGATCTGCACAACGTCAACATACGGGCCCTACGCGAGGCCTGTCACGCTGTCTACGAGCTTCTTTGCAGGCTCGAGCGGCTGCTGGAGTTCCTGAGCCGAGAGGCGGCGGAAGCCAAGCGGGCGTGAGTTCCGTAGTTCCGTAGGGTGCGTCCCTTGACGCACCGTCTTTGATCGCCTGCACGGATTGGTGCGTTGAGGGACGTCGAGGGACGCACCCTACGGCTACTCCGCGTAAGCATGCAGTTCGCGCGGAGCACGGTGCCTCTTCGGCCGCGCATGAACTTTGTTCCGCCGCGCACGGTCCTTGTTCGACCCTGCGCGGTCGTTGTTCAGCCCCGCGCGCTCCCTGTTCGGCCCTGCACGGTCTTTGTTCCGCCCCGTACGGTCCTCGCGCGGGGCTGTAAAACCTTTGCGCAGGGCTGCGCGACGGTTGTGCAGGGCCAAACGGTCTTCGCGCGCGGCTGCGCGCGCCTTGTTCGCAGCGCAAAAACCGCCGCCCGCTCGTCTTCTCGTCGTGAATTCTCCTGCCGGTAATGAAGCCCTCGCCGCGCCGGGCCGATGCACGCGGTAGATATTTCCGGGCTTCTCGAAGCGTCCGTTGTAGGGCGTGTACGGGCGCTCGGGCTTGCCTGCGCGTCGGCTCTCGATGGACCGGCCGCACGGCTCGGACCCAGGGAGATCCGTTATGGGTGTCGTACCTACCAACCGACTGGCGAAAATCGAGTTCTACGAGGCGCGCATCGCCCCGTGGACGACGAACGCGACCGCGATCGGGCTCACGTCCGCAAGCGTGACGGCGCTGGGCACGGCGACGCTCAACGCCCGCAAAGCGTACGACGACCACGTTGCGGCGCAGAACGCCGCGAAGGCCGCGACGCAGGCGTATTACGACAGTGTCCGCGACATGCACAACGCGCCCGGCGCGGGTGCGGACATGATCCAGACGATCAAGACGTTCGCCCAGACCACGGACAACCCGAACGTCTACGTGCTGGCCCAGATCCCCGCGCCGCAGGCCCCGAGCACGCCGCCGCCGCCCGGCACGCCGTTCGAGCTGAGCGTCGGGCTGCTCGGCGACGGTTCGCTCCAGCTCAAGTGGAAATGCAGCAATCCCGCCGGCACGACGGGCACGATCTACGAGGTCCGGCGGGCGCTGGCCGGCGGGTCGATGCAGTTCATCGGCGCCAGCGGCGTGAAGTCGTTCGTCGATGACCTGCTGCCCAGCGGCGCGGCCACGCCGGTGACGTATCAGATCACGGCCGTCCGCTCGACCGCCCGCGGCAACCCGGCCCAGTTCCTCGTGAACTTCGGCACGGGCGGCGGGTTCACGGTGTCGGCGGTTCCGAACACCGCGTTCACGCCGTCGACGGTGGACGGACGGGCGGTGCAGAAGGTGCTGCCGAATACGAACGGAAGTCTCGCGTCGCGGCATTGATGCGTCGCGCCGAGTCAAAGGTGACAGGTGAAAGGTGAAAGGGGCCGCGGCTCCTGCCTTTCACCTTTCACTTTTCACTTTTCACCTTTCACCCCGCCGCAACCGCCTGCTGGCGCAGCGGGTTCTGATCGCATAGAATCGCCCGTCGACGCCCCCAGGACGGTCCCGGTGGCTTGTACTTCGCTATTCGCTCTTCGAACTTCGCTCTTCAACTATGCCCCCACGCCGCAAAACCCGTCAGGTCTCCGTCGGCCCCGTGAAGATGGGCGGCGACGCCCCTGTCGTGCTTCAGACGATGACCGCCGGATATACGTACGAGATCGATCAGTGCATCGCCGACGTGCAGAAGCTCGCCCGGGCCGGGGCGGATATCGTCCGCGTGGCCGTGCCGGAGAAGATGGACACGGCCGCGCTGCCGCACATCATCGCGGCCAGCCCGGTGCCGATCGTCGCGGACGTGCATTTCCACTTTGAGCGGGCGCTGGAGGCGATCGAAGCGGGCGTGCACAAAATCCGCCTGAATCCGGGAAATATCCAGGATCGGCGGCAGGTCCTGAAGGTCATCGCAGCGTGCAAGGAACGCGGCGTGCCCATCCGCGTCGGCCTGAACGAGGGCGGCATCGTCGAACGCAAGGACAAGGGCCAGCGGGCCGAGGAAAAGGCGTCGATGGCCGGGGACTACGCGGGCGGGCTGATCCGAATCATGATGGAGAAGCTCGAGGAGTACCTGCGGATCTTCGACGAGGCGAACTACCACGACATCGTGATCTCGGCCAAGTCGATCGACCCGCGCATCGTCATCGACGTCTACACGGCCATCGCCAACAAGGTCGATTTCCCGCTGCACCTCGGCGTCACGCACGCCGGCCCGCCGGAGACGGGGCGGATTCGCTCGATCGCGGCGCTGGGGACGCTGCTGGCCAACGGCATCGGCGACACGATCCGCATCTCCTACGCCGCCGACCCGGTCTACGAGGTCGAAGACGGCAAGGAGCTGCTCTGCTCGCTGGGCCTGCGGAGCCGGACCGAGCCGGAGCTGATCGCGTGCCCGTCGTGCGGCCGGATCGAGGTCGACCTGTTCAAGCTCGTGACGGATGTGCGGCGGAAGATCAGCGAGGAGATCAAGCTGCCGATCAAGGTCGCGGTCATGGGCTGCGTCGTGAACGGCCCAGGCGAATGCGAAGGGGCGGACGTGGCGATCTTCGCCGGCAAGGGCAAGGGCATCCTCTACGTGCAGGGCGAGCTGCGTCAGACGGTGCCCGAGGCGGGGATGCTCGACGCGTTGCTGCACGAATGTCGCGTCCTGGCGGAGCGCGTCTCCCGCGGCGAGGCGACGCTGCTGGGCGCAAGCGTAGACATCAAGCCCCCGGACCCGCTGCCCAGGAAGGACGGGAGCGTGCCGCTGAGCGTGGTGCGATAGACGACGCGCCGGAGATCATGAATGGGACAGACGTGCGAAATCCGCGAAGTTTGGGACCACACGATCGAAGCGCTCCTCGCCGCGCCGCCGAAGATTCGCCATCTCCTCGATAGCGACTTTGGCGACGAGGGTGAATTCGACGACGAATTCGGCGGCGATGAAGACGGCGACGACTCCGACGATGAACGGCTGGAAGATCACGGGAATTCGCTCAATATCGACAAGGCCTGGCACGCGATGCATTTCGCGTTGACGGGGACCGCGTGGGAGGGCGACTTTCCGTGGGCGTTCCTCCAGGTTGGCGGCGCGCAGATCGGCGACGAGGATGTGGGTTACGGACCCGCTCGGGCGTTTACGTCGGATGAAGTCAGTGCGATCGCCGACGCCTTGGACACCTTATCGCAAGCAGATTTCGCCGCACGGCTCGACTTGCAGAAGCTGGCCAGGCACTCGATCTACCCGGAGATTTGGAAAAACGCTGATTCGATCGAATACGTCGTCGAGTATTACGACAGAGTTGTAGAGTTCATGCGCGCCGCAGCCCGAAAACGGAAGGGCATCCTCGTTTACCATTGCTGATCTCAGATAGATATGCCTAGCCGGCCTCATATCGTCGTCCTCGGCGGCCCGAACGGGGCCGGAAAATCGACGGTCGCGCCGCGCGGGCTCCGTGGCGCTCTCGCGGTGACTCACTTCGTTAACGCCGACGTGATCGCCCGCGGTCTTTCGGGCTTTGATCCGGACTCTGCTGCCATGATGGCAGGCAAGATCATGGTCGAGCGCCTCGAAGGACTCGCGGCCGCGCGGGCGAACTTCGCCTTCGAGACGACGCTTGCGAGTCGCACACTCGCGCCGTTCCTCGCTGCCCGGTTGCGCGAAGACTATCACGTCCACCTCGTGTTCGTCACGCTGAGCAGCGCCGACCTCGCCGTTCAGCGCGTCGCGGATCGTGTCCACCGCGGCGGTCACAACATTCCAGAGGCAACGATCAGACGGCGATTTGTGCGCGGTCTGAAAAACCTGTTCGAGTTGTACATGCCCCTCGCGGTGCGCTGGATGGTCTTTGACAATTCGAACCCCACCGGCGCGGTTCTGGTCGCACGCGGCGGAATCGGAATTGCCGATCGGGTCGTGCGACCGATACAATGGAAAGCGCTGCAGGAGTTCGCACGCGATGCATAGATTCGACCCGGAAATCGACATCGACGCCGTCATGCAGGATGACCACATCCTTGAACAGGCCTGTCAGCAAGCCGTTCGCGACGCCCTCATCGACCACAAGCGCACCGGCGACCCTATCGTCGTCTGGGAAAACGGGCAGGTCGTCTGGATCCCCGCCGAACGGATTCAGGACGACGGCACGATTCGCTAATCTCGACGGCAATCCGTGACCGGGCAAACCGCCCGGCCGCGTCTAATCAACCTGACCGGCCTGCAAACGGGCGAGGCTAATTGGCGGACACGCCTCGACAGGAGCACCCAGATGCGTTGCATCCCTCTGATCCTCGTCCTGATCGCGGCGACCGCGCGCGGCCAGACAGTGCCGACAACGACCCCGGCCGCGCAGGGGGGGCCCCGCATCGAGTTCCTCGAAAGCCGTTTCCTGGACATGCACTACGCGATCCGCGCCCTCGCGGACCTCGCCGAAGACAGGCGGCCGGAGGCGCTGCGAGAGGCGGTAAAGACCGTCGCCGAAATCGAGAAATCGCTCGGCGGCCAGATGGCGTGGGGGATCCTCGAAGGATCCCTGATGCAGGCCGAAGACGTGGCGGCTGCTCGCCGGATCGCCGAGAAACTGCCCGCGGAGTTTCAGTCGATGACTGGCGCCAGGCTCCCGCTTCGAGAACTCGCGACGAAGCTCCTTGACGCCTACGACCCGATCGAACGCGAATTCGTCCAGAAGACATGGCCCGAGCATCAGCGGAAGATCGCAGCCGCGCGGAAGTCGCTGGAATCCGAGCTTCTCCCGCATGCGTCCCGCTGCATCGTATACATCGAAAAGAGCCTCGGAATGAACAACGGACAGGAAGCCATCCCCGTCTATCTCGTCGCATCCGCTCCAGCGCCCGGCGGCTTCACGCACCGCCGGCGGGGCGGCGGGGGCGTCTGCATCGTCAGTGCGGACGAAAAACCCGAACTTCTCGCCGAGACCGTGTTGCACGAATGCACCCACGCCCTCGATATCTCGACCCAATCACAGCCGACCGTGCTCAATGAACTCCGGAAGAAACTCCAGCAGGCCGGCCACTCCCCGCGCTCAGAAACCATGCGCAGCGTCCCGCACACGCTGATCTTCGTCCAAGCCGGCGAAACGGTTCGGCGGCTGCTGAATCCGCAGCACAAGCACTACGGTGACGCGGCCGGCTACTATGCCAAGGTGCCGGACGCGACCGCCGCGGTTCGCCAGCCATGGACGACCCATCTGGATGGCAAAATGACGACCGACGAAGCGCTTACTCAGATCGTCGAGAAAACACCCCGCCCGTAGCGAGTCGCCGATGCACGCCCTCATCATCGGCGGCGGAATCGCGGGCCTCTGCGCCTCCATCGCACTCCGCCGCGCGGGGATCGAGTCCACGCTCTTCGAGCGCTCGCCGCGGTTCACCGAGGTCGGCGCGGGAATCAGCCTCTGGGCGAATGCTCTCCGTGCCCTCGATCACATCGGCGTCGGAGATTCGATTCGCGCCCGCGGAAAGCCGTCGGCCGCGGGCGAGGTCCGGCGCGAAGACGGACGCGTGCTTCTGCGCGTCGAGTATGCGCGGTTCGAGCGCGATTTAGATCTCCCGCCCACGCTGTGGATGCTCCATCGCGCCGAGCTGATCGAAGCGCTCGCCCAGCACGTCCCACCCGCGACCGTGCGCCTCGGCAAGCGACTCGTCTCCGTCGAACAGCAGCACCGCGCCTTCAGTTCGAACGATCACCCGGGCCCCGTCACCGCCATGTTCGACGACGGCTCACGGGCAACGGGCGACATCCTGATCGGCGCAGACGGGATCCGCTCCGCCGTCCGCGCCGCCGTCTTCGGTGATTCACCGCCGCGCTACGCGGGTTACACCTGCTGGCGCGGCGTCGCGACGATTCCTCCGGAGCTCCACCCGACGGACGTGCTCGTGGAGATCTGGGGCCGCGGGCAGCGCTTCGGCATCACGCCGCTTCCCGGCGGCCGGGTCTACTGGTTCGCCGTGGCCGATGCCCCGGCCGGAGATTCGTCGCCCGACGAGCATAGTGAGGTCAGCCGCCTCTTCCGCTCCTGGGCGCCGCCAGTTCCGCAGATCATCGCGCAGACGCCGGCCGACGCGGTCATCCGCAACGACATCATCGACCGTGTTCCGGCCCGGCCATGGTGCCGTGAAGCCGTCGTCCTCATCGGCGACGCCGCGCACGCAACCACGCCCAACCTCGGACAGGGGGGCTGCATGGCGATCGAGGACGCACCCATTCTCGCCCGCTGCCTCAAGGCGAACGGCTCAACCTCCGCCGCCCTCGAGGCCTTCGAGCGCCTCCGCTTCGAGCGCACGGCGGCCGTGACGCACGGCTCGTGGAGGATGGGGCGGCTCGCCCAGGGTTCTTCCGGGTTCATGCGGTTTGCCCGCGACTGGCTTACCCGACTCTCGCCCCCGCGGTTCGCATACCGCCAGATGACCGGACTCGCGCGCTACGACACCGGCCCGGTCGAAGCCTGACCGCGGACTTCGGTCGCTGAGCAACTGGAATTCGCCAACTTCCGCCAGATTCCGCCGCGATCGAACGTGAGTGGCCGCGCGTTTTTGTCGCCGGCGCTCCAGAGCGTGTATAGTGCTGGTACGAACCGTTCAACCTCCATCCGTGGGCTCCGGCCTTGGGGGGATTCGTGTCCGCCGAACCAACGATCAGGAATCCGCAGGTCCGGGTTGACGAAGCCACGCTCGAGGCCCTGCTCGAAGCGTCGGCGGCCATCAACGGCTCGCTCGACCTCCAGGCGGTGCTCCAGGCGATCGCGCGGAGTGCGGCTGACGTGCTCGGTGCCGAGGCGAGTTCGGTCATCCTGCTCGACAGGCCGCGGAATAAGCTCGTGTTCAAGGCGGCCGTGGGAGCGGAAGGCGCCGCGCTCGTAGGCGAGGAATTCGACGCGACATTGGGCATCGCCGGCCGCGTCGCGTCGACCGGCCAGCCGATGCTGGTTCCAGACGTCCACCGCCACCCTGATTTCTTCGGCGGGTTCGACGAAAAATCGACCTTCGTGACACGTGGAATGGTCGTCGCACCCCTGCGCGTGCGCGGCCAGACGATGGGCGTGGTCGAAGTCCTGAACAAACGCGGTGGCCAGCCCTTCGACGAACACGACGTCGACCTGCTCCAGATCTTCGCGAATCTCGCGGCGACCGGCGTGGCGAACGCCCAGACGCACGAAAATCTGAAGCGCGAGAATCTCGGCCTCCGCGAAGGCGCTGTGCACGACGACCCGATCATTGGCGCGAGCGCCCCGCTCAAGGATGTGCTGCAACTCTGCGACCGCGTCGCGTCAACGAACGCGACCGTCCTTCTGCTCGGCGAAACGGGCACCGGCAAGGAACTGACGGCGCGCCGCGTGCACGCGATGAGCCCGCGGAATTACAAGGCGTTCATCGCCATCAACTGTGCCGCGCTGCCGGAGACCCTGCTCGAAAGCGAGTTGTTCGGCCACGAGGCCGGCGCGTTCACCGGCGCGACGGCCCGCAAGCTCGGCCGGTTTGAACTCGCCGACGGCGGTACGCTTTTCCTCGACGAGATCGGCGACATCAGCCCGTCGACGCAGATCAAGCTGCTCCGCGTCCTCCAGGAGCGCGAGTTCGTCCGCGTCGGGGGCACGAAAACCGTTACCTGCGATGTCCGCATCATCGCCGCCACGAACCGGAACCTCAAAAAGGCGATGGAGACAGGCGAGTTTCGCGAGGATCTCTACTATCGGCTGAACGTCTTCCCGATCAACCTGCCGCCACTCCGCGAGCGGCGCGACGACATTCCGCTGCTCGTGAACTACTACGTCGACCGCACGGCCCGGGATCTCGGCTGGCCCAGGCCCAGCATCGCGCCGGAAACGATGAGACTGCTCTGCGACTACCGCTGGCCGGGCAACATCCGCGAAATGCGAAACGTGATCGAGCGCGCGGTGCTGCTCTGCGACACCGGCGCGATCACCCCCGGAAATCTGCCGCGCGAGATCGCCGGTGAACCGGTTCCGACACCCGAGCAGCCGGAAACGATGTCGCCATTGGAAGGCCATGAGCGATCGATCATCGTCAAGGCCCTAGAGGACCACGACTGGAACCAGACCAAAGCCGCGGTCGCGCTCGGCATCAGCCGCGACAATCTTCGCTACCGCCTCAAGAAATACGACATCCGTCGGCCGGATGGGGCGACCGAGGGGGATTGAATCGCCCGAATCCTGCCCGGCGGCTGGGCGGCGCTGCCGCCGTCGACTGGACCGGTGCCGTGAAAGCGCGAATGTCCCCCGCACTGCGAGTAGACGGCGGTCGCGGTCGCGCTACCATCCCCTGATCGCTATTGAGAAGGAGATACTCGAAATGGCTGGGCGACGGAGATGGTGCGCGATCGTCGGACTGACAATAGGACTGACGATCGGATTGACGAGTACGGTTGCTGCCGGCGATGCAGCGGGCAAAGACTGGCCCCAGTGGCGCGGACCGACGCGGGATGGGCGCGTGGCCGAGAGTCCGGCGTGGCCGAACGACCTGAAGGGCCTCAAGCAGGTCTGGCGCGTCGAACTCGGCCCGAGCTACTCGGGGCCGCTGATCGTCGGCGACCGCATCTTCGTCACGGAGACCCGCGACAAAAAAGATGAGGTGGTCTACGCCCTCGACCGTGCCACTGGCAGGACGCTGTGGACCACCGAGTGGCCCGGGGCGATGAGCGTTTCGTTCATCGCGAAGAAAAACGGCGACTGGATCCGCGCAACGCCGGCCTGCGATGGCGAGCGCCTCTACGTCGCCGGAATGCGCGACCTGCTCGTATGCCTCGATGCGAATACCGGCGAAAAACGCTGGTCGATCGACTTTGTCGAGAAGTTCAAGACCGATCTGCCGTCGTTCGGGTTCGTGTCATCACCGCTGATCGTCGACGACAGCGTCTACGTGCAGGCGGGCGGTTCCTTCGTACGCCTCGACAAGATCACGGGCGAGGTTCGGTGGCGGACGCTCGTCGACGGCGGGGGCATGATGGGCAGCGCGTTCGCCTCGCCGGTCCATGCGACACTCTGCGGGACGCCGCAGTTCGTGGTGCAGACAAGGACCGAGCTGACGGGCGTCGCGCCGGAGGATGGGAAGGTGCTCTGGCGGCGCGAAATCCCGGCGTTCCGAGGTATGAACATCTGGACGCCGGTGATCGTCGGCGACCGGCTCTTCGTCAGCGCCTATGGCGGAAAATCGCTCGGCTTCGAACTGGCGAAGTCAGCGGATTCGTTCGGGCTGAACGAACTTTGGGAAAACAAGGCTCAAGGGTACATGTCGACGCCGGTGGTCGTGGGCGATTTCGCGTACGTCCACCTGCGGAACCAGCGGGCGGCGTGCCTGAATCTGAAAGACGGCACGGAGGCGTGGCGGTCGAAGGCGTTCGGCGAATACTGGAGCCTCGTCCTGAACCGCGACCGCGTGCTGGCGCTCGACCAGCGCGGCGAACTGCTATTGCTGGACGCGACGCCCAAGGAGTTCACGCTTCTCGACACGAAGAAAATCGCCGACGCGGAGACATGGGGGCACCTGGCCGTCACAGGCCGAGAGATCGTGATCCGCGAACTCAAGGCGGTCGCGGTGTACCGCTGGGAGTGAACGACGTGGCAGCCGCGGGGGAGGACTCGGTGAGCGTACGGCGCGTGGCTGTCCAGCCGTCGCAATGTCAGCTCAACCGGATTCGGGATCTCAAAAAAGGAAGGAACCGCCCATGCTGAGCCTGTTCAGTATCGCTTTCACACTCGTATTCGTAGCGGCACCCCAGCCGCCCGCCCAAGTCTACGCGCACAATCAGATCGGCCTCAAACTCGACTCATTCCGAATCGTTCGCGACCACGGCGAGCGTCTCGCCGAAGTCCGCATCGTTGTCGAGAATCAAACAGACGATGATCTCGAGCTTGGAAAATGGAATTTGGAAGGGTCACTCGTATCAGGCCTTCGACTCTGGCGAGTGAATACCGATGAAACGTATCGAATCGTTCCACACTATCTTCCTCCCGGCCCTATCTTCGCGATCCCAAAAGTGACCGTGAAACGGAATACCGTCGAGACCGTCTCATTCACGCTCGTTATCGGGACGATTGAGAGACGAAGATGCGCCGAATCGGAATGGTCGAAACCATGCGAACTCCCCGCGGATGCTGTGTTCTGCGTTGATCTTCGAATGGGGTTTGAACCGATCAGCGAGGGCAAAAATCCGCGCCCCCTCTTTGCAGAGTCAGCGAACAAACTCTGGTATCAAAGCAAATAGCTTGATACTTGTGTCGCTCCCGCGGGAATGGAATCGCCGGGCAGACATCGCTACACGTTCCGCAGGTCGTGGCCCATCTGGTACTTTTTCGCTTCCAGGTAGCGGCGGTTGGCGGCGCTCGGCGTCATTTCAAGCGGCAACTGCTCGACGACCTCGAGACCGTAAATCGTCAGGCGGCTGGTCTTCTTAGGATTGTTCGTGAGGATGCGAATCCGCGACAGCCCGATGTCCCGGAGAATCTGCGCGCCCACGCCATAGTCGCGCCGGTCGGGCGCGAGCCCGAGCGCCACATTCGCCTCGACCGTGTCGAGCCCCTGGTCCTGGAGCCGATACGCCTTCAACTTGTTCAGCAGTCCGATGCCCCGGCCTTCCTGCCGCAGGTACACCAGCGCCCCGCGCCCCGCAGCCGCGATCATCGCCATGGCCGCGTGAAGCTGCTCGCCGCATTCGCAGCGCTTCGAGCCGAACACGTCGCCGGTAAGGCACTCGGAATGGACGCGGACAAGAGCGGGCTCAGGGCTCGGCGCGGCCACGCCCTGGTCATCGAATCGGCCGACATCCCCCATGCACAGCGCCAGGTGTTCGCCGCCTTCGGCATTCGAGCGATACGCGACGAGCTGCCAGACGCCGTAGTCGTTCTGAAGCGGGATCGTCTCCAGCCGCTCGACGATCCGCTCGCGCTGCATGCGGTATTCGATCAGCGCGGCCACCGTGCACATCTTCAGCCCGTGGACGCGGCAGAACTCGGTCAGTTGCGGCACCCGGGCCATCGTGCCGTCGTCGTTGAGAATTTCGATCAGCGCCGCCCCGGGCATCAGGCCCGCCAGGCGGCACAGGTCGACCGAACCCTCCGTCTGCCCCGCACGCACCAGCACGCCGCCGTCGCGGGCGATCAATGGGTTCACATGCCCCGGCCGGGCAAAATCCTCCGCGACGGCTTCCTCGGCAACAGTATGTCGAATGGTCGTCGCCCGGTCGCTCGACGACACGCCGGTCGACACGCCCAGGTGCGGTCCCCCGTCAATCGTTACGGTAAACGCCGTGCCGAAGCGGGTCGTGTTCTGAGCCACCTGCGGCGCGAGCCCCAGACGGTCGCAGCGCGAGCGCGACAGTGCGACGCAGAGCGTCCCACGGCCGTACTTGAGCATGAAGTTGACCGCATCCGGCGTGGCGAACTCGGCGGGCAGGATGAGGTCGCCTTCGTTTTCGCGGTCCTCGTCGTCGCAAAGAACGATCATCCGGCCATGCCGGAGTTCATCGAGAATCTCGTCGATGGGGCTGAACGGGCTCGCGGGCGGCGGGGCGCTGGGCATCTCATGCGTCTCCTGGAGCAGCCGCCGGGCACGAACCCGCCGGACGCAGTGATTATACGATCGACTCGACTTCGCCGCCGTCCGGAGCCCGTTTCGGCTTTGCCGGAGCCGCGATCGAGGCGACGATTCCGCCTGCGAGCGAAACCCCGACCACGAGCAGCGTGATGATGAAGAACGTCTCTTCGACTCTCTCGTCGCCGTGGCCGATCAGCGGTTTGACGATCATCTTCACGCCCAGGTACGCGAGGATGATGACGAGACTGTATTTCAGGCGCGAGAACCGGTCGAGCATGTCCGAGAGCGTGAAGAAGAGCGACCGCAGATTCAGGATCGCGAAGACGTTCGATGTGAACACGATGAACGCGTCGCTCGTAATGCTGAAGATCGCCGGAATGGAATCAACGGCGAAGATGACGTCAGTGCTCTCGATGGCGATGAGGACCAGGAGCAGGGGCGTCGCGGCGACGCGCGTGGCGTAGGCCGCACCGGCCGGCGCGGGGGCGGTCGAGGAGCCGTCTGCGGCGATGCGGGTGAAAAAATACTGCTGGTCGAAGCCGGAGGAGACGGGATAGAGCCGCCGGGCCAGCCGAACGAGCGGATTGCGGTCCGGATGGACGGCTTCATCGCCGGCGCGGAGCATCTTCCACGCGGTCAGCAGCAGCAGGCCGCCAAAGACGTACGTGATCCAGAAAAACCGCTGGATCAGCACCGCCCCCAGCATGATCATTCCCAGCCGCATCACGAGCGCGCCCATGATGCCCCAGAACAGCGTGCGGTGCTGGTACTTCATCGGAACGCCGAAATATGCGAAAATCATTGCAATGACGAAAATGTTGTCCAGGCTGAGGCACTGCTCGATGATCCAGCCCGTCAGGAAGACGGTCGCCGCCTTCTCGCCGCTCATCGTCGACTCGATGCCCCACCACTTGTTCTCGTAAATGAGGTAGACCAGCCCGCTGAACAGAACCGCCAGCAGGGCGCAGAAACCCGCCCAGAGCAGGGCCTGCCGGCTGCGGATGACGTGCGCCCCGCGATTGATGACGCCGAGGTCGAGCGCCAGCATCCCCAGTACGAAGGCGATGAACGCGCCCCAGACCCAGACCGGCATCGATCACGGTTCCTTTCTGCGTGGTTTCGCGCCCTTCCGCGGCGGCGCGTCGCCGCCGTCATCCCTCAGCTGCTTCACGGCCTTGGGCGTCTCGAATTTCTCGGCCGGGATTTTGACGTTGAACTCGACCGAGTCAACCCGCACCGTCTGGAGCATCCCGATCATCCGCTGCGTCGTCAGATGCGGAACCAGGATTCCGTCGACTTCCTTGTAGTCCGATGGATACACCTCGACATCGACCTGGCCGAGTTCGGTGACGACTTTCGCATCCACCCGAACGAGCAGGTTGCTGTACTTGTCGTAGTACAGGTACATCGCATGCCCGTCGGTCGTGACAGCCTTGATCTTGTACGCGGGCTTGCCGTTCACATCCTCCACGCCGACCGTCTCGACGCTCTTCGTCAGCTCGCGCCACTTGAGGTCGGCGTTGAACGTCGCCTCCCGCACGAAGAACGCCCGCTCCGGCCCGCTCATTTTCGAGGCCGTGCCGAGCGTGACCTTCCACGCGGTCCTTCCGTCATAGCCGGTCTCGGTATCGCCCAGTGCGCCGAGGGAGACTTTCGAGTAGTAATGGTCCGGCGCCTGATGCCACGTCTCGATCTTGCCCGATAGTCCGACTTCACCGAGCGTGACCGTTCCGCGCGTGACGCGCGATTTGAGCTTTTCATACGCCTTCTCGCCGCCGGTGGCCTCGACATACCCGTCGAGGATCGTCTCGGCCTTCGGCAGGCCGTCTCTTCCGGCAGGCTTGGCGGGCTTTTCGGGTTTGGCCGGTTTTTCAGGTTTCGGCGGCGCTTCCTGTGCGCCGGCCACGGCCGCCGCAAGGATCATCAGCGACAGGACGAGTTTCCGGGCCATCACGGCCTCCCGAAGGACGGACGAGCACCGCGCTCAACGGCTCGCAGCGCGCGATGCTCGAATCCGACTCTCGGGAGTATACCCGTCCTGGCCCGCGAATCAGCGCGGCAACCCCGGGACGTTATGCGCCCCGCGGACGTACGCGACGAAGTGCTGACCGAAATAGGGCGTGTTAGCCTGGAAGGGCGAGGGATAGATCATCACCCACGGCGCCGGGTCCCACGTGGAATTCGTCGGGTCGTTGATCTCACGCCCGAAGTTCCACGCAACCTGCATGTCATAGTTCCAGTTCGGGTCGTAGTAGACGTTCGTGTTGTCCTCAGTCGGGCGATAGCCGGCGCCGAGGGCAATCCACGGCACGACCTGATCGACGCCGTTGCCTGCGGCATACTGAACCGTGCGCACGTACGCCTCCCGGCTCGACCACTGCATGGGCAGCCGATAGAGCACCGCGGAACAGACGTCGCCCTGTTCGCTGAGGTCGAAGTGGTAATAAGGCACATCGGCGAAGCTGGGCGGCTCGAAATTGCCGAAGAACCGGATCCACCCGCGCGAATACCAGTCGATCGGCACGTTCGGAAAATGGACCTTGGTGATGTCATAGATCGCGTCGTAGTTGGCGCGCATCGCTCCATTCCACGTCAGATAATCGGGGGCGTCGGGCTCCCGCAGACGCCAGAGTTCCGTGTCATACGCGATGGCCGCCACCTCGATGTTCGGGCCGTTGTAGCGGGCGTTGGACGTCGCAAGGTAGGTTGCGAGCGTGGCGAGTTGCTCGCCCTGCGACGCGATCTCCTGGGCTCGTTCGGGACCCGAATACGTCGGCGGTGCGTCAATCGGCCAGTGCCGGTAGTAGGGGCTGTCCACGAACGCCAGCGCCGCCGGCAGCGTCGGATTCGTCTGATTCACCAGCTTGCACAACCGGACAAGCCGATCGATCATCGCGGCGTTCGGCCAGTCGGCCCAGGTAACGCCGTTGTTGATGCGGATGAATTCGTAAAGCAGGTCCTCATCCAGCCGCTGGTAGAAGTCGTAATCGGGCTTCCAGGTGAAGTGCCGCCTGGGCAGCGGCGGAAGCTGCCGCATCCACGCCACGAGCTGATCGTGCGGCGCGGGAACGCCGGACTTGTTCACGATAACGACGACGCCCAGGTTCGAGTCGTCGCTGCCCCGCGCGGACACTGAGGACCAGAACGTCCCGAGCCAGAGACTTGTCCGGTTGACGCGGACGGTAACGTCGACAGGCGTGCTCCCGATGATGCCGGCCGTAGGTGAGAACGAGATCCAGGGGTCGGTCGACGAGACGAGGAACGAAACCTCCCCCGTGCCGCCGTTCGAAAGTGTCAGCACCAGCTCTTCGTCCGCGTTTCCGAAGTTGAGCAGCGACGTCGAAATGACCAGGCGCGGCGGCGCGGGTGCGTCGACGGACCCGGAGCCGCCGTTGGAGCCGCCGTCGGAACCGCCGCCGTCGGAACCGCCGCCGCCGCCATCCGCACTGCTGCCGCCCGAGCCGTCGCCGGTCTGCGTGCCGGAACCGCTGTCGCCTCCGGACGTGCCCGAACCGTCGCCGCCGCCGGATGGACTTCCGGAGCCGCTGCCCGGTTCGCTGCCGTCATTCACCGCGACATCGCCCGCCACGACCGTCCCGCCGCCGCCGCCCCCGTCAACGCTGGCCGAGCCCGACGGCGCTGGGGAGCCGGTCTCCGGGCAGCCGGCGAGTGCCAGAATCGTGGATACGAACACGCAGAGGCGCAGGAACGCTGCGATGGGTCGACGTCGCGGATTCATCTTCAATTCCCCCCAGCCCAGCGTCGAAGCGGGGACTCTACCGTCTCCCCCGACGTGGGGTCGAGTGCGCGTGCGGACCGAGCCCCGGCGCTCGCGGAATTCGCACGGCATCCACCCCTAGTGTCCGAATCGCGCAGGATCGAATCCAAATCACGCCGCTTGCTTCTGTCGACCGTTGATTCGAATACTCCTGACCATTGGTCCCACGCCTGATAAGATCCGCGGGATGTTCGTGCTGCTCGAACACACGACCGACGGGGCGGTTCACTGGGATCTCCTGGTCGAAACGCCGGACTCAGATCGCCTGGCCGCCTGGCGCCTCCTGGCGTGCCCGCTCACGACGGAGACAGACATCCGCGCCGAGCCCATCCCCCCACACAGGCGCGCTTATCTCGACTACGAGGGAGAGATTTCCGGTGGCCGTGGCCGCGTCCGTCGCCTGGATCGCGGCGCGGCGGAATTGCTCAGCGCGGGGACCGAAGGCTGGCGAATTCGGCTGCACGGAATGCACCTCGCGGGCACGTTCGAAATCACCTTCTCGGACGACGCTCGATTCCGCCGCTGTCGACCGGCGGGGCCGTCGCCCGTATAAAATCCGGCTGATCCACGTGACGGGGAGTCCTCCATGTCTGATCAATACGCGCGTTTCATCCGCTACATCCGCGAGCTTTCCTGCATCCATTCGGTCGAGGCCCTGCTCGACTGGGATCAGGAGACGTACATGCCGCGTCGTGCGGCCGAGCACCGGGCCGACCAGCTTGAACTGCTCGCGGGACTCGCGCACGAGCGGCTCATTTCCGATGAACTCGGCGGCATGCTCAGTGCCCTGGAGGCGGAGCGATCCGATGATCCTGCCCGCACGACCAACCTTCGCGAGACGCGACGGACCCACGACCGCGCCCGCAAGCTGCCGACGGAACTCGTGAAGGAGCTCACGCGGACCGTCGTGCTGTCGAAGGAGGCGTGGGTCGCCGCGCGGAAGAGTTCCGATTTCCCGGCATTCGCTCCGTATCTCCAGAAACTCATCGACCTCAAGCGCGAAGTCGCCGACCGGATCGGCTGGAAGAGCGAGCCCTACGACGCGCTCATGGACGAATTCGAGCCCGGTGCGAAGTCCGCGGATATCCAGCAGGTCTTCGACGGTCTCAAGCCCGAACTCGTGGCCCTCGTCGACGCGATCCGCACCGCGCCCAGGCAGCCCAGGCTCGACGTGCTCACCCGCGAATGCCCGATCGATGGCCAGCGGGCGTTCAACCATCACATCCTCACCGCGTTCGGTTTCGACGCGAATGCCGGACGCCTCGACGTCTCCGCGCACCCGTTCTGCACGGGCATCACACCGCTCGATGTCCGCCTGACCACGCGCTACGACGAGAAGTATGTCCCGATGTCGCTCTTCGGCGTGATGCACGAGTGCGGACACGGGCTCTACGAAGGTGGCTTTGAAGTCGAGCACACCGGCACCCCGATGGCCGCGGCCGTCTCGCTCGGAATCCACGAGTCGCAGTCCCGTCTCTGGGAAAACCAGGTCGGCCGCAGCCGCCCTTTCTGGGAGCACTTCTACAAGCCGTTGCAGGAGCAGTTCCCCTCGATGCGCGGCGTCTCGCTCGACGACTGGCACTTCGCGATCAATAACGTGCGCCCGAGCCTCATCCGCGTAGAGGCCGACGAGATCACCTACGGCCTCCACATCATCCTCCGCTTCGACCTGGAACGGCGGATGTTTCGCGGCGAACTCGCGGTGAAGGATGTGCCCGAGGCCTGGAACGCGGGCATGAAATCGCTGCTGGGCGTCACGCCGCCCAACCACGCCGAGGGATGCCTTCAGGACATCCACTGGTCGATGGGCATCTTCGGCTACTTCCCGACGTACCAGCTCGGCAACCTCTACTCCGCCCAGTTCTTCGCCGCCGCGCGACGGGACGTGCCCGATCTCGACGCCCAGATCGCCGCGGGCAAGTTTGGTGCGCTCCGCGAGTGGCTGCGCGAGAAGATCCACCGGCACGGCAAGCGTTATCTCGCGTCGGAGCTCGTCAAAGTCGTGACGGCAGCGGAATTGTCGCCCAAACCATACCTCGACTACCTGCGCTCGAAGTACCGGCCGCTGTATGGGCTTGCTTGAAGCGAGAGACGGTCATGGTGCGGTTGTTTCAGATTGTCTTGGTGATCAGTCTCGTTCTTATCGCGAGTGGGATATTTCGCGAGCGACTCGGTTTGCCGGCGGAATGGCTGATCGTCTCGGGTCTCATCGTCGTCATCCTCAACGCCGTCTGCCTGACCGCGATCTGGCGACGACGGGCCGCGCCTCGGGATTCTCGCCGGGCGTGAGCGTTCTCACATCTCTTGAACTGCGGACCGTTCCTCCGATAGGAGCTATCCGGAGATCGACATGCCCCCACGGCGCAAACGCCGCCGAATCGCCGTCGTCACAGGCACGCGGGCCGAATACGGCCTGCTGCGCACGACGCTGCGCGCCTTGGGCGACGCTCCGGAGATCGACCTGCGGATCCTCGCCGCCGGCATGCATCTTTTGCGCGACTGCGGCCTCACCGTCCGCGAGATCTCAGCCGACGGCTGGCCGATCGCCTGCCGCGTGCCGATGCAGCGCGGCGACGGCTCGCCCGCCGACCAGGGCCTCGGCCTCGGCCGCGGCATCCAGAAAATCGCCCGCTACCTCGTCGATGACGACATCGACATTGTCGTCGTCCTCGGCGACCGCATCGAGGCCATGGCCGGAGCGCTCGCCGCAACGACGACGGGCCGGATGCTCGCCCACATCCACGGCGGCGACGTCGCCGAAGGCGATTTCGACGACGCCCTGCGCCACAGCATCACCAAGCTCGCCCACCTGCACTTCGTCGCCTCCGCCGACGCGCGAAATCGAGTGATCCGACTCGGCGAATCGCCGCGCCGAGTCTGGCAGGTCGGCGCGCCCGGCCTCGACGACATCGCCGTGATGCTCGCACAGCGCGGCGCCGCTCGTCAGGCGGCCCCGGCCGGCCAACCGTCAGGGCCGCGCGCTGCGCGTTGCGCAGAGGGGCCAGGTCCCCCGTACGCCGTCGTCATTCAGCATCCCTGCGGCCGAGCCGAATCCGTCGAATACGCAGCCGCGCGGGCAACCCTCGCCGCCGCCGCCGCCGCGGGCCTTCGCCGCTGCATCATTCTCCCGAACTCCGACCGCGGCCGCGCTGGCGTCATGCGTGCGATCCACGACCATGAGCATCGCAGTTCCCCCGACGACGTCGAAATCGTCGCATCGTTCTCACGCGACGCTTTTCTGACCCGGCTCCTCGGCGCCCGGTTGCTGCTCGGCAACAGTTCTTGTGGGATCATCGAGGCGCCGTTCGCCGGAGTGCCCAGCGTGGATGTCGGGCCGCGTCAGGCTGGCCGCCAGCCCGGCGGCGCGACCGTCTTCCGCGCGCCGGAGCGGGAATCCGCGATCCAGGCGATGATCCGTCGCGCGCTCACAGCCAGCCCTCGCCCGGGCCAGCGAACGATCTATGGCCGCGGCGGGGCGGGACGGCGCATCGCAGCGATCCTGCGACGCGCGGCGGTCGCGCTCCCATCCATCAAAAAGCGTATCGAATATTGAACGTGGACGTCGACTTCGCTCGCACCGAGTGGCCCCGAACGAGCGAACAGGCGGCGGATCAGAACTTGAAGTCAGCCTCGGTCAGCCCCGGATTCAGCTCAACTTTGGTCAATACGTAGCTGCCCACCAGTGTCTTGCCTGCCGCGTCCGCATAGGAGAAGACGGCCGTAGGGAGGAGCCATTCCTGGTCGATATGCAGCACCATTTTCGCGTCGGGATACGTCCCGGTCTTGGCCTTCTGCGGCAGCGTGCGAACGAAGACAAGCGTCGGACGGCCGTCGATCCGGCCCTCGCCCTCGAACCGGTAATTCAACTCGCCGTTCTTCGCCGCCAGCGTATTGACCTTCTCAAGAATCTTGAGCGTGCTCTGGAACCCGAACTCGTCGATCGTGCGGCGGCTGGCCGCGCGGGCCCGGTCGCCGTGGATCGGCATCGTGACCTCGGAGACGAACAGGCGGATGATCGCTCCCGCCGGCTCGATTTTCGCGATCTTCCGGCCTTCGCCGTCGACGAAATCCTTCCGGTCGATGAAGAGTGCCCGCTTGACCTCATCCGCGTTCTTTTCCCACTGCATGAACACGCTATGAGGCTGATCGCGGTAGAGCACACGGATCTCTTCGGGGTCCTTCAGATCGCCGTCGATGCGCTCCTGCTTCAGGAACACGCAGCGGTACTCTCGGACGGTGCGGCGGTAGTGTTCCTTCGCCATTTCGGCGATGCGGGCGGGGTCTTTCGCGGCCAGTTCGAGCAGCGCCTGTCGGGCCGGCACCGCCGCCGCGACGGGCATCGGCGCAGCCGCGAGAATCGGCGGCGATTGGACACGGGCGAGAGGCTTGTCGTCTGCCGGAGCGGTCCGGACGGCCCCAAGCAGAACCGCAAGACAAATCGCTGCGAACGCGCTGGCGGGGTACAGCAACCCGCGGTTGTTCAACGACTTCAACGGCAACTCCCTCGGGATCAAGCCTCTCGCGGTCGGCAGCCCTGATCTCAATCCTTGAGATCGGCAAATCAGGCCGCCGCGGAATACTCACTCCGCTCATTCCACCGGGGGCCTGGCGGCGCCCCGTCCGCAAATGACTCACCCAGAGTCTAGCTGACGTTTCCACCCTCCACAAATGAAAAGGTTGCAATCTCCCGCCGGTTAGATCCAAATGTCTAGACCGTCCACCCCGAAAGAAGGTCCTGAAATTCACGCACGGATTCCGCGAATTCGAGCGTGTGCGCCCCCGTCAGGATGTGCACATCCGCCGAAGGACCTACGACTCGGCGAACCCAGTTCACGGTCGGTTCATTTCGGATGATCCGGTCCCCCTGCGCGAGGACAAGCTGCGTCGGCACTCGGATCGCGCCCGCGGGCAACCGTCTCAGCGACGTTTCGAGTCGCGCCGAGTGCCAGAGAAAACGCGCGGTCGCGTGCGTCAGTTTCAATGCGTCCTGTTCGATAAACGCCTGTCCGGCCGGGTTGTCCGTGAAGAGCGCCGGGTCGCTCAGGGGGATCAGGTGTTCCCCACGTCCGCCCGCGAGCAGCGAGGCCGCGATGCGAAGTCGACCGCCGAATCCGACATCCACCGCGGGAAAGATGCCGGGCGTCAGCAGGAGCAGTCGCTCAACGATCTCCGGCCGCCGCCAGGCGAGGTCGG
Source organism: Planctomycetota bacterium (assembly GCA_045863555.1). GTDB lineage: Bacteria > Planctomycetota > Phycisphaerae > UBA1845 > Fen-1342 > JACRLV01. The sequence continues at coordinate 237,134 of BTUU01000007.1, read as the reverse complement.
CCGCGAGTTTTCCGCCCCAGCTCATCCCCAGAACGGCCAGCCGCGGCGACGAGAACTGCGCCGACGCCCAGTCGGCGAGCGCGTCCACGTCCTCGCGCCACCGCGCGATCGAACCCACATCCCCGCGCGGCGGTGCGCACAGCCCGCTCCCGCGCCGGTCAGGCAGCACGACCGCGCAGCCCGAGGAAGCAAGGACCGACGCCGACCACTCAAACCACGCGCCGTGCGACTGGATCCCATGGAAATAAAGGACGCACGCCCGCGGCCGCGGCGGGCCGGTCCAGACCCGGCCGCGGAGGACGTACCCGTCGGACATGGTCCACTGCCCGGGGGATGGAGGCGTGAGCGGCGGCCGCATGGGAGCTACAGCGTGCTCTGATCGAGCATACGAAAGTGCTTCTTGGCCAGGATGATCGACGCTGCCTGGGGATTGTCGACCTGGATCGCGATGCAGGCGCCGCGCTCCGGCCCGGGCATAAGCGCATACGTATAGTTGATGTTGATCTCGCCCGTCAGGAGCGCCGAGCAGACGATCATGATGCCCCGGTTGCCGGGCGGCAGTTCGACTACGAGGACCTCGGTCTCCGTCGTCGCAAAGCCGGCGTCGTGGAGCATTTCTTCCGCGAGATCGGGCTCATCCACGAGCATCCGGACGATCGCGCAATCGACGGAGCTGTCAACGGAGAGCGCGACGATGTGCACCTCGGACTTCTCGAACAGTTTCGTCAGCCGGAGCAGCTGACCGAGGCGGTTTTCGACAAAGACCGAGATCTGCCGCACGAGCGGGAATTCACTGCCTTCCGCCGTCTGAAAGGGTTCGATCGCCATGAATTTGCGACTCGCCGAGAGGTCATTTTCGATAGCGCCGCTAGAGTATAGACGAACGGTCCCGGTGTACAGTCGATTTTCGCGCCATGCGGGGAGCAGCGGTGACATTTGCGATTCCGGCTCTGCTTGCGGGCCTGGCGACGCTCGCCGCGCCACTGCTGATCCACTGGCTGTTTCGGCCCCGCGCGCGACGAATTCGTTTTCCCGCGACTGCGCTGCTCGCGGCCGCTCTCGCCTCCGGTCGCCGCGCCCAGCGCGTTCGCGATCTCTGGCTGCTGCTGCTCCGCGTCCTGCTCGTGGCAGCGGCCGTGCTCCTGCTCGCAGGACCCGTGTGGCCCGGAGCTCCCTCGGACGTCTCGCCTCAGGGGCCCGCGGCTGCCGCCATCGTCATCGACGACTCGGCCAGCACGCTCTATGAACTTGGCCCCGACCGGTCGCTCCGGGATGCGATTTTCGACCGTGCCGCTGCCCTGATCGACGAGCTTTCCACCCGCCCGCCCGGAACGGTTGCGACAGTCGTCTACGCGGCCGACGCCGACCGATCCCGGCCAGCCACCGACGATTTCTCATCGCTGCGCCGAGAACTGGCAGCCCAGCGCACGCGAGCGGCCGACGCATCGACCCTCCGAGCGGCAATTCGTGCCGCCGTTCAGCACCTTGCCGACGCCCGCCCCCAGCGAAAAGAGCTGTTAATCGTCACGGACCTCGCCGCGCACGCGTGGCGGGACGTCGAAGGTGCGGCGCTCCGGGGCATGCCGGACGCGCAGGTGCGCGTCGCCGCGCCCGAAGCGGGCCAGCGGACGAATCTCGCCGTCTCGATCGCGAACCCGCCACGGAAAATCCTGTCCGATCTTGGGAGTGCTCCCCTTAATGTCGCACTTTCGAGCGCCGGCGTGGGCGCGAGTGCAACGCTCGTCGTTCGGGAAGGGGCCCGGATCCTGGAGCGGGTCGGACCTCTCGAGATTGCCGCCGACGCCGTCCGCACGGTGACGGTCGCGCTGCCACGGCGGTCCGCGGACGCATGTACGCTGATCGCAGCGCTGGAGCCGGCGGACCGGCTTGCGTTCGATCAGGCCGCATTTGTCGCGTGGCAAACCGGACCCCGTCCGACCGCCTGGTTCGTCCGGCCGGCGCGCGTGCCGCCCCAGGATGCGACCGCGGAACTCATCTGGCGGAACCTGCTCGCGCCGGAAGCCCTGGCGGAACCGGAGCGGCCGCTCGCCGTTCATGTGTTCGACGGGCAGGGATCCATGGACCGGCCGGCACCGAGCGGTGGAGCGCCGGACCTCATCGTCGTGATGCCCGGCGTCGACCTCAATGATCCCGCGCGGCGTGCAATCGTCTCGGCGGTCGAAGGCGGGGCGGTTCTGCTTCTCGCGTGCGGCGGCGGAGACGCCGCGCTCGACTGGCCCGGTCTGCGACGGATGCTCGGCGACGCGCCTCCCGTGCTCGAACGGATGTCGGCGACCCAATCCTTGGACTGGACGCCCGACGCCGACGCGGCCGCGACCCTCGAACCTGGCGTGGAGGAATTGACCCGCGCGCCGATTCGCCGGAGGCTCGCGTTCGAACCGGCCGCCGGCGGCGTGATCGAGGCCCGGTTCGGCGACGGCAAGGCGGCCATCGTCTCGCGGCGCATCGGCAAGGGCGTCGCGGCTCTACTCGCGACCTCGCCTGACCCGGCTTGGAGCGACCTGGGCCTCCGGGCGGCCGGGCTCCTGTCATGGTTGAATGCGCTGGCGGTGCGAAACCGCCCCGAGTCGGATCGTGCGGCGAATTTCACGCTCGGCGAGCGGAGTCAGCGGGTGTTTGCGGGTCTGCCCGATCGAGGATCCGTAACTGTGCGGCCGGAGGGGGCGGCGGAGGGGCGGCGGGTCGCGCTCGACGCCGGGCAGCCGGTCGACGGCTGGCCGACGCGGGCCGCGGGCCTCTACGAGGTGGTCGCCGACAATGGCCGAATCCTGGCTCGGTACGCCGTCAACTGGCCGCCCGAGGAGTCAGATCTGCGCCCGATTACACCCGAGCGCGCGGCGGGGATCCTCGGCGTCCAGGCGGTGTCGTTTGAAGCGCCGGGGGGCGCCGCGGACGCAGCGTCGGGCGCTGCCGACGCGTTTTTCACGGACCTGGCCGATCCCCATGCGCTGCTGGCGATCGGCCTGATCGTCCTCGTCGCCGGCGAGTCCGTTCTCTCGGCTCGACGCCCTGCCGGGCCGGCAAGCGGGGATGCGGCCTCCGAGCCCGGTTGACGGACTCGGCCGCGTGTCAAATAATCCGCCCGCTGGCGGGGCTTTTGGAAGCCCAAGCCCGCCAAGGAGTTAGGATGTCGTCGATTCCGCATGAGGCGCTCGCGGCCGGCGCAGTCGCCGGGCGGGCGCGGGTCCGATTCGTGGACCGAATCGAGTCGCGCACGATCCGGCAGTATCTCCAGACGCTCTTCTGGACCTTTGCGGCGATCGGATTCTGCGGGCTCTGCTACCTCGTCGAGAAGTACATATTCCGCGACGCACTGGGCGTCATCACGGACAGCACCTACCGCCTCTTCAAAAACCCGGCCGAGCTCCCCATGCGGCTTTTCGGCCAGCCGCACATCATCATCGGCACGCTGTTTCTCTTCAGTTCGAAGCGGATGAACACGCCGAACGCGTGGGCGATCCTGCTCGGTCTGACCATGATCGGCATACTCGGCTGCATCGGGTTCTACTGGTTCGGAACGCAGGAAAACAAGCACGGCGAACTGGACTATAACGCGGTAGCCCTGCTCGTCTTCTACTTCTACTTCCTCATTCACGGCTTCCGCGACGAGGCGTTCTTCTATCGCGCGCACGGCGAGATGCCCAAAGAGGCGGCCGCGAGCCACGCCCGGATCATGGTGACGCTTCAGGTCCTGATGCTCGGGCTGTTGATTTCGATCGGGATTCCGGCGTACGTGCTCTTCGGCGACCTTTATCCGAAATACAGCCACCCGTTCCTCGAACAGATCTTTCCCGCAGGTTGGCCCTACATCCTGCGCTTCGCATCAACGTTTCTCCCCATGCTCGTGATCGCGTGCTTCGTCATCGCGCGGATCTGCAGGCGGTTCGACGGTGGCCTCGCCGGCCTCTGGAGGGTACACCGTCCCATCCTGGTTGTGTTTCTCGGTTCGACCGGCATCATCCTCCTCGCGCTCTTCAGCGGCCCGTGGACGTTCAACGCCGTCGTGCTCATGCACTTCGTCGGCTGGTATCTCTTCGGCCGCAATTCGCTCGCCGCCCGCCCGCCCGCGGAGCCCCCGAAGACGCTGTGGAAGTGGATGCGCACGACCCGGACCGGCTTTACGGTGCTGCACCTCAGCCTCGCCGCGGTCTTCGTGATCCTCAGCGCGATCTCAACCTATGCGTTCGGCAAGACCGGCGTACTCGAGGCCATCGTCGGCACGAAGAGCTTCTACTTCTGGACGATCATGCACGTGACGCTGAGTTTCTTTCCCCGGTAGTGACGCACCCTTCGATCGGCTCGCCGACGCGCCCCGCGCCCCAGGCAATCCTGCGCCCTCGCGCTCACAGCAGCGGCGCAAACAGCCGCGCCGCACCTTCCGCGAGATCGCCCCAGAGCCCCCGGCTCCAAACCTCCCGCTCGCTGACCCGCCGCGACTGATCGCACCGATGCTCGATCTCGAGCGCCAGGTCGCGCGAAACCTGTTCGTCATAGATCAGCGCCGTCAGCTCGAAATTCAGCCGGAAACTCCGCACGTCCATGTTGGCCGACCCGACCATGCACCAGCGATCGTCCACAGTCACGATCTTCGAGTGCAGCATGCCCGCGTCGAACTCGAAGATCTCGACGCCCGCCGTGAGCAGCTCCGCGTAAAAACTCCGCCCCGCCCACAGAACCAGCAGGTTGTCGCTCCGCGTCGGCAGCACGAGCTGCACCTTGACGCCGCGCCGCGCGGCGTACGTTAGCGCCATGCGCAGCGCCGAGTGGGGGACGAAGTAGGGCGTGGCGATCCGGATCACCTCCCGCGCCTGCGCGACCGCCGCGAACGCGATCTGGTCCAGCACGCCCGCATCGTGGTCCGGGCCCGTCGGGACGATCTGCACCTGCGATCGCCCGGGTTGATCGCAGCAGGGGAAGTACTGCTCGCCGGCGAGCAGCTCACCCGTCGCGAAGACCCAGTCCTCCGCGAAAACCTGCTGGATGAACAGCGCCGCGGGGCCGCGAAGCCGAAGGTGCGTGTCATACCACGGGCTCAGCCGCTTCAGCCGGCCGCGATACTCGTCCCCGATATTCTGGCTGCCCATGAACGCGGTCCGGCCGTCGACCACCGCGATCTTCCGGTGGTTGCGCAGGTGGGGGCTCCAGCGCCGCCGCCGCGATGGATACAGGGGCATGAAGAACCCCACGCGAACCCCCGCATCGATCATCGGCTGGTAAAACCGGCGCTTGAGCCCCCAGCACCCGACGGAGTCGAGAAGCACGCGGCACGCGACGCCTTCGCGCGCTTTCTGGATGACGAGATCGCGAAACGCGATCCCCGTCGCGTCGGGCTTCCAGATGTAATACTGGAGGTGGATGTGTTCCTCGGCGCTGCGAATCGCGGATTCAAGCCCCGTGTAGGTCTCTTCCGCCTCGCCATAGACGCGCACCTCGTTGCCGCCGACGGCCGGTATCTGCACCATCCGCCGCGCAAATTCCTCGACGACGGCAATCTCAGGCGGCAGCGCTGGCGCATCGGCGCGCGAGGGGGAAGCCCGATCCGCCGCTTCGCGATCGATCGCCTCGATCAGGTTCGCGACCTTCCGCCGCCGCCGGGCGGCCCGCCGCCGGATGCGATTGGCCCCGATCAGCACGTACAGGGCGGGGCCCACGAACGGCAGCGCCAGCGCAGCGAGTATCCACGCCACCATCGACATCGGTTCGGCCCGCCGGCGAAGCACCGATAGGATGACCGCGACGACGAGCGCGAGATCGGCGATAACGAGGGGCCACCACAGATTTGCCATTCGCCGGGCAGTGTCGGACCGTTCGCGCGACGTGTCAAACCGCCCGCAACCGGCCGGGTGGCGCGCCGCGCGGGTACGCCCCTTTCCGCCGCGATGGTAGGATTCGCGGTCATGACTGGTCATGGATCGGATTCGAACCGCCCGGCGGGCAATGTCGTGCTTTCGGTGCGCGACGTCGTGGTGCGGTTCCCGTCAGCCCGCGGCGGGGAGATCACCGTCCTCGACGGTGTCACCTTCGACGTCTACCGCGGCGAGACGGTCGTGATCCTGGGCGGGTCGGGGAGCGGCAAGAGCACGCTGCTCAACTGCATGATCGGTGAGCTCGCGCCCGTCCGCGGGGCCATTGTCTATACGCTGCCCGATCTGGGGGAAATCGACATCGTCCAGGCCCGAGCGGCTCAGGCCGACGCGCTGCGCAAACAGTTCGGAATCCTGTTCCAGTCCGGCGCGCTCTTCAGCTCTCTCACCGTCGCTGAAAATGTCGCGCTGCCCTTGCGCGAGCACTCCCGCGTCGACCCCGCAGTCATCGAAATCGTCGTCGCGATGAAGCTTCAGCAGGTGCACATGCTGGAGCACCGCGACAAGTACCCGTCACAGCTTTCCGGCGGCCAGAAGAAGCGCGCCGGCCTCGCCCGCGCCACCGCCCTCGATCCCCAGATCCTCTTTTACGATGAACCCAGCGCGGGCCTCGATCCCGTCACGTCAACCGCCATCGACGGCCTGATGATGGACCTCTCCCAGAAGCTCCACGTGACGTCGATCGTCGTCACGCATGAAATGGACTCCGCCTTCCGAATCGCGGATCGCATGATCATGCTCGACGGCGGACGGATTCTGCGGGCCGGCTCCCGCGAGGAGTTCGAGCGTATCCGCGCCGGCGCTCCCGGCGCTCTCGCGACGGAAGAGGATCGCCTCCTGCACCAGTTCCTGACCGGCGGCGCTTCCGGGCCCCTCACCGATTCAGCGGGGATGAGCCTCTACGAAAAGCTCCTCATCGGCGGCCAGTCCACAGCCCGGCAGTCCGCCTTCGATTGACGGTCTCGCGGCCCTGCGCTCCGCCCCTGCGCACTCCACCCCGAAAAGCACGCAAGCCGCCCCGAAGGACGGCTCGCATTGCGGAGTCAGAAGTTTTCACCGGGCCAAGCAGACGCCCGTGTGCCGATCAGCGCCGGCGGATCAGCGCCGCGATGCCAAGACCGAGCAGCGCCAGCGACCCGGGCTCGGGCACGACATCCGCCGACGACGTGAACGCCGACGTGACCGTGTAATTCTCCAGCGTGCCCTCGGGGTTCGCGAAGCTGAACGCGAACGCTTCGTTCGTCAGCGGAACCGTAACGGCCGGTCCGGAGATCGTGACGTTGTCGCTCGCGAAGTCGCTGCCGCCGAACTGGCTGGGGGAGGTGAGCACGGCGCTGTCAAACGTGATCGTGAAGAGCACGTTATCAGCGTTGTCCATGAACGTGACGATGCCCGCGCCGAGATCCCACGTGTTGCCGGCGCTCAGCGTCCCCGCGACGGCCGGCATACTGAAATGTGCATTGGGCACGTCTGCGATGGCGAGGCCGGGCGTTTCGAGCGTCAGGCCGTTCGTCGACCAACCGCCCGACAGACTGCCCGTCGAACCCTCGCTCGAGAACGTGAACACGGGCAGATCGCCGCTCGGCGACGGATCGGCGAATGTGGCGATCGTGTCCGCCTGGGCCGTCAGGCCCAGGGCAAACAACCCGGCGGCCGCCCCCACGAAACTGCGAACGGATAGCATGTTTTCCCCTTCGGATGAGATGGCTCCCAGCGCCGCGATGGCGCTGGGAAGCCTTGTGCAATGCCAGACTTAGCGGCGGCGGACCAGCGTGACCAGGCTGCCCAGCGCCAGGAGCGCCAACGACGACGGCTCCGGAATTCGATCGGCCGACGACGTGAACGCCGATGTGGCCGTGTAGTTCTCCATCGTGCCGCGCGGATTGGCGAAGCTGAATGCAAACGCTTCGTTCAGCAGAACGCCGGCCGGAATGATCGGGCCGGAGAACGTGACGTTATTCCCGACGAAGTCACTCGCACCGGTCCCGACCGGAGACGTCAAGACGCCGCTGTCAAACGAGATCGTGAAGAGCGGGTTATTCGCCGAGTCGAAGAAATTCACCGAACCGGTGCCAAGCGTCCACACACCGAGACCGCCGGTCGCAGCGACCGCGGGCATCGTGAATTGGGCATCGGCAAAGTCCGGTGCCGCAAGGCCGGGCGTCTGAAGCGTCAATCCAAGGCCGTTCCAGCCTCCGGAGAGCGTTCCCGCACCGCCGGCGCTCGTAAATGTAAACACCGGCGTGTCACCTGACGGCGACGGATCGGCGAACGTGGCGATCGTCTCCGCTTGGGCGATGACGCCGCCGACGGCCAGAGCGCCGGCAAGGACTTTGATCAAGGACAATGATTTCATGACGAAGAACCCCTCCGAAGGTGTACGTTGTGTCGCTTTCCCCAAAAGTGCGCGCGGCATCCTCTCCCTGCGCGGAAAGATCCCGCTGATGGGAACAATGCCGTAGTCCCCGCAGTCATGGACCGCGCGGAGCTACCCCTTCAGCAGTTTCTAGGCAGGGGGGGAAACGGAAGTCAAAAAGTGACCGGGAAAAAAAGGCAGAATCGGCGCTGATTCATGTTATCACCCGTGAGGCCGCCCGATTCCAAGTGTGAACTCGGTTCGTGCCGGCCCCTCCAGACATCGATTCGCGGGAATCAGCTCGCGACCTGGATCGCCAGGAGCGTCATGTCGTCGGCCTTCGGGATGCCGTCGAGGAACTCGCGAAGCACGCCGCGCGTCGCGCGAAGAATCGAACCCGTCGAAAAGTCCTTCGACTGCCGCAGCCGTGCCAGAATCGGATCAAGCCCGAGCATGCGATCCTCGGTGTCAGCCGCCTCGACCAGACCGTCGGTATAGAGAAGGAACGACGTCGGCCCGTCGATCGCCACCGACTGAACCTCGTACGTCTCCTCCTCCACGATGCCGAACGGAAGTGAATTATGTTCACTCCGCGGGTCCGCCGCACCCGGAGTCAGCACGATCGGTGCGGGGTGCCCGGCGCTGACGTAGTCCAGCCGCCGGGCCCGGGCATCGAGAATCCCGATGATCCCGGTGATGAACACGTCGGATTGCGTGTTCTGGCAGATCAGCCGGTTGATCCGCGCCGCGAGCGTGGGTAGCGACGACTCCGTTGTCAACGCAACGCGCACCGCCGATTGCAGATTCGCCATCAGCAGAGCCGCAGGCAGCCCGTGCCCCGTGACGTCGGCGATGATGAGCCCGATCCGGTGGTCGTCGACCTCGAAGTAGTCGAAATAATCCCCGCTCACCTCGGACGACGGCTCGTTCACGCCTTCGAGCGTGATCCCTGCCAGCGACAGCGGCTTTCCCGGCAGCAGTTGCTGCTGGATTTTCCTCGCCTGCTCCAGCGCCGCCGAGACCTTCTGGCTGCGCAGGTACTCCTCGAACAGCCGCAGGTTCGCGAGGCCCACGCCGACCTGCTGTGCGATCGCCGCAAGATAGTCGACATCGTCTGGCTGGTACGTCGCCGCTTGCGTAATGCGGTCGCCGTAGATGACCCCGAGAATCTCCCCCTGGTACAGGATCGGAACGCACAGCGCCGAGCAGATCGGGAACCGGACGAGGCTCTCGGTCAGGTTCCCGACCAGATCCGTCGCGGGGTTGTTGACGATGGCCCGCTCACCCTGGATCAGCGCCCGGTTGATCAGCGTCCGGCTCACCTTGTACGTCCCGGTCGTCTCGTCGATCTGGATGTTCCGCGTCACCGGCATCTCAGCCTGGCCGCGCGGCGTCTTGAGCGCGATCAGCGCCCGTTCGAATTCCAGATTGTCACAGCAGGCGGCAAGTGCCTGTTCCAGCAGTTGTTTCCGCTCGAAAACGCCGCCGATTCGCTCCGTGAGCTGAATCAGCGACGCCAGCCGCTGCTGGTTCAGGTCGAGCTTGCGCGTGCTCGGAAAGAATTGCGTGTTCCCGCCCGGATCGATCGTGTCGTCAAAACGCGGCCCGCGCCCCACCGCGTCGGGGACGAGGATCCGGATTTCGTGCTCCCCGATGCGGATCGCCCGTGCGGCCGTCCGGATGTCGCCCTTGAAGATCTCCCCGTCGTCGACGCGCGTTCCATTCTTCGAGTTCCGATCGCGGACGAGCACATGCCCCCGCGCATCGACCCAGATTTCGGCATGTTCGCGCGAGACCTCATGATCGTCCGCCAGCACGACGTCACACGTGTCCGCCCGGCCGAATTTCATCGGCTTGGCCGAAAGCTCCACCTTGTGCGTTCGGCCGTCCGGCCGGTGAACGATGAGCGAAATCACGCGCAAACCCCGTCAGAGATTCATCAGCCGCCCGACGAACAGGGCGAAAGCACCGAGATTGCCGCTGATCGGCGCGAGCAGGAGATTGTCCCGTGCGCCAACGCCCAGAACAAGATCGATTCCGCTCTCGATGCGCCCGAGGCACCCGCTCACCGCGAGAATCCCCACGATGGGCGCGAGGCGGGACCATGCTGCCGCGCGACGGACCATTTGGCTCTCCCAGTTTTCGTGAATACGAACTGACCAGCCCATTATACGCATTTCTGCCCGGCGGGTGACCATCCGGTTGCTTTTTGGAGCGGCGTGTGCCGCATCGGCCGGTTTGCGGTCGCCGGGCTGTTCTCTGAAAATCTGCGCAATGAACGCTCCCGGGCCATGCGAATCGTCGCCCACGAAACCGCCCCCGGGTTTCGAGGCCGAACTTCGCCGCGCCGTCGCCGGTGAAGTGCGATTCGACCGCCTCAGCCGCGCGATTTACTCCACCGACGCCAGCATTTACGAAATTACGCCGCTGGGCGTCGTCGCGCCGCGGACCATCGCGGACGTTGTCGCCACCGTCCAGATCTGCCGCCGGCGCCGAATCCCGATCGTCGCACGCGGTGCGGGAACCGGCATCACCGGCGGGGCGATCGGCTGGGGTGTCTGCCTCGATTTCTCGCGCTTCATGCACGCGATCGGCGCCGTCGACGTCGCCGCCCGGACGGTCGCCGTCGAGCCCGGCGTCGTGCTCGACGACCTCAATGCCCGCCTCGCGCCCGATGGGCTTTTTTTCCCGGCCGACGTCGCGACCGCCAGTCGAGCCACGCTCGGCGGGATGATCGGCAATAACTCGGCCGGCTCGCACTCGGTCTATTACGGCCGGACCGTCGATTACGTCGCGGGCCTGACGGTCGTGCTCGCGGATGGTTCGGTCGTGGAATGGGAGCACGAGCCGTACGCCGAACCGCCGCCCGCGCCCGACGGCCTCCAGGTGCAGACCCCGATTGGCCTCCGCGCGGCGTGGGAGGCTCGACGGGCGGGACGCCTGCCCCCTCAGCGACGCGAACGTCGCGCCGCACCGCCCGCCGGAGCAGCCGGGGCCATTTGGGCCGAGATCGAGCGTGTACGTGCGTCCTGTCTCAACGACGTCCTGGAGCGATACCCGCGCGTGCTGCGGCGCAACGGCGGCTACGCCCTCGATCGATTGTGTCTCTCGGACGCGCCCAACCCGGCAACGCTGATCTGCGGCAGCGAGGGCACCCTCGGTCTGATCGTCGGCGCGAAGCTGCGGCTCGTGCCCGTTCCCAGGCTCAAGTCCCTGGTCGTGCTCCATTTTTCAGACGTGTTGGAGGCGGTCCGCGCGACGCCACGACTTCTCGCCCACGATCCCGCCGCGGTCGAACTCGTCGATGACCTCATCCTCGACGCCGGGCGCGGCCAGGTACCCGCCGCGATCCGCGACCGGTTCCTCATCGGTCGGCCGAAGGCGATCCAGATCTGCGAACTCTACGACGAGGACGCCGGCCGGCTCGCGGACCGCACCCACAGGCTTGCCCAGGAGCTCGAACGCGACCGCGTGGGCCAGCCCGCCGCCGTCGTGCTCGATCCGGCCGTTCAGCTTGCGGTCTGGACGCTGCGAAACAAGGGTTTCGGCCTCCTGATGTCGCAACCGGGCGATGCCCACCCGCTCGAGTTCATCGAGGACGCGGCCGTCGATCCGTCGCGCCTGGCCGACTACATCGCCGAGATCGATGCGATGCTGCGATCGGAGGGAGTATCGAAGGTCGGCTACTACGCGCACGCGTCCGTCGGCGTGATTCACGTCCGCCCCACGCTCAATCTCCGCCAGCCCGCGGATGTCGTGCGCCTGCGGCGGATCGCCGAGCGCACGTGCGACCTTGTCCACCGCTACGGCGGAGCGATGACCGGCGAGCACGGGGACGGCATCATCCGCTCCGAGTGGCTGGAGCGGACATACGGTTCGCGGATCGTGCAGGCGTTCCGCGACATCAAGGCCGCGTTCGATCCGGAAAATCTCCTCAACCCGCGAAAAATCGTCGATCCGCTCCCGATGGATGAACGCCTCCGCGCCTCCCGGCGGCCGCAACCCCTGCCCGTCGCGATGCACTTCGATTACGCGGCCCACGGCGGCCTGGCAGGCCTCGCCGCGATGTGCAGCGGCGTCGGCCAGTGCCGCCAGAAGCTCGTCGGGACGATGTGTCCGTCATACATGGCCACGCTCGACGAACAGCACACGACGCGGGCCCGCGCCAATGCCCTGCGGATTGCCCTGACGCGGCCGGAGTTGATCGACGGCCCGACCGACCCCGTCATGGATGAAGTGATGGGGTTGTGCCTCTCCTGCAAGGCGTGCAAAACGGAGTGTCCCACCGGCGTGGACATGGCCCGGATGAAGGCCGAATGGCTGGCGATGCGCCATCGCGCCCACGGCGTGCCGCTCCGCACGCGCGTGCTCGCGGCCGCCCCGCGCATGGCGGAGCTGCTCTCGCCCGTCGCGCCGCTCGCAAACACCGTGCTGCGATCACGCCCGGTGCGGGCCGCAATGGATGCACTGTTCGGCATCGACCGGCGCATCCCGCCGCCGGCGCTGGCCCGGCGCACCTTCCGGGCGTGGTTTCAGGCCCGGAATCGCGATGGCGCGCACCCGGCACGAAACACCCGCACCCGCGGGCGCGTCGTCTATTTCCCCGACACATGGATGAATTTTTACTGGCCCTCCGTGGGCATTGCGGCCGTTCGATTGCTCGAGGCAGCCGGCTACGAGGTCGACGTGCCGCCGCTCGTGTGCTGCGGCCGCCCGCTCATCAGCCTGGGCATGCTCGACGAGGCCACGCAGCTCGCCCGGATCAACATCGAACGGCTGAGCCGGTTGGATGGGAGCGTTCACGCGATCGTGGCGAGCGAACCGAGTTGTCTCTCGGCGCTGCTGGACGAATACCCGCAACTCGTGCGCGGCGAAGCGGCCCGCCGGGTGGCGTCGCTGGCGCGGCCGGTGGAGTCGGTGCTGGTCGAAGCGCTGTCGGACGGCGCGGCCCTCGGATCGAACGGATCGCGCCGGGAGACGCTCCTGCACGGGCACTGCCACCAGAAGGCGCTTTACGGCACGGCGGACGCGATTGCACTGCTGAAGGCGTTGCCGGGAGAAGCGCGCGAGATCAACTCGGGCTGCTGCGGGATGGCCGGTGCGTTCGGACATCTGCGTGAGCACTTCGATGTGGCCAGGGCGATCGGGGAGCAGCGGCTCTTTCCGGTCGTGCGGGCGCGCGGTGCGGCGGAAATCGCCGTCTGCGGGTTCTCCTGCCGCGAGCAGATCGCCGCCCACACCGACGTGACCGCGCGGCACATCCTCGAAATCGCGGCGGACGCCCTGGCGCAATAGCAGCTTCTGCGGAATCGCTCAGCGGGGCTTCTGGTCTGCTGCGCCGAAGCAGTAGAGCACGCCGTCAACCGATCCGATCACGAGGCGCCCGTCTGCAACGCCGGGCGAGCCGACAAATCCTCCGCCCGCGTCATACCGCCAGCGCTCGCGCCCGTCCTTGACACCCAGTGCGAGCAGAACGCCGTCGCCGGTCGGTGCAAAGACCCGATCGCCGACGACGACCGCCGACGATTCAAACCGGCCCTTGGCCGTCACGCTCCAGCGGACCTTGCCCGTGTCGATCTCGAACGCGCGCAGCACCTTGTCCCGCCCCCCGACGATCGCGAGCTTGTCGATGATCGCCGCGGACGCCATGAACGGAAACTGCCGGTGCTCGTCCTCGAACGTCCAGAGCCGCTTGTCCGCCGCGAAATCAACGCCCAGCACCTGGTTGCCCTGCGTCCCCACGACGGCGATCGACCCGCTCACGGCTGCCGCTGCCCCGCACGGCGCCGCAATGTCGACCTTGCGGATGACCTTTCCGTCAGCGGCGGCCACGACGTGAACGTAGCCGTCGCAGCCGGAGATGAGCACCTGCTTGTCCACGACGGCGGGCGCTGCGTGGAGCTTGTCGGCCGTCTCATACTTCCAGACCAGCGAACCATCATTCTGCTTCAGGCAGTAGAGCGACCCGTCGTACGAACCGAAGATGACCGTCGCGTCGTAGGGCAGCGGCGACGAGACGATCGACTCCTGCGTCGCGAAAGTCCAATGCAGCTTTCCGGATCCAGCATCGACGCAGTGCAGCGTGCCCGATTCATCGCCCACGAACACGCGGCCGCCCGCGACCAGCGGCGACGACTTGATCTCGGCCTTCCCGGCGTATTTCCACCGCGGTTTCCCCGTCTTCAGATCGACCGCGTAGAGATGTTTGTCCGAGCAGCCGACGTAGACCACGCCGGCCACGATCGCGGGCGTCGATTCGAACGCCTCATCCGCCGAGACGGTGAACTTCCAGAGAACTTCGAGCTTTTCAGGCAATTCGCCGGCTGCCACGCCCGTGTTGAGCGGATTGCCTCGGAACATCGGCCAGTCGGCAGCGGGTCGCGAGGATTGCCCCGCGGCGGAATGGCCCCACGCGGCGATCGCTGCGAACGCAAGCACGCGGCGGAAAAGAGCGACCAAAGGCACGCGAATCTCCAGTTATCAGGCCAGGCATCGATGTGGGTTCGGATTCCAACCACCCACACCCTTCGCCTATGATATTCCGCAGAGCCGAATCCCGTGACCGAACCTGAGGAGCAGGAAGGATGAACCCTCGCGTATGGTGTGCCCTCGGCGGCATCGCCCTGTCGCTGCCGCCATCTATCGCGTCTGTAACGATCGAACCCGATGACTTCGCCCACGGGACGGTTCTGAATACCGTCCGCCCGGAAGTCTCGCTCTCCACGGCCGACACGAACAACGCCATCTACACCCTGTTCGACGTCACCGCGGCGAATGACCAGTGGGCCCCGACCGGCGATCGCGTCTTCGCCCACGTGAACATCCCGTTCTTCAATGACATCCGCCGGCTCCGCATGGACTTCCACGCCACGGTCTACTCCATCCAGGTCGACTTCGGCGGCGGAGATTTCTTCGACCCCGAGATCGGCCGAGTGCAGGCCTTCAACTCCTCGGGCGAGATGGTCGCGGAGGTCGTAAGTTCCCCTCTCCTGCGAGATTTCCACGAAACGCTCCGGCTGGAGCGC
Source organism: Planctomycetota bacterium (assembly GCA_045863555.1). Classification (GTDB taxonomy): domain Bacteria; phylum Planctomycetota; class Phycisphaerae; order UBA1845; family Fen-1342; genus JACRLV01. Next base: position 221,868 of record BTUU01000007.1, on the reverse strand, counting down.
CCCGAGGGCGACATCGCGTACGCCGTCGGTTTTATCGCCGACGGCGAGGGGAGCTTCGGTCGCTGGGACCGCCTGGTGCTGGAAACGACGCCCCCCTCGTGCGACGGCGATCTCGACGGCAGCGGGGCGGTAGGGCTCCAGGACCTCGCCATCCTGCTCGCCCACTTCGGTCAGCCCTCGAATGCCGGTCGCGGCGACGGCGACAGCGACGCGGATGGCGACGTCGACCTTCAGGACTTGGCCAACCTGCTGGGCCGGTTTGGTTCTGCGTGCTGATCCGCCCCCGTGCGGGAGCGTAGTGCAAAGCTCCGCTTTGCGCCCAAATGCCGATCGTAGCGCGAAGCTCCACTCCGCGCCCAAATTCCGATCGTAGCGCGAAGCTCCGTTTTGCTCGCGCTGACGCACAGTCGCACACCGCCCATTCAATCGCCCTTCGGCCCCCGGCCGACGGCTCTTTTGCGTTTTTCCGCTAAATCTCGGATGCTCTCCGCCGACATCCCGGGAGAGCTGCGTGGCCAACATTCGCCATGATCCGGTCGCCGCGACCGCCGCCGTCGTCGACGTGCCCGTCCGCCGTCTGAACGCCGCCGAGACAACGTTTATCGTGATCGGTGCGATCATCGGCATCGGGATTTTCTTCACCCCGACGCAGGTCGCCCGGCTCGCGGGTTCCGCGGAGTTGGCGCTGGCCGCATGGGCGGTGGGGGGCGTGATCGCGATCTGCGGTGCGCTGACCTTCGCGTCGCTCGGCTCGATCTATCACGGCGTCGGCGCACAGTACGAAGTTCTCCGCGACGCCTACGGTCCGATGGCCGGCTTCCTCTTCGTCTTCTGCAACGCGACGGCGGTGCAGGCCGGCGCGACGGCGATCATCGCGCTCCTATGCGCGGATTACCTCTCGATCGCCGTCCTCGGCTCCTCGACCGAGGAGTGGATCAAGCAGGTCCTCGCGGCCGCGCTGATCGCCGGACTCGTCGCGGCCAACATCGTCGGCGTCCGCGGCAGCGCCGGCATCCAGGCCGCCACGGTCATCATCAAGATCGGCCTCCTGCTCGTCATCGCCGCTCTCGCTCTGTTCGGTGGCCCGGCCGCCGGCGCGAACGGCGTTTCGACGCAGCCCGCAGCCGCTCCCTCGACCGACCCGGTCGCCTGGATTCTCTTCTCCGCGGTTGTCCCCGCGCTCTTCTCCTACGGCGGCTGGCAGCACGCCCTCTGGATCTCCGGCGAGGTGGCCCGGCCCCGACGAAATCTCCCGCTCGGCATCCTTATCGGCACGGGCGTCGTGGTCGTTGTCTACCTGGTCGCAAACTGGGCGTACTTCCGCATGCTCGGCTACGACGGCGTCGCGAGCAGCAAGGCCCTGGCCGCGGATGCTGTCGCAACCGCGTGGCCGGCGTGGGGTTCCCGCATCGTGGCCGCGTGCGTGTCCATTTCGGCATTCGGCGTCCTCAACGCCCAGCTTCTCTCCGGCCCGCGCCTGATTCACCGGCTCGCCCACGAGGGCAATTTCTTCTCCGTCTTCAAACACTTGCTCCCCGGCCGCGGCACGCCGGCCGCGTCGATCGCCCTCCTCGGCGCACTCGCACTGGTTCTCCTCTTCGCGGCCGGGCGCGATGCGATCGATCGGCTGACGACCGGCGTCGTCCTGGTGGATGCGCTTTTCTTCGCGCTGACGGGCCTGGCGGTCTTCGCTCTCTATCGGCGGCGGCTGCGCTCCGACGCAACCTGGCTCCGGATGGGCTGGCCGATCGCACCCGCGCTGTTCGTCCTCGGCGAGTTTGGGCTCATCATCGGCGCCTACCGCGACCAGGCAACGCGCGGGGCGGCCTACATCGGCGTGATCTGGGTGATCGCGGCGGCGCTTCTGTACCTGCTGGTCTTTCGAAAGCGGGCGGTCGCGAAAGGTTTCTGCACCTGCGGCTACGATCTGACGGGCAATGTCAGCGGTCGCTGTCCGGAGTGTGGCACGGTCGTGCGGGCGACAGGCGAAGGGACGATCGACATCCGAAGCGGCGCGGTGGAGCGCGAAGCAGGAGACGAGCGACCAAGCTCCGGACCGCCGTGGGATGTGCGTTGAGGCGATTGCGAGGTCACCGCGACCGCTGCCGCCGAATCAGAATCAACGCGACCACCAGGCCGCAATAGATGATCGCCGCGATGATCAGCGTTTTGCCGATCGTCCAGATTCCGCCCCACGGCGAGTCGAGGTACAGGTAAGCCACGGCCGGATCGCGAGGGTCATACCACGCCGGGTGTGAGGTTCCCACGGCGTACCCGGCGACAATCTCTGCAACCCGTTGCCGATCGACACTGACCGAGGACGCCACGCTGGCCGGGTGGGCGTAGATGCCGGTCCGGTGCTCGACACCATCGACCACATAGCAGAATCGGATGTCCGGGAGGTACCGCGCGTGCGTAGTCGTTCCGCCGCTCTCATCTAACGACTCCCAGAATTGCGCGTCAGTGCGACTTTCGGTGACGACGCCCGTGGTGGATTCGAAGTGACGGGAAATGTTCCACGCGATGATCGCCCGCCGCGCCCCGATCGTGATGGGAATTCCAATGGGGATCAGTACGAACAGGATCAACGCGATCCAGCCACCCATGGACGTCTTCCGTGCCATCGCTCAACCCCGCCCGCGCCCCCGCACGTCAAACGCATCCCGCAGCCCGTCCCCCACGAAATTCAGCGCCAGCAGCGTCAGCGACAGCGCCGCGCAGGGGAACACGATCAGCCACCAGTCGAAGCGGATCGGGTTGATCGCTCGGACGCCCTCGGCCGCCAGCGAGCCCCACGTCGCCTGCGGCGGCTGCACGCCGATGCCCAGGAAGCTTAGAAACGATTCCTGGAGGATCGCCTGCGGGACGGTGAGCGTGGCGAAGACGACGATCGGGCCGACGAGGTTGGGCAGGATGTGGACGAAGAGGATCCGCCACGTCGGCAGGCCGAGCGCGCGGGCGGCCTCGACGAAGGGCTGCTCGCGGAGGCTGAGCACCTGGCCGCGGACGACGCGGGCGAGAGTGAGCCACCCGACGCCGCCGATCGCGATCGCGAGGACGACGAAGCGGGCCCACTCCTTCCCCAGCGGCTCCCAGCCATGCGGCCCCGGCCGCAGCGGCAACGTCTCCGCGACCGCCCCGACGCTCACCGTCAGTAGCATGAGCAGCAGCAGACTCGGCAGCGAGTAGAGCACGTCGACGATCCGCATCAGCAGTTCATCCCAGCGCCCGCCGACGAATCCTGAAATCGCCCCATACGCGACGCCGATCACCACCGCGATCCCCGCGGCCAGTAGCCCCAGCGTGAGCGAGATCGCCCCTCCATAAAGCGTGCGGGCAAGCAGGTCGCGACCGAGGTCGTCCGTGCCGAGCGGGTGCGCCGCCGTCGGTGCAGCTCGGGCCGCGTCCAGTCTCTGCTCGCGCATCGCCCCCGTCGTCCAGCCGAGCGTCGTGTAGCACGCCAGCAGCATCACGAGGAGCAGGGCGGCGCTCAGCGTCGCGGCGGTGTGCGAGCGAAACAGGCGCGAAGCAGTCATCCCTGCGACTCGACGATGCGGATGTCATGCCGGCCAAGCTCATCCATGTATTGCTGAAGCGGAATGCACTTCTCCAGCGGCCGCGCCCCCGCGGCGATCAGCCCGCGCGCCTGCATGTGCGCGACGAGCGTCGTCGGAAACGCGGTCGTGCGTTCCATCGCGGTGAAGCCGGTGGCTTCGTCGTGCCGGTCGAAAACGTCAAACTGGAGCCGCCGCGGCCGGCCCTCATGCGTGCCCTCGACCGTCGCCCGCAGGACCGTGATGTCGCGGACATCGGGATACGTCAGACGGTCTTCCATGAGGGCCCGCAGCACGGCCTTCGGTTCAATCGTCGCCCCGCCCGCGAGCCGGAAGCGCTCCTCGAAGCACCCAAGGTCGAACATCGCCTTGATGATCGCCCAGTGGCCGGGATAGCGGACGGTCTTGTAGTCATACGTTTGCAGCCGGCCGAGGAAGCTCTCCGCGCACGTGCTCGTTCCGCCCGACGTCACCGCCGCCTCGCACCGCCCAACCGGCGCAGGAAATTCGATCGCTTCCAGCTCCGTCAGCGTGGGCACGGCCGCAGGCCTTCCGTCGCGCAGAAATTCGCCAAATCCGCTGTATTCGTTGATGAGCCCCTGAAAATTGAACAGCAGCTTGTACCCGAGCGGGCCGACGGGCCGCTCCGGCAGGCCGCCACAGCGCACGTGGGCGTGCTGCGGCGAGTCCATCCGCGACACGCCATACGCCGCGAGGATGTTCCCCAGCCCGGGGGCGAGGCCGCAATCCGGCACGACGCTGACCCCGGCCGCCCGCGCCCGTTCGTGCATCCCAAGCTGAGCCCGGACGACGTCGGTGTTCCCGCCGAGGTCGTTGAAACTGGCGCCGACGTCGATGGCGATCTTCGTGAGGTCGACATTGTACCGGTAGGGGACGGCGGACAGGACAACGGTCGCCCCGCGCATCACGGCCGCGGCTTCGGCGGCGTTCGAAGCGTCGCAGCGGACGGCCTGCCAGTCACACTTCGCGCCGGCCGCGAGCTTTCGCACGCGTTCGAGCCCGGCCCGGGCGACCGACTCATCGGTATCGGCCAGCGTCAACGCGGCGGCCTCGCAGTTTTTCGCGAGGTCGTAGGCAAGCGCCAGACCCTGGCGCCCGGCGCCGAGAACGACATAGCGGAAGGGCATGGATCACTCCTGTCAGCAACGAAGCGGAGTGTAATGGGCCGGCGGCCAGGAGCGAAGATCGGACAGCGAAGTGAGGAAACGCGAAGAGCGAGCAGCGAAGAATGAAGAGCGAAATGACCGAGCAATGGCGGCCGCCTGTGCACGGTGCGTGATAGTACTTGCGGACACTGGACCCCTCCGCACCCGGGCGGCACGTTTGGCGAGGCTGATTTGCACCGACGGTGCAGCCTAGCCGCAGCCCAGGGCAACGCCCTGGGTTGCGAATCAGCGAAATTGAAAGCCCTGAAAGGGCGCTCCAACGGCTGCGTTGGGGCGCCCTTTCAGGGCTTCGGTGCTGCGCGACTCAGGTCCCGGGGCGTTGCCCCGGGCTCTGGCTATTGAGCCCCGTTGGGGCAAAGTGCAGCGTACGGCTCGCGTCGCGCGGAGCCCGCCACGCCCGGGAGCGTTTTTGCCCGCCAAGAATGTCACGCGCCCGCCCGTGCATCATTTCGCTCTTCGCTCTTCCCCCCTTTAGACTCTCAAGGACTGTTCGGAGGCGACCAATGCCGCGCTTGACGAAAATCTACACCCGCACGGGCGACGACGGGACGACAGGCCTCGGGACCGGCGCCCGCGTGCCCAAGACCTCGCTGCGAATCGAAGCCTACGGCCTCGTCGACCAGTTGAACTCGCACATCGGCGTCGCGATCGCGTCCGAGCCGGTCGACGCCATCGCCGCGCCACTGCGCCGGATTCAAAACGAACTCTTCCACCTCGGCTCAGACCTGTGCGTCCCCGAGGCCGACAAAGCAACGATGCCCGTCCCGCACGTTGCGCAGCGCCACGTCGATGCACTCGAAAAACTGCTGGACGAGCTGACGGAGCAGATGCCGCCGCTGGAGAATTTCATCCTGCCGGGCGGCACGCGAGCAGCGGCAGAGATCCACGTCGCGCGGACCGTCTGCCGCGCGGCCGAGCGGGCGGTGATCCGTCTCCGCGAGGAAGAGGCCATCGGCCCGCACGTCGTGCCGTATCTGAACCGCCTGTCGGATGCGCTGTTCGTCATGGCGCGGTTTCAAAATCAGGCGTCGGGAGTGGCGGATCCGACATGGGATAGCCGGGCGTGAGCGAAACGCGTCGGCCCGAATGGAGTCTCGGAGCGTGAGACGCCGACCGCGAGTTTTCGTACGACTCCTCGTCACGTGCTTTCTTACACTGATTCTTGATAGTTGCCTCTTTCGCGATCCGGGGGTCCATCTGGCCAACGGGTATTCGATTGGGGCGATCTCGCCGGGAAGCCCGTGTAACATGGCGTATTCCGAAGCGATGGACTCCCGGCCACGCTCGCCTTGGAGGATGCACGAGATCGAACAGAGCTATACGCTCTATAATCTCGAGACAGGCGAGTTCCGCGACTTTGCTTCCAAAGAGGAATGCCGGGAAGCGGCGAGGCGGCTCAGGGCGCGACCGCCGCCAGATCTAGTGAGAATCCACCACGTCACCAGATTCAATTCAGACGATCGACACGTGATTGGAGACTCGCTCATTGGGTACTTTATCCTCGACATCGGCGCGGATGAGCTCGATACGTTTCTGACGTCTGCCGAATGGGCGAGCGCCGTTCGCTCACGAACGAGCCTGAACCCGGAGCGGCTGCGAAGTCCGACCGACCGGCTCATCCAGTATCGTGAGCCTGTGCTCTTGGTCTTCCTCGGGTTCGTTCTAGCTCTCGGATTGTTCTGGTCGGCCGCGCCATTGTTCTGGAAAAGCCGAAGGCCTGACAGAGCATAAACGACGTCGGGAGTGGCCGATCCGACGTGGGATAGCCGGGCTTGAGAACGAAGCAGGCTGCTCGGTCGCTGCTACGTTGCCTCGTTCTCGCAGTGTGGCCCATCCGCGTACTCATAGGCGATTGAAGCGCGGGGCTGCTTTGTACCGAAGACTTCAAGAAGAGTCCCATTCTTTACAGTTCCGCGAATTCGAATCGCCAACGACGGTGGGTTGAGTTTCGCTGCCCGGAGTACCTGACGCAGCCGCTGCCACCACGCTCTTGAACGCGCGGGAAGGTGACAGCCCGGCTCGGCGCAGCAATATGTTTTCCCTGAAAGGAAGCGCAGCTCCACATCGATCTCATCGAGGTCGAACCGAAGCACGGTTACTCGAGGCGTTGCGCGGTGAGCGGATGACGATTGGAGCGCTTCGATTGCTGACTGAAGCGCCTTTCGTGGGTCGCTCTGGGGCATTTGTGCGCCTCTCCGCTGATTCGCACCCTTTCGATTACTTCGGAAGTCCTGAGGGCAAGACTCCTCGTTTCTCATACACAAGAATCGCCCGCTCCCCATGGGGCTCGGGCAGCCTCACCGTTTCCGTCGCACGGTAGATGAGCTGTAGCCGCGTCGTCGCCCGTTCCGCCGCCCGGCGTTCCGCCTCGGCCGCCTGGCAGGATTTCATGAACCACGCCTGTCCGCCGGGCCGGACGAGACCCGACGCGTATCGGGCAAGGTCGTCGATCGACGCGACGGCCCGGGCGATGACCACGTCGTAGCGCTCCCGGTGGGGGGGCTCATGCGCGAGGGCCTCGCCCCGCCCCCAGACATAGCGGCAATTCGCGAGCCCCAGCCCCCGCCCGATCCGCTCCACCGCCTCGATCTTCTTCCGCGTCGCGTCGATGAGCGTGAACTGCACCTCCGGCAGCACGCACGCCAGCGGCAGCCCCGGCACGCCGCCGCCCGTGCCCAGATCGACGACCGTCCGCGGCTTGAAACGCCCGACCAGCGGCAGAAGCGTGAGACTGTCGCACACATGCAGCGCCCAGACGCCGCCGGCTTCGCGCACGGCCGTGAGATTCGTCCGCTCGTTCTCGGCCAGCAGCAGCTCCACAAATCGACTCAGCCGCGCATGCTCCGCGTCGCCGACGTGAAAACCCGCGTTTTCGAGTTGATCTGGAGTCATCCGTATTCCCGCCACCATCATGCGGTGGCGAAGCGGCATCGTACCGCCGTTTCTCGCTGCGATACGCGCCGATTCTCCAGGTAGGACGGCTATACTGGGGCTTCGTTCAGGGTCAGATCATCGCGGCCGCAGCGCGAGAACCAGCACAGTGCCGGACCGACCACTTACGACACCCCTCGGCTCACCTTATGTGACGCGCTGGCGCGGCTGGATGAATTTCTCGTTCTTCCCCCTGATGATCGTCGCGATCGAGTTGGGGCGCTTGAGTCGGCTCCCCGGTCCAGACCATGAATGGCTCTTCTATTTCAATTTTGCCCCGATCGCCTTGATGCTCGCGAGTCATTTCGCCGGGAAACTGGTTCGCGACCGCCAGCAACTTCGACTTGATGACGCCGATGGCCTGCTCTGCCTCCATTGCGGCCGGGCGATGGAAAATCGAGAAGAATTCGCCCATTGCGGACGCTGTGACGATCACGTCCGCACGGAGTTTGTGCGGAAGGAGTGGGGGTGGGAGGGGGCGTCCTCAGGCCGGCGCGAACGCGTCGCGGTCTCCCTCGCGCGCACCGCTCGAACCGCGGCCAACTGGCCGGCCTGGGTGGCCGCATGGGTCATCCTCGCGATCGCGCTGCTGCCGCTCCTGTCCGTGTGGCAGGAGCAGGCGGTGTTTGTGATCATCATTCCTGTCGTCTTGGCGGCCGCGGCGTATGGCGTGGGTTATCAGGCAAGACAGACCCTCGCCAAACGGGCCCGCCGCGAATGCCTGAAATGCGGCTATTCGCTCGTCGGTCACGAAGAGTGGAGCTGCCCCGAGTGCGGCCAGCAGGTCGACTGGTCCGATGAAGCCCCCAAATCGACCGAACCACCCCCGCGGGCAATCAAGGGCGAGGGAGCTGCGCTGCTCTGGGTAATCCTCGCGCTGATCTCCGCCTCCGTCTTTTCGTACAGCGCCGCCTCGACGTACGTGCTCGCCCGCCAGACGGAGTTTTCCGCGACCCTGCTGGGTACGCCGGCGCAGATCATGGTGCCCGGCGCGCTCGACCGGATCACCGACCCGGAACTGGGCCGCCACGCCCGCGCACTCGTGCTTCAGATGCTCGCGGATGTCGAACGCGGACCGGCATGGATCATGAGTTCAGCGGTGATGACGGTCGTCGCGTTCGTTTTCCATTACCGGATCGGTAGCCGGGTACGCGCGGAGCGCGAACGCGATGCGCGGATTGCAGGTCCCCTACCGGGCGAGGTGGGCTCAGCCCCGGCCGCCGAAAGTGCGTGTAACCCGGATGCAACGGCGGGGGCGCTCGAATGACTCCCCATCGACCTCCTCTCACGACGCTGCTCGGCCGCCCCCACGCCGTCCGCCTCCGCGACCACCTGACAGTCGCCGCGGTCGTCCTTTTCGCCGCGCCGATGCTCGCAGACGTAATCGACGGCCGTTCGTGGTCCAGCCGGATCATGAGTATTCTTGTGCTCTGCATGGCGTGCGGCTGGCTGGCAGCCATGTTCACGAGCACCGCCCCGGGCAGCTTCGGGACGCGACTGCGCGAATACGCCGGCCGGCTCTGCCTCCGCTGCGGCCGCGAGTGCACGCTCGCCGGCGAAAATGTCGAGTGCGCGGCCTGCGGAATGAGCGTGCGCGGGGAATACGTCTATGACCGCTGGGGCTGGCAGACCCCGTCGCCGCCGGGCGCGGACGAGACGCGCCGCATCACGGTTTACCTGCCTCCACCCGACACCCGGGGTGATTCCAAAGGCGAGTCCAAGGCGATCTTCGGCGTGATGCTCCTGCTTTCAGCGCTCCTGCTTCTCCCGCTTGGGTTTCTCTTCGACTCGAAGGCCTTCCTGCCCAGCGTCCTCCTCGGTCTCTGGGGGCTTGGCCTCATGTCGGGCGGCGACACGTCGAAGTCAATGGCAACGCTGCGGGAGAAAAGAAAGTGCCTCGGCTGCGGTTACTCGCTCGAAGGTCTCGCCGACTGGCGCTGCCCCGAATGCGGCCTCCGCGTGATCTGGGAGGAGTCGCAGCCGCCCAAACCACCCCCGCGCTGCCCGCGCGGCGTGCAAACTTGCTTCCTGCTGACACTGGCCGGCCTCGTGACCTGCGGTGCAGGACTATTTGTCGCAATGAACGCGTACAATTCCGCGGAGTGGAATGGCCAGCTCGCGGCCGTCGACTCACGAGTCCCGCTTCGAAGCACAAAGCTCATCCGGGAGGACATGGAATCCTGGCAGACATGGCGAGCCGAAGCCCTTGACCAGATCGCGCAGGGCGATTGGTGGATACGCCGCGTCATTCTGCAGGCTGCGGCCGTCGCGCTCGTTTCCTGGATCACCTTCATCCTCTGGGCAACGCGAGCCCGCGACGCAAGGGAGCGCGACGCGTATGCCGCGTCGATGGTCAGTTCCTACGCGGTTGGATCGGTCACCTGACGCCCGGTCGATGACCACCTTTGGAATGAACGAAGAAGCCACGTTACGTAGTGCGGCTGCGAACGCTCAACCCGCCACCGGCCAATGAGAAAAACGCTTCCAGCCACGGTTCTGCGTCTCGAAGCGTCCAAAGTGCCAAGCGCATTTCGAGAGGCAAATAGAAATCGTCCACGGGCCAACTCTGATGCCATCCGCCGAGAATCGCATCGGCGTTCCCCAGATAGAGCGGGCACCGGCGCATGTACTCGTCGGTGTATTCCAGCGCTTCAGGTAATTCGCGGGCGTCAAGGTACTGAAAGCGATTCAACCCGTGGCTCTTCAGCCAGGAAGACACGACTTCGCCGCCGTAGAGGCACACCGCCTCGATGGGCGGAAACGAACGAGCGGGGGTTGCATACAACGGGACGCACTCGCCGCGAAAATCCGAGAGACGGAGCCCATCTCGCCGGGTCACCCGATACAGGACGTGGCCGGACTTCGTCTCCGTTTCGAACAGGGAGAACGCCGGGAAATTCACAGGAACCCCCAGGTTCGGCAGCAGGCGCGCATCCACCGAGATGACATGTCGGATCGACTCAATTGCCGTCGCGCTGGGCGGGACAGCATTTGGTTCGTCAATGCGTTCCCCATCCCAATAGGCCGCGACGGCGCCAGATCCGTTGGCAGACAGCAGGATAGACGGTCGCGAGATTCGCTCACCCTCCGCGATTAGATCTTTGACCCTCATTTCTTGCTCCGGGAAAGGGCGATCTCCGCTAGGACCGCACCACGTCGGATCGCGTACGCTACGCCATATCGGCTTTGTCCGACAAGAATCTCATTGCCATACCGCAGGCCCATGCCTACGATTCCGTCATGCCCAACATCAGCACATTCCTGACCTTCAACAACCAGGCCGAGCAGGCCGCCCGATTCTACACGTCGATCTTCCCGAACTCGAAGATCACGCGCATCACGCACTACCCCGACCTCGGCCCGCAGTTCCCGTTCAACACCGGCAGCGTCATGACCGTCGACTTCACCCTCGACGGCCGCGAATTCACCGCCCTCAACGGCGGCCCGCAGTTCGCGTTCAGCCAGGGCATCTCCATCTCCGTGATCTGCGACACCCAGCAGCAGGTCGACGAGTACTGGGAAAAATTCGTCGCGGCCGGCGGCAAGCCCGTCGCCTGCGGCTGGATCACCGATCACTTCGGTGTCTCGTGGCAGATCGACCCGAAGCTCCTGATCGACCTCGTCTCCGACCCCGACCCGGCAAAGGCCGGTAAGGCCATGCAGGCGATGATGAAGATGGTCAAAATCGACAGCGAGGCCCTGAAGCGCGCGATGGCCCAGTGACACGCGCCCGCGGCCCGAATCGCAATGATTGAAGCGCCTGGTACTACAACCCTGTGGAGAACGCTCATGAAAAAGTTCGCCCTGCTTGCACTGATCGTCGTCGCACCCCTCGTCAGCGCCATGTTCTCGCGACCGCCCGGTCTGCCGCCGCACCAGGAGACCCCGCCGGCGAAGCAGGATTCGAAGCCCGACAAGCCCGAAATGCCTCCGCCCCCCGGCGAGCACCACAAGTGGCTGGAGCAGCTCGTCGGCACCTGGACCGTCGAGACAGAGATGATCCCCGGTGAGGGCGAACAGCCCATGAAATGCACCGGCACCGATACCGTGCGCTCGCTCGGCGGCCGGTGGATCGTCGGCGAGCTGAAAAGCGAGATCCCCGACATGGGACCGATGAACGCCATCCTCACGCTCGGCTACAACCCCAAGACCGGCAAGTACCAGGGCACCTGGGTCGATTCCGTCGCCGATCAGCTCTGGGTCTACGTCGGTAAGCTCGACTCCACGAAGAAAATCCTCACGCTCGAAGCCGAGGGCCCGAACATGATGGACCCGTCGAAGGGCAACACGAAATACCGCGACACGATCGAACTAAAGAGCCCCGACCACCGCACCCTCACGTCTTCCGCGCTTGTCGACGGGAAATGGGTGCAGTTCATGACGGCCCATTACCGCAAGGCGAAATGACTCCACCCCGACGGATGTGACGGCCCGCGGCCCTCCGCCGACGGGCCGCCCCCGGCAATTTCGCTTCAAATCGTATTGACAAAAATATTTGTCAATGCTACGCTGCTGAATATGGTGGACTTGCGCGTCATCGACGACCCCGCGGCGGCCGGCGTAGCCCTCGACCCGGTTCGCAGCCGCCTTCTCTCGGAACTCCGCACCCCGGCATCCGCGGCGACGCTCGCCGGACGGGTCGGGCTGCCGCGGCAGAAGGTGAATTACCACCTGCGAACACTGGAAGCGCACGGCCTGGTCCGCGTCGACAGTCGGAAGCGGTGGGGCGGTCTGACCGAGCGGCGGCTCGTGGCGACGGCCTCTTCGTACGTCGTCTCGCCGGAAGCGCTCGGCCCCGTCGCCGCTGACCCCGAGCGTGAGGTCGACGGCCGCGGCATGGACCGCCTTTCCGCGAGTTACCTGGTAGCGCTCGCCGCCCGCGTCGTGCGCGAGGTCGGGCAGTTGCTCCGCAAGGCCGAGGAACTCGGCAAGCGCCTGGCAACCCTCTCCATCGACACCGAGGTGCGATTCCGGTCCGCCGAGGACCGTGCGGCTTTCACGAATGAACTGACGGCCGCGGTCGCCGCGCTGGTCGCGCGCTATCACGACGAATCCGCCCCGGGCGGGCGACGGCATCGCCTGATGATCGGAGCGTATCCGGCGCCGGTCGCGCCTGCCTCGCCGACCGCTCCGACGTCAGGCGCGCAAGCCAATTGAAGGGAACAACATGAGCGCAAAGAGAGCACCCGCTGGGCGACGTTCTGTTCCGGACAAGTCCCAAGCCCCCGGCGCCACCCAGTCCGCAGGGGAGCGACGAACGGCTGAAGATCACGTTCAAGCGCTCATCGACAAGTTCGCACCCGCGCATACAAGCCTCGTGGCCGCAATGCGGCGCTCTCTTCGAAAGCACCTGCCCACAGCCCATGAGATCGTGTACGAATATCGCGCCTGGTTCGTCATCAGCTTTTCACCCAGCGAACACGGCTACGAGGGTGTGCTTGCCATCCGCGGGGATGCAGACGGCGTCAAGCTCTACTTGAATCAGGGCAGGGACCTGCCGGACCGCGAGAAACTGTTGCAGGGATCCGGCCAGGTGCGCTTCGTCGACGTGGAAACCGCGTCGACGCTCGCTCGTCCGGCGGTAGCGCGCTTGATCGACGAGGCCATCGCGCGGAATCGCGTACCGTTCGCGCGCGCCGGCCGCGGACCGGTGGTCATTCGTTCGGTATCGGCCAGACAGCAACAGCAGCGCAAGGCTCTAGTACGTTCACAATCGGAAAGGTAACTGAAGTTAGATTGCTTCTGGCGAGACCGTCTTGGGCAGAGTAGAGGTGCACATGGCGACGTGGCAGTATGAACTCGTTGAAGCGCCGACGGCCCCTCGCGCCCGCGAACTCTGGCTGCAGAATGCTGCCGGCTTCATTCTATTCGAGGACATTCGGCGTTATGCGATCGAGCGCATCGACCCCGCATTGCCGGATGAGGCGCGCGCTGCTGTTTTGAAAGGGATCAATGATGCGGTGTATGGGCTGATGATGGCGATCGAAGGAGTAACCGGCGGCCTCTCGAACGCGACGCACACGGTCTACATCGACTTCATTGTCCGCCTCGCGTCGCGGAGTGCGGCGGGCAATAGTGACGTGTTGTCGGAGATCAATCTCGGGAAGGGCGACGGAATGTGTATGAGGTACCACGGCTGGCTCAACGGCGATTTCGGCGAGCACGCGATTGCCGTGCCGAAAGAAGTTGAATAACCGCTGGAAAGCGACGCAGAAGCGGCAGTTCAAGTCAAAAGAGGAACATCATGAGCGTGAAGAAAGAACCCTCCGGCCGCCGTTTTGTCCAGATCGAAATCGAAGTGCCGGGAACGCCCGAGGAAGTCTGGCGGGCGATTGCCACCGGGCCGGGGATTTCGGCCTGGTTCGTGCCGACCGAGTTCGTCGTCCGCGACGGCAGGCCCGTCGAGGTGAAGATGAGCATGGCTCCGGGCATGGAGTCCACTTCGGCCGTGACCGCCTGGGAACCGCTGAAGAAGTGGGCCGCCCAGTCCGACGGCTGGATCCCGGGCATGCCGCCGCTCGCAAACGAGTGGAGCATCGAAGCGCTCAGCGGCGGCAGGTGCATCCTCCGCATCGTCCAGAGCCTCTTCGCCACCACGGACGACTGGGACAACCAGCTGGAATCCGCCGAACACGGCTGGCCGGGCTTCCTCCGCGCCCTGCGGCTCTACCTGACGCATTTCCGCGGCCAGGCCTGCACCAGCATGAAGTGGATGACTCCCTTCGCCGGTACGGAAGCGGAGGCGTGGGAACGGCTGACCGCCGCGCTCGGAGTGAAAGGCGTCAAAGTCGGCCAGCGTTGGTCGGCCCCCGCGGATGTTCCGGCGCTGGGCGGCGTGGCGGAGTATTACACCGAGAACCCGAACGACGCCCTCCTCCGGGTCGACAAGCCGGGGCCGGGCATCCTCGCTCTCGGCACGTTCACCTGCGGCGGACCGACCATGGTCGCGATGAACTTCTACCTGTACGGTGATCAGGCAGCGGGAATCGTCGCCCGCGAGACGCCGCTCTGGGATGCGTGGTTTCAGAAGCGCTTCCCGATGCCGGCCGAGGCGGGTCGAAGCGACTGACTGCGTGCGACTCGCGATACGTTTAGACACCCAGGCCCTGAGGGCAAAGGAAAGGAACCGACATGAGCGTGAAGAAAGAGCCCTCCGGGCGCCGATCGATCCAGGTCGAAGTCGAAGTCCCCGGAACACCCGAGCAAGTCTGGGCGGCGATCGCCACCGGCCCGGGCGTCTCGGCGTGGTTCGTCCCCACGCGCATGGAAGAACGAAAGGGCGGCGAGATCGTCTCCAACTTCGGGCCCGGCATGGACTGCCCGGCGACCATCACCGAGTGGGAAGCGCTCAAGCGCTTCGTCGCCGAGGCGGTCATGGGCCCGCCCGGCTCGCCGACCGTGGCGACGGAGTGGTCCATCGAGGCCCGCGCGGGCGGCAAGTGCCTGGTTCGCGTCGTGCACAGCCTCTTCGCCAGCACCGACGACTGGGACAACCAGCTCGACGGTCTGGAAAAGGGCTGGCCGCCGATCTTCCGCATCCTGCGGCGCTACCTCGAGAGCTTCAGGGGCCTGCCCAGTTCGGCGATGCAGTTCGTCAGCTTCGCGAAGGACTCCGAGTCGGAGACATGGAAAAAGCTCGGTGGCGCGCTCGGGCTGCTCAACGTCGCCGAAGGGCAGAAATGGACCGCCCCGGCCGGCGTCCCGCGCTTGGCCGGCGTTTCGCTCGGAGCGGGGATGCACGAAAACACCGTGCTCGTCGGTCTCGATGCCCCGGTGCCCGGCACGGCGTATATCGGCGCATTCTCCTGCGGCGGGATGGTGCAGGTCTACATGGCCATCTACCTCTACGGTGCGGGCGCGAAGGCGGCGGTCGAGCGCGATGAGCCCGCGTGGCAGGCGTGGATCAGCGAGCGCTTCCCGATGCCGGAGATGAGCTGAGACGAGCGAGGTTTAGCCGATCCTCGGTCAGTCTGCACGCGAGGGCGGTGCTCCAGCCCATTCGAGAGCCTGCCGCTCCTCGCCGAACGTGCGGAATTGAAAGGCTTTGCCGTCGCGGAACGAGTAGACGTCCGCGATGCGCCCTTCGCGCCACTGCGTCTCGTGCGTCAGCCTCACACGCACACGGATGGAAACGACGATCCGGTCGCCCGCGACGATGAACCGTTCCGGCTCGCAGCTGCCCTCCGCCCACGTCCCGCGCCCCTTCGCGACGTGTGCCGTGACGGCTTCGAGTCCCCGGTACGTCCCGCCTTGCGGAAAGTCCGCCGGCTCAATCCGTTCGATCTCCGCGTCAAACAGGCTCACGAATCCCGCGATATCGTTCCGATTGAGAGCCGCGTACGCCTCTTTCAGCGCTGCAATCTCAGTTGCGAACGGCGGTGTCGGTCGATCCATGTCACGCTCTCGGTGCCGCAGGAGGGTCGGCAACCTCTCAGCCCCAATAAACAGAAAAGCCCCGCAAGTCATTGACCTGCGGGACTTTGAATCCGAGTCGGGGCGAGAGGATTCGAACCTCCGACCTCTTGGTCCCGAACCAAGCGCTCTGAACCAGGCTGAGCTACGCCCCGATTTTATGGGCCGCCCGACCCCCGGCCTCTCCGGCCGATGTCGAACGGGTCGCTCATGCTAAGCACGTCCACGGCCGGAAGCAAGTTGCATCGATTGGACGACGATGGTGCCCCGGATCGACAAAGCGGCGACCCAATAGACTGACCGGTTCCGCCTCCCCCAAATCCCTGCCACCCGAGCTCCAATACCCAATCCTCTTTCAACGCGCGACGAGAGTCTCGGTTGCAGTCCAACGGACGGTGGACGCAGAACCCCTGTTCAAGGGTAGGTTCCCAGCCGCAACCGCCTCGCACCGCGACGGCCGCCGACGCGTCCGCCCCCCGCGCTTTTTTTCCAAGACCCGATATCCGCTGTCAGTTTGACACTGCCACGCCGACAGGACCGCGCCTGCCGCCCGCCGCTCACTGCCCGTTCAAATTGCCATAATGGTCTGCCAGGAAAAGAGTTAACGCAGTTCGGTACGTCCCCCTCACGCTGGCACAGCCCTTGCTCTTGTCCGCAAAGCCGCGTCCGCGCTTGAGCGGCCCCGTTGCCGCCGTTTTTTCGGCGGCCAGAGCAGGAAACTCGAAAAAACCCATCGTCGCACTCGTCGTAAAGGAGACGCAAACTCATGGCGACCAAGCAGTTGGCCTTCGGAACCGATGCCCAGCACGCGATACTCGCGGGCGTCGAGAAACTCGCCGGCGCCGTCAAGTCCACATTCGGCCCCCGCGGCCGCAGCGCCATCCTCGACAAGGGCTGGGGCGCCCCGACCGTCACCAAGGACGGCGTCACCGTCGCGGAAGAGATCGAGTTGCATAACAAGTACGAAAACATGGGCGCTCAGCTCGTCAAGGAAGCCGCCAGCAAGACCAGCGACGCCGCCGGCGACGGCACGACGACAGCGACAGTCCTGGCCGAGGCGATCTACAAGGAAGGCCTGCGGCACGTCGTCGCCGGACTCGACCCGAACGGCCTGAACCGCGGCATCGAGGCGGCCGTCAAGGCGGTCGTCGCCGAATTGAAGAACCTTTCCCGCCCGGTCGACCTCAAGAAGCACGACGACATCATCAACATCGCGACCATCTCGGCGAACAACGACCGCTCCGTCGGCGAGCGCCTCGCCGAGTGCTTCGAGAAGGTCGGCAAGGACGGCGTGATCACCGTCGAAGAGGGCAAGAGCCTCGAGACCACCGTCGACGTCGTCGAGGGCATGCAGTTCGACCGGGGCTATCTCAGCCCTCACTTCGTGACCAACCCCGACGAGATGGAGTGCGTGCTCGACAAGGCCTTCGTGCTGGTTTACGAGGACAAAATTTCGAGCGTCACGAAGCTCGTCCCGCTCCTCGAGAAAATCGCCCAGACGAAGCGGCCGCTGCTGATGGTCGCCGAGGACGTCGACGGCGAGGCGCTGGCGACGCTCGTGGTGAACAAGCTCCGCGGCATCCTGAACATCGCCGCCGTCAAGGCCCCGGCCTACGGCGACCGCCGCAAGGCCATGCTCGAGGACATCGCGATCCTCACCGGTGCCAAGCCGATCTTCAAGGATCTCGGCATCGAGCTCGACAACGTCACCATCGCCGACCTCGGCCAGGCCAAGCGCGTCCGCATCGACGCGGACAACACGACGATCATCGAGGGCGCTGGCGAGAGCAAGGCGATCCAGGGCCGCATCGAGCAGATCCGCCGCGAAATCACGACCACCACGAGCGACTACGACCGCGAGAAGCTCCAGGAGCGCCTGGCCAAGCTCGCCGGAGGCGTCGCCCAGATCAACGTGGGCGCGGCCACCGAATCGGAGCTGAAGGAGAAGAAGGCCCGCTTCGAGGATGCGCTTCACGCCACCCGCGCGGCCATCGAAGAGGGCGTCGTCGCCGGCGGCGGTACGGCGCTGATCCGCGCGCGAAAGACCCTCGCTGGTGTGAAGACGCGCAGCGATGACGAAAAGGCCGGCGTGAAGATCATCGAACAGGCGATCACCGTCCCGCTGCGCCAGATCGCGATCAACGCGGGTTACGAACCGGCCGTGGTCGTGAAGAAGGTGGAAGCCAGTGACAAGACGACCTTCGGCTTCAACGCCGACACCGGCGAATACGTCGATCTCATGAAGGCCGGCGTGATCGACCCGACAAAGGTCGTCCGCAGCGCCCTGGAAAACGCCAGCAGCGTCGCCCGCATCCTCCTCTCGACCGAGTGCCTCATCTCCGAGAAGCCCAAGAGCGAGAAGGGCGGCCCCGGCGGCCCGGGCATGGGCGACATGGACGACGAGATGGGCGGCATGGGTGGAATGGGCGGCATGGGCGGGATGGGCGGCATGATGTAATGCAAAGTGCAGAGTGAATAATGCAGAACGAGAGCGACTGCCACGTCCCGTTTCTGCATCCTGCATTCATCATGCTGCATTCGATCGCGTGAGTATCTGAGGAACTGAAGACGGCACGATTCGGTGGGAAATTCCCACATACGGAGATCTGAACCATGGCTACTGCGACGCTGAAGGAAACGAAGAAGTCGACCTCGCTGCGGATTCGACCGCTGGACGACAGGGTGGTCGTCATGCCCTTCGAGGCCGAGGAAATGACCCGCGGCGGCATCGTGCTGCCCAGCAATGCCCGCGAAAAGCCGCTCCAGGGCAAGGTCGTCGCCAGCGGCCCCGGCAAGCTCATGGAGAAGACCGGTGAACGCGGCAAGATGTCGCTCAAGGTCGGCGACGTCGTCTACTACGGCAAGTACACCGGCACCGAGATCGAAATCGACGGCACGGACTACGTGATCCTGCGCGAAAGCGACGTTCTCGCGGTTCAGGACTGAATCCAGAATGAAGAATGATGAATGCAGAACGGATACAGGCCGGCGGCAGCTTCCTTTTCTGCATTCTGCATTCTGCATTCTTCATTGAAACTCGCCGCCAATTGAGGTGAATTCATGCCCGCTAAGCAACTGATGTACGCCGACAACGCCCGCCGGGAAATCCTCGCGGGCATCCGGCTGCTCTCAAAAACCGTCAAGTCGACGCTCGGCCCCGTCGGCCGCAACGTCATTCTCCATAAGTCCTGGGGCGCCCCGCGCATCACCAAGGACGGCGTCACCGTCAGCAAGGAAATCGAGCTGGCCGAGCCGTTCCAGAACATGGGTGCCAAGCTCGTCAACGAGGTCGCCAGCAAGACCGGCGACGTCGCCGGCGACGGCACCACCACCGCGACCGTCCTCGCCGAGGCGATCTACGCCGAGGGCCTCAAGCTTCTCGCCGCCGGCGCGAACCCCGTGGCAGTGAAGCGCGGCATCGACGCGGCCGTCGAAGTCGCCGTCAAGTCGATCGCCGAACAGTCAGTGAAGGTCCGCGGCAAGGACGACATCGCCAAGGTCGGCACCGTCAGCGCCAACTGGGACCGCGAAGTCGGCAAGATGCTCGCCGACGCTTTCGACAAGGTCGGCAAGGACGGCGTCGTCGAGATCGAAGAGGGCAAGAGCACCGAAACGACGTGGGAACACGTCGAAGGCATGCAGTTCGACAAGGGCTTCATCTCGCCCTATTTCGTGACGAACCCGTCCACGCTCGAAGCCGTCTTCGAAGACCCCTACATCCTGATCTTCGAGAAGAAGATCAGCTCCCTGCGAGATTTCGTCCCGCTGCTCGAGAAGATCCTGAACGTCGGCAAGCCGTTCGTGATCATCGCCGAGGACGTCGAGGGCGAGGCCCTGGCGACCCTCGTCGTCAACAAGCTCCGCGGCATCCTCAACTGCGCCGCCGTGAAGGCCCCCGGCTTCGGCGACCGCCGCAAGGCCATGCTCGGCGACATCGCTACGCTCACCGGCGGCACCTTCATCAGCGAGGATCAGGGCCTCAAGCTCGAGAACATCACCCTCGAGATGTGCGGCACCGCCAAGCGCGTCGTCATCACCAAGGATGACACCACGATCGTTCAGGGCGCGGGTAAGAAGAAGGAGATCGAGTCGCGCATCGGCCAGATTCGCGCTCAGATTGAGAAGACCACCAGCGACTACGACCGGGAGAAGCTCCAGGAACGCCTGGCCAAGCTCACCGGCGGCGTCGCGGTCGTCCGCGTCGGCGGCTCGACCGAGGTCGAGGTCAAGGAGCGCAAGGACCTCGTCGACGACGCGTTCCATGCCACCAAGGCCGCGGCCGAGGAAGGCATCGTCGCCGGCGGCGGCGTGGCCTACCTCCGCGCGATCAAGCCCGTGAAGGACGCTGGAAAGAAAGTCGAAGGCGACGAGCAGTACGGCTACACCATCATCGCCAAAGCGCTCGAGTTCCCGGCCCGTCAGATCGCCGAGAACGGCGGCTACGACGGCGGCGTCGTGGTCGACGAGATCCTCACCCGCGGTAAGAACTTCGGTTTCAACGCCGCGAACGGCGAGTACGTCGACATGTTCGACGCGGGCATCATCGACCCCGCCAAGGTCTGCCGCGTGGCCTTACAGAATGCCGCCAGCGTCGCAGGCCTGCTTCTGACGACGGACGTGCTGTGCACGGAGTTCAAGGAAGACAAGCACGGCGACATCGAAGGCGCGACGCGCTGAGTGAGGGAGCCCTGGAGGAGGAAAGCGGCGAGTTGCGAGTGTGACCCGCTCGCAACTCGCCGTTGTTAGAGGGGTGATTTGATTGTCCGATGATCGGAATACTGCTCCAGGTCGATAGAATGAATTGAGGTGCTATCCATGGTGCAGCGAATCGGGCGGCCCGAAATCACGATCCTCGACCCATCGCTCAATCGCGTGCGGATGTCGCGGGCCGACTTCGACGCGGCGAGCGCGGTCGAGGGGTATTCCTACGAACTCGTTGAGGGAGTCCTGCACGTGGCGCCTGCACCCGGGCCGAACGAAAAGGAAATCACGGTCGCCCTCTTCGAGGTCTTGAGCGCGTACCAGCGATCGGCGGGGCGATTTGCCCGCGTTCTTTGGGAGCCGCGCGTCATGATCGCAACAGATGAGCACGAAACGACCAATCCGCAGCCCGACCTTGCGGCCTACGAGACCTATGAACGACACGCCGGCAACGATTTTGACGATGTATCGCCGGCGCTTGTGATTGAAGTGGTCTCCGAGGATGGCTACGCGAAAGACTATGTCCGAAACGTTGAGCTTTACGCACGCGTTCCGACAATTCGGGAGTATTGGATCGTCGATCCGCGAAAGTCGCCGCAGAAGCCGGCGATGGCTGTGTTTCGACGCGATGAAGGCGATTCCGATTTCAAACGCCACGACATTATCGCGGGTGGTCGCTATCAATGTGAAACATGGCCGGGATTGAACATCGATCTGGCCGGCATTGGCGTGACGTTCCGCTAGTCTTCCGATTGTGCGCGACGGCCTGAGCCGAAATCCCGCAGACGAGCTATGAGTACCACAGTGGCCCAGAAACGCGATTACTACGAGGTCCTCGGCGTCGCCAAGACCGCGAGCCCCGACGAGATCAAGCGCGCCTACCGCCAGTCGGCGATGAAGTACCACCCCGACCGCAACAAGGCCCCCGACGCCGAGACGCTCTTCAAGGAATGCGCCGAAGCCTACGAGGTCCTCAGCGACTCCGAAAAGCGCAGCCGCTACGACCGCTTCGGCCATCAGGGCGTCAGCGGCGCCGCCGGAATGCACGACTTCTCCCACATGGGCGTCGAGGACATTTTCAGCATCTTCGGCGACATCTTCGGAGACGCCTTCGGCGGCCGCCGTGGCGGCGGCCGGGGCCGCGGTCGTGCCGAATCGGGCGTAGACATCGAAGCCGCCGTCGAGATCGACCTGAAAGAAGTCGCCACCGGCGTCGAAAAGACGCTGAGTTATGAGCGCGTCGATTTCTGCGACGAATGCGCGGGCAAGGGCGCTGAGCCCGGCAGCCCGATGAAGACCTGCAAGACCTGCGGCGGTTACGGCCAGGTCGAGCGCCAGGCAAATATGGGTTTCTTCGTCACGCGCACGGTCGTCGACTGTCCGACTTGCCGTGGCCGCGGCCAGACCATCGAAAAACCCTGCCGCGCCTGCGCCGGCCAGGGCCGCGCCCGCAAGGAGCGCGTCGTCACCTTCAAGATTCCGCCCGGCATCCACGAAGGCCAGTCGATCCGCCTCCGCGGCGAGGGCGAGCCCGGATCGTCCGGGACCCACCGCGGCGATCTGCACGTCGTCGTCCAGGTGCGCAAGCACCCGTTCTTCCAGCGCGACGGCGATCACCTCGTCTGCCGCTTCCCGATCAGCTTCACGCAGGCCGCCCTCGGCGCGACGATCGAAATCCCCACGTTGACGGGCAAGGCTTCGCTACGGATCCCCGCCGGGACGCAGTACGGAGCGGTCTTCAAGATCGACAACGCCGGCCTGCCGAACCTGCGCAGCGGCCGCCGCGGCGATGAAATCGTGCAGGTCGTGATCGAGGTGCCGAAAAAGCTCGACCGCGAACAGGAGGACCTCCTCCGCAGGTTCGCCGCGACGGAAGACAAGGCGGTCTCAGCCGAGTCGAAAGGATTCTTCGACCGGCTCAAGGACTATTTCACGGGCAACGAAGGATAGCATCCGTATAGAGCGGCCGCCGCCGGCGGCGTTTCGGATGCTCGCCTGCGGCCCAGGAAACCAGAGCCACGCACGGTGACCAGATGGGTGACATGGGAAACATGGAAATCGACGAATCGCAGCAGACGGAGAGCCCGGCCGACGAGGTCGCGACCCTGAAGAAGGAAGTCGAGGAGTTGCGCGAGCGGAATCTCCGGCTCACGGCCGAAATGCGAAACCAGCTCGTCCGCCTCCAGCGCGAAAAAGAGGAATCGCTGCGCTACGCCGAATCCGCGTTCGCGAAGCAGTTGCTCGGCGTCCTCGACAACCTCGACCGGGCCGTCGACGCGACCGCCTCCGCAACCGATCCGCAGACGGTCGCCGCCGGCGTGAAGATCGTCCACGAGCAGTTCCTGAAGGTACTCGCCGACCACGGCATCGAGTCGATCCTCGCGGAAGGCCAGCCGTTCAACCCCGACGTCCATGAAGCCGTCATGCAGCAGCCCAGCGCCGACGTCCAGCCCGGCACCGTCCTCCAGCAGCTCGCCCGCGGCTACCAGATGCACGGCCGCGTCCTCCGGCCGGCAAAGGTCATCGTCTCACGGAGCGCGGATTGACGTTCTGCATGCTGCATTCATCACTCTGCATTCGGAGTCTCTGATGCCGACCTACGACTACGCCTGCGACCTCTGCGACCACCGCTTCGAGGAATTTCAATCCATCACCGCCAAGCCGCTCAAGAAATGCCCCGCCTGCGGGAAAAGCGCCCTCAAGCGGCTCATCGGCACCGGCGCAGGCATGATCTTCAAAGGTTCCGGCTTCTACATCACCGACTACCGAAGCGAGTCGTACAAGAAAGCCGCCGAGGCGGAGAAACCGGCGGCCCCGGCCAAGACCGAATCGTCGTCGGAGCCGAAAACCCCCGCGAAGGCCGACTCGAAGCCCGCAGCCGAATCAAAACCTGCCAAAACGGAATCAAAGCCGTCCAAAAAGGCGAAATAGGCGCCGCTCCGGTAAGCTGGCCCCGACCCGGCAGCGTTCACTCCGCGTCGGGCAGCGTTGATGGACCGTCCTGCACGGCAGGAGCCGATGGCCGAAAAACTCCCAGCAACCGGCGACCGCGAAGCGATCAAGACGATCGCCAGGGCGCAGTTTGAGAAGTGGGCGCTCTCGTACGACCGTTCCTGGCTGAACGAGATCGTCTTCTTCCCGTCGATCCGCCGCTGCCAGGAGGAGATCGCCCGCTGGAAACTCGCCCGCGGCGGCCAGCCCTACCGCGTCCTCGACGTCGGCTGCGGCACCGGCACGCTGCTCTCGCTCCTCGCCCGCGACCCGCTCTGCGACCGGGCGATCGGCCTCGACTATGCCAAGGAAATGGTCCGCCGCGCCGCGTCAAAATTCGCCCAGGCCGAGCGCCCCGAGCGCTTGCAGGCCCTCAACGGCGACGCCGAGCGCCTCCCCCTGTGCGATGCCGGCGTCGACATCGTCACCTGTTGCAATTCGTTCCACCACTACCCGCACCAGGGCGTCGCCCTGCGCGAGTTCCGCCGCGTCCTTCGCCCCGGCGGCCGGCTCATCCTCATCGACGGCTTCCGCGACAACGTAATCGGCTGGCTCGTCTTCGACGTCGGCGTCGAAGGCATCGAAAAATGTGTGCACCACGCAAGCTGGTCCGAGGTGCGCACCGGCCTCCAGCAGGCCGGTTTCACCGATATCAACCAGTCAAAAATGGGCGTCCTCGCCCCGCTCCTCGTAAGCGTCGCGGCGGCGTAGGCGCCGGCGGCCTCTTTCGCATCACGCCGACTGCTTCCGCACGATCTGGTCAAACTCCCGCACCATGCTGTTGTAAAACACCCACGTGAAGAACAGATAGAGCCCCGCCGAGATCACCGACCCGAGCGCCCGCGCCACCCGCGCCGCCGCGATCGTGTCGTCCGACGGTGCAGAGACCGTCCCCGACCAGTTGTCCCGCTCGCGCAGCGTGCTCGTCATGTCCACGAACAGCTCCATCGCCGGAAACGGCAGGAACGGCTTGAGAAACGCGCTCACCGGCCCGCCTGCCGTGCTGCCGCACCCCAGCCCGATCAACCACAGCACGATCGCGCCGCCGCCGATGATCCCCACGCTCGCCATCAGCGCCTTCACCGTCTTCTTGCTCACCAGCGACATTTGCAGGCTGATCATCGCCGCCAGCGACGCATACGCGACCATCACCGCCGGCGCCAGCACCATCGATTCCGCCGTCGTCACCGCGCTGCCCCCGCGCAGCGCATCCGCCACGACGAACAGGCACAGCGTCGCCGCCGGCACGATCGCCAGCGGCAGGATGAAATTCACCAGCCCCCGCCACATCCCCTTCACGATCGACTTGCTCGTCAGCGGCGTCGTCAGCAGCAGCTCCATCGTCTGCGATTCCTTCTCCCGCGTGAACGCCGTCGCCCCCGTGCTCGCCACGAACAGCAGCAGCACCGCCAGGTCGATCCACAGCAGCCCCGTCAGCCACGCCTGCGTCTTCGCCGGCGCGCCCGGGCTCAGCCCCCACCACGATTTCTCATGCGCAAACAGCAGCACCGCCCCGGCCGCCACCCCGACCACCAGGATCACCCAGCGGATCGCCGACCGACCGCCCGCCGACGCCCGCGTGGCCGCCTCGCGCCAGGCGATCGGGTCGTTCCACACGTTCCGCGGGGCCCGCTTCCGCTCGCCGCCCGGCGCGGTCCGGGCAAAGAACGCGAATACGCGCGAATACCACGTGATCTCGCCCTCCTTGGCGGATTTCCGTAGGAACGCCAGGCTCATCACCACCAGCACCACCGACGCCACGCTCGTCAGCGTCGCATACGAATACTGCGGCGCGGCCAGCGCCCAGCGCCAGAACCAGTTGTACGCGCCCAGCGCCCCGGGCGGGGGGGCGGGCGTCTGACCGGTGACGACGAAGAGGGCGAGGAAGGGGTGAAAGGGCGCCAGCCAGCTCAACTGGGCGGGCTTGTCAAACAGCCGCCCGACAGGCGCCTCCGGCACGGTCGTCGCGCCGCCCGTGCCCAGCGCCCCGATCGCCAGCAGATACACGGCCACGCCAACGAAGAACCAGAGAATCGTCCGCCGCGTGCCGACCTTGATGACGCTAATGGAGATCGCCATCGAGCCGGTAAGCAGGGCGGTGCACGCGGCCAGCATCGCGCTTTCGAAGATCTCTTTGCTGGTGACGCCGCCGAAGATCATGGTGATGCAGTAGATCGGCAGGCCGGCCAGCAGCAGCACCCACACGAAGTAGAGGCGGCTGAGCAGCGAGCCGAAGACGATCTGGGCGTTGGTCAGCGGCGTCGTCAGCAGGATGTGCAGCGTGTTGGAGTCCTTTTCCTGCGTGATCGCCCCGGCCGTGAAGATCGGAGCGATGAAGCTCATCATGAAGAGCTGGGCCATGCTGACGGCCATGAACGTCTGCGTGGACTGCTTGGCCAGCGAGGCGAGCGACGAATTCTGCGTGAGCAGTCCCTGCCCGAAGAGCAGCATCACGGCGAAGAGGATCACCAGGTAGATGATCCGCGCCAGCAGATGCTGCGTGCGCTTGCCGCCCGTGCTGACGACGCGAACCATGATGGGATTCGCGGGCAGCAGGTGCCAGAACCAGAGGCCGAGGTCGCGAAGGATGGTCATAGCCGGATACTGTAGTGCATGATCGCCGCCTCGCGTAACGGCCGTTCGAATATGAGAGCCCGAAGCGCAAGCGAGGATCCGGTAGCGTCGGACGTCCCTGTCCGACGGTCCCAAGCGTCAGCGCCGGGGACGCATGATCAGAGCCCCAAGCGCGAGCGAGCGGGTCGCGGTTGCGGCGGGTAACGAACCCGAAACCCGGGCGCTCGATAATTGTCTCTGCGTAGCCCGTGTCAGCGTGTGTCGTCGCCGATCGGCGGCATGCCTTGATTCCACCACTCGAGCACATCGACAGCAGCCGCTGATTGCAGCCAGTCTGTCAGAGGATCGTCACCGGACTGGAGTGCGAATCCCTCCGACTCGACGCATGATTCGCCGTAGCGACTCAAAAGAACCGTGAGATCAGAAATGTCCACGGCCGAGTTGCAGCTGGCGATATTGGCGTTGCAGCAGGATCCGGCGCACGTACTGCCGTAGCAGCTCAGCAGTTCAGTCAAATCGGCGAGGCCGACCGAGCCGTCGCCGTTCACATCAGCAAAGCATTCCTCATAAACTCCCATATCAGTCGATAATTGACCCGAATCATCATCGAAATCCACGATGCGCGGTCCCTTCTTGAAATCCCAGGGCACCGGCGACGTTGTCCCTGTGTTGTCGTCGACATTCGTCTCATCATCGAGAAGCAACGTGTCATCGGCCGCATCGATACACGGCGACGTTACATCGCATGACTCCGTTACATCGTAATAAGTCAGTCGAAAATTCCCGGCTGCCGGATCCCGAAACAGCGGGTCGAGTGATATGTTGTTGTAGCTCTGTGTCTGTCCGCTCGGCTGCCAGAAGTGCCCGTCTTCGATGTCGCAATGGATCGCGGCCGCCCCTTCCATCTGGTACCAGCTTTCGCCGGTTGGCGGTGGGTTGCCCCAGATAATACTGTTTTGCAGCGAAGTCAACGACGGGTTGCCGGGCACACCGGGATTCTGGCGATAGAACGCAGTCGCCGGATCCCAGCCATCGACCTCCTGAAGCAACTGATTGCCGTAGAACGTGAGGTTTACAAACTCATGGCCCTCTGCGGAGGCGCCGCCGCCGGAGCCGCGGTCTACAGTGTTGTGGACGAAGAGGCAATTCTGCAACTGGCATGACGGACCGGACGCCTTGATCGCCAGCAGCCCGCCGCCGAATCCGACCTTGACATAATTCCGGCGGAATTCGCAATTGCTGAGCGACGCCAGCCCGACCCCCTTAATGCAGATGCCGCCGCCCCCGGCGTACGGGGGGAACATCTCGTTGTCCGGGTTCCCTTGTGCGAAGTTGTATTCGAGCACGAGACGGTTCAGCAGCGGCCCGCCGTTTCCTGGCAGGAGGACGAGAATCCCAGCTCCGTCGCTTTCATCTGAGCCGGTGCCGTCCGCGTACCCGCCGCGAATGACAACGCCGCTTAGCTTTGTGTTTTCCACGCCGTCGTTCTCGTCGTAGTCTTCGATCGTCACCACGTGATATACGTTGTCGCTGAATGTCGTTCCGAAGGGAAAGTTGTCAGGGACGCCGTCGGCATTCGCGTCGTCGTCCTGATCTAAGTCGCCCGAGAGGATCGTGCGGTTGATCTCAGGGTTTCTCTGCGTGAGCGCAGTCTCGCCGCCGCCGGTCGCATTGCCAAGAAAGCCGCCGAAGATTCTGATGTTGTCGTCGAGGCCGAACGTATTCGATCGGGTCGCCGGATTCGGATCGATGGGATAGTAGGTGCCAGCCGCGACCCAGATGTCGTAGGAGTTCTGCGGATTGTTTGCCGCCAGCGCGAGCGCCTCAGACAGCGTCGGATATGCCAGCGACCATGACTGTCCGGTCGGATTCGGATCATTCGCGGCGGAATCGACCCGGATAACCGTCTGAGCGAATCCGGTCGCACTACAAATGGCGGCCAGCAGAACCGCCGTTACTCGCGCAATAGGCTGCATGATAGAATTCCTTTTCCTCGGAGCGAATAGTCATCCGCCCCATTGGGCCAATATGATGGCTAGATCGGGTAATCCGACCTCACCATTGAGATCTACATCGCCAAGTGGGTACGTTCCACGAGGCCGACCAAAGTTCGAGAGTACGAGCAGAAGGTCATCTATCGAAACGTGACAGTCACCCGTCAAGTCACCGGCCAGCCAGCGGGGCGTAAGTACGGCGCCGCGATTCGAGATGGTCGCCGCGATTTGGCCAGACTCATTGATCCCTTTCGTCGCGTCCACCCGGCCGGTCGGCTGAGGGAATATCAAGTCCTGTAGAGGTACCGTAACACCGCCTTGCCAAGCGACCGCAAAGATGCCACTTGAAAAGTACATAGTACCCACGGCGCGACCGGACGAGTTGATATCGGAAAAAACGGCGATCGGGAACGTGGCGGACTCTGGGGCTTCGACCCGAATCGTGCCCCAGGGTAGCCAGATCAGACCATCTCCGTGCGCCCCTGGATATGCCCCGCGCCCGGCGACAAACCCACTATCGCTTATGCCGTTTGCAAAGCTGCCGCGCGGAATCTCCGGCGGCTCGGGAAGCCAAGCGACCGACTCATCAAACCTGAACGCATGACGGTAGTTGATAGGAAAAGTATCCGCATGTCCTACGACCAGACCCGATTCGTTGATGTCTGTCGCTTGCGAAGTACGAGAGAAGGCGGGATCCGTTCCCAAGTCCGTCATAACGCCCGCATGCCATCGGAACGCGTGTACCGGGCCGGTTACGGTGTCCGAGACCGTCCCTGCGACCATGCCCGTGTTATTGATCGCTGCCGGCTCCACCCAGTGCGCCCACGAAGGCGGTGCTATGAGCGTGAAGACGCTGGCATGGAAGTCATAGATGTATCCCGACCGGACGCCCTGCGGCGTCGCCGCGTAGCCCACGATCTGGTCGAAGTCGTTCAGGCCCGCGCAGCCCATGTCGTTATGCCCTGGCGGCAACGGCAGGATCACCGTCCCCGTTCCCGGGCTCCAGAAAAACGCCCTATAAAAGTCGCCGGCCCCGACGAGAAACCCTGCCACGTGGCCGAGGTTGTTTATGCCGGCCGGTCGAGTGATCCATCCCGGCGGATTGGGAATCTCCGTCATCGTGTAGTGGCACGGCGTCTGTCCTTGTGCTGCGGCCGTGCACACCGGCCACGCCGCTACGAGAAGCCCAAAGAACTGACAGCCGAGTCTCATAATAGCACCTCTCTGGACGGGCGACTCTAAAGTATAGCACGGGGCGGACCAACTTCGCTATTGGTTTTTCAGAACTGCAAAGAGTTACTGCACGACCCCTTTCGTAAGCCGCATGAACGCCGCCTCCAGGTTCGCTTCTTCCTGCTTGATCTCCGAAATCCGCAGCCGGTTCGCGATCATCGCCTGCGCGACGAAGCTGAAATCGCTTGTCTCGGCCTCCAGAGTCAAAACGACAGCCCCATTTCGAATCGCCGCGTTCTCCACTCCCGGGAGCTGTTCCAGCACCAGGCGCGTGCGTTCCTGGTCGTCCGTCGTGATCACATGCAGCACCGTCCCCACGCGCGCCCGCCGCAGCGCCTCCGACACCGAACCGTGATACAGCAGCTTGCCCCGTTCCAGAATCCCGATCGACGAGCACATATCCGCCAGGTCAGGCAGGATGTGCGAACTGATCAAAATCGTCTTGCCCATGCGGTGCAGCTCTTTGAGCAGGGCGCGGATCTCGATGCGCGCTCGCGGGTCGAGGCCGCTGGCCGGCTCGTCGAGAAACAAAACCTTCGGGTCATGTAGCAGCACGCGCGCAATGGACAGCCGCTGCTTCATGCCCCGCGAGAGCGAATCGACCAGCGCATC
Organism: Planctomycetota bacterium; assembly: GCA_045863555.1. GTDB lineage: Bacteria > Planctomycetota > Phycisphaerae > UBA1845 > Fen-1342 > JACRLV01. The sequence continues at coordinate 191,679 of BTUU01000007.1, read as the reverse complement.
GCGCTTGTAGGAAAGGTCCGTCAATTCCAGCACGTCGCCGACGATCTGCGTGCGCTTCTTGCCCGTGATGTTGTACGCGGCCGCGAAGAATTCCAGGTATTCCTGGACGACCATGTCCTCATACGCACCGAAGAAGTCAGGCACGAACCCGATGAGCGGCCGGATCTTCCGCGATTCATACCCCACGACATGTCCACAAACCCGCGCCTCGCCCCACGTCGGCTGAAGCAGCGTCGAGAGGATGCGAATCGTTGTAGTCTTGCCCGCGCCGTTCGGGCCGATATACCCAAAGCACTCGCCCTCCTCGATGTTCAAATGCAAATTGTCCAGCGCGATCAGTTTGCCATAGCGCTTGGTCAGGTTAATGGTCTGAATGATCACGCACGCCTCTCCGTCACGATAGCTGGCATCACTGGTATCCGATCGGCACCCGCACCCGGTACATCGTCCGCCCCTCGTCGCTCGGCGTCGCCTCGCCGTCGATGTGCAGCGCCGGCGGCCCTGGAACGTCCGCCGTCAGCAGCAGCACCGCATAACCCCGCGTCAGCCAGTGCGATACGTCCAGCCCCGGCAATCCGTCCGAGCCGATGGGAATGCCAACGCTGTCCATGTCGGTCGAACTCTGTAGATACAGCCCCCGCGTCGACGCCAGCAGCATCGCCGCCGTCCGCTGGTCCGCGACCGTTCGCGTAATGATCGTCCCCCGCAGCGCTTCCGCCCAATCCTGCGTATGCAACTGCCAGAGATTCAGCAGCAGCGGCTCCGGCGTCTTCTGGCCGCCGCGCTGCCAGTCTGCGAGCCGCTTGTCATGATCCCGGTAGATCGCATCCCCGAGCTTCGTGATCTTGGAATACGACTTCACCCCGCCCAGCGGCACCGTCAGCACGTTGAACGCCGGCGGCAACGCATCCTTCGTCAGATCCCGTTTGCCCTTCTCCGTGTCAAATGCCGTCCCCTTATGCCAGTACGAATCCAGCCCGGCCGCCAGGATCGGCACGCCGCCCGTCTCGCCCGCCGTCGGAAGGTTGATCCGCGGATCGTAGAAGAGCAGATACGCGCTCGAAATGTCCACGCCCAGGTCATTCTGAATCCAGCTGTCTTCCGTCAGCCGACCCGTCTTCCGGTCGACGACCAGCCCCGCCCGGACAGACCCCTCCAGCTTCCCTTCCCAGAACCCCTCGAACTGCTTCAGCGTCGCCCGCATCGGCACATCCGCCAGCGCCGCCTCGGCCGGCCGCGCCAGGTACCGCTCCGGCGTCGCGTACGACGCGATCGCCGCCGCCGCCAGCGGCCGCAGAAAATTCCCCTCGCCCGGCAGCGACAGCTCGACCGTCTTGCGCTGCGCGCTCTTGTAGCCGAACCACACATGCCCGCGCGCCTCGCCGGACCCGGCCTCGAGGTCGAGCACCGTCACGCTCGCCACCCGGTCCAGCACTCCCCGGACGACGACCACCGCCGTCAGCCCCAGCGCACTCCCCACGACCGCGAACCCCGCAAAGATCGTCCAGCTCAGCGTCGTCAGGTTCTTGCGCCGCAGCCACACCCAGCTCCCGATCGTCGACGCCACGATATAGGCCGCCACGAACAGGAACGCGATCATCAGCCGGATGCTCGCCGCGCGGCTGAACTCGATCGGCGCCATGAACGGCCCATACATCGGGATGATGGGGTTCGAGTAATTCTGTGATTCACGCTCCTTGTCGTTGAACTTCGCCGGCGGCGCGTTCACGTCGATCAGGTCGCGGTAAAACTGCTCGCTCGGCCGCGCCTGGTCCAGGTCGCGGATCCGCGTCGCCAGCGCAGTCACCCGCCCGCTCCCGACCCAGCGCAGCGCCATCAGGTTGATCGCTTGCCCCTCCGGCGTGCTGTCCTTCAGATACGCGATCGCATCCGACCGCAGTCCGGCCGTAACCGCGATAAACGGAGTGTCAAAATCCTCCGGCCGCAGCGTCTTCATGTAGTTGCGCACGAAATTGCCCGTCGCGCTCAGCCGGTCCACCTCCGCCGGCGGCGAATCGCCCTCGTACGGCAATATCTCCGCCAGCGGGCTCCGGATCAGCTTGCTCCACGCCGGGCCGATCCCCAGCACGAGCTTGCCCCCGTTGCGCACCCACCGCACCACGGCCGCCATCTGCTCGGCGCTGACCCGGTCGGTGTCCGGCTCATCCCAGACGAGCGTGTCGACGGCTTCGAGTCCGAACCAACGGTCAGGCAGGTTCCGCGCAGGCAGCCGCGCGACGCAGATCGGCCGGATCGTCCGCCGGCTCCCGTACGTGATGATCAGGTTCTCGGTGCCGGCCCCGCTCATGTCAAACCGATTCAGCGAGACCACCGCGCTCTCGCTGATGTCCAGAACGAGATCCCAGTCGTTGCTCAGCGACGCCGGAAAGAGCGCGCTCGGCCCCGGCAGGATCACGCCGCGCGAGTCGACGATATCGATCGCGAGATTTCCCGAGTTCGGGTCGAAGTTGCTGACCGCGTAGCTCCAGACGCGCCGCGGCTCAGCCGCGTTCGCCGTCACCGCAACCAGGCCCGACGAATACGTGACCCGATCGCCGTCGAGGTCGGGCCGTTCGATCGTGAACGAACCCTGAAAGTTCTCGCCCGCCGCGATGAACCCGCCCAGAATCGGAAACCACTGTCCCAGCCGAACGACCGACCCGCTCTGGCTCTTCGCTTCAAAGCCGGCCGTCTGGATCGTCCCCTGGATCGGCTGAGCCGCGCTGCCGGACACGAGCAGGGCGAGCGCAGCGACAATGATGAGCCGATTTCGCACGCCGGCCCTCCCCGCGATCCGCGGCTCTCTCGGAGCGGCCTCCCGGATCGGAAATTTCGCTGAAGTGGTCCGCAACTCTCTACGTCCTCGGTCGATTCGGGTTCGCGCCCGGGGGGGCGGCCTACGATTGTCTCCGTCTTCCTCTCAGGCCGGGTACGGTACCCGCACGCGCGATTTCCTGCATCCGCTCCTCCGAGGAGTCCGCCGCTCGATTGACGCGCAACGCACCGGGCTATCCCCTCGCCCGTCTTTTCATCATTCCATCTCCGCGATCGACTCCGCCAGATCGACGATCGTCCGCGCATGCGCCGCCTTGTCGCGCATCGCGTGCACCGCCCACTCACCGCCGCGCCGCAGAATCTCCAGCCGTGATCTTGTACGCCCGATCGCCGCCGGCGGATTCAGCACAATCGCGTCGAGACCCTTCCGCTCCAGCTTCGATCTCGCATTTTCACGCGGGTCCCGGTCCTCCAGCGCAAAACCGATCACCCGCTGTCCCGCCCTCCGCTTTCCGGAGAGATCGGCCAGCACGTCTGTCGTCGGCTCCAGCTCCAGCGTCAGATCGTCACGCGATTTCTTGATCTTCGAGTCGCTCACCCGCGCCGGCCGATAGTCCGCCACCGCCGCGCTCATGATCAGCACGTCCTGCCGCGGCCACGCACGCCGGCACGTCTCCAGCATCTCCGCGGCCGAAACGATCGCCGTCGTGCGAGCCCCGGCCGGCGGCGCGAGCGCCACCGGGCCATGAATGAGCGTGACCGCGTGTCCCCGGCGAATCGCTTCCGCCGCGATGGCGAACCCCATCCGGCCCGTGGAGTCGTTGCTCAGGTAACGAACGGGGTCGATATACTCGCGGGTCGGCCCGGCGGTGATGAGGATCCGCAGTCTGCCGCGTGCCCGGGCCCCCGGGGAAGTCTTCCTGACGGAGCTTCGCTTCGGCGTCTGACTGGCCACCGGTTCACCGTGATCTGGGAGGATTTCGCAGCAGCCGCACCGTTATTTCCGTCAGCAGCTCGTCCGGCTCGCTCATTCGTCCCGGGCCCACCGCCCGGCAGGCCTGCCAGCCCGTGTTCGGCCCGACGAACTGGAACCCGTTGTCCCGCAGGAACTGCACGTTGCGCTGCACGGCCGCGTGCCGCCACATCCGCTCGTTCATCGCCGGAGCGAGCATCACCGGACAGTCCGCGCCGAGCAGCAGCGAACTGACGAGTTCATCCGCGATGCCCCCGGCCAGCTTGCCAATGATGTTCGCTGTCGCCGGCGCGACAACGAGCAGGTCCGCGTTCTCGCTGAGTTTCAGATGCTGAATCTCGCCGGACGTTGCGTTCGGCCACAGGCTCGTGTGGACCGGTCGGCCGGAAAGAGCCCGAAACGTCGTTGCCGTTACAAATCGCCGCGCAGAGCGCGTCATCGCCACCGTGACGCCGCAGCCGCGCTGGACGAGCGCCGAAACGAGCGCGGCCGCCTTGAACGCGGCGATCCCGCCCGTGACGCAGAAGAGAATCTCGTATCCGCGAAGCGACTCGCCGATCCCGCCGCCGCCCGGCGCAGGATCGGCCCCCGCCTCAGCGGTTGTGGTGGGTTGCCGGGTCTTCGAGACCGGAGGCCTTGTAGTCGATTCCGACCTTGCCCTGGAGGATTTCCTCAATGACGACCTCCATCTCCGTCTTCCCCGCCGGATCGACCATGGGCCGACCGCCCTGGAGCAGTTCCAGCCAGCGCTTCTGGATCAAGGCGGTCAGACGAAAGCGGCCGCCGACGCGATTGATGATTTCGTCACTCTTGAGGGCGTTGATCATTCCCGCTGATTCTCCTGCCGAAGGATCGCCATCACCTGCGCAACCGAGTCGTCAAGTATATCATTGGTAATGACATAGGGGTAGACCCCGCTCTTGGTCGCGAACGCGATTTCCCCGTCCGCCTCGGCCAGCCGCCGCTTCAGGAGAGCTTCCGACTCGGTTTTCCGCCCCTCCAGCCGGGCTTTCAGCGTTTCCATGGTAGGGGGGAGGACGAACACCCGCACCGATTCCGGCATCCGGCGGGCAACCTGCGCACCGCCCTGAACGTCAATCTCCAGAATGATGACCTTGCCGGCCGCGATCGCCTCCTCAACGGGGCGGCGGGGGGTGCCATACCGCTTACCGACGTAATCCGCGTGCTCCAGGAGTTCGCCGCCGTCCACCATCCGTTGAAATTCCGCATCCGAAATGAAGTGGTACGAGACGCCGTCGACTTCCTCGCCCCGTGGCGGCCGGGTCGTCACCGAGACGGACCAGCAGGCGTTCGGAAGCCGCTCGAGCAGCGACTTGCAGATGGACGTCTTGCCCGCCCCCGAAGGGCCGCTGATCACGAGGAGATTGCCGCGCGCTGGACGATTCATGCGGCCATTATCGCCGCGCCTTTACGCATCACAAGCGGTCCGTTCCGCCTCGGTTGCTTCCGTCGGCGGCCCTTCGGCACGACCGATCGCGGGCACATGGCCCTCGCCCGAGTTCGCGTTGGCCCGGCTGCGGCGGGGCCGGGTTTTCTCCGCCGGCGTCAGGGGCAGCAGTTCGCGCCGGATCGCTTCCAGCTCCGGGGCCGTGAAATTCCGCAATACCGGGATCAACCGGTCAAGCTCCTGCTCACGCTGGATCGACTCGTTCACCATCGCCGCGAGCCGCCGCTCCTCGAGGTCGCGGATCGCCGGTTCAACGTGCACGAGCACACCCCGGTCCGGCAGCCGCGCCGCCCGGATCGTGCACCACTCAAACCGCCCGTGAACGCGCAGCATCACCCGATCCGCGCAGCAAACGCCGTGATCCTGCCCGCGCAGCAGCGTTTCAACCGCCGGCCGATCGAGCGGATGCACGCATTCAAGGAACGGAGTTCCCTCGAGGCCCACCGCGTTCGACTGCTGAACGCTTGCAATCCGGCGATTCGAGTCGAGGACGACAATGACGGACCACATCTTCCGCCGGCTCCCTTTCGCCGGGACGTTCGCGCACCACGTCGCGCGGTGCGACCCGCCCTGGGCTGCTCCCGCAAGCGCCGCCTCAGACGCTCGCCATACTCAACTATTCGCCACCCGCGCCCGCGGCGCGCAGGAATTCCGGCCGATTTTTGGAATTCCCTCGCCAACCGACCGCTGCTCCTTGCTGGATAAGGACTTGCGCCAGCCCGCCCGATGCTGGGTTTCTCATCTGCTCCAGGGGTGAATACCGGTACGGCCCGTACATTCTCGGAACTGCGCCCGCGCGCCCCGCGCAAACCCGTCGCCTTCCGGGTACCTTCCCCGCCCATGCGAATCCTGGTGACCAACGACGACGGAATTCTCGCCCCCGGCATCGAGGCTCTCTATCTCGCCCTCCGCGATCTCGGCGAGGTCGAAGTCGTCGCACCCGAGACCGCCCAGTCCGCCGTCGGACACGCAATCTCCGTCCTCACCCCGATGACCGTACGCCGCGTGCACGTCGGAAACGCGTTCCACGGCTGGGCCGTCGACGGCCGGCCGGCCGATTGCGTGAAGCTCGCCATGGTCGAACTGCTCCCGTGGCGCCCGGACTTCGTCGTCAGCGGGATCAACTCGGGCGTGAACACGGGCATCAACGTGCTCTACAGCGGCACAGTCGCGGGAGCGGCGGAAGGAGCGTTCTTCGGCGTGCCCTCGATGGCGGTTTCGCTCGAACTCTCGAAGGAACTCGACTTTCACGCGGCCGGCCTGATCACCCGGCGGATATTCGAGCAGTACGCCGCCAGCAAACCCGCGCCGGGCATGTGCCTCAGCGTCAACATCCCCGCACTCGACGCCGGTCCGCCCCGGGGCATCCGCGTCTGCCCGCAGTCGACCCGGCCGATGGATGATCACTACCGCAAGCAGATGGACGCGACAGGGGCGACGCTCTACTGGCTCGACGGCAAGTTCCCCGACACAAAGGACCCCAACTCCGATATCGAAGCCATCCACGAACGCTACGTGGCCATCACCCCGCTGCGTTTCGACATGACCGACTACTCAAGCCTCGAAAAAGTCAGCCAATGGCCGTGGCCCAGCGCGTTCTAAGCCCCGCGACCCCTCGGCGAACCTCGACGCGATCCCGAAATCGTAGTGTAAAGCTCCGCTTTGCCCGGCCGATCCGATTCCTTCGTATCGCGGATGACCCACGGTCAGCGCACAGGCAAGTCCGCGCAGCGAAACGCTGCCGCGTGTCGCCGCGCTACAGCAGGAACGCCTTCGTCAGCATGTCGCAGATCCCGATGATCGCCGCGCCGGCGATCAGGCCTGCGCAGATCGGCTCATGCGTGTCGACCCAGAAATGCTTTCCGGCCGAACCCTCGCGCTTGGCGTAAATCCGGTGCATCGCCCAGAAAAGCAGTGCCCCGGCGAACATCGCCATCGTCGAGCCGGGCGTGATGACGACGCCGAGGCCGATTGCCAGTGGCGAAAGCGGGAAACGACCCTTGGTGAAGATCCGCCAGAGCTCGAAAACCACGCCCACGGCCGCGGCGATGCCCATCGAGATCACCGCGGACTGTGGGATCAGGGACTTGTTGCTGTCGAAGACGCTCGTCACGAGATCGGAGACACCCTTCCACTGCAGCGCCGAGGGGAATCCGAAATCTTTGGTGACGAGGAGTTCCTGGACGTTCGCGCCCGGCTTGTAGTCGGAGAGAAACAGGGCGAAGAACAGCGGTGTCGCGGCCAGCGCTCCCGCGAAAATGCCAATGCAGTGGCCGATCGCCTGCTGGCGCGGCTTGGCGCCCAGCATGTACCCCGGCTTGATGTCCATAAGCAGATTAGACGCATTCGACGCGACCTCGATGCACATCACGCCGGACATGAGGTTGGTCGGTGCATGCTTCGGATCGAGCGCGCCGAACGTGAACTGCGGGATCTTCGACAAGGCGCCGGTCGGCGTGATGCCGGTCATCGACGTCGAGCTTGCGGCGATGAGCGTCAGAAAGATGACCATGACGATCGCCATCGCACCGAACGAGTAATGCACGCCGAACCAGTCGTGGGCCATCCAGACGCCGACCCCGCCAATCACCGGTACCCCGACCGCGGAGATCCAGAAGGGCAGCTCAATGTGCGAAAGAACGTCGGACCCGGGCTTGCGCTTCTTGAAGACACCGGTGAACGCGCTGATCAAGAGGTCGGGTTTCGCGAAGAGGGACATCAGCGCGGCGGTTACCATGATCGCGATGCCCCACCATAGCGACCAGGTGTTGAGGACGTGCACGCGGTTGAACGTCCCGTCCGATTTCGGCTGAATCTCGCCGATCTGGATCATCCAGGGCACGACCACGACGAAATTGAGCACCATGCCGATGAGCATGCTCGACGCGGCCTTGATGCCCATGAGCCCGCCCGCGCCGATCATCGCCAGGTCGAGTTCGGGCGCGACGCCGATCTTCCGGATGTCAATCTTGCCGATGACCGGCGCAGGGATCATCTGCGCAGCGACGAGTTGGTTGTAGCCCCAGTCGAGGATGTTCTCCGGCAGGTGAAACACGACCTGCTGCAGGTGCAGGAGCTTCACCTGCACATAGGTCATCAGGTTCTCACCGGAGATGAACTTGATCCCGCCGCCGACGATCGCACAAAGCGCCAGCACTTTGGCCTTGAAAAGACCGATGGCCGCCTCGGAGGTGTACAGCGTGTGCAGCACGACGCCGCACGCCCGCCCCTCGGGAAACGGCCCCTGCTCATCGTTGATGAACCGCCGCTTCATCGGAAACGCGACCAGTACCCCCAGCAGCGACAGCACGATCATGAACCAGAAGATGTGCCACATGCTGAGCAGTTCGTTCTGGACCATCATGTACGCCGCGAGGCCCGAGATCAGCGGCCCGGTCATGTACCCGGCGGCCGTCGCAACCGACTGCATGCAGTTGTTCTCAAGCAGCGTCATGTCCTTGAAGCCGATGCGGCTCAGGATCTTGAACATCGAGAACGCCAGGATGACCGACGTGATGCCGACGCCGAGCGTCCAGCCCGTCTTCGCCCCGACATACAGGTTCGTCGCCGAGAGAATCCCGCCCAGAAAGAACCCCGTCAGCGCCGAGCGGAGCGTAAGCTGCGGCATGTCCCCCTTGTAGACATTCTCCAGCCACCACCGGTCCTTCTGCTCCAGCGTCCACGTACGAATCTGCTCCTCGCTCAAATGGAGCAATTGCTTCGACGGCTGTGGCTGCGGTGCGGACACGGTCTCTCTCCCGCGCAAGTCGACGCTGTTCAATTGGGTGATGCAGATCGCCGCCGGAACGCGCGAACCAGCGAGCCGGCGAGTATACCCGCCCAGGAGGCACGCTCAACGGCCCGGCAACGCACCCCGCAGCAAAAAAGGGGGTCGCACGCGGAGGCGCAGAGACGCTGGGGCATACAGCACTCAATCGCCTTTCTCCGCGCCTCCGCGCCTCTGCGTGAGATCCTCTCCCCCGAGCCGCCGGAGATCCGCCTCCGCATCCAGGTCCAGCGCCGCCTCCGGCACGTCGACGCCGACGACCGCCGGGCCGGCTTCACGAATCACGCCCTTGGCCCCCGCGTCATCCGGCAGCGCGAGCAGCCGATCGAGCCACGGCCCAGAAAACAGCGCCGGCACACCGAGCGTGTCCGCATACCGTGCAGCGACGACCGGCGCGCCCGTCGCGCGGTACGCGCTGACGATCCGACCCAGCGCCGCCGCGTCGACGAGCGGCTGATCGCAGAGCATCACGACCGCGGCGGTCAACGCAGTCTCCCGGCGGATGTGCTCGACGCCGAGCCGCAGCGAAGATCCAATGCCCTGCTGCCACCGCTCATTGATCACAATGAGCGATTCAACGCCGACGAGTTCTCCGCGACACGCTTCGGCTTCGCATCCCAGCACGACGACCGGCCGCAGTCGCGCCTCGATCGCCGTCAGCACCGCGCGGCGAATCAGCGAAAGTCCGTGGTATTCGACCAGTTGCTTCGGCCGGCCCAGGCGGCTCGACCCGCCGGCCGCAAGCACGATCGCGCCGATCGTCGCGGCAGGGGGGTAGGAACGGCCGGCGTCACCCATGCGCGATGCCGCACGCAGAAGTTCCGCGGACACTCCCGCTCGGCACTCCCTCGACCGCGCCCTCGCGCGTGTGCAGCGGCGCGACCCGGTTCGACGCATGCCCGCCTTCGCGGCCGGTGAAGACCGCGAGAATCTCCGCCACGATCGAAACCGCGATCTCCTCGGGGTTCGCCGCCCCGATATCCAGACCCACCGGCCCATGAATGCACCCCGGCGAGAGCGCCCGCGACGCACTCGCCGGCCGCACCTCCGCCATCAGCTGCGCCGTCCGAGCCCGCGGCCCGAGCAGCCCGACATATCCAAGCGGCGCGGCCAGCAACGTTTCCAGCACCGCGCGGTCATCCGCATAATTATGATTCATCACGACGGCCGCCGTGCGATCATCAAACGCGACCGCCCCGGCGAATTCCCCCGGCCGCGCCGCGACGACCGTCACGCCGCCCAGCCCCCGCGCCCGCGCGAGATTCCGCGGCCGATAGTCAACCACCGTCACCGGCCAGCCCAGTTCCCCCGCGAACCGCGCCAGCGGCGCCGCATCATGTCCGCAGCCGAACAGCACGAGTTGCAGCGGCCGACGAACGCGCTCCAGCACGACCTCGACCCGGCCCTCAACGCCTCCTGTCGAGACCGCGTACGTCGCCTCCATCGAGCCTGTCGCCAGCACCGCGCGGAGATCGCCGCCGCACCGCTCGGCAACCGACGCATCCGCGATCGACGCCGCCGCGATGCCGTCAGCATTCGCCAGAACCCGCTGCCCGACGCGCACGCCCCCGGCCCGCTCGACGCCGACCACCGTCGCAATCGCACCCTCGCGCCGGGTGCGCAAACAACCCTCGACAAACCGCACCGGGTTCGCCGGCTCATCGCGCAGGGCCTCGATGAGCACATCGACGCGCCCCTTGCAGCCCAGGCCGAAGCTCCAGTCGCCCTCGTCGTCCTCACGCGTGTCATAGACGACGATCCGCGGCTCGCCCGTCGCGAGGACGCGCTGCGCCTGCTCGACGACGTCGCGTTCGAGACACCCGCCCGAGACGCAGCCCGTCACGCCGCCGCCCGCGTCGATGAGCATGCGGGCGCCGGGGAGGCGATACGTCGACCCGGCCGCCCGGATCACCGTCGCGAGCGCGGCCGGCGCGCCGCTCCGCGCGAGTTCCTCGTAGCGCCTCGCGATGTCAACCAACTCTTTCACCGCTTCGCCTTCGTGCCGGCGGCGTCCCCGACCATGCCGACCCCGCTCGCTACTCCGGGCACGCCGCCCCGTTCTCCACCCACGCCTTCATCTTCGTCACGAATTCCTCGTGCGACATCGGCGGCTTCGAGCGCCCGTCGCCCGGGTTCCAGCCCCACAGCACCAGCGCGTCGTGCGTCACGTGTTCCAGGATCTGCTCGATCGTCTTCCCGCCGTTCTGCGCGGGATCCTTCAGCTGGGCGCACAGTTCCGCGGCCGACTTGCCCTGAAACACCATCTTCATGTTCTCAGGCGGCAGGTGCCAGCCCGGCGCGCCCGGCGGCATGTACTTGCCCGGCAGGTTCGTATCCTGGTGGCAGTTCGCACATTTCAGCGCAAACTTGCCCCGCCCGTCAACGCCCCGCTGCACGTTCTGCGAGTGCGTGACGCTCTGATCGCCCTGGAGCGGCGCGTCGCCGACCGGATGGCAGTTCACGCACCGCGCGTGCATGAACACCGTATACGCCGCCAGAAACGCCTCCCGCGCCGCGTCCGGGTTTTCCGTGATGACCAGCTTCGTCGCCGCGCCCGGTTCCGACGACGCGTCTGCCGGCGGATTCCGGACGATATACGTCACGCCCGCAACGGCGATCAGCGTCCCGAAGAGCATGACGATCGTTCCGTATTTCCGGCCGCGCGGCGCGGATGTCTCCATGACAGTCTCCCTCTTGAATCGAAGTCCGCCGGACGCCGCCCCTCGACCGTCCCCGCCCCCGTTGCCGCGGCAACGAGCGATCAACCCGACGGTGCCGGCGGGGGCCCGCAACGCCCCGGCCGGTCTGCGGCCTCTCCGGTGTCCGCGCGGTCAGCATCCCTCGGCCCGACTGCGAACCCGCGCAGTCTATCACCGGCCCCGCCATCCCGCAGCGCCCGCGCAAGGCGGAACCCGCCACGCGGCGCAGCCCGCACTTGGTTGCGATTCTCTGGGTGGGGCGGGCATCCTGCCCGCACGAATCCCTGGTTCTCGATCCGCGCGGGCAGATTGCCGCCACCCGATATGCTGCAACCGAATCCGAGATGCACCCCCGGCCGCGCCGCCGCCGCGAAATCATCCGCGGCGTCTTCGCCAGAATCCGCTAATCCCCGCCACTCGCCCGCCAGATTCCCCGCCCGCCCGCCGCCGCACCCAAGCGTGATCGATCATCCAGGAAACGCGCGCCGCCGGCGCGGGCCCGCCACGCCGCCGAGCCCGCCGGCCGCCCGATCCGGAGCCCCGATATGTCCAATGGCCGCCAACTCCGCCCGGTCAATCCCCGACCCGCTTCCCGCCTCGCCGCCGAGGCCATGCCGACGCCCGTCGAATGGCTCTGGCCCGGCCGCGTCCCCCTCGGAAAGTTGACGCTCGTCGTCGGCGATCCCGGCGTCGGCAAGTCGCTCCTCATGGCGGACATCGCCGCCCGCCTCTCGCGCGGCCTCGCGTTCCCCGATTCGCCGCCGCCCGCCGCCCGCGCGCCATCCGCAACCGCCGCGATCCCAGGCGCATCGCCCACGCCCGACCCGCAAAACAGGCCCCACCTCGGCCGCATCGTCATCGCCTCTTCCGACGATGCGCTCGACGACACGCTCGTCCATCGCCTCACCGCGGCCGGGGCGGATCTCAGCCTCATTACCATCCTGGAAGGCGTTCTCGGCCCGGACGCCGCACGACTTCGGCGAGGCTTCACGCCGGGTGCGTTCTCCGATTCGCGTACACCTTCGGCCGCGCCGCCGCAAACACCGTCACCCGGCGTTCCCCCCTCGGCGACGCCGGCCGCATCATCACCCGCCGCCCGATCACCCGCCCCCGGCTCCCTCGTCGCCGGCTCGTCCCCTCCACTCATCGTTCTGGACGAACCATGCCCGCGCCCGCCGGACCCGGACCGCCAGCCGTACTCGCTCGCCGAGCACTTTGAACTGCTCGAAGAGACCGTGCGCGGGATCAAGTGGCTGCGGCTCGTCATCCTCGACGCGCTGCCGGCGCTGCTGGCGACCCGGACCGACTGGCAAATGCGCGACTTCGCCGAAATCACGCGCATGCTCGGCGACGACGCATTCACCGACCGCTTCGGCCGCCAGCTCCTGACGATGACGCCGCGCCAGGTCCGCTCGGTCAACTCCGTGGCCGCATCGCTGGTAAGGCTCGCCGCCCGCCGCGACGCAGCAATCGTCGGCGTGACGCACCTGGCGAAAACCCGCGGCCAGCCTCTCCTCGCGCGAGCACGCTGTCCCCTCGCATTCCTCGCCGCGGCTCGCTCGATTCTCCTCGTCTCGCCGGACCCGCTCGTCCCCGGCCGACGCGTGCTCACTTCGCTCAAGACCACCCACAACCGCGCTCCGTCCCCCGGTGCCTTCCTCATCGACCCCACGGGCCCCAGGCTCCTCTGGGTGCCGCCGCCCGCCGTCTCCCTCGATCCCACCCGCCTCGACGGCTGCCCGGCCCGTGCCTCTCACGCAAACCAGCCGGCCGGCGCTTCATTCGACGCGGCCCTCGCCCGTCCAATCGACCCCGCCGCCGAGCCCCGCTCCGCCCTCGCCGACGCCGCCAATTTCCTCCTCGCCGCCCTCGCCGCCGGCCCCCGCCCGTCCCGCGAAATCCTCCGCGAAGCCGCCTCCGCCGCGATCAACATCGCCGCCCTCCGCCGCGCCAAATACCTCCTCAACATCACCGCAACCCGCCTCCCCAACGAATGGACCTGGTCCCTCCCCGCTGCGTAGCCACGCTGTTCGCATCATGAGCAGGGTGGTGTGGGCATCCTGCCCGCACCCAATTTCCGCACGAGCGGACGGATGGCATGCTTTCGGCACAACGCCGAACGATGCTCCTTCGACCCAAAATGCGCTACCTCTGTGCCGTAAGCATGCGTGGGTATGTAAAAAAACGGCTGCCATGCCCCCGGCCGTCCGCGTGGGCGTGTAAAGAACGGCTGCCATGCCCCCGGCCGTCCGCGTGGGCATGTAAAAACGGGTGCCATGCCCACGGCTGTTCGCGTGGGCATGTAAAAAACGGGTGCCATGCCCACGGCTGTTCGCGTGGGCATGTGGAAGGGACACGAGCGTAGGGTGCCGTCCCTCGACGCACCCCTCGTCCCGCCGCTAAGCCGGCGCCGACGCATGGTCGGGGAGTTTCTCGCTGTACTCCTCCGGCAGCCCCCGCACGATCTTCACCGTCTCGATGCTCACGCGAACGACCTGCCCGACCAGCCGCACGATGTACTCGGGATCATCCGCGCGATTCGGGTCGCTCGTGATGCCGCTGCGCGGATCGGTGTAAACCTGATACTGATCGACGACCCACTCCAGCGCCGAGCGATTCCCGAGCCGATACTCGTACACGTCCGTCGGAATGCCCTCCAGCGTGAGCGACTTATTCACGACCAGCGCACTCTTGTCCTTGCTGAGCCGCATCTTGTCGTCGACCCGGTACGACAGCGGCTCGCCGGCGGTTTCGACCCATTTCAACGGCCAGGGTTCGAGCGATTCGTAGTCGAGGTGCAGCCCGGCGAGTTTCTTGCCGGCCTTCGAGAACGCCCAGAAATCCGGCGCGAACGGAATGCGCGGCAATTCACGTTTGAGGTTGTCGGCAAACTTTTCGCGATAGCCGCCGTGGTGCAGCAGGCCGTAGACGTAGTGAAAGATCGCCCACTTGTCGATCTTCTTGTCCTTGTAGTGGTCGCGGAACTGCTTGAGCGCCCAATCGGTGATGTTATCGCGGCGGTTAGTGCCGTCTTCGTCGTAGACGTAGAAGGGGAAGCACTGTGTCGCATCCAACGATGAAAGGGCGTAGTGCGAGATGCAGTTCGTCGCGATGGCCCAATACGGCGTGCGTCCCCCCGCATTCGGAACACAGATCATCGCGTTTTCCGACTCCGCCGTCTTAGTCGGTACAATCACATCGAAGCTTCGGGCCTCTTCGTTCAGAATACGATCATAGAACAACATTTGTTTGCAGAATGGACGAAACAGGCTCCGTCTGAGTTTGTCTTCGCGGTATTCCGCGTACTTACCTCGTGCCACATCCAGTTTGAGATCACGACTCCATTTGATCGAGTCGTACGTCACGAAATCGTCAATAGGTTGTTCGTTGCCAGTTCGACGGTACCTGTCGACCTCACTGTTGTAGGCTTCGATAAACTCCCTTATGCGGTTGATCAGCGGCTCCGAGTTGAAGTCGTAAACGACGTTGTCGCGCGCGGTCGTCACGCCGAGGCTGAACGCGTCGAAGATGGCGTTAGGCCCATTCGGCGACTGAGTCTTGAATCGAGCCCTAACTCCTAGCGGAGTGAACTCGCCGAACGCCGCGGAGTTCTGGGGGCGCAGCCAAGTCCCATCTTCGTGCGCCGAGGTCGCTTCCCATTCGACGCCCGCCAACGATCGACGATCCGCTAGCCATTGTAGCTTCACTTCGCGACGCCAAGCTTCAGGTAGACGGGCGATAGAGACCGTTCATTTCTCACGTGACCGATTTCGAACCGCAATCGTGATTCCGACGCCAACCTGAATTCCGAAGACGTTATGTGTCGTGCCGCTGAGCTTCGGATTGCTACGTACATCGCCGTTCAAATCGACGTGAAACACGTCCGTGAAGTCGCGCGACAAGTGCTTGCGAAATCCATCGAACGCGATCTGATCGATGAAACCATTATTGGTGACGTAGCAAACCACGCCATCGCGTGGTCCCAATCGATCAACCGCCCAGCGAAAAAAACGGATGTAGGCGTCACCAAGGGCATTTCTATTCGTGGCGGTCGAATTGCGGGCGTAAGTCTCCGTGATGCGCCGGTCGAGAATCTCGTATTTTCGATTCTTATTGTTATCGTTTTCGTTTACCTGCCGGTAGTTGTATGGTGGATTGCCGACGACTACGGTGATCGGCGCCCGTTTTTGCTTGTCTACGCGCGCCGTGTTCCGCGCGGTCATGAAGCCGAAGTTGGTTTGCGCGTGCTCGGCTAGATCCAAAGTGTCGGCGAAGCACAAACCCTCAAATGACTCGTACTTCCCGGCCTGTTCGAAATACGCATGCTCAATGTTCAGCGCCGCGATGTAGTACGGCAGCAGCATGATCTCATTGGCGAACAGCCGGTGCTTATACACGCCCTCCAGCTTGGCCTTGGGGATACGGCGGATGAGGTTGACGATGAAGTTACCCGTCCCCGTGCACGGGTCGATGATGTAAACGTCGTCGCTCCACATCTTCTTGCCGAATTCCGTTTCGAGCACCTCCGCCACGCTCGCGCACATGAAATCCACGATCTCCTGCGGCGTATAGACGATCCCCATCGTGTCGGCGAGCTTCACCGAATAGCCCTGGAAAAACCGCTCGTAGACCGTGTTCAGAAAGTGCTGCTTATCCGAAAAATCGGTCATCGTCCGCGCGGCGTGCTCGATCGCGACGTAGAACCGGTCCAGCTCCTTCAGGTACGTGTTGCGGTCGAAGCTCTGGCTGGTCATCGCCTGCATGACCTTCTCGACCTCGGCCGCGATGACATTGCGCCGCACAAACTCGGGATTGTCGAAGATTTCCCGGATGAGCCGCTCAGTGAGAATGTGCTGGATCAGCATCTCATCCACAGCGGCGGCGGAGAGGTTCGGATTCAGACTCGTGCGGCAGACCTCGAAGAACTGGTCAAACGCTTGCTGGAACGGCTTGTTCTGCTTGTGAGCGAGGTCGATCTTCTTTTTCAGTCCCTCGGCCAGGTCGGGGACGCGTTCTTTGAATTCGTCAACGGCGTGCTCGAATTCCTCGATTTCCGGTTCGACATGCCGGAAAAACTCGGTCAGCAGTTCCCCCAGCTTCACCGGATCCTTCATGTCGACGCGAAGGATTTCGCGATCGTTCTGAATCAGGACGGCCGTCGCATTGTCCTCATAGATAATGTTGTTGCTCGGGTATCCCGCCTTGCGCTTCTTCGCGATTTCCGCATCCAGCTTGTCGGCCGTGTCCTTGGCTTCCCAGTATCCGCGGACGAGATTCATGTCGTCTTTGAATGTCCCGTCCGGGATGATCGTCCGCCCGTTGACCTTCTTCGAGTGCTCGGCGATCAGCGTCCAGCGGTGTGCCTTCCCGAATTCGTGAAGCAGCGCGTGAAACGCCGGCCGCGTGCCCTGTTCGTACAGCACCCCTTGATGGGCAAGCGCCGCAAGGTCCGCGTAGTACTTCTCGATCAGTTTTTCAGGCTTGGGGGCCCGTTTCGTCGAGCCGGCGCGTGATTTTGCCAAGCGCGAGCCTCCTTGCAGATGCGCATTCGTGGGCCAGATCGTAGCAAAACGCCGTCAACGACGAAACCGAGATCAGGAGCCGCCGCTGGCCGCCGGCAGTCTATCCGCCGCCCGCGTTCGGTCGCCGCGGTACGCCGGCCGCGATCAATCAAAGTAATTCGAGAGAATGTCATCGCCCGTGACGATGTCAGTCGCGCGATCCAGTTCGTCGACGAGTCGTACCGCGTCCTCGCCTTGGACAAACGCCACGCGCTCGTCCGCGAGCCTCGCGACTTGGACAAATAAGCCGTTCGAGAACGTCTCCACGCAAAATCGCGCTGGCCGTGAATCGATCGTGTCGTTTCTCACAGATGCTCCCATCCCCGTAGGATAACCGCTCCCGCGCCGATGCGCCAGATTCCTGCATGGATGCATTGAACCCCGCCCACGGCAGCGCAGCGCCCCAATCCTCCGCTGCTGCGACGACCTCGCCGACCGCTCCGCCCGCCAATAACCCGTAAAACCCGCCAAAGCCCGCCATTCGCCGCCAATCCGCCGCTCTGCCCGCCGCCCGACCGAAACCGCAGCGATAATCCCAGATAGCGCGGGCAGGAAAGCTCCCCAGGATGCCCGAGAAGGAGCGCAAGCATGACCGAAGATGCGCAGTTCACGTTTCGTCCACCCCTCTGGCGCTCCCAGAACCGCGATATTATTGGAAGATGCGCAAATCGCGTGTACACACACGCTGCGCACCTTCTCCCGTGAACCGCCCGTTCACGGGCGACTTGGCGGGCAACGGTCCGCGAGGGAGCTACGATGGACCCCGATAGGAGGCCGCAATGACCCAAATGGTCGATTGGACCTCGTCGACCCTCGGCGTACTAACCGCGCGCTGCCCCTGGTGCCGCGACCTCGTCACCATCGAGCGCATCGACTGGTTCGCCGACGTCGCGTGTCCGGACTGCGGCCGGGCGATGTGGCCGGTAAGCGGAGAGACGGTCGCGGTGTTCTTCTGCTCGGACGCAGGCTGGAACCGCCGCGCCCTGCTCGACCTCCTCGCGCGAATGCCGCTGACCAACGTGGACTCACTATTCCGCGTCGAGGCGACGATGCTGCTGGAGGAACTCTGCGCGAAAGCGCCGCCGGAGGACGTGCTGCGCGGCTCAGCGGATGGATTGCTGCGATGGATTCAAAGCGAAAGCAGGCGCTGATGAGGCGAGCAACTTGGAGCAACGCAACTTACCGATTTTCCGCCATCATCGGGTGCCCCGTATCCGCCCCAGCTCCCCCGTCGTGCTATACCCCTCAACCAGCTCCACCAGCGCCACCCGCCCCCCGCGCGCCTCGACAAACCCCTGCCCGACGACCCCCTTGCCCGCCCAGTCCGACCCCTTCACCAGCACATCCGGCACCACCGCCTCGATCAGCCGCCCCGGGTCCGCCTCGTCAAACAGCACGACGAAGTCCACCGCCTCCAGCGCCGCCAGCATCCTTGCCCGGTCCGCCTGCCGCCGGATCGGCCGGTCGTCGCCTTTGCCCAGCGAGCGGACGGACGCATCGCTGTTCAGCCCCACGACCAGCACGCTGCCCAGCGATTTCGACTTCTCCAGCAGCTCGACATGCCCGGGGTGCAGGATGTCAAAGCAGCCGTTGGTAAAGACCACCTTCTCCCCGCGCTGCCGCCGGGCGGTCAACTCGGCGACGAGATCGGCGACCGAGCGGATCTTCCCCCGCGTCGACGATTCGTGCCCCGCGTGCAGCTCGGCCAGCACCTCGTCCCGCGTGATCGGCACGCACCCGAACTTGCCGACCTCCAGCCCGCCCGCGATGTTCGCCAGCGGCACGGCCTCCTCCAGCGACGCCCCGGCCGCCAGCGCCACGGCCATCATCGCCAGCACGGCATCGCCCGCACCCGTGTTGTCGTACACCGCCCGCGGGCGCGTCGGAAAGTGCGTCGCGGGCCCATCGGCGCGAACGAGCAGCGCCCCGTCTCGCCCGAGCGTCACGACCAGCGCCGCAAAGTCATTGGCCGCGAGCAGCTCCTGCGCGGCCGGCTCGACGGCGTCATCCTTCAGCGACCGCCCGGCCCCGATCTCAAGCTCCGCCCGGTTCGGCGTCAGCAGCGTCGCCCCGCGGTACTTGTCCCAGACGCGCTGCCGGGGCGGATCGACGAGCACGGGTCTGCCGGCGTTTCGCGCGGCCGCGATGACGCGCTGGCAAAGCTCGATCGAAAGGACGCCCTTTGCATAATCTTCGAGGCACACAACGTCCGCATCCGCGATCGCGGCCTCGATCCGCTCGATCAGCCGGCCATGGTCCGCGGCGGAAAGGGGACCGGAAATCTCATCATCGACCCGGAGGATCTGCTGCCGGTGGCGATGCTCGGCCAGGCCGACGAGCCGGGTCTTGGTGATCGTCGGCCGGTCGTCGACCCGCAGCAACCCGGCTACATCGGCCCCGGCATCCGAAAGCAGCCGCCCGACCCGTTCACCAAACGGGTCATGCCCCAGGACGCCGAAGCAGGCGACGCTCGCCCCGAGGGCGGCGACGTTCAGGGCGACGGAACCCGCACCGCCGACGCGGTCCTGCCGTTCGACGACGCGGAGGACCGGCACGGGTGCTTCGGGGCTGATCCGCTCGGCGTCGCCGAAGACGTAGCGGTCGAGCATGAAGTCGCCGACGACGAGGACGCGGCGGCCGGGAAAACGATCGAGGACGGCCAGAAGTTCGCGTTGCATGGGGCTCCGAAATCTTCAAACGGTTGGCCGAGAGTATAGCGGGAGGGTCGGGGAACGGGCTGAACGCGTATCGCACGGCCGCGGTTGCGGATGGTGCAAGAATGGGCTGGAATCCGCGGGCACACGCGGGCTATACTGTCGCCGTGGACAAGGATGTCTCACTTCAGGTGGTTCCCATGCGCACGAAGCACATCACTGCAACCATCGATCTGGATCACATTCGGGCAAACGCGGAGCGAATCCGGGCACATACGCGCGTGCCGGTCGTTGCCGTCATCAAGGCGGACGCGTACGGCCTCGGCGCGGCGCGGGTCGCGGATGCGATCGCTTCCGCCGTCGACGACTTCGCGTACTTCTACGTGAGCGAGGCGCGCGAGGTCGGCCGGCCGGGACTGGTCATCGGCCCGCCGGAAGACGATCCGTCGGAGTACCGCGAACTCGGCCTGCGCCCGTCAATCGGCTCGCTGCGGGACGCCGAGCGGTTCCGGGGCATGCGCGTCGCCGTCACGGTCGACACGGGGATGCAGCGCTTCGGCTGCGACCCCGGCGAACTCGACGCCTTGCTGGAGGCTGTCGCGACCGACGAGATCCACACGCACGCGGCGAACCTCGACGCGGTCGAGCGGTTCGTCGGCGTCGTGGGCGGCCGCCCCCTGCGGAAGCTCTGCGCGTGCACGGCCATGCTGGAATGCCGCGAGGCGTGGCTGGACGGCGTGCGGCCGGGCATCGGGCTCTATCGCGGGTCGACGCGGGTGAGCACGCGGCTCTACACGGTCCGCGATACGCAGGGGCCGATCGGATACACCGGATTCGTCGCGCCGCGCGTGGGCGTGATTCTCGGCGGCTACACGAACCGGATCGCGCCCGGTGCGCCGGTGATCATCAACGGCCGTCGCCAGAGCATCCTCGAGACGGGCATGAACAGCTCATACGTGAGCGTCGAACCGGGCGATCGGCCGGGCGACGAGGTCGTCCTGCTGGGCGATGGACTGACCGAAGCCGAGGTCGGCTCGGCGCTGAATGTCCGCGAACACGAAGTTCTGTGCCGGTACGGGGCGGCGGGCGTGCGCGCCTATTGCACGGGTTCGCTGCATTCGACGGCGGTGCAGGGCGCGACCTGCGCGGCCAAGTAAGCAAGACAGGGATGCGAGAAGCTCGCATCCCTGTCGCAGATTCTGAAGACCCCGTCGAGGCCGCGCGGAGTTCCGCCGCTGCTTCGACTACCGCCGGCGAGCGACGAGCAGGCCGCCGAGGGCGAGCAGCGCGAGGCTGCCGGGCTCGGGCACGACCGAGATGTTATCGATCAGCGTGAAGAGCAGCGCTGCGTCGTTCGGATCGGTCGACGACGTGGCGTTGATGTCGCTGTGGCCGAAGAAGATGTTGCCGCCGCCGAGCGTGACCGTGGTGAGGTCGATCGTGGCCATGAGCGTGCCGTCGACGGTCCAGGTTGCGGTGGTGCCGAGCTTCTCGATGACAACTTCGTGCCATTCCATCCCCGCGCTGCCGACAGCGGTGTTGCCGGTCTGCTGCGGGAAGAGGGCGAGCTGGGCCGCGGGGGCCGGGTTATTGCCGAAAGCGGCAAAGTAGGGGTTCGTATTGTTCCGGGTCGTGAAGGGGAAGACCGGGCTGCCGTCGGGGTAGCCCGTTCCGGCCGCCGAGGAGTACGCCCGCCAGTCGGCCGAGGAGCCGCCGTCGCCGGTGGCCGCGAACCAGACCGAGTCCTGAACGCCGCCGGGCCATTGCGTCGTCGCGCCCGCGGTGCCGATGCCGAACGTGGAGAGGTTCGTCGAACCGCTGCCGCCGCCGGGGAACGGGCCGTTGAAGTTCGCCCACCAGTCGAACGTGACCGTGTAGTCGCCGCTGAAATCCTGCCCGTTCGGCGAAACGCTCATGCCGCCGAAGATGCCGTTGGTGAGGTTGGCCTGGAGCTTCATGCCGCGCGTGCCCGACCCGCCGGGTGCGGCCGGAATGCCCACCGTCGTGTAGTCGAAGAAAAAGTCGGCAGCCGCGTCGGACGGGCCGGTATGGATCGTCCAGTTCGAAGTCGTGTCGGATTCGAAATCCTGGCTGTAGAGGTCGGCCGATGCCGGCGCCGCGATCGCCGCGAGCGCGAGGAGGCCTGTGCGCAGTCTGCTCATGTCCCACTCCTGTCGAAAAGCCCAACGTTCCGCATGATTCGCGGTAACCAATTCATGCTACAGCGCTGGAGGGGCCAAAACAAGCCGAAAATCCACGGCGGGTCGGTTCCTTGCGACGCGTCCGTTTTCCGCTAGCGTAGTGCCCATGTCGATCCTGATGACCAGCGCACAGATGGGGGACGCACTCGCCGCGCTTGCGAGTCGGATCGCGGCGGCAGCGCCGAAGAACGCTCCGCTCGCGATCGTGGGCATCCGCCGCCGCGGCGAGACGCTGGCGGAGCGGCTGATCCCGCTGCTGGAATCCGCGGGCTGCCGCGTGGCCCACAGCGGGGCGCTGGACATTACGCTCTATCGCGATGACCTGACGACGATCGGCCCGAACGCGGTCACGCGCGGGACGGAGATCAGCTTTGACGTGACGGACACCTGGCTGGTGCTCGTGGATGACGTGCTCTATACGGGGCGCTCCGTCCGTGCGGCGCTCGACGCCCTCGCGGATCTCGGCCGGCCGTGCGCGATCCGGCTGTGCGTGCTCGTCGACCGCGGACTGCGCGAGCTGCCGATCCAGCCGGACTTCCTGGGGATGAAGGTTCAGACGACGCCGCAGAACATCGTGAAGGTGAAGGTTCGCGAGTTCGACGGCGTCGACGAGGTGGAACTGCAATGAGCCCGGCCGCCGAGTCACCGGTCTGGACGCGCAAGCACCTGCTGACGCTGGACGATCTGACGCCCGAGGAAATCGTCTTCGTGCTGGACAC
Source organism: Planctomycetota bacterium (assembly GCA_045863555.1). GTDB lineage: Bacteria > Planctomycetota > Phycisphaerae > UBA1845 > Fen-1342 > JACRLV01. Next base: position 168,842 of record BTUU01000007.1, on the reverse strand, counting down.
GGCCGAGAGCTTCAAGGAGGTCTCGACCCGCAGCATCAAGAAAGTGCCGGCGCTGCGCGGCCGCGTCGTGGTCACGATGTTCTTCGAGGAGAGCACGCGGACGCGGATGAGCTTCGAACTGGCGGCGCAGCGGCTCAGCGCGGACGTCGTGGATTTCACGGAGAAGTTCTCGTCAACGCAGAAGGGCGAATCGCTCCGGGATACGGCCCGCACGATCGAGGCCATGGGCGTGGACATTCTCGTGCTGCGGCATCCGTCGGCCGGAGCGCCGATCGACCTGGCCCGCGAGCTCAATTGCTGCATCATCAACGCGGGTGACGGCCAGCACGCGCACCCGACGCAGGGCCTGCTCGACTTGTTCACCATCCGCGAGCGCAAAGGGCGGGTCGAGGGGCTGAATGTCGCGATCGTCGGCGACATCGCGCACTCGCGCGTGGCGCGGAGCGATCTGGACGGGCTGCGAAAACTGGGCGCGAAGGTGACGCTGGTCGGTCCACCGACGCTGGTGCCGCGGGCGTTCGAAGCGGTCGGGGCGAGCGTGACGCACGACCTCGACTCGATCCTGCCGCGAATGGACGTGATCAACATGCTGCGGATCCAGAAGGAGCGGATCACCAGCAGCGTATTTCCGTCGGTGCGCGAGTATGTGCGGCTCTATGGGATGAACCGTGAACGGCTGGCCCGCTGCAAGCCGGATGTGCTGATCATGCACCCGGGTCCGGTGAATCGCGGGATCGAGCTGGCGGCGGACGTCGCGGACGGTCCGCAGTCGTCGATCCTGCGGCAGGTGACGAATGGGCTGGCCGTGCGCATGGCGGTGCTGTTCCTTTGCCAGCAGGCCGCGGCCGCGAAGTAGCCCGCGGGCCGGGGCGAGCCGTCGCCGGCTGTGCTTTCCAGGCCTCGATCGAATTCTCGACCGGAAAATCGGGGCGCGGCCTGCGGGTCGCGACTATACTGGTTGCACGGGCCGCAGCAGCGGCTGCATTTCGGGCATCGCCGATCAAGGGAGAACACCGTGGATCTGAAGGGACGCATCGCCCTCGTAACGGGCGGTTCGCGCGGCATCGGCCGCGCCATCTCGATGGCTCTGGCCGAGGCCGGCGCTGACGTCGCGATCAACTACAACAGCAACGCCGCCCGGGCGCAGGAGACGGTCGACGCATTGAAGGGCAAAGGCGTTCGCGCGGCCGCGTTTCAGGCGAATATCGCGAATGACGAGGAAAACCACCGCATGGTGGAGGCGATCCACAGCCAGCTCGGGCCCGTCGCGATCCTGGTCAACAACGCGGGGATCACGCGCGACCGGTCGTTCGCGAAGATGACGTACGACGCGTGGAAGGAAGTGCTCGATACAAACCTGACGGGGCAGGCGATGGTCACGCACGCGCTGCTGCCGGACATGCTCGAGCAGAAGTGGGGGCGGGTGATCTTCATCACGTCGGTCATCGGCCAGATGGGCAATTTCGGACAGAGCAATTACGCGGCGGCGAAGGGCGCCCTGATCGCGCTGACCAAGTCGCTCGCCCGTGAGACGGCGCGCAAGGGCGTAACGGTCAACGCGGTCGCCCCGGGCTTCATCGAGACAGACATGACCGCAGCAGTTCCGGAGAGCGCGCTGGACGAAATCCGGAAAGTGACGCCGGTGCAGCGGCTGGGCAAGCCGGAGGAGATCGCGGCGGCGGTGCGCTATCTAGCCTCGCCGCTGGCGGGTTTTGTCACGGGCGAAGTGCTGAACGTGAACGGCGGGCTGTACATGGGTTGAATAGGGCGGCGGGCCGCAACCCGCGGGCCGACCGAACGAACAAGATCCGGTCAGGCCGCGCGGCGGAAGCGGGCGGCCGCGCGGAGGCTGACCCACGCGATCAGGTTCTGCATGCACACGAAGATCAGCAGCAGGCCGCCGATGGCGATGCTCGTCCAGGCGGAATTCAGGTTGCCCTCGAAGTCGATGAGCATCCGGATCACACCCAGGATCATCACCCCGATGAATGTACCGAAGATCGAGCCGACGCCGCCGGAGAGGAGCGTGCCGCCGATGACCACGGACGCGATCACGGCCAGTTCCAGCCCGATCGCCTCGGATGGGTCGCCGGCACGCTTGTAGAGGACGAGGACGACCCCGGCCAGTGCGGAGCAGAACCCGGCGATTGCATACACGGCCACCTTCGTGCGGCCGATCGGGACGCCCATCATCCGGGCCGCCTTCTCGCTGCCGCCGATTGCGTAGACGTTCCTCCCCACCGGCATTCGCGCCGCGACCAGCCATGCGAGCACAAAGAGCGTAAGCATGAGCAGGCTGCGGGCCTGAAGCGACAGTCCACCCGGCAGCTCGACGATCGCCGCACGCGAGAGCCACGGCAGAAAGTCGTGCGAGAATCCCTGACTCTGCGAGAGGATGAGGAATCCGCCCGCGCGGATCGCAAACATCGCCGCGAGCGTCACCATGAATGGCGGGAGTTCGAAGGCGTGGATGATCATCCCCACCGTGATTCCGATCGACGTGCCGATTGCCAGACAAACCGCGGCCGCGGCGAGGGGATGCCAGCCAGCACCGACAAGGAACGCCGTGAGCGCGGCGGTGAATGCGACCACCGAACCGACGGAGAGATCGATGCCGCCCGAGAGGATCACAAACGTCGCGCCGATGGCTGCGATGGCGACGAACGCGTAATCCGCCAGCAGATTCGAGACGGTTGCGGGCGACGCGAAATAGTCGTGCCGCAGCGCGCCGAACGTCCAGAGCAGCACCAGAATGCTGATGGCCGTGGCGATCGGCAGATTGCGTGTCGAAAACAGACCGCTCATACCGCAGCTCTCCGCCGAGCCAGCCACGCGTGAAGCGGTGCAGCGCCGAGGATGCAGACGGCGAGGATCACGAGCGCCTGCGGCAGGGGGGCGACATCGGCCCCGATGTTCCGCGCGTACATGGTCGTCGTCAGGCACTGCATGAGCATCGCGCCCACGAACGCCCCGACGAGGCTGAAACGCCCGCCGGAAAGCGGCGTTCCCCCGACCACAACCGCGAAGATCGCGGCCAACTCAAGATTCCGGCCGGTGTTGAACGGGTCGGCCGCCTTGATGTTCGCGGCGGCGATCAACCCCGCCAGACCGGCGCAGAATCCGCTGAATGCGTACACCGCGACCGTGACCACGGATGACCGCACGCCCGCCAGTCGGGCAGCCTCCGGATTTCCCCCGACCGACTCGACGAACAGCCCGACCGCCGTGCGCCGCTTGGTAAGAAGCGTCACCGCGAGCAGCCCGGCCGCGAGCAGGAATGGGAACGGCAGCGGAAGCCACGACGGCCGCCCGAGGCCAATGTACTCGAGGGTCGGGTCGTGAAACGTGATGATCTGGCTCTCGGTGAGAATCTGCGCGATCCCGCGGCCCGCGACCATCAGCACCAGCGTTGCCACGAACGGTTGCAGCCCGAGCGCGGCGACGAGGAGTCCGTTCCAGAGCCCGCAGGCGACCGCAGCGCCCAGCGCGAGCGTGATCGACGCTGTCGCGGAGCCGCCTGCGACGACGTGCGTCGCGGCCACTGCGGCCGAAACGGCCATGATTGAACCGACGGACAGATCGACACCGCGGGTGGCGATGACCGGGGCCATGCCGAGCGCAAGGATGGCGATGAGCGCTCCGTAATTGAGCACGTCGATCGCGGCTCCCGCCGGCACGCCGTCCACGAGCGCGATGTGCAGGAAGCTGCCCGGTCCGATGAGCGACACGCGGCCGGCGGCGAGATCGGCGACGGCGTTGAAGACGACGAGCAGGAGCAGCCCGAGCGTCGGGCCGACGACGGGGTTTCGGAGGAGGCGGTTGGCGGACCCAGGACGATTCACGCGCCGGCCCTCGTTTCGCCGGCGATCGTCGCGAGAATGGCCGATTCGGAGACCTGAACGTCCGCGAGCCGGCCGACCGGACGGCGGTCGCGGAGGACGAGGACGTCAGTGCAGACGCGGACGATTTCGTCGAGTTCGGAGCTGACAAGGACGATGGCGATGCCGTCGCGGCGCAGACCGGCAATCAGGGCTTCGATCTCGGCTCGCGCGCCGACGTCGATGCCGCGCGTCGGTTCGTCGAGGATGAGAACCCGCGGCTGAAGCGCAAGCCAGCGGGCGAGTAGCACTTTCTGCTGATTGCCCCCGGAGAGCGAACCGACGGGGGTTTCGCCGGTGGGCGTGCGGATCCGCAGCGCGCTGATGTAGTGGTTCGTGAGGCGATCCTGCTCAGTGCGACCCAGCGGACGCAGCGTGCCGCGGCGGGCCTGGAGCGCGAGGACGATGTTCTCGCGGACGGAGAGTTCCAGCACGAGACCGGCCGCCTTGCGATCCTCCGGCGTGAATCCGATGCCGGCCCGGATTGCGGCACGGATGCTGCCGCGGCGGATTGACCGTCCGTCGACGCGGATCTCGCCGCCGTCCGGGCGCGTGGCCCCGAAGATCAGCCGCGCGAGTTCGGTGCGGCCGGCCCCGAGAAGGCCGGCAAGTCCGAGGGCCCGGCCGGGCGGGATGTCGACCGACGTTGGCGCAACCTCGCCGCGGCGGGCGAGCTTTCGGATTGACAGGCGGGCCGACGAAGCTTGCGGCGCAGCGGTGCCGTCGTCGGCGGCTGCGGCGACATCAGGCACGGCGTCCGTCGGAGCGCGGCCCTCCGTGATGCCCACCGGCCGACCGGTCATCGCTTCGATGAGCGCGGGCCGCGGGAGTTCCCGGGTCAGCCACTCCCCGACCCGAATTCCATTTCGAAGCACCGTGATGCGATCGCAGAGTTCATACACCTGGTCGAGGAAGTGCGTCACGAAGAGCAGGGCGAGCCCGTCGTTCCGGAGCCGCCGGAGAACGTCGAAGAGCGCCGTCGTCTCGCGGCGGTCGAGCGAGGACGTCGGTTCGTCCAGGATCAGCACGCGGGCGTCGATGTCCAGCGCACGCGCGATGGCGACGAGCTGCTGCGTCGCAATCGGATAGTCGCTCAGCGTGCGATCGAGGTCGAGGCGCAGGCCGAGCCGCGCGATCGCCGCGCCGGCGCGGCTGCGCATCTCCCGGCCGCGGATGAGCCCGCCGCGCGTCGGCTGGCGCCCCAGCAGCAGGTTGTCGACGACGCTCAGCGAGGGAATGAGGTCGATTTCCTGATAGACAGTGCTCACGCCGGCCGCCTCGGCGTCGCGGGGCGAGCGAAATCGGCGGGCGGCGCCGGCGATCGCCACGCGTCCGGAATCGGGGGCGCGGCCGCCCGAAAGGACCTTGATGAGTGTGCTCTTGCCGGCGCCGTTTTCGCCCAGGAGCGCGTGAATTTCGCCCGGGCGGAGGGAAAAATCGACCCGTTCGAGGGCGCGCACGCCCGGATAATCGACGGTGACGGCGTCGACGACGAGGAGGGGCGGTTCAGGAACGCTGGCGCGGTCGATCGAGAGCATCGGCGACGCCGATCATCGCCGGAAGCGCAGGTCGACGCCAGCGAGCCGGATTTGGACCCCGACGGCGGGCGGTTGTCGAAGTGCGGCAGCGCCGAGCCGAGAGCAGGCCCGGCCGTCGACACGCTCCCCGATCTCGGGAAGGCGCAGCAGCGGCCAGGCCCGATTCGACTGTCTGCGAGGCGTCAGGTCGGGCGATCAGCCGCGGCTGAGGACGTCAACCGGGGCCGTGATGACGATCAGGCTGCCGGCGGGATCGCGGAGCTGGACCTTCACGCGGCCCAGGTTGCGCAGCTTGTCGCGTTCGGATTCATTGGTGATATAAACGACTTCCGCGGCGATCTTCTTGTCGCCCGAGAAGAACTGTTTCTGGAGCCGCTTCTTGACCGGCGTGGAAGTGCGCTGCCCGTCGTCGTCCCAGGTCGACCACGACGGGATCGGCACGGCATCCTTGATTTTCACTCGACTCCCCGCGGCGATGAACTTGCTCGAAGCCAGCATGCAGCACTCCCATGGCCAGCGCGGACCACCCGGCCGCGCGATCGACTACCAAACTCGTGGAAGGAAGTGGTGACCAGGAAGTCTTCGCGGACTCCCCCGGTCGCCGGGCAGGAAACGTCCCCAACCCGTTCTTCGGATAATCATAGCGGTCCCCCGGTTTCAATCAAGACAATTTTTTCTCGGCCACACGGATTTGGAGCGGCGGCCCCGTGACGTACGAGGTAATGGGGCACTCATCCCTGGCCGATAGACCCGTAGCAAAGTCACGAATCCGCTTCAATGGAGCCACGCGCATCATGAGCCAGGCCGTCGCCCAGTCGATTCTTGAGCGTCCGCGCGGGACCGTCCGCCTTTCGGCCCGTGCTGACGGCGTCGATATCTATGTTCGAGAAGACGCCGCCAATTTCTCGAAGTACCCGAGCCCATGCCCCGGCGACCTGCGGCTGGCGAAATGGACCATCGGTGGGGCGTCAGTGGTATGCCTGCTCGTCTCGATGGCCCGCAAGCCGCTGTTCACCTTCCAGTCGTGGATCAACGTGATGAACTCGCGCGATAACCAGGTGCTCGGGGCCCTCGCCACCAACGGAAGCATCATGGTTCACATTCTCTCGCGCGATTCGGAGCGCGCGATCCGGCTGCCCAACGTCGTTCATCGCGACGCCGCCGCGGTCGTCGGCGCCCTCCGGAGCGAAGCCGCGAGCTGGACCGTCGAGCAGTTTGACGCCGCCTGCCGCCAGCTCGACATGCAATATCCGACCGCGTATGCCATGTACCGCGAACTGGCTCGCTGACCGAGCGCCTTTTCACGCCCGTTCCAGCGGGTAGAATTTCGTCGATGCACCGCCAGAACCTCGCGGAAGCATCCGCCCCGCGGACGTTTCCGCTCGCCGTCGCGCTTCGGCGCACCCTCAGCCTCGGCTACCGGCCGCGCGATCTGCTCGCCGACCTCTCGGCCGGCTGCGTCGTCGGGGTCATCGCGCTCCCGCTGTCGATGGCGCTCGCCGTCGCATCCGGCGTCGCTCCGCAGCATGGGCTCTATACCGCCATCATCGCCGGCGCGATCATCGCGCTCCTGGGCGGCTCAAAGGTCCAGGTGTCCGGGCCGACCGCCGCCTTCGTCGTCATCCTCGCGCCCATCGCCGCGAAATTCGGCCTCGGCGGCCTGCTGATTGCGACCGTTCTCGCCGGCATCATGCTCATGCTGCTCGGCATGTCGCGTATGGGCCGGCTGATCGAGTTCATTCCCTTCCCGGTGACGACCGGCTTCACCACCGGCATCGCCGTCGTCATCGCCACGCTCCAGATCAACGACTTCCTCGGCCTCGGCATCGCGAAGATGCCCGAGCATTACTGGGACAAGATCCGCCTTCTCGCGACAAATATCGTCGGCCTCGCACACGCCTGGCCGACCTGGCCGAATTTCGCGATCGGAGGCCTGACCCTCGCAATCCTCCTGATTCTGCCACGCGTCGCGCCGAAGATCCCCGCCCCGATCGTCGCTCTCCCGGCCGGGGCGATCGCAGCCGCCGTGCTGCACAAATTCCTCCCGTGGTTCGACGTCGCCACGATCCGCAGCAAGTACCCGGCCACGGACGGCATTCCGCAGGTGCCGCCCACGCTTTCCTGGCCGTGGAATGCTCCGGACGCGGCCGGGGCGCCGATCGGCGAGGCCCTGCTCGATTTCGGCACGTTCGAGCAACTGCTGATCGCGGGGTTCGCGATCGCGATGCTCGGGGCGATCGAATCGCTCCTTTCGGCGGTCGTTGCGGACGGCATGACCGGCAAGAAGCACGACCCGGACGCGGAACTGGTCGCGCAGGGCGTCGGAAACATCGTCGCGCCCTTTTTCGGCGGTTTCGCGGCCACCGGCGCGATCGCCCGTACGGCCACAAACATCCGCTACGGGGCGCGTTCGCCGCTGGCGGCGGTCGTGCATGCGATTTTCATCCTCATCGCGATCCTCGCGGCCGCGGAGTGGCTCGGTTACCTGCCGCTGGCGTCGCTGGCGGCGATGCTCCTGATCGTCGCCCGGAATATGAGCGAGCTGAAGCACTTCGCCCACGTCCTGCGCGTCGCGCCCCGCAGCGACATCTTTGTCATGCTCACTTGCTTTGGCCTTACGGTGCTCTTCGACATGGTGATCGCGGTCAGCGCCGGCGTCGTCCTGGCCGCCGTCCTCTTTATGGGCCGCATGGCCGCGGCCGCGGAGGTGAAGCTCGTCGGCGAGGAGCACCCGGACATCGATCAGCCGCTGCCCAAGGGCGTGCGGATCTACCAGGTCGCGGGGCCGCTCTTCTTCGGTGCGGCCAACCGCGCCATGGGCGCGCTGAAGGCGATCGCGGGTGACGTGAAGATGCTCATTCTCGACCTGCGCGCGGTACCGACGATGGACGCGACGGCCTTGGTCGCGCTGGAGTCCTCCCTCGACCGGCTGCACCAGCAGCGCATCTTCGTCGTCATCGCCGGCGTGCGCGACCAGCCGCTGCACCTGATGGCCAAGGCGGGCTGGAAGAAGCGGCCGTGGCTGATCGTCTGGCGCTCGTTTGATGACGGGGTGGCGCTGGCGCGTTCGCTGGCGGAGTCGGATTTCGACTCGGCGGGCGAGTTGACGCATCTGTAGGGTGACGCACCTGTAGGGTGGGCTCAGGCCACCAGTCTACGTCGGCAGGTTCAGCGTCCGCACTGCAAAAGGGCGCCGCGCACGGAATCCCCCACAGTAGTTACCCTTACCGATTCGGTTCTCCGGGCGCACGAACGGCAGCCCCGCACCAAAACCGCCTGTAAGGGAAGTGTGGCACCGGCCAATGGCCGGTGATTCCCCCGCACCGCACCGCCGAAATCTCCATGGCCGCGTCCAGGCCCGGTACCTGTGGCACAGGCACCTCAAAGTAACTCCGCGAATCAAGGAGCCGCCGAAATCGCCGAACGCCCCGAACGCGCGCCGGCATAAGAAGGCCGCAGGGTGGCGGAGCGTACACGTGTGTTATACTTCATGGTATGAGCGCCTACCGACCAACGGGATTCTGCCCCCACTGCGGGTACCAGATAAGTCCCGGACGTTGCCCCGAGTGCGGCCGGGAAGTCTCCAAGCCATCGCGTCGGTCCCTTTCATCCCGTCGGCGAAGAAGGCTCGCCGTCGCAATCGTACTCCTTGCGATCGTTGGCGCTGGGGCTGCCGTCTACGCCAACAAGGATGAAGTCGCAGTCCGGTACGCCCCGACGAGTCTCGTGCGGTACTTCAGTGGGGACGGTAACGGTTTCGCGTGGTGGTGCAGCACGGTCCTGAGTGCGCAGCAGGACATTGCCATGAGCGCCGAGGAAACGGCATCCGATTCGCGCCTCGGGATGATCAGAATAGAACTCGAATCGCTACACGGCCATCCTTGGGCGGGAGCGTATGAGGCTACCAACGAGTCATTGTTTCTGGCGCCTCGTAGCGGGTTCGTCTATCTTTCCTATGGATGCACGCACTCGTCCGCAAGCCATGGCGAGGTAGTCGAAGTGACGCCGCAGAGGATTGTCTTGCGCAGCGTCGCGGCCTTGAAGGCCTTTCAAATCGAGCCTGCGATATTGCTCCGGGCCGAGTGGCAGGGGCACAGATACCTGATACCGGATGGCGACGTGGTCAGGTTCGCAAACTGTGTCAACTCGCGTGAGAGCGGCACACCCGCCTGGTTCTTGCATCGGATGAGCGATCGACCTCAGCCTGGACCTCGATGGCCCACTTTGCCGAGCCCGTTCGAGCACTACATCCTGTCGGAACCCCTGTCTGCAGGAATCCTGCAGATTACCCTGGTGGAGCCGGCGCCAGACGACGAGAGCGGAACCTGCTGGCAAGCCGATGTCACACTGGACAAGGGTGCCAGAGATGGCGTGTTCCTAGGCATGATGTTGTATCCGACGCACCGCGATGCTTACCTCGGGGCCGAGGTTCTCGACGTCTTTGATCACCAAGCGCGTGCGAGGTTCGCGGATTGCTTCTCCGAGGGTGAGAAGTTCGACATGCCCTCACCCGGCTGGAAGTTCTCGACCCTCGGACCGTTCGCGGAACTCACCGGGGAGTATTTCAACCTCGAGGAACTCCATTGGTTCGACGGGGAAGCGGACACTGAAAAGGCCACCGCCGATAGCTCTCATGAATAGCCGGTAGCTGCGCTTAGCCCGCCGCTCGCCGTCGCCGCGCCGACACTTTCAACTCGGCCCAGCCCCTTCACCCACTCGCCAATATCCCCACCCGCGATAAGAATCCACGCAAATGACCATCCTCCTCGCCATCCTCCTCACGCTCCTGAACGCGGCCTCGCTCCTCCTCGTCGTCATCGGCCTCCCCGGCACCTGGCTCATGGTCGCCTTCACCGCCCTCGCCGCCTGGGCGCAGTGGAACCCGGCCCTCGGCTGGAATGCCCAGTTCATCGGACTCCCCGCCATCGGCCTGATCGTCGCCCTCGCGCTCCTCGGTGAACTCGCTGAGACGTTCATGGGCATGGCCGGAGCAAAACGGGCCGGCGCAAGCGGCTGGGGCCTCGTCGGCTCGCTCATCGGGGCGATCGCAGGCGGCATCGCCGGCACGGTCATGATCCCCATCCCGGTGATCGGCTCGCTCGTCGGAGCCTGCCTCGGCGCGGCCGCGGGCGCATGGCTCTTTGAAGTCGCGATGGGCCGCACCGTCGACGAGGCGGTCCGCTCGGGCGTCGGAGCGGGCGTCGGCCGGTTCCAGGGGACACTGGCGAAGCTTTCTGCGGGCCTCGCCATGTTCATCATCGCGAGCGTCGCCGCATTCTGGCCTTGAGAGTCCCGTTCGACGGGACGATCTTGACGCAGCGGGCACGCCGCGACGCCTGTGACTCGCAGACGTCGGTGCGGACGAGGTTTCGGCGGGACCTGGCGGCAGCAAGAGCATCCGGGGGCGCGGACATCACCGGCGCGATTGCGCAGCGGCGGCAGCCTCGGCCGCCTTTCGGATGTCCGGCTTCATCGCCTCGCGACGCCGCTGCCCGTCGCACGCGGCGCACGTTGCCTTCCGGCTGCCGCTGCACGTCGGACAATTCACGCGCTCGCTCTTCTGCCCTGTGCCCTTGCACACGAAGCAGACGATCTTCTGCCGGCCGCCGCATTTCGAGCAGCCGATCTTGCCGTCGCCGCCGCAAGTCAGGCACCGGGTCGGGACGCGCCCTCGATCGACACGCCCGTCTCCCTTGCATTGGATGCATTTGACGGCCCCGCTTCCGCCACAGGTTGGACAGTCTATGTCGTGATGCCCCTTGCACTTGTGACACTCTGTCTGCGAAAGCGTCTTGCCCTTGTCGCAGTCGGCGTTGCCGCACGGCGTCTCCCCGCGGGCCGCGCAGACCGAGCAGGCCGCGAAGACGAGCTTGATCGCCTCTTTTCCGGTTTTTTCGAGTGCGGCCGCGACTTTTGGATCATTGTCCGATGCGAGAAGTCGGGCGCCCAGTGTTTCAAGCACCGCGATTGGATCGCTGTTCGATCGCAGGAGCTGCTCGGCGACGAGCCTGGCTGAATCCACCGCGGGTAGTTCGTCGCGCCGCGCAATCTCAACAGGATCGAATGTCAACGGCTCGCCGCTCGGCAGACGCACCAGTTTCACCTGTCCGGGAAGGTCCGACACGAAACCATCGTGCGTCGCGCCGTTTTTGAGCGTGATACGATGAACCGCCGGCGGCTTCGACGTGATCGCCTTCCGCGCAGCGGCTTCCAGGAGCCTGAGGTCCGCCCCTTTCGTGTCGGTGCGGCTCTCTTTCTGTAGAACGGAAACTGAATACCACTCCGCAAGCGGGCTCTTCGCCTCGCGAATCGTGTATTGCAGCCATGCGAAATCTGACGCGAGGTCTTCGGTCGTCGCGGAAATGCTTAGAACGCTCGCGAGCATGACCAGAAAGCCAGCAGCCCTGAAGAATCGCCGATCCATATACACCTCGTAGAAAGGCACGGTGACCGCGTAGACTAGGAGGAGATATACAGTGAGTCAATACTGCATCGCCGAAAACCGAATTAGCTCAGGGCACCTGTGCCCTGGATCCGATTCTGGCGCGAGAATCCGCCAGCAGGCGCCCACCCTCGCCATTTCTCGAACCGCTCGCCTCCGGATCGCCTGGCCGGAGATTAGCGCTACTTGTCGCCGCGCCGGCTCTGCGACGCTGACCCCTTCAGGTCCGTCCGCTCCGGCGGCAGCTCCGCGTCGCCGCGCCGTGAGAACCGCTCCGCGTCCTGCGTGTGCTTGCTCTCCGTCGAGACGAACTCCCCGCCGATCATCACGTACTCGACCTGCGTCGTCGCCCGGGCGATATGCCCGTCCGTCACAACGAGGTCCGCCCGCTTGCCAACCTCCAGCGAGCCGGCCTTGCTGGCGATGCCCAGAATCTCGGCCGGCGCGAGCGTCAGCGCCCGTACTGCCGCCTCTTCCGAGAGCCCATGCGCGATCGAGAAACCCGCCGCGTGGGCGAGGTTTTTCGCCAGCGACGCATCGCGGCTGGAGAAGCAGAACTTCACGCCGGCCTTCTCCATCACCGCCGCCGCCCGGAAATTCGCGTCCCACGCCTCGCCCGCCTCCGGCACCGAAGGCACGCCGCGCGGCTGATCGAACGTGGCGTCATAGATCACCGGAATCTTCCGCGCCGCCAGCAAATCCGCCGCCTTCCACGCGTCGCGGCCGCCGAGAATGACGGGGCGGATCTTGAAGCGATCGGCGAAGACGACGACTTCGAGAATGGACTTGTACGAATCCGCAGCAATCAGCACCGGCCGCTCGCCGGTCACGTACGGCCGCATCGCCTCGAACCGCGCGTCGATCTCGGCGTCTGTGACGAGCTTCGCCTCGCGTCGCGCCGCGTATCGCTGGGCTTCGTTCAGGAAGTCCTCCAGCGACTTCATGTCGCGGATGGCCCGCTCATCCGCCCGCTCGCGTGACCGCATCTCTTCAAAGGCCTGCTCGCGGTCGCTCGGCGGTTTGCTGTCGAGGATTGGATCGACGCCGCGCTGCGGGAGATTCAGGACGAGCGCGAGGTTCGCGTTCAGATCCATCTCGGAAGCGGTCCAGCCCTTGAGCTGCACGAGGCTCGCCTGCCCCGCGATGCGGCTGCCCGAGGGCGTCAGCAGCAGCGTCGTGATGCCCGCGGCCCGCGTGACGCCGACGGTCGCGCTGTGCGGGTTCAGCGCCGACAGCGCCGCCACATCCGGCACGTACATGCCCGTCTCGCCGGTGTCGATCGTCTCGGGGATGGAGCCGACCTCGCTCAGCCCGACCGTCGCGGCGGCGTTGATCATCCCCGGCCAGACGTGCTTTCCTTCGCCGTTAATGATCATCGCGCCTGCGGGCGGCAGGCTCGAAGCGCCGACCGCCGCGATCTTGCCGTTCAGGACGACGATCGAGGCCCGTTCGAGCACCGGCCCGCTCACGGTATGAACGGTCGCGTTGTGGATCACGACGGGCGTCGTGTAGCCGGGCAGCGCCGCGGTCGAGCCGAGTTGGGTGAGCGACCGCGCGCCATCGCCGAGCGACTTCCCCGCCTTCGCGACGGCGTCGTTGCGGAACTCGATCGGAGGCTGCTGAGGCTTCGCCGGCGCGTCGACATTGAAGTCACGATGGCGGAAGTAGACTTCGCCTTCGACGAATGTGAGCACGCAGCGGCTGAACGTGTCGAGCGGATGGCCGTCGAACACGGCGAGGTCTGCGTCCTTGCCGACTTCGATGCTGCCGAGTCGCTTGTCGAGCCCGAACTCCCTCGCCGCGTTCAGCGTGATCATCGCGAGCGCCTCGCGGCTCGTCAGGGCGCTGACCTTCATCGCCTTCGCGGCTTCGAGGGGCATGCGCCGCATCAGATCGGCGGAGTCGCTCTTGAGCGTCGAGTTCACGCCGGCGCGGAGGAGCATGCCCGCGTTCTGCGGCACGGCGTCGAACGCTTCGATCTTGTACGCCCACCAGTCGGAGAACGTGGCCGTGCCCGCGCCGTGGCGGGCGATCTCGGGCATGATCCGGTACGCCTCCAGGCAGTGGTGCAGCGCCCCGATGCGGATGCCGAAATCCTCGGCCACTTCCAGCAGGCGCAGAATCTCGTCCGCCCGGTAGCAGTGGCAGTTCACCCAGATCTTGCCCTCGACGATGTCCGCCAGTGCTTCGAGGCGGACGTCGCGGCGCAGCGGCTGCGGATCGGTGCCGGGGACGTTCTGCATTTCCATCGCCGCGCGTTGCTGCGAATACTCCTGTCCCGCGAGCAGTGACCGCCGCATCACCGCCTCCACGCCCATGCGCGAGCCGGGGAAGCGCCGCGCCCGCTCCTCGCCGCCGCGCGGGCCGCGGGCCGAGCCGGTGCGGCCGGACCGCGTGACGTTCTCGCCGGTCGCGAACTTCACGGTGCGCGGGCCGTCGTGGATGATCATCTCCGCGGCGGGGCGGCCCCATTTGAGTTTCAGCAGAACGCACTGGCCGCCGATCGTGTTCGCCGAGCCGTGCATGGCGTGAATGCCCGTGACGCCGCCCGCGAGCGCGTAGTAGATGTCGGTGTCGTTGCTGCGAACGACATCGGTGCAGCGTACTTCGGGCACGACGCTGAGCGACATCTCGTTGATGCTGTCGAGTGCGATGTGCGAGTGCGGGTCGAAGATACCGGGCATGACGACGTAGCCCGTGAGGTCGATCTCTCGGACGCCGGGGCCGGCCTTCAGATCGCGGCCGATGCCGGTGATCTTGCCGCCGGTCACGAGGATCGACGTATTGGCGAGATCTTCGCCGGAGATCGTGAGTACGGTCGCGTTCCTGAGGAGGACCGAGCCGCCGGTGTGGAAGCCGGGCTCGCGATCGCCGCTGGTTTCGATCGGCCAGTTCGGCGCGTGGGCGAGAGCGTCGATCGACGGGTCGGCGGGCGTTTCGCGCGACGTGGGGGCTGATGCGGTGGCCGGGGCGCTCGTCGGCTCCGTGGCCGCGGCGTCATCCCGGGGCGCATCGGGCGCCGGCTCCGCTGCCGGAGAGGTGCCGCGCCGCCCACCGCCGGGACCGCCCGTTCCGCCCCGGCCGCGCCGACCGCCGCCGCCGGACATTTCGCCGGGTTCGAAGACGCGCCCATCGACAATGGTGTATTTGACGGCCGCGTTCTTCGCCTCGATCGGCCCGGAGAGAACGACGAGGTTCGCCCGGCGGCCTTTTTCGATGGTCCCCAACTCGCCGGCCGCGCCGAGCAACTCCGCGGGGCGAGTGGTGAGCGCGGCGACGAGGGAATCGACGGAGAGCCCCGCCTCGACCCATTCGCGCCAGGTGTCGAATGCATCGACGGGGCGGCCGAGGCCGTCGGTGGAGATGGACCAGCGTACGCCCGCCTTTTCGAGGGTCATTGCGTTCTTCACGAGACGGTCGCGGTGGGCCGCGGCCGCTGCGTACGCCGCCGCGGGCTCGAACGGGCGCTTCTGCCAGTTCTTGCCGAAGAGGGAGGGGTCGTCGGCCTCGCGGGCGAGCGCGGCCGCGTCGAGCTTGAATTCGGCGGGCTTCTTCGGGAGGGAGAGCGTGAGGATGACCGGCGTGTCGGTCGCCTTGAGCCGATCGGCGACGCGCCAGGCATCGCGGCCGCCGACGATGACGACCTTGAGGCCGAATTCCCTGGCGAGATCGAGGGCCCGGTTGATCTCCTCGAAATCGTCGGCCGACCAGAAGAGTGGTTGCTCCTTCTTCCGCACGGGCTCGATTGCATCGATGTCGCGGTCGAGCGGCGTGGCGATGGCGTGCTGCGGATGGCGCTGCGACCAGGCACGCGTTGCGGCGAGCCACTGGGCGTCGTAGAGGAACTGGCGGAACTGCGCCATCACACCGAACGTCGTGCTCGGGTAGCGGTCGCGCGCGGCGAGCGAGCGCGGCGAAGGCGGGTTGAACGACGCCGTATGACCCGGGGACGCGGCGAGGAGCGACCGGCGAAGGGGGGCGTCGCCGAGGCTGATCACCGCGGTCGAGCCGCCGAGAATCGCGTCCGGACAGGCGACCATCGCCGCTGCAAACCCCGCGTCACGGGCTTTCGAGTACGTGTCCGCCTGCTTGTCGATCAGGTCCTCGGCCCGGCGGCGGGCGAAGATGCCGTTGCGGTTGGCGGGGTCCATGCCCACGCGCGGACCCTCGCTGGTCGACTCGAAAGTATCCTCCGTGCGGCGTTCATCGGCGGGGCTGCGGCCGGGGTCGACGACGCCGACGCGCGTCAGGCCGTCGATGAATCCGGCATAGATGAACATGCCCGCGGCGTCGATCTCGCGCGTCCCCGGCGGGAGGGCGACGGTGCGATCGCCGACGGCGGCGATGCGGCCGTTTTCTACGAGGACGGTTGCGTTTTCGAGCTGTTTTCCGGGCGAGACGACGACGGTCGCGCCGCGCAGCGCGAGGGGCGCGTCGAAGCGCGGGCGGTCCTGAACGTCCTGAAGAGGGGAGAGCAGCGCGAGCAGTGCAAGTGAGACAATCTGGAGCATGTCAGCCTCTCAAGATGCCTGGCGATGGCTCGAGGCGACGAGGCGCGGTGCAACACGCCGCGTGCGTGCCCGCGTCGCCGCGAATCAAAGCGCCAGTGCGGCACATCAAAAAAAAGGGCCCGACGGCCCGCCCGAAGACCGGAGCGGACATTCTAGAGGGTTCCCCGCGATCGGCCACCGCGATATCGCGATGTCAGGCCGATTTCAGCTCGTCGACGGCGAGCCGCAGCGGCAGACGGCGGATGCGCTTGCCGGTGGCCGCGAAGATCGCGTTCGCGACGGCCGGCGCGATCGGCGGAAGGCCGGGCTCGCCGACGCCGCCCATCTGGGCCGTGCTGGGGACGATGTGCGTCTCGACGACGGGCATCTCGTTGATCCGCAGGATCGGGTAGTCGTTGAAGTTGCCTTCCTGCACGCGGCCATTCGCGAAGGTGATCTGGCCGTGCAGCGCGGCCGAGAGACCGAAGACGATCGAGCTTTCCATCTGGGCCGCGATCGTGTCCGGGTTGACGATCGGGCCGCAGTCGATGGCGCAGGTCACCTTGTGCACGCGGACGACGCCAGTTTTCGAGACCGAAACCTCCGCGACCTGCGCGACGTAGCTTCCGAACGAGAAGTGCACGGCCAGGCCGCGGCCGCGACCCGCCGGTTCGGGCGTTCCCCAGCCGGCCTTGGCGGCGGCGAGCTCCAGGCAGGCGAGGCGGCGCGGGTCCTTGGCGAGGAGCTGACGGCGGAAGGCGAGCGGATCGGCCTTCGCGGCGTGGGCCAGTTCATCGAGGAAGCACTCGACGGCGAAGGCGGTGTGCGAGTGGCCGACGGAGCGCCACCAGTGCGTGGGGACGCCGCCGGGGGCCTGCGCCCAGTCGATGAGCGTGTTGGGAATGTCGTAGGGCATGTCGGCCGCGCCTTCGACGGAGGCGCCGTCGGCGCGGTTCGGGTTTCCGCCGCCGCCGAAGGACTGGCAGACGATGCGGTGTTTCCAGGCGACGGGTGCGTTCTTGTCGTCGAGGCCGCCGGCGAAGGTGTGTCGCACGGCGGGGCGGTAGTAGCCGCCGCGGGTGTCGTCCTCGCGGGTCCAGATGACCTTTACCGGCTTTTTGAGTTCCTTCGAGAGTTCGAGGGCCTCGCGGACGATGTGGCCGTCGAGGGCGGCGCGGCGTCCGAAGCCGCCGCCGAGGAATTGCGTGTGGAGCTTCACGTTTTCGGGCGGCAGGCCGGAGACTTCGCAGGCCGCGGCGTGGTCGCCGGTCTGGAACTGCGTGCCGACGTAGACGTCGCAGCCGTCTTCGCGGATGTCGGCGACGGCGTTGAGCGGCTCCATCGGCGCGTGGGCGAGGTAGGGCAGTTCATATACGGCTTCGAGCTTTGTCGAGGCGGAGGGGAAGGCCGCTTCGACGTCCCCGGCCTTCTTCGCGACGATGCCCTTGCCGCTCGCCAGTTCGGCGTACTCCGCGCGCAGGCGCTCGGAGTCGCGCGAGGCCAGCGGTCCGTCGTCCCATTCGACCTTCAACGCGTCGCGACCCTTTTTCGCGGCCCAGAAACCGTCGGCCACTACGGCGACGCCGCGGCTGATCTGCACGACGTGTTTCACGCCGGGGATGGCTTTCGCGGCCGTGTCGTCGATCTTCACGACCTTGCCGCCGAAGACGGGCGGCCGGACGACGAGTGCGACGAGCATTCCCGGCAAGTTCACGTCGATGCCGAACATCGCCTTGCCCGTGATCTTCTCAGGCGTGTCGAGGCGCTTGACGGGCTTGCCGATGAGCTTGAAGTCCTTCGCGTCCTTCAGCTTCACGTCCTTCGGCGCTTCGAGCTTCGCCGCGGCTTCCGCGAGGCTGCCGTAGGACGCCTTTTTGCCGGACTCCTTGTGGAGGACGAAGCCGTTTTCCGTCGTGCAGGTCGCCGCGTCGACCGACCACGCCTTCGCGGCCGCGGCGACGAGCATCGCGCGGGCCGTCGCGCCGGCCTTGCGGAAGCGGTCGTACTCCGAGCGGGTCGAGGAGCTGCCGCCGACGATCTGGATGCGCCATTGCGTATGCTTGTAGACATCCGCGGCGGGCGCGGCCTCGCTGCGGATCTTCGACCAGTCGGCGTCGAGTTCCTCGGCGAGAAGCATCGGCAGGGCGGTGGAGATGCCCTGGCCCATCTCGCCGTGGTTGTAGATGACCGTGATCGTCTCGTCGGGTGCGATGCGGACGAACGCGTTGGGGGCGAAGGGCTCGGCGGTCGCGCCGCTGCTCGCCGCGTCCGTCGCATTCGCTGCACCCTCTGCCGCGCCCGCGGCGAAGGCCTTCAGCCGGCCGCGGGGTTCGAGCGTCAGGCCGAGCACGAGTCCGCCGCCGATGGCCGCGGTGGTTCTGAGCATGTCGCGACGGGTGAGGGCGGTGGCATCGCCGGGAGCGGGCGTCGGGCCGTTCGTCATCGGGTGGCCGTTCATCGCGCGCCTCCCTTGCCCATCAGGTCGGCCGCGCGGTGGATCGCCTTGCGGATGCGCTGGTACGTGCCGCAGCGGCAGAGGTTGCCGCACATCGCGTCGTCGATGTCCGTGTCCGTCGGCTTCGGGCACTCGCGGAGCAGCACGGCCGCGGACATGATCTGGCCGCTCTGGCAGTACCCGCACTGCGGCACATCCTCCTCGATCCATGCCTTCTGAAGCGGGTGGTCGCCGGCGGGGCTGAGGCCCTCGATCGTGACGATCTTCTTGCCGACGGCTCGGCGGATGGGCGTGACGCAGGATCGCACGGCCTCGCCGTCGAGGTGGATCGTGCACGCCCCGCACTGGGCCATGCCGCAGCCGTACTTGGTGCCGGTGAGGCCGAGCGTCTCGCGCAGGGCCCAGAGGATGGGCGTATCGGGCGGCAGGTCGACCGCGTGCTCTTTGCCGTTGACTGTCAGCGTGATCATGGCTTTCCGCTCTCGAAGAGTGCTCGCTCGCCGGCGAACGACCGGTCCGGCACTGGGGGCGGAGTATACCGTGAGCCAGCGTGAAAACGTGAAAACGTGAAAAGGTGAAAACTCGCGCGGTGGGAACGTGGAAACGTGGGAAGGTGGGAAGGGGGCGCGTGCCACGGCTGTGTCAGCCGTGTTTGGAGGTCGAAGACGCCTCCGCCGGGCAACCGCACTGTTCGCAGAACAGTGGCACGTCGCCAGTGCCACCCCGTCCGAGCTCGTCGCGGCGGGTGGCATGCTTTCGCGGTACTCCGCGTAAGCATGCAGATCGCGCGGGGTGCCTCGGCGACCGAGGCGATCAACGCGCAGATCCGGCGTGCCGCCGCGCCCCGTCTCCGCGCTCCGTCTCCGGGCTACGCGCCTCGTCGAGGCGTCTACGGTCCTCTCCAAGGGCTCTACGGTCTCTTTCAAGCCCTCTGCGGTCTTGTTCAAGGCCTTTTCGGTCTTCTTCAAGGCCTTTACGGTCTTGTTCAAGGCCTTTACGGCCTCGTTCAAGGCCTCTACGGTCTTCTTCAAGGCCTTTGCGGTCCCTGTCGAGGCCTTTACGGTCTTCATCCAGCCGTCTACGGACCTCGTCGCCGCGTCTACGCGCTTCGTCGCCCGGTCTGGGATGTTCCTATTCGAAGAATTCCCGGTTGCGCTATTCAGGCAGCGCCGATCCATCGCCGATGCACACGGCGGACATTGCCGGGCATACCTTTCGCCGTCGCACCAGACTGCGTGAAAACGTGAAAAGGTGAAAACGTGAAAAGGGCGCGTCCCTCTCCGTTTTCACCTTATCCCGTGATCACGTTGTCACGCTCCAGCCCGCCTCGCCCTCGCTAGCGCGTCGGGCTCGGATCATACGGCCGCCGGTGGGTTCGGCGGTCACTTTGCACCTTATCACCTTATCACGTTTTCACGTTATCACGCCGGTCACGCCCGCCGCGTCCGCCGCAGGCCCCTCAGCTTCCGCAGCATGACCAGCGGCATGAAGGCTCCGACGACGCCCAGGCCGCCCGCTCCGCAGAGGCCGCAGCGAACCGTCGGGTCGGGGTCGCAGACGTCGCCGATCCCGTCCTCGTCCGCCTGGTCGGCGTTCGGCGTCTCCGGGCAGTTGTCCGTCGCATCCGGCACGCCGTCCGCGTCCGCGTCGGCCGCGTCGCTGTTGACGTTCGCGTTGCCGGTGTCGCCGCTCCCATTGCCGTCGTCGCCAGTGTTGGCGTTCCCGTTGCCGCCGCTGTTGGCGTTTTCATTCCCGCCGGTCGTCGGGGCCGTGACGGTCGCTGAGACGGTGCCGGTGTTGTTGGACGTGTTCGGGTCGAATTCTGAGCCCGAAACGTTCGCCGTCAGGCTGGCGGCGCCGGCCTGCGACGTCGTGACGATGATCGTGGCGGTTGCGGTCGCGCCGCTGGCGATCGTGCCCAGCGAGCACGTCACGGGCCCGGTCCCGCTGAACGTGCCCTGCGAGACCGTGACGGACGAGAGGGCCGCGCCGGCCGGCAGCGTGCTCACGAGCGTCGCATTCGAGGCGGAAACGGGGCCGGCGTTCTGGACGGTTATTGAAAACGTCAGCGCCGCGCCGATCGTCGCGGACGCCGGGGCGACGGTCGCGGAGACGCTCAGGTCGGCCTGCGCCAGGTCGTAGCGGAGCACGCGGTGGTTCAGGCGGTCGCTGACGTAGAGATTGCCCTTCGCATCGCACGCGACGCCCGCGGGGTCCTGCAACGTGCCGGCGCTGCGCCCGCCCGTATTCGCGGTTGCGGTGGTGAAATTGGGCTGGCCGAAGACGCGGTCGGCGGTCGAATCCGTGCGCGGGTCGGTGTATTCGAGCACGCGGTTGTTGAGGGCGTCGGCGATGTAGAGCCGGCCGGTCACCGGGTCGACGGCGAGCGTGGCCGACGAACCCGAGTAGTTGAGCGTCGTGGCGCTGATGCCGCCGTTATTCGCGGTGCTGCTTGTGAAATCGGGCTGGCCGATGACGCGGGCGGCCGCGGCGCCATTGGCCAGCGGGCCCAGGAAGAGCACGGCCCGGTTGTTGAATTCATCGCCGACCCACAGGTTGCCCGCCGCATCGGTCGCGACGCCGCTGCAATGGTCGAGCCCGTTCTGCGTCAGGTTGCCGCCGGCGGTCGTCAGGTTCGGCTGGCCGATGACGAGGTCCGCGCTCGTGCTGGTGAGGGGGGCGGAGTAGATCGTCACGCGGGAGAGGAACCGGTCGGCGCAGTAAAGCCGGCCGGAGGCGTCGATCGCGATGCCGTCGGGGTTGCCGAGGTTGTCGGCGGTCGGGCTGACGATGCTGGCCTGGTTCGCGGTGGTGAAGTCGCCCGCCTGTCCGAAGACGGCGACCGCGGGCATGTTGGTCGTGAAGGGCGGGTCATAGCGGAGGATCCGGATGTTCAGCGAGTCGGCCACGTAGAGCCGGCCGCTGCTGTCGGTGGCGACGCTCTTCGGCGCGTTGAGCGTGCGGTTGGTCGGGGCCAGGCCGCCCTGGTTCGCGGTGTTGCTGGTGAAGTCCGGCTGGCCGAGGACGAGGTCGGCGGCCTGGCCGTTTGTGAAGGCGGCGGCGTCCGGCCAGCTCAATACTCGGTGGTTGAAGCTGTCGGCGACGAAGAGGCGGCCGGAGACGCGGTCGATGGCCAGCCCGCGCGGCTCGTTGAGCGACGACGCAGTCGCGCCGCCGCCGGCGTTGGCGGCCCCGGACGCGAAGTCCGCCTGGCCGAGCACGGCATCGGCGGTGGTGTCGCCGGTGGCGGCGTACAGTGCGGTTGCGGAGACCGAAACGACTGCCAGCAGAACGGCGAATTCAGAGAGGCGCTTCAAGATCAGTCTCCTGATGGCCCACGGAGCGTCGGCAGCGCGCACGCACTGACAGACCGCCCTGCGCGATCCACGAATCGAGGGCGACAGGCACGCGCCCGCGTTCACGTCATCCGTCGCTTTCGGCAGTTCGCCGGACCGATCGGCCTCGGCCAGCGGCGTGGTTCCGTTCCCGTGACGTGCGTCTGAAGCGCGTTCACGGTGCTGTCGACCGGCGTTGGAGCGCTCCGCCGATTTCGTCCGGGCCGTTCGACGGCGTCGACGGACCAAACGCCCGTTTTCCGGTATCGCTTGTCACTCTTCCCCGGCCGCCGCGCCCAGTTCCAGCGGCTCGCCCTCCGGCGTCCGCACGCCGACGCAGAAGCCCCACTCGCCGTTGCCTTGCAGCACCTTCAGCAGCAGCACGTTCTCACCGGCCTTCAGCGCGACGTCGAGCTTGTCTTCGCCGACCGTCAGTCCGCGCGTCCCCGCCTTCGCATGCACCCGCTCGCCGTTCAGCCAGACCACGATCCCGTCGTCGCTGCCGATGTCGAGCCGCACCTTTCGCTCCGCGTTCGAAACCAGCGTCGTGCGGGCGTAGATGCATCGGTCGGTCCCGCCGTCAATCGCCCGCAGATTCACGATCCACGGATTGTCCTCGCGAAACGTCGTCACCGGCCGCCATTCCGCCTTCGCCGGCCCGGTCATGTCCGCGACCGGCTCCGCGCCCTCCGGCGGCAGTGCGATGTCCGCGAGATCGTCGCCGCGCTTGCCCTTGACCGCGTACGGTCCGCAGAGCTGCCAGTCGCGCAGGTACCCCCGGAACTCGTCGATCGTCTTCAGCGCGGTCTCGGCGCTCTTCTTCACTGATTCGCTCAGTTCCTTCTCCAGCAGACCGCGGATCGACGTCTGGGCGCTTGTCGCGGAGATCGTCGGCGTGCCCTTCACGATCGCGATCATCGCCGTCGCGGCTTCGTTGGCCGTCTCAGGCGAAGCCAGGTAGCGCTCGGCCAGCGGCAGCGCCTCCGCCACCCGCGCCGTGCCCAGCGCTGCCAGCATCAGCTTGTACTCTTCGCCCGTCGCCGCCCGCTCCATCAGGCCGCGCATCATCTCAAACCGCTGCGCCGCGGAGAGGTCCGTCGCGGCCCGCGCGAGCCGCGAAAAGCCGCGGATCGCCAGTGTCCGGTGCGTCGAAGACTCCGTCTCCCGTCCGATTCGCGCCAGGTCGCCCATCACCTCCGGCGAAGACCAGCTGCACAGCGCCCGGATCGCCGCTTCGTGAGCCGCGGCATTCGTCGGCGGATCTTCCTCGGCCGTCGCCCGGATCGTCTGCAAGGCCGCCCGCCCTTCGAGCCGCCCGAGCATCCGGATGTACGACGCCAGGTCCGCGTCGGCCGCGCTGGCCATCTGCTTCAGTACCTCGGCCGCCCGTTCTTCCTTGTCTGTGATCTTCTGGCACGCCGCGACCACGGCGCTTTCCGCCGCCTCGCGGATCGCACCGTCGCTCGTCCGCAGCAGCGCCGCCAGCAGTTCCGGCACGTCGCGCGGCTCGGCCCGGCGGGACAGCGCCTCGAACGCCGCGATGCGCACCTCCGCCTCCTCGGCCGCGGTCTGCTTCAGAAATACGGCCACGCCGTCCTTCGCTCCCCGGGCCGCCAGCGCGCGGATCAGCTCCACCCGCACGGCCGGCGACGAGCTGTCCAGGCGGGCGACGATCTCCGTATCGACACTCGAATCACGCAGCTCCGCGAGTGCTTTCCGCGCCGTTTCCGCTTCCTCGCGCTCTTCGCCGGCGGCCCGCGCCGCCAGCATCGCGACATGCGCGTCAAATCCGACCGCGCCGATCACGCGAAGTGCGGCAACCCGCACCGCCGCGTCGTCGCTCTCCACCGCGACGAGCGCAGGCACGACCGCCAGCGCATCAAGCCGCCGCGAGAGTACATCCAGGAGCATCACCTGCGTCTCCGGCTTCACCTTCGGAACGGCCTGGCAGAGGATCTCCGTGATCGCCGTATCTCGGAATTCATCAAGGATGCCGGCCGCGGCGATCCGCTGGTCGTGAGGGTTGCCGCTGTTCATGAAGCGGATGACGTCGTGCGTGGCCTGTGCGCCCTCGATCTGGAGATTCGCCCGCAGGAGAGCGAGCCGCTGAAGCGGCGTCGTCGGGGCGGTCGAGAGGAATTTCGCGGCGTTGCGGACCATCGCGATGTCGCCGGCGGACCGCAATGCGTCGATATACCGCAGGATGGTCGTGCCGGCGGCCCGCCGAACGGGCGCGGTACCGTCGACGAAACCCTCGATCATCGGTGCGAAGGCGACGCGCGTGGAATCGCGTGAGATCGCGTCCAGCGCAGCGATCTTCACCGCGTCCGAACCACTCCGCGCGAAGGGCTCAAGCACCGCGAACGGAACGATGTCTCGATACGCCAGCGCCTGGATGTACGCGATTCGATCGGCGTCCGTCTCCGACGTTTGCAGAGCGCCCGCGAGCACCGTCAGAGCTTCGCCCGACGGGTTCGCCGCCAGCGCCCGCCGCGCGGCGTCGCGCACCTCGACATCACCGTCCTTGAGGCACGCGGCCAGTGCTTCCACGGACTCCGGGCCGGAAATCGTCTCCAGCTTTCGCAGCATCCACACCCGCGCGGGCTTCGGCGTGGCGGCGCCGATCCTCGCGGCGATGACCCTGCAAAGCGCCGCCCGCTCGTCTTCCGCGCCCGGCCGCCCCGCCTGGTGGCACATGCGCTCGAACGCAAGCTGCGATTCCTGGCGATCCTCGATCTTCTCCGCCGACATGGGCGCGATCAGCCGGTCGACCGCCTCGACGACGGCCGGATCGAGCGGAGAAGCGGGCGGAGCGGTCGCGGCCGGCTTTTCGTCGGTACGGTCGGCGGGCTGCGCAGGCTGCTTCGGCGGCGCCGCGCAGCTGGCCAGAAAGATCGATGCGGCTGCGATCAGGTATCGTGCGTTCATCTCTGGAATCCTCTCAACCTCTCGAATGCTCCGGCCTGAGCCGTGCCTTCGTGAATATCAATCGACATCGTTCAGACGGCGACCGGCTGGCGAAGTCCCCACGGCGCACGCCGCGCCCGATCGGTCCAGCGCGCCGCGCTGGGGTCGCCGACGATCTCCCGTTTCTCGGGATCCCAGCGGATCGTCCGGCCCGTCCAGAATGCGATATTTGCCAGGTGGCAGATCGTGATCGTCTTCGCCCCGATCTCGACATCGGCGATCGGCCGCGAGCGCGTACGGATGCAGTCGATCCAGTTGCGGAGGTGATTGTCGCTTCGGTAGAGCCGCACGCCGCTCGGCCCGATCTCCTCCTTGACCAGGTCTTCCGGCCAGGTCTTGATGTAGCCGCGGTTCACCTCAACCTTGCCGTCGGTGCCGGTGAAGAGCACGCCGTTTGCGCCGCCATGGATCATTTTCAACCCGTCCGGCCGCAGCGCCGACGTGAACGTGAACTCCATGGTCGGGCCCTTCGAAGGATCGGGTGCGGGGTTGATCGCCGGCATCTCCGGCGGCGGCTTGATCTCGACCGGCATGTCGGCGTGAATGCCCATGCCCCACAGCGCGATGTCGTAGTGGTGCGCGCCCCAGTCCGTCGTCATGCCGCCGGAATAGTCGCGGATGTGTCGCCAGCCGCCGCCATAGTCGCCCGAGCAGCGCTCGCTGTTGTACGGCTGCCACGGGGCCGGGCCGAGCCAGCGTTCCCAGTCGAGGCCCTCGCGGACGGGCTCCTCGGGCAGGAACTTCTCGCGCGACGGCCCGCCCACGCCGACGTTGACCGTCAGCAGGTTCCCGATGCGGCCGTTCCGCACGAGTTCACACGCATGCCGGAAGAGCCGGTCGGAGCGCTGCTGGCTGCCGGTCTGAAACACACGCCCGTAGCGCCGCGCAGCCGCGACCATCTGCTCCGCCTCGCGAATCGTGAGCGCCAACGGCTTTTCGCAATAGACATCCTTGCCCGCCTCGCACGCCGCGATCGAGATGGCCGCGTGCCAGTGATCAGGCGTGGCGATGAGGACGGCGTCGATGTCAGTCCGTTCGAGAACTCGCTCGTACTCGTTGTACGCGTCGCAGCCCTTGAAGATCCCATCCGCCTTGCGGCCGGCGTATTGATCCTCGACGCGCTTCTGAGCGTTCTCGCGCTTTTTCGCGTCCACGTCGCACACGGCGACGACCTGGAGGTCATCATTGCCGAGCACACCGCCGAGGTGCCCGCCGCCCATGTTGCCGATGCCGATCATCCCGAGCGTGATCCGCTCACTCGGGGCGACGTGTCCGCAGCGGCCGAGGGCCGAGGCGGGAACGAAGTAGGGGGCTGCAATCGCCGCCGCGGCGGTTTGAATCATGCGGCGACGGGTGATAGGTCGACGGAGCATGCGATCCTCCGGGTTGTGCGTTCGACAGTTGCCGTCGACCGCGCCCGAATTCGCATTCATTCCAAGGTTGGCGAACGGAGCCGCAGTCGACCCGCACAGAATAGCCCATCCGCGAAGGGTCTGCCCATCGGCGAGGCGTGTCCCGGCCGAACGGCTGCCGGAGTTCGCCTACCGGGCGGCTGTCAGAAGCTCCGCGATCTGCACGGCATTCAGCGCCGCACCCTTGCGAAGCTGGTCGCCCGAGCAGATGAACTGGAGCCCGCGGCTGCCCGGGACGCTCGGGTCCCGCCGGATGCGGCCGACGAGTACGTCGTCCTGCCCGCTGGCGTCGAGCGGCATCGGGAAGCGGTTCGCTTTCCGATCGTCGATGATCTTCACGCCGGGCGCTGCCGAGAGGATCTCGCGCGCCTCGTTTTCGTCGATCGGGTTCTTGAACTCGACCGCGACGCTCTCCGTGTGCGCCCGCATGACCGGCACGCGAATGCAGGTCGGCGCGATCTGGATCTCGGGTGCGGCGAAGATCTTCCGCGTCTCGAAGACCATCTTGGACTCTTCCTGGTTGTACCCATCCTCGCCGATCGCGCTGTTGTGGCTGAAGACGTTGAACGCGCAGGGGACGTGGAAGATCTCCGGTTGCGGCTTTCCGCCCGCGAGAACCGCCCGGGTCTGCGTTTCGAGTTCCGTGATCGCCCGCGCGCCGGCTCCGCTGACCGCCTGGTACGTGCTCACCACCGCCCGGACGACCGGATTCGCTTTGTGCAGCGGCCAGAGCGGCAGCACGAGAATGATCGTCGAACAATTCGGGTTGGCGATGATCCCGCGATGAGCCTTGGCCGCCTCCGGGTTCACCTCCGGCACGACGAGCGGCACAGTCGGGTCCATCCGGAATGCCGACGAGTTGTCGACGACCACCGCGCCGGCCTTCGCCGCGATCGGGCCATATTCCTTGCTCACCGACCCGCCGGCCGAAAAGAGCGCCAGGTCGACGCCCGCGAATGAGTGCGTGGTCAGTTCATGCACGCGCAGGTCGCCGTCTACCCAGGGGATCACCTGCCCCGCGGACCGCGCCGAGGCGAGCAGCCGGTACTCCTTGGCCGGGAAGCGCCGCTCGGCGAGAACCGCACGGAATTCCTGGCCGACAGCCCCGGTAGCGCCCACGATAGCGACACACTTCACGGCGATGACTCCTCGGTGCAGCCCGGGTCGACGGGCGCGACGCGAGATAGTATCATTTTTCGGCGATCGCGTGCGCCAGATTGCGCGTTGAAAGTGACGCGGACGGGCCCGGAATCGACAGTTCGCCCCCTGCGGCGCGAACACTCCTTGCCTGTTTGTCGTATGCCATGTGAGGCCTCATGGGACCGTTCGCCTATTACTCGCCGCTGATCGTCGGCATCGTCTTCATCTTCTCGATGGGCGGGTCGATCCGGGAGTCGTTCCCCACGTATTCGGATGGCGCGTGGTACACCGTGCTCTCGCTCATCGCGATCACCACGGCCGTGCTCTTCCAGCTCATCATGATCGGGCTTCAGGGCGTCTACGCACAGGTGCTTCCGGTTCCCGTGGGCAAGTCGATCCGCGGCGGGGCGGCCGTCGCGGGCGGCGGACTGCTCCTCGCCGCGACGCTCGCGACGATGTCGACGGCCCTGCTCGCCTCGGAATCGATGAGCACGGGCGCGACGGTCGCCGGGTTGATCGCCGCGGCCGCTGCGCTGGGCGCGGCCGTCACCTACATCTGGAATATCCCCGCCGCCGTCCGCGATTTCGCCGACGAGCGCTGACCGCGCACGTGCAGCGTTCTCATGGTTCTCATGGACTACACGATCCGAATCAAGGACGTCTCGCCCCAGCAGCTCGTGCTGGCGCGCCGGAAATGCTCGTGGGCGGAATGGGGGGCCGCGGTCGAAGGTCTGCTGCGCGACGTCTGGGCGCGCCTGAATCAACTCGAAAGCGTGACCGTGGGCCCGGCGATGGCGCGCATTCACGAACTCGACGGGACGATGCTGGAGGTCGAGGCCGGATTTCCCGTCGCCGAACCGCTGACCGCGACCGAGGGCGTCGAAATCGGCGAACTCGCCGCGGGGCGGGCGGTCACGACGCTTCACACGGGGCCGTACGAGCGTCTTTCGGAGGCCGCCGCCGCGCTGGACGACTGTGTCGCGCGCGAGGGGCTGCGCGTGGCTGCCGCGCCCTGGTTCATCTTCTGGGTCGACCCGGACCAGGTCGACTCGCCCGTCGACCTGCGCACCGAACTCGTCCTTCCGATCGTCGAGTAAGGCGCGACTTCATGGCTGGCGCGGCAATTCCGGCCGCTTCACATCCAACTTCGGCGGCATCGCCGGGATCGTGGCGGGTCGCGCGGGTTCGGGCTTCAGTGAAGGCGACTCCGTCGACCTGCCGTCGCGGGTCGACGACAGGTCCTGGTTCAGGGCCTCATAGGCGAACGGTGTGATCGCAAGGACGCAGGCCGCGCAGCCCAGCAAGAGCAGCACCAGTTGACTGCCCGTGCGCTTTCGCCGGGACACGATCAGCGCGAGACCGGTAACCAGCCCGATCCCCGGGGGCGTCAGGCCGAGCAGGTCGAGCCGCAGGACTTGCGACGGCGTGAGACCCCGCCCGCCGACGAAAACCTGCGGCGCCAGTACGAACAGAAACCACGGGATGGTGAAGAGCGCCGCGGCGAGCGGAATGGCTGCCCACCACCGCGCAAGTGTCCCAACGCGCTCGTTGGACCGGGATTCGGCGCGCACCGGCTGCGGGGCCACCGGTCGGTGCGGTGGGGCGGGTTTGCGAATCCGCTCGATCGCCTCGCGCGCGACCTCGCCGACGCTCATCATCGGACCATGGTTGTCGACGGGCCACGCGTCCGCACGGTCATCGACGTACGGCTCGATGTCCGCAATCGACCGGGGGTCTCCGAGGGCGGCGAGTGCTTCGATCGCGTACGGGCGCAGGCCTGGTTCGCGGAGGGCCTCGGTGATCGGTCCGCGCACCGCCGGGTTTTTCGTGCGGCCGAGGATGCTGAGGATCGAGGTGTGCACTTCCGTCGCCGGCATCCGCGCCAGCAGCTCGACGAATTTTGAAATGTCGGGGTTGCGTTCGAGACCGAGCACGGCGTAGGCGACCATTTGCGGGTTGGGATGGTCGAGCAGCGCGAGACGTGCGGCGCGCGCTTCGGCGGAACCCGCGATCTGCTCGATGCCTCGGATCGCACAGGCCGCCAGATGGCCGTTCGACTCGGACCGCCACGATTCGCGGAAGATCTCGAGCGCATCGGCGTGGATTTTCGAATCGTCCCTGACCCACGCCAGCAATTCGTCCATGGCCTGCGCGCGGACCGGAATTTCCGGCGATTGCAGGCTCGCGCGGATCTGTGCGAGATCGCGGTTCGGGTGCCTCATAGGGCCAGCGCGAACGTCACATCGACTTCGACGCTGGCGTTGAGCGGCAATTCCGCGACGCCCACCGCCGCCCGGGCGTGTAGCCCGGCCTCGCCGAAAACATCCTTGATCAGATTGCTGGCTCCGTTTGCAACGACGTGCTGCTCGGTAAATCCCGGTTCCGAAGCCACGTAGACGACCAGCTTGATCACCCGCGCGAGCTTGTTGATTCCGCCGGCCGCCTCCGCCGCGGCCGCGATCGCGTTCAGCGTGCAGATCCGCGCCGCTTCCTGGGCGTGTTCCCGCGTGACACGTCCGCCGACTCGGCCGGGGTGCTGTACCGCTCCGTCGCGGAAGGGGATCTGGCCGCTGAGGAACAAGAGGTCGCCGTGACGGACGACGGGAACATACGCGGCCACCGGTTTCGGGACCGGGGGCAGGGAAAGTCCGAGGGCGGCGAGTCGGTCGCTATGGCTGGCCATGGGGCGCCTCTCCTGGGGCTGCGTCGCGTGCGTCATCGCCGACGCTCGGTGAATCAGGCTCGAATCGGCTCGGCGTCGCAGGCGTGCGCTGCGGATCCTCGAACGCCGGCGCAGGGCCCGGGTCGTCGGCCCAGGCATTGGCCTCGACTGCCGGCGCTGCGTGCGGCCCGACCTCCTCCGCGGTGTCGATCGGCGACGGCTCCGGCTGCGGCGATTCGAACGGCTCGTCGATCTCGTCCAGCGCGAAGAGATAGATGACACCGAATGCCTTTTCCTGTTCCGCGCGGACCCGTCGGCGGCGGATGAGTTCGAGCAGCGCCAGGAACAACCCGATGATCTCGGCCCGGGTCGTGCGCGTTTCAAAGAGCGCCTGGAATGTGTACGTCCGCCGACGGCTCAACGTCTCGACGATCTCCTGCGCGTATTCTTCGATCGGCCGATCGTCGTAGCGCACCTGGTGCAGGCCCGGGCCGTGGCCGATCGACGTCATCATCCGGCCGAACGCCGTCAGCAGATCCCAAACCTCGACTTCCTCCAGTTCCACGCCGCGCAGCTCGTCGGGAAGCTCGGCCGGCCGGCGAACGTAGCGCTTCGCCCGGTCATCCGCGGCGTGGCCGAGCGCACGGGCCGCGTCCTTGAACCGCTTGTATTCGAGCAACTGGCGGACGAGGGCGATCCGCGCTTCCTCCTCCTCGTTGTCGCCGTCCAGCGGGGGCGACGGCAGCAGGGCCCGCGATTTCATCTCGATCAGCGTCGAGGCCATGACGAGGAAATCGCCGGCGGCGTTCGGGTCCACCTGCTCCAGCAGCCGGACATATTGCAGGTACTGATCGGTGACGCGGACGATCGGGATGTCCTGGATGTCGAGCTCGTCGCGCTTCAACAGGAAGAGCAGCAGGTCCAGCGGACCTGAAAATACGTCAAGCTGTACGCGGTACTCGACTGACAAGACTGCTCCAGGAGGCGGCCGCCGATGCAGGCGGCCGGGATTGCCCACCACTGTCGCGCTGGCGGTTGCGCCGTCTCGGCGCTCAGCACTTTGCCGTGACGATCCCGCACGCGGACCGGACGTCTTCCATCACCTGCTGAGCGACGGCCCGGGCACGCCGGGCGCCCGCGCGCAGTATATCTTCAACTTCGTCGGGACGCGCGGCGAGCTGGGCTCGCCTCTCGCGCAGCGCGCCGAATTTCTCTTCGTACAGCTCGGCGAGGCGCTTCTTCGCGTCTCCGTAGCCCATCCCGCCGGCGACATAGCGCCGCCGCCAGGTTTCCAGTTCGTCGGGCGGCGCCATCAGTCGAAGCAGCGCGAACACGTTGCAGCTCTCGGGGTTCTTGGGCTGATCGACCGGCGTGCTGTCCGTCTTGATGCCCATGATCTTCTTCTTCGTCGGCCCCGACTCGCCGAAAATCTCGATCGTGTTCCCGTAGCTCTTGCTCATCTTCTGGCCGTCGACGCCGGGGACGATCGCCGCCTCATTCAGCCGCGCCTGCGGCAGCTTCAGAACCTCGCCGCCGAAGGTGCCGTTGAAATACCCGGCCATGTCCCGGGCGAATTCGATGTGCTGCGTCTGATCCTTTCCGACCGGCACGACGTCGCTCCGGTAGATCAGGATGTCCGCGGCCATCAGCACCGGGTAATAGAACAACCCCACCGACGCGGGCAGGCCGCGCTCGACCTTATCGCGGTAGGAGGTTCCGCGTTCGAGCAGGCCCATGCCGGTCACGCTGCCGAGAATCCACGCGAGTTCGGTGACTTCGGGGATGTCGCTCTGCCGGAAGAGTGCGGCCCGTTGCGGGTCGAGTCCCAGGGCGAGGTAATCCAGGGCGACGTCGAGCGTGAGCTTGCGCAGCAGCGCCGGCTCCTGGATCGTGTTGAGGGCGTGGTAGTTTGCCACGAAGAAGAAACACTCATTGCCCTCCTGAAGCTCGATGTGCTGCTTGATCGCCCCGTAGTAATTGCCGATGTGCAGCAGGCCGGACGACTGAATCCCCGAAAGAACGCGCATGTACCCATCTCCCGATCCGCCTCCTGCGGAGGCCCTGCACCATTCCTACCCGACCGCGGGCGGTCGACACAAGCCCCCGGCCGCACCATCTCCGTTACAATGCGTGCGCCGCACCAGTCAAGAAAGAACGGGTGTTCCATGGCTTTCGACCGATTCGGTTCCGGAGACATCGAGGAATGGTCGCGCAGCCTCGACGAGCTCATGGACGAAATGCTCAACCGCACCTTCGTCGGATTCCGGGAGCGCGGCGCCTGGCAGCCCGCGGTCAACATCTACGAGACCGCTGATTCGTATTTTGTCTGCGCCGATCTCGCCGGCGTCAGCCCGGATTCGATTACCCTGGAGTGCATCGACAGCCGTCGCATCGTGATCCACGGCGCCCGCGGCCAACCCCGGCCCGCCGTCCGCGGGGGCGAGATCGGCGTCTACGCGCTCGAAATCGACGAAGGTCAATTTCACCGCGAAATCCTGCTTCCCGATCCCGTGCGGACGGACGGAATCCAGACCGCGTATGACAAGGGCTTCCTATGGGTCACGCTGCCGCGAGTGATGAGCGAATGAAACGCCGCGAGGACGAGTCGCCGGACGGCCGGCCCGAGGGCCGCCGCGACGTCGACACCACCGATCTCAGCGGTCGGCCGTCGATTCCGCGCGAGATCCCCGTACTGCCGGTTCGCGGCGTGGTCGTCTTTCCCGGGACGGTCGTGCCCCTGACCGTCGCACGCGAGAAGTCCAAGCGGCTGATCGATGCCGTGCTGGCCGGCGACAAGCTGGTCGGCGTCTTCGCCCAGCGTCGGGACGACACCGAGGACCCCGGCATCGACGACGTCTACCGGGTCGGAACCGTCGTCCAGATCCTCAAGCTCCTGCGCATGCCCGACGGCAGCAGCACGCTCATGGTCCACGGGATCGGCCGCGCCGGGCTGGAGCAGTTTGTCACTACCGATCCGTACTGGATCGCGGTCATCAACCCGCACAGCGACTCGTCCGCCCACACGCTTCAGTTGGAAGCCCTCGCGTATAACGCCCGCCAGACCGCCGAAAAGGTCATCGAACTCAGCCCGAATGTACCCGAGGAAGCCCGCCAGATTCTCGACAGCATCGACGACGCCGCCGGCCTGGCCGATTTTCTCGCGGCGAATCTCTCCCTGGGCCTCGTCCAGAAACAGGAGCTGCTCGAGACGTTCGACATCGAGGACCGGCTTCGCAAGGTGAACGCGACGCTCCAGAATCAGCTTGAGGTGCTCCAGCTCGCCAAGAAACTGAACACCGACGTGCGCAAGGAGATCGACAAGTCGCAGCGCGAGTACTACCTGCACGAGCAGATGAAGGCGATCCGCAAGGAGCTCGGAGAAGATCGCGGCGAGGAGGAACTCAAGGACGTCCGCAATCGCGTCGAAGCCGCCGGAATGCCGGAACCCGTTCTCGCGGAAGCCCGGCGCGAACTGGCCCGCCTCGAGCGCCTGCCCCAGGCTTCGCCCGAGACCGGCGTCGTCCGCGACTACCTCGAGTGGCTCATCGAACTCCCCTGGTCAACGTCGACCGAGGACCAGCTCGACCTGCTCCGCGCCGAGTCGGTCCTCAACGAGGATCACTACGGCCTCGACAAGATCAAGCGCCGCATCCTCGAATACCTCGCCGTGCGCACGCTGAACCCCGAGGGCCACGGGCCCATCCTCTGCTTCGCCGGGCCGCCGGGCGTCGGCAAGACCTCGCTCGGCCATTCGATCGCCCGCGCTCTCGGCCGCAAGTTCATCCGCATCGCGCTCGGCGGCGTTCGCGATGAAGCCGATATCCGCGGACACCGGCGCACATACATCGGCGCGATACCGGGCCGAATCATCCAGGAGATTCGAAAAGCCGGCGTGAACAATCCGGTCGTCATGCTCGACGAGATGGACAAGATCGGCGCCGATTTCCGCGGCGATCCCGCGGCCGCGCTGCTCGAGGTGCTCGACCCGGCGCAGAACCACAGCTTCACCGACCACTACCTCGGCGTGCCCTTCGATTTGTCGAAGACGCTGTTCATCGGCACGGCCAACTACATGGACCCGGTCGAAC
The DNA here is from genome assembly GCA_045863555.1 of Planctomycetota bacterium. Lineage (GTDB taxonomy): Bacteria > Planctomycetota > Phycisphaerae > UBA1845 > Fen-1342 > JACRLV01. The sequence continues at coordinate 134,435 of BTUU01000007.1, read as the reverse complement.
CGGCGCTCAAGGACCGCATGGAGGTCATCGACCTGCCCGGTTACACGACCCAGGAAAAACTCCAGATCGCCCGGCGCTACCTCGTGCCGCGCCAGGCCCGGCAGTCGGGAATCGAAAAAGCGGACGTGAAATTCTCCGACGAGGCGCTCATCCAGATCATCGAGAACTACACGCGCGAGGCCGGCGTGCGAAACCTGGAGCGCGAGATCGGCGGCGTTTGCCGGGCGCTCGCGGCACGGGTGGCGCGCGGCGAGAAATTCGACTCCGCCGTCACGCCGAAGGCCGTGGTCGAAATCCTCGGCCCGGCCCCGTTCGATCGCGACATCGCCGAGCAGGAATTCCCGCCCGGCGTCGTCACGGGGCTCGCGTACACGCCCGTCGGCGGAGAGATCATCTTCGTCGAGGCCACCGGCATGCCGGGCCGCGGCTCATTCCAGATTACCGGCCAGATCGGCGACGTCATGCGCGAGTCGGCCAGCACGGCGCTGTCACTCCTCCGTTCGCGGGCCGCCACCTGGGGGATCGACCTCTCGCGCCTCGGCGAGGTCGACATTCACATTCACGTTCCGGCCGGGGCCGTGCCGAAGGACGGACCATCCGCCGGCGTGGCGATGCTGACGGCGCTCTATACGCTCTTTACGGACAGCGTCGCCGACCCGTCGGTCGGCATGACCGGCGAGATCACGCTCCGCGGCCTCGTGCTGCCGATCGGCGGCGTGAAGGAAAAAGTACTCGCCGCGCACCGGGCGGGACTCAAGACCGTCATTCTGCCCGCGCGGAACGAAGCGGACCTGCATGAAGTTCCGCCCGAAGTCCGCGCTGAATTGCAGTTCGTCTTCGCTCGCCGCGTGGAGGATGTGCTCCTGACGGCGGTCGGCGGCGACAAGATCATCAATCTCCCCAAGACCTTCTGGAAAGTCGCGAAGGCCGGGGCGACGCGGGCCGCCGCCAAGCAGAAACGGTCCCGCGGACGCTCCGCGCGGTCGCGAAAATAACACGATTCAACGTTCGACCGAGCGCGGCCGGGAGGCTCTGTCAAGTGCAGTTTTGAGATTTTCCGGTCCGTTTTTTGCGCGTAACTCGTTGCCAGAACAGTAATTCCGCTTGATTCTCCTCCGCCTCGGTCGTAGGATGGGACTCGTCGCAGGAGGGTGGGGACGATCCGGCGTATCGATCGACCCCGGGGTGTTCAGCGTTACGCGGAGTTCAGTCTGGGGATCGCCATGGGTAAGACGGTTACCAAGAAAGATCTCGTGGATCGGATCGCGGACCGGAGCAAGACCAAGCGGATCGTCGTCAAGCGGATCATCCAGAACTTCCTGGACGAGGTGATCGGCGAGCTTGGGCACGGTAACCGATTGGAATTTCGAGACTTCGGCGTCTTTGAGATCCGCGAGCGGGCTGCCCGCATCGCCCAGAACCCCAAGACGATGGAGAAGGTCCCCGTACCGCCCAAGCGGACCGTCAAATTCAAAGTCGGCCGCCTCATGAAGGAAAAGCTCGGTCTCGACGGACTGCCGATTCCTCAGCCTGCGCGGCCGAATTCGGTCGCCCTGGTCGAGTCGGAGTTGAACACGCAAACGTCGTAGAGTCGCCGCCCGATCCGCGGCCTTGCCCCGCGCGGTCGGCCGGCCGGCGACCCGCGACTTCTGAACCCTGATATCCGGCCGCGCCTCGGCGTGGCCGGCTGCATATCCGGGCGCTACGATCGAGATGTCTGATTCGCGACGGGGGGCCCGTTCCGAGCCGCGCCGAACTTCGGGAGGGGTTCGCAAAGATGATCCTGACGCTCTGTGCGCTCGTGCTCTTTTTCGCCGAGCCCGACAACAACGTCGAATGGAACGGCGTATCGCACGTGGCCTTCCAGGATCGCCGGCCGCTCTGTCCGATGAACGGCGAGGCTTTCGACGTCTATTTCCGCGCGTATCAATTCGACCTCACGGCCGCCCGTGTCCGGCTTGACGACGGCGGGACATCCGTTTGGGTCAACGCGGCGTGGGATCGTGATGAGGGGCCTTACGCCGTGTGGCGCGCGTCGCTCCCCGCGACGGTGTCGCAGAGCATTTACTACACAATCGAACTGACCGACGGGCTCGACACGGATTACCTGTCGCCGACGGGGATGTCCGACGATCCGCCCGCCGGGCCGGGGTGGGAACTCGACCGGGCCACGCTCATTCACGCGCCGGTCGGTGCGACGCCGGTCAATCCCGGCGGCGTCGTCTTCAAGGTCTGGGCTCCAAATGCGATTCAGGCGAATGTCCGCGGCGAGTTCAACAACTGGGGTCTCGGCACGCCGATGACCCGGAGCGGTGAGTTCTTCACTGCCTATGCGCCGGACGCGCACCCGCGACAGCGCTACAAATTCTTCTTCCAGCCCGGAAGTCTGTGGAAGCCCGACGCCCGCGCCCGCGGCCTCGATGGTTCCGGTTCGTATGATTCATACGTCGAAAATCCGTTTGGTTACGTCTGGACCAGCAACGCCTACCGGCCGCCGGCCTTTGAAGACCTCATCATCTACGAGCTTCACGTGGGCACTTTCTCCGGCCGGAACGACCCCGTCGCGTCCGGCGCGATCCCGGGCACCTATCGCGACGTGGCCGCCCATGTTGATCATCTCGTGGAGCTTGGCGTCACGGCGGTCGAGCTGATGCCCGTGACCGAGCATCCCTGGGATTTCTCCGGCGGCTATAACCCCGTGACGCAGTGGTCGCCCGAATGGAAGCTCGGCACGCCGGACGATTTCAAATTCATGGTCGACACGCTGCATGCGCATGGCGTCGCGGTGCTGCACGACATCGTCTGGAACCACTTCTCGCCCAGCGACAACTACCTCTGGCACTACGACAGTCCGACGCAGCAGAGCTTTTTCGCCACGCCGAACATCGACTCGCCCTGGGGGCCGCAGGCGGATTTCTCGCGCGGACCCGTGCGGCAGTATTTCCTCGACAGCGCGCTCTACTGGCTCGAGGAGTACCGCATCGACGGCTTTCGCATGGACGCGACGGCGTGGATGGACGCGTATCAGGGCGGCGCGGGCTGGAGCCTCATGCAGTGGCTCAACGACACGATCGACAATCGCTGGATGCACAAGATCTGCATCGCCGAGGAACTGCCCACCGATCCGTGGATCACCCGGCCGACGAACCTCGGCGGGGCGGGATTCGACGCGCAGTGGCACATGGCGTTCCGCGACGCGGCGCGCAATGCAGTGTTCGCGGCCGCATTCGGCGATCCGGACATGGGCGCGCTCGCCGCCGCGATCAACGGCCAGCCGCCGCATCTGGCCGCGCCGAAGGTGATGAACTACGTCGAGTTGCACGACGAAATCATGTCGTCGACCGGCGGCTCGCGGATGATCAAGGTGATCGACCCGACCTATCCGCACGACGACGTCTGGGCCAAGGGGCGCTACAAGCTCGCGCAGGGGCTCAACCTGCTCGCGCCCGGGATCCCCGCGTTCTACATGGGCTCCGAGTGGCTCGACGACACCGATTTCACGGGCGGCGATCCCGGCGGCGGGGGCCGGATCAACTGGGCGCTGAAGCAGCAGAACCGGCCGATCTTCGATTTCTTCCGCGATGCGATCGCTGTGCGGAGGAGCAACGGCTGCTTCCGCGCCAATGCCGGCTGGCAGGTGTTTCATGTGAACGACAGCGCAAACGTGATCGCGTTTCAGCGCTGGGATGCGAGCGGCAACGTCTGCGTCGTCGTCGCCAGCTTCAATAACGGCAATTTCCCGAGTTATCGCATCGGCCTGCCGCAGCCCGCGCCCTGGAGCGAGATCCTGAACAGCCAGGCGGCCGTCTACGACGGGAACAACGTCGGCAACGGTGGCGTCGTGAACGTCGACGCCATCCCCTACGACGGCTACGCCCAGTCGGCGGCCATCACGATCCCGCAGATGGGCCTGCTCGTCCTCCGCTGGGGCGCTCCGCCGGTCGAGTGTCCCGCCGACCTCAACGACGACGGTCTGATTGCCCTCGCCGATCTCTCACTGCTTCTGTCGAATTACGGCACTCCGTCCGGTGCTTCGCGCGAACAGGGCGACGTCGATGCGGATGGCGACGTGGATCTGACGGATCTCGCGCAGCTCCTCGGCGTGTTCGGAACGGCCTGCCCGTAGTCGTTTTTCAGCCGTCTGCATTCTTCCTGCTGCAATCCCGTTCACGCGCTTTCCCGCCGTTGCGTTCCGAGGTACGCTCCAAGGTTCGAGTTCGAGTCGAAACCCAAGAGGATGCAATGGCAAACAACGGTACGCAGTTCGAATTCATCGCCGGCGCGAAGGCCGCCGCCGCCGACGTGCTCATCGTTCCGCTCGCTTCGAAGCCCAGGCCCCCGCTCCAGCTCATCTCCAAGGTCGACCGGCTGTGCGACGGGGCGGTCTCCGAGCTGGTCGGCGTCGACGCCCTGCGAGAAAAGGTCGGCTCCGTCGGGCACACGACTCGCGCTGGCGGGTATCGCCGGGTCATTACCGTCAGCCTCGGCGACGACGCGGAACTGACCCCGGCCAAGCTGCGCGACGCGGCCGCCGCGGCCGTGCGCTGGATGCAGTCGAACAAGGTCAAATCGGCCGCGCTCTGGATCGACGCACTGCTGAGCTGCAATTTCGACAACGCCATGGCCGAGTGGGCGACGGGGATGGACCTTGCCGGCTTCCGTTTCGACGAACTGCGCAAGCCCGAAGACAAGGCGCCGGCGAAAATGAAGGTCGCGCTGCTTGCCAGCGAGGCGGCGCACGTCACGCGCTCGCTCGGCGAGATCAAGGCGGCGGCGCCGCTGGCCGACGCCGTGAACTACGCCCGCCGACTCGCCCACCTGCCGCCGAACTACATCAACCCGACCACGATGGCCGAGGAGGCCCGGCGGCTCGCCCGCCAGCACAAGCTCAAGTGCACGGTCATCGACGCCAAGCAGGCGGCGAAGATGGGCATGGGCGGCCTGATTGCCGTCGGAATGGCGTCCGAACACAAGCCGTGTCTCATCCGCCTCGACTACGCCGGCGCGGGGGCCTCGCGCAATACGACCGTCGTCATCGGCAAGACCGTCACGTTCGACACCGGCGGCATCTCGATCAAGCCCGCGGCCGGGATGGAGTCGATGAAATTCGACAAGTGCGGCGGCTGCACGGTCATGGGGCTCATGAAGGCGGTCGCGACGCTGAAGCTCAAGGTCAACGTCGTCGGCATCCTCGCCGCGGCCGAGAACGCGATTTCGGACGAGGCGTACCGGCCGGGCGACATTATTACAATGATGAGCGGCAAGACGGTCGAGATCACGAACACGGACGCCGAAGGCCGGCTTGTGCTCGCCGATGCGCTCTGGTACGCCCAACAGCACTGCAAACCGACGACGATGATCAACCTGGCGACGCTCACGGGCGGCGTCGTCACGGCGCTGGGCAAGTGCGCGGCGGGGCTCATGGCCAACAGCGAGGCGCTCTCGGAGACGCTGGTCGAGTGCGGCCGGCGGACGGACGAGCGGCTCTGGCCGCTTCCCTTGTGGGACGACTACCGCGACCTCATCAAGAGCAGCGACGCGGACATCAAGAACTCGGCTGGCAAGCGCTACGCCCATCCGATCGTCGGCGGCATGTTCCTCAAGGAGTTCGTCGACAAGAGCGTCCCCTGGGCCCATCTCGACATCGCCGGCACGGCCACGACCGAGGACGAGCGGGCGGCGACGGGTTTTGGTGTGCGCCTGCTGGTGGAGTATCTGCGGAAGACGCACGCGGGGGCGTAGTCAATCGCAACCGGGATCGCACGTACGACGGGAGCATCGGCGTCGAGCCGCTGCTCCCGTTCGCCGCGCCCGCAGCTCAATCCGGCCGGATCCCCGGAATGTCCACGCCCGTAGCCATCGCCGCCGCAATTGTCGCTTCATATCCGCGACGACCTGGCGCATGACGTCAATCGCGGGTCGGGTGCGCGGGACTCACTTTGGCGGATGGGTCAATCCTCACCGTCGCCGTTCACGGAGTCCTCAAGCTCCTGAGACTTCGCCAGTTTCTCTTGGACTTCCGCTGCGAGCGCCCGCATTCGGCCGATGATGTCCAGATATCCTTCGACCGCATCATCTTCTTCAAATCGCATCATATCTTCGTCGCCGTCGTACTCCCATTGTCCCCAGCGTTCATCGAGAAAGTTTAAATACTCGGTAAATACAGCGTGGAGCTTTTCTTCGGCCTCCACGAATTCAAGTGTGGCCCTGTGCCGTTCGGCGTCCCCGTCGATCGCCGATTGCAGAGCTGCGGGATTCAGCTCACTCGCAGTCAACTGCTCTCGGAGGCTTGCTGGCTCTCCGCGAACGTAAACGAGCACCTGCGCGTGCGCGGAAATGGCCGATTCAAGCAGTCGTCGCCGCTCGTTGAACGCCTCCCGAGGAGTGAGCGTCCCGCCTTCGAGACCTCCCGCATTATCGAATTCGACCATTCGCATCGCGTAAATCGCCTGAAGGGCGGCGCGCTGCCGGTTGATCGAGCGGCGAGCCGCGCCAACCGCCCCATCAAGCCGATAATTCCGCACGCGCTCGATCCGCGCGTCCGCAGCTTCGCGCGACGTGAAGTACAGGTCCCCGTCCGGCCGAATCGCGAACACTCCAAGACGAGTGCCGTGCGGGCTCTGGGAATCACAGGCAAGGATATCGCTCAGACCGATCGCTTCAGGATGGTACTGGTATGGAAATGTCTCTCCGCCGACCCGCTGAACGCTGCAGCGGAGACCCTCAGACTCGATTCGCCCCTCAGAAACGAGAACGTCCAGCGACGGCGGCCGCGTTCCATTCGCAGCTTCATAGTCCCGGATCGCGTTGAGGATTGAGAGTAAGTTCCTGGCGCAGGCGAGTTCCTGCCGTTTCCGGATCTCCGACTCAACTCTCGGCCGAATCGCCCAGGCGCCCGATGCGCCCAGTGCCAAGCTCAGACCGAGTACGGAGAGTTCCAGTATCCATCGACGCCGCGGGCGGTCGGAGAGTCCGCTCATCCGGAGGGTCCGTGCGGCTCTCAGCGTCCGGAGGCCCCCGGTAAGGAAAATGCCTGCGAACACCAAGGTGATCATGTCACTGTATGACTCGACCAGCGGCGCGTCGGCGCGGCGCAGCGAGAATCGGACCACAACCGTAACGATGCTGAGCAGAGAACCCAGGAGGATCGCCACTGAGAATGCTCGAACCCAACGGAAAACCGCCAGCAAAACGGGAATTAGGGGGAGCGCAACTGCGAGCATACCGCCGGCGAACTGCGCGGGGGTATGAAGAAAGCCGACCCCGAGGCTGATGTATACGATGCCGGCCAGAATCGCGGCAGCCGGCGAAAAGAACACGATCGCCGCGAGACGCCAACGATTCGCCGTTCTCATCGCTCGCGTACAATCCGATCCAGCGGTCCCGGGGACGCCAACCATGGTGCCTCCGCGAATGTGACTACAATTACCGCAGCCCCGGAATATCCACGCCCTTCGCCTTGGCCACCGCGATCGCATCCTCATACCCCGCGTCGACATGGCGGATCACGCCCATCGCCGGGTCGGCCGTGAGCACCCGCTGAATCCGCTTGTCGGCCTCCGGCGTGCCGTCGCAGACGAGCACCTGACCGGCGTGGATCGAGTAGCCGATGCCGACGCCGCCGCCGTGGTGGACGCTCACCCACGTCGCGCCGCAGGCCGTGTTCGCGAGGGCGTTGAGGATCGGCCAGTCGGCGATCGCGTCGGAGCCGTCCTTCATCGCCTCAGTCTCGCGGTTCGGGCTGGCGACGCTGCCGCAGTCGAGGTGATCGCGGCCGAGGACGATCGGCGCGGAGACCTTTTTCTCGCGCACGAGGCGGTTGAAAATCAGGCCCATCTTCGCCCGCTGGCCATACTTCAGCCAGCAGATTCGCGCCGGCAGGCCCTGGAATGCGACCTTCTCGCCCGCCATGCGAATCCAGCGGCAGAGGTGCTCTTCCTCGGAAAAAGTCTCAAGCACGGCCTGATCGGTGACGCGAATGTCCGCCGGATCGCCCGAGAGCGCGGCCCAGCGGAAGGGGCCGGAGCCTTCGCAGAAGAGCGGGCGGATGTATTCGGGGACGAAGCCGGGGATTTTGAAGGGGTCGACCTCTATCGGCTCATTTCGCTTCGCAATCTGCTGCTTGAGGTTACCCAGAAGACGATGGAGCGTTCCTAGGCCTTCCAACGGTCCTCCCGGTGCGAACCACTCACTCTCTTTCAGGTTTGCAAGCTCAGGTCGCGTTCGTAACGACTCCAGATACTTCTCCGCGCGCTCGCTCCCTGCCGCCAGGTCGTCGATCGCAATCTTTGCGTGACCGCGAAGATTGTTCCCGTAGTCGAATACCACTGACCCGCGCTCCTGGAGTTTCAGCATCGCCCGAACATGGCGAGCCATCGTTACAAATGAAAGCCGCTCGTATAGCGATGGGTCGCTCGCTCTCAGCGCGAGAGCCTCCTCGAACGGGCAATGCCAAGGCACATAACCATTCAGCGGGTCGTGGGCGGAAGTTTGGTCGGTAACTACGTCAGGAGTAATGTCGCGCCTGAGCAATTCGGTCAGCAGAAGCACGACGTTGCCAACGAATCCGACGGAGAGCGCTTCCCCTGTCGCCTTCGCTCGAAGTGACCAATCAATCGCTTCGTCCAGATTGTCAGTCATCTTGTCGAGATAGCGCGTCTTTAACCGCTTCTCGATCCGCGTGCGATCAACTTCGGCCACGAGGCACGCCGCGCCGTTGAACGTCGCCGCCAGTGGCTGCGCCCCACCCATGCCGCCGAGCCCACCCGTGACGACGAGCCGGCCCCTGAGCGAGCCGCCGAAGTGCTTCTTCGCCAATGCCGCGAATGTCTCGTACGTGCCCTGCAGGATGCCCTGTGTTCCGATGTAGATCCACGACCCCGCCGTCATCTGGCCGAACATGATCAGGCCGAGTGCTTCGAGCCGGCGGAATTCGTCCCAGGTCGCCCATTTCGGCACGAGCATCGAGTTGCTGATGAGGACGCGCGGCGCGTCCGGGTGCGTCTTCAGTACGCCCACCGCCCGGCCGCTCTGCACGAGCATCGTCTCGTCGTTTTCCAGCCGGCGGAGCGTCGCGACGATTCGCTCGAAATCCGGCCATGACCGCGCCGCCTTGCCGCTGCCGCCGTAGACGATGAGCTGTTCCGGCGCCTCGGCCACGTCGGGGTCGAGGTTGTTCATGAGCATTCGCAGGGCGGCTTCCTGCTGCCAGCCCTTGCAGGAGAGCGTCGTCCCGCGCGGAGCGCGAAGGGTGCGGCCGGCGGCGGGGCTCGGCTCGGTTTTGCCTGTGGTATTCGTCATGTCGGTATCCTGATCTCCGTCCCAGCGTCCAAAATGGGATGATAGCGGAACCCGCGCCGGCCCGGCCGCCGCACCTTGGTCGCACGGCCCATCGCACATCACACCGGTCCCTGGCCGAAACGACGGGGCGGGCAAGCCCGGCGTGCGGTCAATCCGCGGCGATGCACTCGGATTCAGCGCTGCCGACGCGCTGTAGAATCAAGTAATGGCCACGTACGAGCCTGCGGGCTGGTGTCCGAAGTGCGGCTACCGCATTGAGCCGGGAATCTGCCCTGAATGCGGCGCGGCGGTCGATCGGCCGCTCCGCCGCGATCCGCGCGTGACCCGTCGCCGCTGGTACCAGCGGGCCGTGCTCTTCATTGCCTGCGTCGGCGTCGCCGGACTCGGCTGGTGGAATCGCGACGAACTTGCGATCCGGTTCTGGCCGACGGGGCACTTGATTCACCTCTGGGAAAATGCGCAGGGTGAATGGCGAGACTGGTCGACCGACATTCTGAGCGCCCGATCCTCGCGCCTGGCCGCAAGCGAATTCCCCGGCATCGAAAGCCGCACTCGCTTGCTGGAGCGCGAAATAGCCGGCATTCAGAATCACGACTGGGCAGGTCGATACGGTCGCTGCAACAGCCCGCCCTGGCTGGTGCTTGCTCCAAATGGCGAATTCGGCTTTGAAAATGAGGTCTTGGGCTGTTTCAGCACTGGCCCGCCGACTTTCTTTCGAAACATGGGCCGGATCGTGGAGGTTACGCCGGAGCGAGTTCGACTGGAGCCGCGCTACGACACGCGCCTCGGTTATTTCGACTGTCCTGTCGAATTCGCACGGGTTCACTGGCGAGGGAGGCACCTGCTCATTCCAGAAGACGAGATGCTGTACTTCTGCAACCAGATCAACTCGGGCCAGTTGATGAATGCGATGTCCTGGGCGTTTGGACGCTACGGTGAGGCCGGAACGCGGACCAGCGATCTTCCCAAAGTACCCGCCCGTTTTCGAGAGTGCCTTCTCTCCGAGCCCATTCTCCTCAAAGTCTCCGAGATCATCGCACCGTTTGACCCCGCGCGCGATTCGACCATTGCTCGCCTCGTCCCGAACCGGCCGGGAATTCGCGAGGGGATGGATATCTTCGATTTGCAGCTTCCATTCGACCGGGATCTCGCCAGGATCGACGGGACCGTGATCGAGACATCCGCGACCGACTGCGTCGTGGACTTCAGAGTGTTAAAACGCATCAACGAAGCAAGGCAACCGCGGGTCGGCTGGCTGTTTTCAACGCGTGATCCCGACGCCGATTTCGAAGAACAGCTCGACGTGATTGAGTACAACGAGCATCCCGAGCGATGGGAGAGATCCGACAGCATCTTCGCGGCGGAGGATCCGAACGCGGCGACTGAAGACGGTGAATAGGCCCATGCACCGCTTCCTCGATGTCCTCGAACGATTCGTACGACCTTTTCCCGTCGATTGGGTCGTATCCGCCGCAGGTGTCCTCGGCATCGGCGGGCTCTATCTCATCTACGACGGACTTGTCGCCCAACTCGTGATGCCCGTCCTGGTAGGCGCGATCCTGATCGTCCTGTCGTCGTTCATCGGCATTGGTCAATGGCGGGTCAGCTTCTGCGGTGCACCGCGGCGTCGTTATCCAGACGGATACTGCGCGAATTGCGGTTACGACATGCGCGGCGGCGGGGATCGGTGCCCGGAGTGCGGGCGTCGCTATATCGCCGATCATTAGTCGGCGCATCGCGCCGCGGTGCGGATTGTAGGTCAGAACGTGAATCGAGCAGACCTCAACCAATTCTTGGATCGCTGCGTGGAAGAACTCCGTCGGAAGAACCGGGCGCTTGAATCCGCCTTCGGCATCGATAGACCCGGCCGATGGGAGCACGATTTCGACAGCGGGCTGCTCAAATTCAGCCGCCCGGACGGTACCCTGTTCGCTCAGGCCGAGACGACGGATATCGGAAGCTTCTCCACGAACTCACACACGTGGATGTGGGCGTGGGCAAACGCCTCACTGTCGGACGAGGCGCGGAACCGCGCCGTGCGTTTGGAGAGCCTCGCCGAATCCCTCGGGTTTGGGGAGCCCCACTTTCCCTGCGATGAAGGGACCGCCTGGTCGCTTGCCGCCGCGGCCGTCGAGTGTTTCCAAGCCCAGGGATGCTATCGCGCGCCTTCGGGGCACCTCTGGTGCTTTCTCTCGATCGATCAGATTCGGGGCGTCGATTGACCCGGTTGACCGCGCCGGAGTTGGCGGCCGCGGGACCAGCATGCGGTCCTAGCCGATCCCCGCCGCCGCCCGCACCCGCTCGATCAGCCCCTTCGCGCTCGCCTCGTTCTCCGCCTCCGCGATGATCCGCACGATCGGCTCCGTATTCGACGCCCGCAGATGCACCCAGCCCTCGGCGAAGTCGACCCGCGTGCCGTCGGTCTGGTTCAGCTTCTCACCCGCGAACGCCTTGGCCACGCGCGCCACCGCCTCGGCAATCCGCTCGCGCGAGCACTCGAATTTCTGCTTGATCATCGCCAGCCGCGGCAGTTCATCAACCAGTCGGCTCAGCGGCTTGCCCGTCGCGGCCATGAGTTGCAGCACCAGGCTCATCGCCGACAGACTGTCGCGGACGAGCGTGATCCGCGGGTCAATAACGCCGCCATTGCCCTCGCCGCCGATCACGCATCGATGGGCGACCATGCCCCGGGCGACGTTCGCCTCGCCCACGGCCGTGCGGTAGACGGGCACTTTGTGCGGCGCGGCCACGGCGTCGATGAGCCGCGACGTGCTGAGGTTCGCCGCCGCCGGGCCCGGCCGCTTCATCATCACGAATTTCGTCGCCAGCGCCAGCGTGTATTCCTCGCCGATGTACCGGCCGGTCTCGTCCACGATCGCCAGTCGGTCCGCGTCCGGGTCCTGCGCGAACCCGACCGCCGCCTTCTTCGCCCGGACGACGTCGCACAGGCCGGTCAGGTTCTCAGCGATCGGCTCGGGCTCATGGGCAAATTCACCGGTGGGGGCGCCATTGAGGTGGTGCAGGTCGCAGCCGAAATGGATCAGCAGCGCAGCTCCGTCGCGGCAGCCCGCACCGTTCACGCTGTCGAGCACGACCGGCAGGCCGCGCAGCGAAGACACATCGTGCTCAATCGCGCTGACGACCGCCCGAACATGCCGCTCGCCGGCCGCCTGATCGTACTTGACGGCGCGGAACCCCGATTTCACCGTGCTCTGGCGTTTTTCGGTGCGAATGGTCGCAATCTGGCCTGCAAGGGCGGGGTCGGGCGCGAGGCCCTGATGGTCCAGGAACTTGATCCCGTTCCACGCCGGCGGATTGTGGCTGGCCGTGATGATGACGCCGCCGTCGAACTTGCCGTCGACGATCGCCCGCCCGACCGTCGGCGTCATGCAGACACCGAGGTTTGTGACCTCGCAGCCGGCCGAAAGCAGGCCCGCCGCGGCGGCCGAGGCAAACATCTCCCCGCTGGGCCGGGTATCGCGCGCGAGGACGACCCGCCCGCCCTTGAGGAGCGTGCCATACGCCTGCGCGAACTCGGTCGCGACGTGGGGCGTGAGCGTATCGTTGATTAATCCGCGAACACCGGAAACGCTGACCATCAAGGCCATGTGGAGTTCCTTTCGAGTCGATTCAACCGGCAAGGATAGTGGGAACGTGGGAAGGTGGGAACGTGGGAAGGGGCGGCATCAAGCCGGTCCCCGAACGATCCTCCGCTACGTCCGTGCGATGCGGAGAAGCTCGGCATCATGGCGGAGAAGCGCTACGGAGCGGGCGATGTCGCGCCCGAATTCGCGATCGACGTCCGCGTGATCGATCGCCCGGCGGATTGCCGCATGCGCGGCGCGCGGCCCCACGCCGGCCTTGAGAGGCGCGTGAAAGTCCAGCGCCTGCGCCGCGCAGAGCATCTCGATCGCGAAGACCGTCTCGACCCGGTCAAGAATCTCGTAACACTTCACCGCCGACGTGGCCCCCATGCTCACGTGATCTTCCTGCCCGAGCGAGGTCGGGATCGTATCGATCGACGCGGGCGTGGCGAGGACCTTGCACTCGTTGACCAGCGCCGCGGCGGTGTACTGCGGGAGCATGAACCCGCTGTTGACGCCGGTGTCGGTCATGAGCAGCTTGGGCAGCTTGTCGTCGCCGGCCAGCAGCAGGTAGATGCGCCGTTCGGAGATGTTCGCGAAGTCGGTCAGCGCGATCGCAAGGTAATCGAGCACCAGGGCGAGCGGCTCGCCGTGAAAATTCCCGCCGGAGAGCGCCTCGGGCATCCCCCGGTCGGCAAACAGTATGGGATTATCCGTCACGCTGTTGATTTCCCGGCCGGCAACGTCGCGAAAGTGCGCCAGGGCGTCGCGGAACGCCCCGTGAACCTGCGGAGCGCAGCGGAGGGAGTAGGGGTCCTGCACCCGGTCGCAATCCTTGTGCGACTCGAGAATCTCGCTGCCCGCCATGTGCCGCCGGATGTTCGCCGCGACTTTCTGAGCCCCGGGGTGCGGCCGGACCGTGTGCAGCCGCGCATCCGCGGGCGTGAGGCTGCCGCGAAGGCCTTCGAGCGACAACGTATAGATCAGATCCGCGAGATCGGCCAGCCGCAGCGCGCGAAGGGCGAGATTGACGGCGTACGCGAGCATGAACTGCGTGCCGTTGATCAGCGCGAGGCCCTCCTTGGCCGCGAGCCGGATCGGCTTGAGGCCCAGCGCGGCCTGCGCGTCGCCGCCGCCGAGCGTCTCACGGCCCGCGGCGGTGGGGCGGGTCATCTCGCCGCGCCCGAGCAGCGGCAGAACGAGATGCGCGAGCGGCGCGAGGTCGCCGCTGGCTCCCAGCGAACCGCGCGTCGGCACCACCGGCAGAACGTCGGCATTCAGCCATGCGGCGAGCCGTTCGATAATTTCCGGGCGCACGCCGCTGTGCCCGGCCAGCAGCATGTGTATCTTCAGTGTGAGCATCGCGCGGACGATCTCGGGCGGCGCGGCCGGACCGACGCCGACCGCGTGCGAGATGATGAGGTTCTCTTGCAGGCGATCGAGCTGATCCGCCGAAATACGGACGTTCTTCAGATGCCCGAAGCCCGTATTGATGCCGTAGATCGCATCGCCCCGCGCGGTCAGCGCCTCGACCCAGCTGCGGCCGCGGGCGGCGCGGTCGAGGCTGCCGGCCGCGAGGCGAACCTGAACCGGCGAGCCAAACCCGCGATCCAGGGCTTCGAGCGTGATCGGCGCGCCGCCGAGTTCAAGGGGAAACGATTCGTCCGTCACGCTCATTCACTCATGGTCCTTGCTGATCTCCGCGACTTTCTGAATCGCGTCCTCGATCAACGCCTCGACGCTTGCGACCCCGAGCGGCTGAAGCCGGCGGTCAAGCATCGCGCGGATGGCCGCCCGCGGCTGGACATCGTAATACCGATCGGGCAGCGCTTCATTCACGAGATTCACCGCCTCGACGGCGCCGCTCTCGACGACGAGACGATACACCGCGCCGCCGTCCTCGGGCAGGCGCGCAAAATAGACGTAGCGCGGGTCGCGCCGTTCGTAAGGTACGGATTCGGGAATGACCGCCGGCCGCGGGGCGTCGCCGGGCAGGTCGATCCGCACAAGCTGCTCGGCCGCGGTGTCAAACCGCAGCAGCCCCTGATCGGAAAAGAGGTAGACGACGCCGCTGAACGGTTCGGACGTAGCCCCGGAGCGACGCTGTCGCTGCCCCTGCGCGAAAAACGCCGGCGGCGTCGCGAGCGCGAGCTGCTTCTGCATCCAGACCGATGTCCAGGCTTTCCGGCGGACCGTGTCGATAAGCAGGTGCGGGCCCCCGCGAAACGCGGCGTGGACGAGCCGTCCGTCAGCGTCGAGCGGCCGGATGATCGCGAGGTCGGGCAGGTCGGGGTCGGCGACGCAGTCGGCGTGCGCCTTCACCTCCGCACGGAGAAACTCGCCGTTCTCTCCATCCTCGCGCGGAACCAGCGCAATCGACTCGGCCAGAAGCGAAAAATTCGACGCCAGATCGCGGTCGAACGACGGCAGATCATCCGTCTGGATGTTCAGCCGCAGCGGCTTGTCCGACGCCAGTTCGACCACTCGTCGCCGCCCATAGGCCCAAACCCGACCGGAAGCGGCTTCCCGGCCGAGCCACGGCCAGGTGCGCGGCGCGGGAAACCACGCGGCGTCGGGCTTGTCGATCGCCACGAGCGTCCCGGCCGTCGCGTCAAAGCGCATCAGCCGGCGGTCGCGCGTCAGCACGAGCCAGTGCGTCCCCGACGTTCCGTGGGGGACGACGAGCAGCGGCGAGCGCAGCGATTCATGGTTGAGCGCGGCATCCGGCGGGGCGGCGAGAAAACGCGCTGTCTCCAGGAGCGCGGCGGCCTCGGGGGCTCCATTCAGCGCCGCGAGGCGCTCGACGGCCACCGCCGGTCGCTGGCCGGCCAAGGCAATGAGTGCGTCCGCGATCGCCGTCCAGGTTTCGCGGTCCGGACCGGCGGCGGACTGAAAGATCCGAGCCCGCGCGGCCTGAAGGACGGCGACGTCGGGAACGGATCGAACATATTCGAGAAGCGCGACGGCGCGTGCGTACGGGAGCGCGTCCGCGTCCGGAACCGATGGCAGGACCGCGTTCATTCGCTTGCGGATCGCGTCGTGGTTTGATTCCTCCACGGCAAGCAGCGTCCAGTCGAGGTACTCGAGGAACACCGGATGCCCCGCGTGGCCGACGACGGAGAGCGCGTCGTCGTTCCGCGTATCGTTGGGCTGATACGCGAGAAAAAAGCCAAGCCGCGCCGCGACCTGCGGATTGCGGATGACGGCCGTGCCCTCGCCGCGGCGGGGGGGCTGCTGAAGAACATCCATCGCGGGTTCAAAGAAGAGATCGACAGCCGCTTTTTCGTCGCCGGCGAGAAACGGAAGCCACGCGTCCGTGTCGACCCGCACCCATTTCCGGCGGCCGCGATCGGTGCGCCGGAGCACCTCGCTGCGCGGCTCAATCAGGCGGCAGCACTCCGATCGGAGGTCGAGCTCATAGAGCATCCACGCGGCGACGGCGAGCTGGTTTCCGGCCACGTTCCGCCCGCCCTCGTCGCTGCTTTCGAGTTGGGCTCGGTAGCGGGTCTGCCAGAGTTCCGCTGACCGCAGCAGGGCGTCGGCGTAGCGCCCGGCGGGGACCAGCACGCGTTGAATCCGCAGGTCCGGATCCTGGGGCGTGGCGTACAGGGCGGGCCCGCCGCGCTCGAAGAGCTCCGTCTCAAGCCGGTACGGGGCCTTTCCCGGACCGGCCACGTCGAGCATCGACGGTGCGGCCCAGCCGCGCCACTCGGCGGCGTCCGGACGGGCGGCAGTCTCATCGCCGACAAGCGCTGCGGCCGCTTCGTCCGCATGCCCGGCGCAGAACGCCAGCCGCGCCCAGAATCGAACGGGCAACTCACCCGGCGTGATCTGCGTGCGGATCGGCGCGAGCGCCTCGTACGCGCGCTCGGCGAGCCCGGCTTCGTACAGGCGCACGGCGCGGGCGATCGTCTCGCCGAGCGGCGCCACGAAATCCGTGCACAGCGGGACCTGAAGGACGCGCACGGGGCCGACTTCGCGCGGGCCTTCGGCGCCGCTCACGCGCAGCACGGCCCCCTGCGGTTCCGTCGCGGCGAGCCGGAGACGGAAGTCGCTCGAATCGCGGACGCGGCGCGTGCCGACGTGCGTCACGATGTCGCCGGTTCGCAGGCCGGAGTCGGACGTGACGCGCAGCAGGAGCGCGCCGAACGGCGGCGGCGTGATGTTCTCGATGATGTGCCGCAGGCGGAATCGCACTTCCGGATCGGTCGCGGCTTCCAGCGCCGCCCGGAGACGCGGCGCGATCTCGGGCCCTTCCGCGATCAGCGCTCGCGTGGCCGCGTCGCGTATTTCATAGGCGTCGTTGCCGAGCAGCGCAATCTCGGCGTCCGGTTCCCCGGCGGCCGGCCCCGTCGCCGGCGCGGTTGTCGGGCCGGTTGCGGGCGTCTGCGCCGCCGCCACGGCGCCGAGCAGGGCGGTGAACAGCCGGGCGATGATCCTCACGATCGTCTCCTCGTTCTCGCTGTCGGGAGTCTACCGCGAACGCCTGGCGCGGGTCGCTATCTCGGCCCGTGGGTGTCGCCGGGGCCGGGCTGGCGAAGTTCGGCGCTCGGAAGGCGGATGTCGAATTGGGCGCCGCCTTCCTTCGGCTGCACGTGCTGAATGATCCCGCCCATTTCGGTGACGATCTTCCGCGCGACGGCCAGGCCGAGGCCCGTGCCGCCGTGCCCCTTGGTCGAGTGAAACGGCTGGAAGATCTTCTCGCGGTCGGCCTCCGGAACGCCGGGACCGTTGTCCTGAACGGAGATGACGACGCGGCGGTCGGCCTTCTCGAAGCGCGTGCGGACGTTGATCACGCCGCCGGTCCGCGGAACCGCGTCGAGCGCGTTGGCGACGAGATTGAGGATCACCTGGTGCAGGCCGTCGTGGTCGAGCGGGATCGGCGGCACCGTCTCGTCGAGATCGGCCAGCAGGACGATCCGCGAATCGTCCGCCTGGGCCTGCGTCAGCTCGACCACCTCTTCGACGACCTTGTTGACGTGCTCGGGCGTGAGATTCGGCTCGCGCTGTTTGCTGAACGCGAGCATGTTCATCATCAGCGCGTAGCACTTGTCCAGGTTGCGATCGAGAATCCGCCAGCCCTGGTCGACGATCTTGAGATCCTGCCGGTCGAGGCCGCGCTGCATCACATCCGAGCCCGCCCGGAGATTCTGGAGGATGTTCTTGATCGAGTGGGAGAGGTACGCAACGGTCTCGCCGGCCGCGGCCAGCCGCTCGCGCTCCAACTGCGCCTGCACCAGCCGCGCGTTTTCGATCGCCAGTCCGGTTTGGTAGCCGATTGCCGTTACCAGCTTCAGTTCATGCTCGTTATAGGTGTGCCGGGGCAGGGGGCAGTCGAGGTGGATCACGCCGAGCACATGTTCGTGCGTCAGAATCGGCACGCAGATCACCGACCGAAGCGTCAGGTTGTGCACGCTCTTTCCGCTGCGGAATCGCTCGTCTCCGACCACGTCGGAGCAGAGCACGCCCTGCCGCGTCTCAACGACGTGGTTGATGATCGTCCGGCTCGCGACGATCGAGTTCTTCGTCGCTTCGGCCCGCGCCTTGCGGCTGTGAAACCGGACGACCTCCGGCAGAAACTCCTTCGTTGACTCGTCGCGGATGAAAATCACGCCGCGGTCGATCTCGACCTGCTCGAACAGGATGTCCATGACCCGCGGCAGGAGCTGGTCCGGCGAAAGCAGGCTGCCGATCACGTCGGTCAGTTCGCGCATCGCCTGCCAGGAGCGAACCGCGTACGCAACGTCGGGACCGGCCATGATCACGCTGTCTTCGTTCGACGGAACGCTCGCCATCACCGCCGAATCGAGCGGGCTGCTGCTCGCGTCGAGCGTGACCATGTCGATGGGGATCTTGGCCCCGGCGAGCTGTTCGAGCGTCTCGTCACCGGCGTAGACCATGAGCGTGCCGCCCATGCGGATCTGGTCGCCGGGCTTGAGCTTCTTCGGCTGCGAAAGGCGAACGCCGTTGAGGTACGTGCCGTTGGCGCTGTTCAGGTCGGAGAGCGCCCAGCCGCCGGAAATCGCCTTGAGTTCGGCATGGCGGCGGCTGACGGTCTGGTCGTGCAGGGGAACCTGCTCGCTTCCCCGTCCGATAATCACGACGGGGTCGTCGGTCTTGTGGGTCCGACCCTTGTCCGGGCCCTGCAAAACGACGAGCGTCGCCACGAGATTCTCCAGACAGACCGGGCTCGGCCCCCAAAACCGTATCCAACTGCGATGTTCGCCGATGGGCCCGGATCGATACGCTACTAGAGTCTAGCCACGCAGGCGCGGTTCGCAAGCGGCACGCGAACAGCCCGTACTGAACACAGATTTGGAATAATCGATCCGCCCGGCCGGTTAGAATCTTCGGACGGGAAGGGGTGTACTGCGCGCCAGCCGGACTGTACGCCGTCTCTCTGCGTGCGGAACCAGCCTCCTGACCCCGCTTTTTCGCGAGGAAAAACGATGACACGAAAAATGACATTAGCGGCGATGGCCGGACTGCTGGCCGCGACAACGGCTCCCGGCCGGGCGGACTCCATCACGATCGAATCAAGTCGTGACAACTCGATCTACTCGGATTCGGACGCGCTCAGCAACGGTTCCGGACAGTACCTGTTCGCCGGCCGGATCCGATCCGGAACGCTTCGTCGGGCCCTGATCCGCTTCGACGTTGCAGATGCTCTCCCCGCGGAGGCGATGCCGACGAGCGTGACGCTCACCCTCTATTGCACGCGCTCGGTTTCCGCGGATGTCCCGGTTGCGCTTCATCGCCTCTCGGCCGACTGGGGGGAGGCGGCTTCGGACGCAGAGTTCGAGGAGGGCCTGGGGGCCGACGCCCAGCCGGGCGATGCGACCTGGGGTTACCGATTCTTCCAGACCGATCCGTGGGCGACCCCTGGCGGGGAATTCGCGCCGTCGCCGAGTGCCACGGCCCCCGTCGGATTCGCGCAGGCAGCGTATTCATGGAGTTCCGACCAGATGCTCGCCGACGTCGAAGCGTGGAGGGCGGAGCCGAACCAGAATTTCGGCTGGATCGTCATCGGCGACGAGACCGCCGCCGGAACCGCCAAGCGCTTCGCCTCGCGGGAAAATCCCGACGTCGACCTGCGGCCGAAGTTGACGATCGAGTACGAAGTCATCCCGCTTCCCTGCCTCGGCGATCTCGACGGAAACAACACCGTCGACATCACGGATCTTGCGATCCTCCTGAGCAGCTTCGGCGGCGGCGGAGGACCGGCCGATCTCGATTCCGACGGTGACGTGGATATCACCGACCTCTCGACGCTTCTTTCGCGGTTCGGCGTGACCTGCTGACTGCGAAGCACGTGCGTGGCCGGCGGTGGTCGACGCGCTGCCGCCGGGCCCGCACATCCCGCAGACAACCGAGCCGCGGTCCGCTCAGGCCAACTGCGGCGAACCCTTGGACGTCCCGTCGCTGAGGTATCGACCCGTAAGACCCTCCTCGGCCGCGACGGCCGCTGCCGACCGATCGGGCAGCCGAACGACGCCCTCTAGATGCGGCCGGACGAGGTCGCGCACGAGCGCCTGCTGCTTGGTGATCGGGAGCGTCGCGTCGATGACCGAGAGCTTGAACTCGGGCACCATCTTCTCGTACTCGTTGAAAATCCGCCCCTGGAACAGCTCGAACGACCGGTACGGATCCTCGCTGAGGCCGAGGTCCATGCCCGCCTCGTACCATTTCAGTTCGGGCCGGCCGGCGAGAATCCGGTGCAGCGCCACGTCGAGGGGCGTCCGGAAATAGAACGCGACCGTGGGTTTGGGGGCGAAGCGGTAAATCCCGCGGACATAGTCCGGGTGCATTCCCCGGGCGATGTCGCGGGCGAAGGCGGTGTAGATGTAGCGGTCGGTGAGCACGATCGCCCCGGCGCGCAGCGGCGGGAGGATTGTGCGCTCGAGACGGTCGGCGAAGTCGGCGGCGTGGATGAGGCTGAACGTCAGCGGGCTGAGCAGCCGCTCGGTCTTGCCGAGTTTCGTCGTCTCACGGACCAGCGGCGAGGAATTCCATTCGCTGAAGTGGGCGCAGTAGCCCTGCGACGTGAGCCACTTGCGCAGCAGATCGAGCTGCGTGCTCTTGCCTGAGCCGTCGATGCCTTCGACGATGAACAGTTTGCCGGGAAGATCGCCGAAATCGCCGTACTGGTTCATGGTTCCTTCCGGGTGACGCGCGGCAGCGACAGGTCGCCCAGCGGGAGCGACTCAGAGGCGGCCGGTTGCGGCTTCCAGCGGATCTCCACGTCCACGCCGAACTCGCGGGCAAAAAGATCCGATTTCTTCGCCGCCGCCCGCAGGTTCTCGGTGGGCTCGACGGCCGCGTCGACCGCGAACGTCGCCCGCCGGTCGGTGAAGGCGACGGACACGCCGCGGACCTCCTGGCGGTGCAACCGGTCGAGGCCGTCGGCGACGCGCAGGATCGCGGAGAGCACGCCCACGCAGCGCCGATCGGTTTCACCGAGCCGCCGGTAGCCGCGGTGCGAGACCGACGGAAGCGCGCGGCGGTGATAGCGTGAGAGATTCGCGATGATCGCCAGCTCGCGCCGCGAAAAATCCCTCAGCCGGCTGTCCAGGATCATGTCGTAGCTGTGCTTGTGATGCCGCGGAATATCGATGACGCAGCCGACGTCGTGGAGCAGCGCGGCCATATGCAGCAGGTCGCGGTTCTCCGGGCCGGTCCAGGGCTCGCCGGCGCCGATGCTCGCTGAGAGCTGGTCGAAAATCCGCAGGGCGAGCCGCGCAACCTGAATCGCGTGCTGACGGTCGTAGCGGCACGCTTCGGCGAAGCGGCGGACCTGTGCCAGGCGATCCGAGGCCATCGACGGTCCCGCACCGGCGAGGCCGTGCTCTTCGATCATCTGGATGAGCAGTCCGTCGCGAATGCCCCCGTCGTGCACACGCAGCTCGTCGACGCACAGAAAATCCATCAGCCGGTCGACGATCGCGAACCCCTCGATGATGATCTCGGCCCGCGCCGGACTCAGGCCGGGGATGCGCTGCCGCTCGCGCAGCGGCGTACGGCGCATCTCGTGAAGCAGCGCGCCGACCTGGTCGCGCCGGACGCGCAGGCCGCGCAGATCGAACGGAAAGCGCCCGCCCGTCCCGTCTCCGCCGCCGCGACGCACGAGAATCTTCGCCAGCGTCGTGAACGTGCCGCCGGTGCCGATCAGCAGGCGCGGCGGGTTCGCCGGCCGCTCCAGGCCCGCGGCGATCACCGCGTCGATGTGGTTATGCAGATCCGCGAAGACGAGCGGATCCTCCGCGCCCCCGCGGATGATGTCGGAGAGCCGGACCGCGCCGAGCGGCAGCGTATGGACAGAGTCGATCACTCCGTGCGCCGCCAGGACGATCTCCGTGCTGCCGCCGCCGATATCGACGATCGCCGCGTCGGCTTCCGAAAGATCGAACGCGTTCGAAACGCTGGCGTGCGCGAGACGGGCTTCGGTATCCGCGCTGATCATCTCCAGGTCGATATCCGCGCGGTGCTTCACCAGGGCGATGAATTCGTCCCCGTTCTGCGCCTCACGCACCGCCGCCGTGCCGACGGCCCGAAGCAGGTCGACGTGATACGCGCGCGCAATCTGGTGCATCCGCTCAATCGCCCGGACGGAGCGCTTCATCGCGCCCATCGTCAGCCGGCCGCTGGTAAACAGGCCCCGCCCCAGCCGCGTCGTCTCCTTCTCATCGTCAATGATGCGGTAGCCCCCGCCCGGCGCCGCCTCCGCGACCACGAGCCGGATGCTGTTCGTCCCGACATCGATGGCCGCCACACGCGGTACGTGGTGCTCCGGCGGGGATGGCGGCGCTTCCTGGCGCGGCGCCTGCTCCTCGCCCGGCCGGGACAGATCGACCAGCAGCGGTTCGGCCGACTGCGAACGACGCCACCGCAGAAACTCGCGCGTCTTGCGGACGAGCTGGCGGCGCAGCCGGTGCAGGATGTCGGCGGCGGCGGATTCGAATTCTCCCCCCGGCTGGCGAAGCGCCCACAGCCTGCGCGGCGTCCGGCCCGCACGGCAGCGCGCCAGCAGAGCGTCGACAGAGGCGACGATCTCGACGGTGTCATTGATCTCGCCGAGGTGATCCTGCATCTGCTTGAGCGCTGGATAGATCGTCTCCCGCGCGCCGGCGGTCACGCACGACGAGAAGATCTCCAGGGCATACCGGAGCCGCTTGCCGCACAGCCGAAGTTCGTGCATCGCCTCAGGGTTGCGGAGGTCGCCCGCGGCGGCCGTGCGCAGATCGGTGACGAGGCGGGGCAGCGTCTCCGCGGCGGCCGACCCGAGCGTTGTGGGCGCGGCGGCTTCCGCGGCGGGGGGGCCGTCAATCGTCCGCACCAGTTTCTCCGAAAGGGCGGCCAGCCGGGCCGCCGTCTTCCCGCCCGCGAGCCGCGCGACAGCCCGCCCGGCGGATTTGCGATCCCGCGCGATCCAGTCGGCCAGGGCCGCTCCCCAGGGCTGGAGCCGCTCCGGGAGATTGTGGGCGAAGTCGCGCAGCAGCGCCCGGTGGACGTCAATCTGCCGGGCGCGCGTGGCGGCACGGCGGATGCGCGTGAGCGTCTTTCTCGCCTGGCGGCGGCTCTTCTCATCGCAGCAGTCGGCGAATACGGCGAGCGCGGCCGCGGCCCGGCGCGTCGCGACGCGAAGCTGGTGGATGCACTCCACGTCGCGGGCAGCGCCGTCGGCCGCGCGCGCCAGCAGCTTCGCGACGGCGCCGAGGCGGATCTCAAGCACCGTTCGGGCGGCATCCTGAATCGACTGGGGCGGTTCGAGCCCGTCCAGCGCCGGATCGAGCGCCGTCATCCCGGACATATCCGCGCTCCTTCCATCGTGGCCACGACCGCGCGCACGCCTTGCTTCAGATCGGCGAATACGTCGGCGATCTCCCGCCGCGCGTCGACGACATGGAAGCCATGCGCGGCCGCGAGATCGTCGAAGACGTTGAGCTGGCGTTCCTGGTAGCGGACGAACGACTTGTAGAGGTCGGTTTCCTCCTGGAAGTCGAGACCCGATTCCCAATAGTCGAAGTTCCCTCGCGCCAGAACGCGCGGGATGAGGCTCGGCACATCCAGTTTCAGATAGAACACGGCGTGCGGCACGGGGGCGAAACCGTACAGATCGCGAATCCACGCCCGGTCGCCGATCCGGACGATCGAACGGACCATCGTCGAGTAGATGTACCGGTCTGTCAGCACGACGAACCCGGCATGAAGTGCCGGGAGGATCTCGTTCTCGAGACGATCGGCGAAATCGGTCGCATAGAACAGGTCCATCGCCCGCTGGCCGAGCGTGTTGCCCTGCTTGGCCCGTCGCAGACCCGCGCCGGCGAGCCGGCTCCGCGCCATGGCCGTGTGCAGCACCCCGAACCCCTGCGTTTCGAGCCATTCCCGCAGCAGCGCGGCGTGCGTCGAGCGACCCGCGCCGTCGGTGCCTTCAAGAACGATGAGCCGCCCGGGAACGTTGGCGATGTTCACCGGCCGCTCGCCGCTGGTGTGCGGCATCTCGGGCGGCGCAGGGCGGCGCTTGCCGTCCTCCGTCGCGGCGCTGTCGTCGAGGCGGGCGGGCGCGTCGTCTTCATTCCAGGGCTGCGGCGTCATGTTCACCTCAGGCGTCCTTTCATCTTATCTCGGCCGGGCGTGCCGGGCACGACGCGCAGTCCCTGCGCACCTTCATCGTTCCTTAACAATTCCCCGGTTCGCACGCGACCGCGAATCAGCCGATAAGCAGAGGAGTGAACGCGACCGCTAATGCATTCGCGCCGGTCCCAGGCCGATACAGCGGGTGGATTGTGAACACGCTGCCTACTCGCTGAGGAACGCAACCATGAGTCGACTCCAAGCCGCCGGTTTCCTCGCAATCACCCTGCTCGCGTCGCTCGCCGGCTGCCAGGCGTCGGCCGGCCGGGGAGCGGTCGCCAGCGCGCCTCCGCCGCCCGAGCAGACGCCGGCCCGGCCGGAGACCTCACGGACCGTATCGCCGTTCGGAGAGCTTGACGGCGACGCGGCCGCGACCTCCGACCGGCTCCTGGCAAACGTGACGCAGCACACGTTCTCGAAGATCGGACGCGATTTCGACCCCGATCTGAGCGGCGACGGTCAGGTTCTTGCATACGCCTCGACAAACCACAACGACCGGCCGGACATCTTCCTCAAGGCGGTCGACGGTTTTGCGATCACTCAACTGACCGCCGATCCCGCCGACGACGTGCAGCCGAAGTTCAGCCCGGACGGGGAGCGTGTCATCTTCTGTTCCAATCGGTCGGGAAATTGGGATGTCTGGCTCGTGAACCGTGACGGCACGGGCTTGACCCAGGTGACAAGCGACCGGGCCGATGAGATCGCGCCGTGCTGGTCGCCGGACGGCCGCCGCGTTGCATTCAGCGTCTGGGGTTCGCGTTCGCAGCAGTGGGAGATCTGGTCGCTCGCGCTCGACCGCCCGGGCGTGCGGCGGTTCCTCGCGTATGGTCTGTTTCCCGCCTGGTCGCCGGATGGGCAGCGGCTCGCGTTCCAGCGGGCCCGCCAGCGCGGAACGCGCTGGTTCAGCGTCTGGGTCGTCGACATCACCGGCGAAGAGGCGCGTTTCCCGACGGAAATCGCAAGCGGCGACGACTTCGCATGCATCGCCCCGCGCTGGTCGCCCAACGGCCGGGTCATCGTCTACAGCACGGTTCCGCGCGACGCGGCGACCGAAGAAACCGTCGCGGATCTCTGGACCGTCGACACCTTCAGCGGCGTCCGGCGGAAACTGAGCGACGGCGGTGCGCCGGCGTTCAATCCGGCGTTCGCGGCCGGGGGGCGGGTCTACTTCGTCTCGACGCTCGGCGGCAGCGAGAACATCTGGTCGGTCCCCGGCGACGACAACATCGGCTCGGCGACCGCGTCGTCGGCGGGCCGCGGCGCGGAAATGTCGCATGCAGAGGCGAACGCGCCGGCGGACGCGGGTGGACATTAGTCGGATGCCAATGACGAAATCGCTCCCGAAAATCGGCCGGAACCCTTTACCCGTCGGGACTTACGGTCCTAGAATCGAGCGGCTTTGGGCTCCCGGCCGAAGCCGACCGGAGCGGATGATCCCTGAGTCCGTGGCCACCGGTCGGCGGGGGCTGTTCATGTTCTGTGTCGTGGGGTTATTCGCCGTCAGCCTGTCAGGCTGCGCGCTCAGTCGCCCGGCGAAGACCCAGCACCATCCGCAACACCCGCCGCTCGCGATCGCCGTCGCGCCGGTGCTGAATTTGAGCAACAGCGTTGATTGGGATCCGCTGCGGGTCACGGATATGGTGGCATCCGAACTGCTCACGTTTCCGAATATCGCGGTCATCCCGGTGAATCGCACGCTCGGCGCGCTGGAGTTGATGCAGCGCCCCGGCGTCGAATCCCCCGAGGATGCCCTCGACCTGGCGCGAGAGCTTCGCGCGGATGCGACGCTGGTCGTAGCCGTGACCGAGTTCAGCCCCTACGACCCGCCGATCCTGGGCATCACGGCACAGCTCTATTTCACCCAGTCGGCCCCGACTGTCGTCGCGGTGGACCCCACCGTCGCCTCCCGCACCGCGACGGACTTCGCTCCCGCCGCGGCCGTGACGACGGCGCGCGGACCGGTGCAGTTTCAGCGCACGTTCAACGCGGCTGATCCGCGCGTGCTCGAGGAAATCCGCGAGTACGACGACGACGGCGCTCGGGACGGGCGGAATACGCCGTTCGGCTGGCGTGTTCATACTCAATCACAGGAACTGTTTATTCGGTACTCAATGTGGTCGTCGATGCGGTCGATTCTCAGAACATGGGCTCATCACGGCAGGGAAGCCGGACCCAGCGACGAGGCGAACCGATGAAGACGGACCCGCGAACCATCGAATTCTCGAGAGACGGGCAGACGTTCGTCTTCTCCTACCATGAAGGCCAGGAGGCGGAAGTCATCGCGGCCTTCGTGGAGCTGGCGGACGACCCGGCCAGCGACTTCGACTGGTATGACGCGGCGGTGCTGAGTTTTCAGATGGGCAGGAGCGTCGGGCAGCGCACCGAAGCGCTGGCGGCGAAGTAGCTGACCATGGTCAAACGAATCAATGGTGGTGTGCCTTGCACCGGATGCACGAAGCGATCAGCGAAACGGCTATGAGCACTCAGGAACACGTCGTCAACCAGTTCATCAACTACCTGAGGGCGGAACGCCACTTCAGCGCGCACACGGCCCGCTGCTATGCCGCCGACCTCGACCAGTTCGGCGGCTACCTCGCCAGCGGACGCCTGCCCGTCAGCCCGGGCAAGGGTGAGCCCGCGGCCAATGGCGCGGCCGCCGACCCGCGCGAAGTCGAGCGGCGCATGCTCGGGGTGGACGCCGACGTCGTCCGCGAGTTCATGTCGCAGCTGCGCGACAACAACTACTGCAAGAGCACGGTCGCCCGCAAGCTCGCGACGCTGCGGAGCTTCTATAAATTCCTGCTCCGCCGCGGCCGCGTGGCCGCAAACCCGGTGGCGACGATCCGCACCCCCAAGCAGGACAAGCGGCTGCCCAAGTATCTCGAGGTTGAGCAGATCGAGAAGCTCTTCTCAAACTGCGACACCACCACGATGCTCGGCGCCCGCGATCGCGCCATCCTCGAAACGCTCTACTCCACCGGTATCCGCGTGAGCGAACTGGTCGCGATCAACGTAAGCGACATGGACCTGGGCCAGAACGTCCTGAAGGTCCGCGGAAAGGGCAAGAAGGAGCGCGTCATCCCGATCGGCCCCGGCGCCGTGAAGGCCATCCTCCACTACCTCGATCTCCGCCGCGCCGGCGCACCCGAAAGCCGCGACGCCGAGGCCCTCTACATCAACAAGCACGGCCAGCGCCTGAGCACCCGCAGCGTCCGCCGCAAGCTCGACAAGTACCTGCTCGAAGCCGGCCTCGACCTGTCCGTCAGCCCGCACACGCTCCGGCACAGCTTCGCCACGCACATGCTCCAGCGCGGCGCCGATCTGCGGAGCGTGCAGGAGTTGCTCGGCCATCAGAGCCTCAGCACGACCCAGATCTACACGCACCTGACCGGCAGCACGATCAAGAACGAATACGACAAGGCTCACCCGCGCGCGTAACCGCCGCGCAGGCGATCGCGAACACGCTCATCAGCACCGCAGCGCCGGCCGCAAGGTCGGCGCTGTGCCTTTCCAGGCCGACGTGCGTGCCGGGCGACGGGAAAGTCAATCAGCGCGGATCGCCGAGCCGGTCGGGCATGTCCGCCAGAATGTACGAGAGGATCGCCATGGCCCCGATCTTCTTGTTCAGATGCTCGGGATTCACCTTGTCGAGCGTGTCCGCCTCCGTGTGGTGATAGTCAAAGTAATGCGTCATGTCGACGCGCGGGCTCAGCAGCGGCACGCCGGCGTCGCGCATCGGCCCGATGTCCGCCCCGCCTCCGCTCGCGTCCAGCGTCTCCGCCCCCAGCGGTTTCAGCAGCTCCAGGATCTCCTTCAGCCGCGCGTCCGCCGCCTCCCGCCGCGCTGCGTCGATCGTGCACCCGATGCCCAGCAGCGCGAACGTCCCATTGTCCGATTCGATCGCCGCGACATGGTCTTTCAGCACATCCGCATAGCGCTTCGCGTAGTCGCGCCCGCCCGCCAGGCCGTTCTCCTCGTTCGTGAAGAGCACGACGCGAATCGTCCGCCGCGGCCGAAGCTCGAGCTTCCGCAGCACGTTCAGCGCCTCCATCATCGTTACGCACCCGCCGCCGTCGTCGTGGGCGCCCTGGCCCACGTCCCAGGAATCGATATGCCCTCCGATGACCACGACTTCCTCGGGCCTCTCCCGGCCGCGCAGCTCCCCAATCACGTTCCCCGACGGCGCGGGCTTTTCATCCGTCTTCGCGTTCATCTTCAGCGTGACTCGGACCGTCACCCCGGCCGCCTGGAGCCGTGTGATCATCTCGGCGTCTTCCGTCGACACCGAACACGTCGGGATGCGAACCTTCGCCTCGAAGTAGTTCATCGCCCCGGTGTGGGGCGTCCGCAGGCTGCGGGTCGTCGCGGAGCGGACCAGCGCCGCCACCGCCCCGTATTCGGATGCCCACCGCGCGCCCATGCCGCGATACCGGGCGGCTGTGCCATAGCGGCTCCCCCGGGACTCGCCGCCGCCCGACATCGGAACGTCGAAGAGCACGATCTTGCCCCTGATCTTCTCCTCCCCAAGCTCCGCCAGGGCATCCTGATCGGGGACGGAGACTACCTCCGCCGTGATCCCCTCGGGCGGCGTCGCCACGGAGCCGCCGAGCCCGAGCATCGCCAGCCGCGCGCGCCGCGGCTCGATCATCTCCAGCGATTCCTCGCCGCGCACCCAGCGGCTCACCTCGACCGGGTCGATTCGAACGTTCTCATGGCCGTCGGCCTCCAGCGTTTTCCGGGCCCACTCCAGCGCCTGCGTGTGTGATTCCGAGCCGCTGAGCCGGTGGCCGATGCGCAGGCAGAGATGCTCCAGCTTCCGCCAGCCGTCGTTGCCCTTCTCCACGGAAGCGATGATCCGCGCGGCGGCGTCGCGATAGGCGGTGTCGAGCGGTGCAGCCGGGGCGGAAGCCGGCGCCTGCGCGAACGCGGCGTGGGCGGTGAAGCACGAGGCGACAGCGGCGAGCGAAGCGAAACAACGGCGCATCGGGAGATCCTCCACACGAAAGCGGCGAGAGTAGCAGAATCGAGCGCGAATGGGGACCGCGCCGAAGGAACTATTCCTGGCAGAGCCCGCCCGTCGCGGCCAGCCAGTCCGCCACTTCATCGCAGATTCGCGCAATCCGCCCGTCCGAAACGTCGATTTCCAGCGTCCGCAGGCGCGATTCAGCGACGAGGGCGCGGATGCGTTCCTGCTCCTGCACGAGCGGCTCGAGCTCGTCATACTGGCGCGGGTTTCCGGAGACCTTGAGTCTCTCCGCGCGTGCCGCCGCGAACGTCTCCGGA
Organism: Planctomycetota bacterium; assembly: GCA_045863555.1. Classification (GTDB taxonomy): domain Bacteria; phylum Planctomycetota; class Phycisphaerae; order UBA1845; family Fen-1342; genus JACRLV01. The sequence continues at coordinate 104,637 of BTUU01000007.1, read as the reverse complement.
CGCCGCGTGCAGAACACGAGCCGGAAGTTCAGGGCAGCCAGGCGGTCTTCCAGCCAGCCGAAATCGACGTCGGCGCCGTGCGCGATCTGGTACGCGCGGGTCGATACGTGAAACCGGTCGATGATCCAGGAATAGTAGCGCTGCAATTCGAAGAGCCGCACCCAGGTGCGATACGTCTCGAGCGCCCGTTCCCGCTCGGCCGGCTCGAAATTGATGAGTCCGCGGCCCCACGGCCGGTTCGTGAACGCACACCATTCGGCCGAGATGACGGGCGAGTGATACCGGTACTTCCGCGGGCCGACGATGCGCGGATGCTCGTTTAGCGCGAAGGCGACGTCCGTCTTATGCGTGAGCCGCGTGCCCTCGAGGATAATGTGCGGGCAGAGCTTGGGGCCCACCTCGGCGTCTCCCTCAGAACGATGCGCCGAACGAGAAGTTGAACACCTGGTTGTCGTCGGCCGGGTCTTCCGAGATCGGGAAACCGAAATCGAACACGAGCGGTGCGGGGCTGCCGAGGAAGGTCAGGTTGATCCGCAGCCCGATACCGATTGACGCCCGCCACTTGGTGATGCCGATGTCCTCCTCGACCGTTCCCATGTCCAGGAACGTCACGCCGCGGAACGTGTCCGCATAGAGCGGGAACGAATACTCGCCGCCCGCCAGGAGGATGAAATCGCCGCCGACGCGATCGTTGTAGATGCCCGCGCGGGGCGAGATGCCGCGGAAGCTGAACCCGCGAATCGACCCGAACCCGCCGCCGTAGAACCGCTCAAACACCGGCGCATCGCCCACGATGTACCCGCTGTCCGCCCGCAGCGCCAGCACGCTCTTGCGGTCGAAGATGTCCGTCCGCAGCGTCTTGTACCACGTGAAGCCGATCGTCGGCCGGCCGAAATGGTAGTCGCCGCCCAGCGCTCCGACCTGTTCCCACGCCAGCGTAAAGCGGTGCCCGCGGCTCGGCACGAACCGGCTGTCGCTCGTGTCGTGCACGATCGTGCCCTTCAGGCTGGTCAGGAAACTGGTGCCCTTCACATCCCGGATCTGGTTGCTCGCAAGATCGCGCAGGTCGGAGATCTCGATTCCCTCGACCCGCAGCGCGCCCTCGACCGCCCAGTCGCGCAGCAGCCCGGTGTCGAAGCGCTTGCTGATCGCGGGCACGAAGCCGATTCGTTCTTCCAGGTAGCTGCCGCGGTCGCGCTGGAAGAGATAGAGCGACTGGTCGTAGCGCAGCGGCTTGTCGAACAGGTACGGCTCCGTAAAGTCGATGCGGAAGCGCGTGACCTCCGTGCCCGGCTCGAACTCGATCTTTGCCCGCTGACCGTCGCCGCGAAATGCCTGGCCGCGGAAGAATTCGCCCCACGTCCGCGGCCAGTCGAACAGGTCGAAATTCCGGTTCTCGATCGCGATCCGGCCGCCGAAGCCATTATCCGTGCTGACGCCGAAGCCGATGATGAAATTCGTCGTCTGCGCCTCTTCGACTTCCACCAGCGCCTCGCGTTCGCCGTCCGGAGCCGGCGGCAGTGGGGTGATCGTCGCCTTCGAGAAGAGGCCCGTTTCGCGCACCCGCTGCTCGGCCGCGCGGGCCTTCAGCGTGTTGTAGTCTTCGCCGGGGTAGAAGCGCAGCTCGCGCCGCACGACCTCGTCCTTCGTCCGCTGGTTGCCGCGGATCGTGATCCGGCCGAAGCGGTTCCGCTCCGATTCGCGGATCTGAAATTCCAGCGTCACGAGGCCGGGCTCATCGAGGAACTTCCACACCGCCTCGACGCGCGTATCGACGTAGCCGATCTCGCCGTAGAGGTCCTCGACCTTCTTGACGTCGAGCTTCACCGCTTCTTCGCGGAGGATGTCGCCGGGGAGCATCAGCTTCACGCCGAGCACCCGGTCGGTGTCGAACACCGTGTTGCCGCTGACCGCGAAGTCCTTGATCCGGTACCGGATGCCCTCTTCCACGACAAAGACGAGATTCAGCCGCGTCCGCTCGACGTCGGTGAAGTCCGGCCGATAGCCCACCCGCGCATCGAGAAACCCCTCGCCGCGGTAAAAGGCGAGGATGTCGCCCGCATCGCGCTCGGCCTGTTCCTCGTCGAACGCCCCGGGGCTCAGAATCGGGAAATACGTCTTCGTCCCGACGATGAACTTCAGCCGCGGCTCGGGGAACGACTGCACGCCCTCAAATAGAATGTTGCGGACCCGAACCCGCTGGCCCTCGGTGACGATGTAGACGACCCGCGCCTCCTGGCGAAGCATCGGCTCGTCCAGCTTGACCTCGACGAAGTAGTACCCCTTCGTCTTGTACTTGCGGAGGATGTTCTCGCGCCCGCGATCGACATCGAACTGGTCGAGCACGCTCCCGGCCGCGAAGCTCAGCTCCTTGAACAGCTCCTCGTCCGTGAAGACCTTGTTCCCGTCAATCTCGACCGACGTAATGACCGGCTTTTCCTGGAAGAGAAACGTGACGACGGCCTGGTTCTCCTCGACGGCCGTCTGCGCCCGCACATCGAGAAACTTCCGCGTCTTCAGCAGCTCGCGCACGTCCTCTTCGGTCTGCGTGCGGGCGTACGGCTGCGACTCGCGCGTCTTGACCGTCCGCCGGACGAACCCCTCGGAGATCGCCTTGAGCCCCTGAAACTCGACCCGCTTGACGACCATGCCGTCGACGGCCTGGTCCTGGGCCGCGGCCGGCCGGGCCGACATTGCGGCCAGCGCGGCCAGCAGGATGAACGCCAGCGAATAGACGGACTTTGGCACGCTCGCCCCAAGTCGTTGCATGAACTGATGAACAATGCCGGACGCCGGCGAGAAAATGCCGAGCCCGCGCCAAACCCAACCGCAAGCGTACTATAGCCCGCGGCTGAGTCGCTGCAATGCGCGGCCGAGAAGCACCGGTTGTTCGCCGCCGCCGCGCGCCCCCTCAATAACGTTCGCGGGCGAGAGCTTTCGCTCTCGCCCGCCGTATGTGTTCAGTCAATTACCCAGCCCGCGTCAGCGATCCAGTCGCGCCATCAGCTTCCGCTTGATCAGCCGCCGGCCCTCGCCGTCATGGCCGCCGTCGACCACCCGGCCCACCGCGATCGCGTTCGGCCGGCCGAAGCCCGGCCCTTCGCGGACCGTCACGTCGACGCCGGTCGCCTCCGCCCGGCCGCCGAAGATCGCGTCGCTCTCCGCACGCGTCCGGCTGTCCGCGTGCGCCAGGATCCCGACCGCCGTCGAATCGCTGATGCTGACGGCATGGCCGCCCAGCGCCCCGCGGCTCACCGCCCGGCTGTCGCTGATCGCCGAGCCATACTCGCTCAGCGAGGTCGCGGCCGAGAGGCTGGTCGCCCGGCCGAACCGGACACCGTCGGCCTGGGCATCACTGTTGCTGATCGCGACGCCGCCGACGGTCGCCGCCACGCTCGTGCTGTCCGCCAGCGCCACGCCGCCGCGCCGCCCGCGGGCGTCGGCGTTCGAGTTGCTGATCGCCAGGCCATGGTCGGCCGCGGCGACGGCCCGGCTGTCGGCCGCCCCGTTGCGGTTCGCGGTCGCCGTCGAGTTCGCGACGGCCCGGCCGCCGTTGGTCGCCCCGGAAATCGCCGTCGAGTTGGCGTTGCCGGTCGCGACGGCGGTCGAAACCGCGCTGCCACCGTTGCTGGCCGTCGAGACGGCGGTCGCTTCACCCGCGAAGGCGGCCGCTGCGAAACCCAGACCGATCAGACTCGTCAGGAAGCGTCTCATTTTCGTTCTCCTCAGCCGCTCGCTCCCGCGACCCGGCGTTTGCTTCATCGAGGGCGCCGGCCCGTTGCCGGCGCGTCGAACGATGGACGCTCGATCCGGCGGGTCTATTCAGCCCGGCCGAAGAAATCGCACTCCGGCGGGCGGGCATGGCGAAATGAGCCGTGGGGGGAGCGATCAGGCCCGAATATCGATCTCAGCCGGCGACAAGCGAATCAAGTTCCCGCCAGGACGCCATCACCTCGACCGCACCCGCGTCGAGCAGCCGCCGGCCCAGTCCGCCGCCGGCGTGTCCGCCGCCCGTGAATCCGATGACCGCGATTCCGGCCGCCCGTGCCGCGCTCGTCCCGGAGACGCTGTCCTCGACGACGAGGCACTCCGCCGGAGGAAACCCAAGGCGGGCCGCCGCGTGCAGGTAGAGATCGGGCGCGGGTTTCGGCCGTGCGACCATCTCCGCCGTGTAGACGTGGTCGGCAAAGAACCGTTCGAGTCCCGTGACGCGCAGCGAAAGCCGCACCCGGGCCGTCACGCTGTTCGACGCGACGCCGATCGGCCGCCGGCATCGCCCCAGCACCTCAGCCGCGCCATCCATTGCCCGCAGCTCACGCTCGAACCGGGCCAGCGTTCGCGCCGTAAGTTCGCGTTGCAGCACATCCAGGAGGTCGACGCCGAAGTCCTCGCGGATCGCCGCGGCCTCCGCCGGAATCGTCATCCCCACGAACCGGCGTAGACACTCCTCAGGCGTCATCGCAACGCCATGCTCGGCCAGCAGCTCCGACATCACCCGGTTCGCGAGCGGCTCGCTGTCCACGAGAACGCCGTCGCAGTCGAAGATGATCGCAGAATGCGCGCGACGCCGCGAAATGCCGCTCATGGGCGGGAATCATAGCCGCGCCGCGCGGGCGCCGTTGTCCGAGCGCCGCACGTCAGCTACAGTCTTTGCGTGTCCGGCGACCCCTCCAGCACCACGATCGCCCCGCCCCCGTCGCCCGCCGACGCGCCGCTGCCGCGCGCCGAGGACGGCCCGCTCACGCCCGCCATGCGCCAGTACGTCGAGCAGAAGCAGCAGGTCGGCGACGCCATTCTGCTTTTCCGCATGGGCGATTTCTACGAACTCTTCTACGAGGACGCCCGCATCGGGGCCAAACTCCTCGGCATCACGCTGACCAGCCGCGACGGCGGCCGTACGCCGCTCGCCGGCATCCCGCACCACGCCCTGGAAAATTACCTCGGCCGCCTCGTGACCGCGGGCCACAAAGTCGCCATCAGCGAGCAGGTCGAGGACGCGTCGCAGGCCAAGGGCGTCATCCGCCGCTCGGTCGTGCGCATCGTCACCCCCGGAACGCTCACCGACGAAGCCCTCCTCCAGCGCACGCGCAGCAACGTCGTCGCCGCGGTCGCGAAAACCGGTGCGGAGGTCGGCGTCGCATGGCTGGAGCTCTCCAGCGGCCAGTTCGTCGTCCAGACCGTCGCCGCGGCCCGCGTCGTCGACGAACTCTGCCGCATCGCACCCGCCGAAGTGCTGCTCGCCGAAGGCAGCGCCGTCGGCCGCGATCCGCTTGAACCCGACATCCGCGACATCGCCGAAGCCAGCGTCACCTATCGCCCCGCAGCCGATTTCCAGCCGCGCCGGGCGCAGGAACGCCTCGAAGCCCATTTCGAGACCGTCGGCCTCGAAGGCTTCGGCTTCGACGCGATGGACGCCTCGCTCCAGGCGGCCGGGGCGCTGCTCGCCTACGTGCAGGAAACGCAGAAGTCCGCCATCCGCCATCTCCGCCCGCCGCGCCGCCTGCAACTGAGCGAATTCCTCATCCTTGATCCGTCGACGCTTCGTTCGCTGGAAGTCGAACGCACGCTCCGGACCGGCGCCCGCGACGGCTCGCTGCTCGCGGCCGTCGACCGGGCCGCGAACCCGATGGGCGCGCGATTGCTGCGCCACTGGCTCTGCTACCCCCTGCGCGACGTCGCCGCGATCATCCGGCGGCAGCGCGCCATCGAGGCTCTGCGGACGGACGATGGCGTCCTCGTCGCGATCCGCCGCGAACTCCGCGAAATCGGCGACATCGAACGCATGGTCGGCCGCCTCGGCGTGTTGCGCACGCATCCGCGCGACCTCCGCGGCCTCGGAAACGGCCTCGCCCGCCTCCGCCCACTCCGCGACCAGCTCCGCAACGCCCGCTGCGGCGAACTCGACGACCTCGCCGAACAGCTCGAGGGCCTCGACGATCTCGCCGCGCACCTTTGCGGCGCGCTCCTGCCCGACGCCCCGGCCACCGTCCGCGAGGGCGGAATCTTCGCCCCCGGCCATCACCCCGAAGTCGACCGCCTCCGGCTCTTCGCGACCGACGGCCAGCGCTGGCTCGCCGAATTCCAGGCCCGCGAGGTCCAGCGCACCGGCATCAACTCGCTCAAGGTCGCGTTCAACAAGGTTTTCGGCTTCTACATCGAGATCAGCAACGCGAATCGCGACCGCGTGCCCGCCGACTACATCCGCCGCCAGACCGTCAAGAGCGCCGAGCGCTACATCACCGACGAACTGAAACGCCACGAGGCCGACGCGCTTTCCGCCGAGGCGCGCGTGAAGGAACTGGAGCACGACCTCTTCCTCGAACTGCGCGACCGCGTCGCCCAGCAGATCCCGCGCTTGCAGCAGGCCTGCGCGGCCATCGCCCGCCTCGATGTCCTCGCCGGCTGGGCCGATCTCTCGCTCCGCCGCCGCTACTGCCGCCCCGAGTTCGTCGACGAACCCGTGCTCGAAATCGACGAGGGCCGCCACCCCGTCGTCGAACAGACGCTCGAAGCCAATTTCGTGCCCAACGACGCGCGCCTGATCGCCGTCGGCGGGGCCCCCGAGGGCGCCGCCAAGTCGCTCGCCCTGATCACCGGCCCGAACATGGCCGGAAAATCAACCTATATCCGCCAGGTCGCCCTCCTGACGCTGCTCGCCCACTGCGGCTGCTGGGTACCTGCGAAACGCATGCGCCTCGGCGTCTGTGACCGCATCTTCACCCGCGTCGGCGCGGCCGACGAACTCGCCCGTGGCCAGTCGACCTTCATGGTCGAGATGCTCGAAACCGCCAACATTCTCCACAACGCCACCCGCGCCAGCCTCGTCATCCTCGATGAAGTCGGCCGCGGCACGAGCACCTACGACGGCCTCTCGCTGGCCTGGGCGATCACCGAGCACCTGGCCGCCCGCGTTGGCTGCCGGGCCCTGTTCGCGACGCACTACCACGAACTGACCGAGCTCGCCGAGTTAATCGACTCGGTCGCGAACCTGAACGTCGCCGTCCGCGAATACGAGGACCAGGTCGTCTTCCTGCATCGCATCATCGCCGGCGCGGCCGACCGCAGCTACGGTCTGCACGTCGCCAAACTCGCCGGCGTGCCGCGCGAAGTGCTGGAGCGCGCGAACTCGGTCCTTAACGAACTGGAGAAGACCTTCAGCCGCGAATCGCAGCGCCCCGTCCTCGCGGCCGTGCAGCGCCGCCGCCAGCGGCAGCTCCGATTGTTCGAAACACCCGAAGAAACTGTCGTCCGCGAGCTGCGCGATCTTCCGGCCGAGGGTCCGCCGGAGCAGCTCGCGGCCGCGGTCACGAAATGGCGAAAAATGCTCGGCCTCCCATAGCGGCGGCCGCAGCGACCCGCAGGAACCGATCCACGTGCAGCCTCGAGTGAGCATCACAACCCGCTACATCGTCGGCCTCGTCCTCATCGCGGCCGCCGGCGCGACCGCGCTGGGAGTGATCGCGACGAGTACGCTCGACAAACGCGACCGCGAGTACTTCGCCGGCCGTGTCTGGTGCGAGTCGAGTTTCGACGCCCTCAGCGCCGCGTGCGGCGCGGGCCTCATGATGGGCGATCTTTCGGAATACTCGGCGGAGGCGCGTTGGGTGCTCTTTGGCACCGGCATGGCCGGCGCTCTGCTGCACGTCCTGACGCTGGCCGCCGTCATCCGCCGCATCATTGGCCTTCCCGCGCCGACCCGCACCGCGGACGCTGTCGAAGGAGAAGACGCGCCGCCGGCTGCCTCCTCAATCGATGCCGGGCCCGATCCATCAGCCCGCGCCGCCGATCCGGCCGCCGCGCCAAGCTTCACCGACGGACCATCGCTCGGCTTCATTGCGCTCTCGTTCCTCTTTGTGCTCTCTCTGCTGACCTTGCTCGTCTTCGCCGCGGCCCGTGCGGCGTGTCCGACGGTGACGTTCGCCGAAACAGCACAGCTCGTCGGACTCGCTTTCATTTCGCTCGGCTGCGTGCCCGAGCCCGTCGATCCGGGCACCGCGATGATGCTCGCCGTCGTCGGCTGGGTGGGCGCTCTCGGCTGGCCTGTCTGGCTCGGGATCATCCCCCGCAAGCGCCGAGGGTTCGGCCTGCCCGTTCCCGCGCTCCGCTTCGCCCTCGTCTACACCGTCGGCCTCGTTCTCGCCGGCGGGCTGCTCACACTCCTCGAACGCCCGCGCGGCGGCGAAGCTGTCGGCGTCCTCCGCGCGGATGTGTCCAGCGACCCGTCGCTCGCCGCCCAACCGCTCGGCCCGCGCTTCGGCCGCAGCCTCGTGCAGTCCGTATCCGCCGCGGCGTGCGGCATTCCGACCGAGTCAATCCGTGATCGCGGCCTGCGCGACAGTTCAAAAGCGCTCCTCGCCGGCCTCGCGATCTTCGGCGGCACGGGTTTCGGTGCGGCAGGGGGGCTGGGCCTGCTCAGCTTCTGGATCGCTTTCTTCGGCCGCAGCGAACGCACGCGCCGCCTCGGCCTGCTTGGCATCGTCCTTCTCACGGCCGTCTGCCTGGTGACGGTGATCGGCCTCCTGTCGATCGAGTCGCTCATCGCCTCCCGCTACCAGCCGACGCCCTCATTCGCGGACGCGCTCCTCGACGCGTCCAGCGCCGTGGGCGGCGGGAATCTCAGCAGCGGCCTCACGGCGTCGCTCACCAACCGCAGCCTCGTCAGCGGCATTGGCCTGGGCATCAGCCAGTTCATCCCCGGCATGATTCTCCTCGCCCTGGCTCTCCTCGCGGGCCGCATCATCCCCGTCGCGGTGTTTGATCGCATGGGCCGCACCGCGTGAGCCCAGGACTTCAAAGGGAATGAAAGTGAAATAACGCCGGAGAGCCGACCGCGCATACCGCGATCCCCGGTAGGATTGAGGCGCCAGCGATTCGATCGAATGGAGAGCCGCGCATGTCGATGTTGCCGCGCATCCGCGCACGAGTGCTCGACCGCTTCATCTTCAATTTCTGGTTTCCTGTCTCCGCGCTCGCCGCACGGTTGCCGCCTTGGCTGGAGCCGCAGATCGTTGGCGGCGCCGCCGTCGCGTCGTTCTGCATCCTCGACCTCGATAAGGTCACGTTCGGCCCGGTTCCCGACCAATTGGGACTGCGAAACGTCAATTGCGCCCTGCGGTTCAGCGTCTTCGATCGATCGTCGAAAACGCCGGCCGTTTATGTCGCGGAACGTAATACGAATTCCCGCCTCGGTGCGTTCATTACATCGCTCGGCTTCCCGGGGCATCACCGGCACGTCGATGTCGCGATCCGGATGGAGGCGGACGGCCGCGCGATCCGCGTCGATGACGGCGACCGCCTGGTACTTGCCGCGCGCGTGACTCCGGGGACAGCGCTGACCTCGAGCCAGTTTGCTTCTCTCGACGCTTTCGCGGCTTTCATTGCCGGCGGCGTGCGGAGTTACTGTCCGTCGCGCTCCCCCGGCCGGTACAGCGTCGTCGATCTCCACAAGGACGATCCCACCTACACGCCGCTCGCCGTCCACGATCTGCGACACGACCTTTTCGGAGAATGGGGCGTCTCGGCCGCAGATGCTCCGCTCGACTCGGCGATTCATACCAGCGATGGCCGGTATGTCTGGGAATACATCGGCCAGCGCGCCGCAGTGGACGAATCTCATTGATCTGCGGACAAAAAGTGGCCGCGCAGGCGACGCCTCTCTTTCTCTCCCCGGCCGCGGCACAAGGCGCTTCGCTGGCGTCTACCCACGTGCTCCATGACAATCCCGACAAGTTCGCTCGAAAGGACGATCATGCGATCAACATTGCTCACGCGAATCGGGATTCTCCCGGCAGGACTGGCGTTCGCCCTTGCGATTTCGGCGAGCGCCCAGGATCCCGCCGCATTTCCCCTCGGCGTGGCCGCAGGCGATGTGACCGATTCATCCGCCGTTGTCTGGACGAGATCGGCAGGGGGCGCGGATGTCCGTCTCGAACTTTCCTCGACCGCCGATTTCTCGCGTCCGCTCGCATTCGTCGCCGAGGCAGCAGCCAACACCGCCCACGACGCAACCATCAAAATCGACGTCACCGGCCTCGCCGCGGCCACGACGTATTTCTATCGCTTCGTCTCACTGACCGACGGCTCGACCAGCCGCGTCGGCCGCTTCAACACCCTCGCCGCTTCGAATGACGCCGCGCCGCACAGCTTCGTTTTCTCCGGCGACACCAACTACTCCTTCGCCCCTTTCACCGTCGTCGAAGACATGGCCGCCGAGAACGCCGATCTCTTCATCTGGTTCGGCGACACCATCTACGGCGACGTCCCTTCCGGCGGCCTTGGCGTCGCGGAGACGCTCGACGATTACTGGGCCAAGTACCGACAGATCCGCTCGGAAATCGGCATTCGCGACGCCCTCGCGAACATGGCGCTGCTCACCGGCGGCGATGACCACGAAGTCCGGAACGACTACGCCGGCACCGATCCGCGCCTCGACCCCCTCCAGCGCACCGCCGGCCTCCAGGCGTTCTTCGACTACATGCCGATCCGCGAGAACGCCGCCGAACCGTACCGCATCTACCGCCGCTTCCGCGCCGGCGCAAATGTCGAGTTCTTCGTCCTCGACGGCCGCCAGTATCGCGATCCGTCCGTAAAGGCCGAGTGCAACTCAAACCCCGACCCCTACGGCTTCCTCCTCGGCCCGCTCAGCCGCCGCGATGACTGTGTAGACCTTCTGACGGACCCGGCCCGTACGATGCTCGGCGCAGAGCAGTACGAGTGGCTCACCGCCGGCCTGCTCGAATCAACCGCCGCCGTGAAGTTCGTCGTCAACAACGTGCCGCTCTCGTACGTCGGCCCGTACCCCTACGACCGCTGGGACGGTTACGACGGCGAGCGCCGCCAACTGCTCGAGGTCATCGACCAGGGCGCGATTGACGGCGTCATTTTCCTCACGACCGACATCCACGCGAACGCCTACAACCCCGACGTTCTCGCATACTTCCGCGCCCGCCGCAGCGACTACGCGCTCCCCGGCAACGTGGCCGTCCCAGAGATCATCGTCGGCCCGCTCGGAAACGCGACGTTCCATCAGTCCGTCACCGGCGCGGGCGACGTCCTCGGCCGCTTCGGCGTTGCGCTCGCAGGGACCGCCGAGCGCGTCCTCACGTCGAAAGTCCGCCGCGTCAACGGCCTCGAGATGCTCGACACGAACCAGGTGAGTTACGTCCGCGTGGACATCTCGTCCGATGGCCTCGTCGACATCAGCTACCGCGGCCTCCGACCCGGCAGCCAGACCGACTCGGCCGCGTTCTTCGACGGCGACGTCTCGACTGCACCGAGCGATTCCGGCCCCGCGTTCCTGACGCCCTGCGCGCTGCCGCTGCTGGGGCTCGCGGGGGTGGGGGCGCTTCTGACCCGGCGGCGCGCCTGACCAAACCCTCCCGGTCGGGCCACATCGGACGCGGTGCGCGCTGATTTGTCGTGCCATTCCCGCAACGAGCGGCTATACTCCGCACCACCTGGGCATCCCAAACCATCGAGGAGACTCGCATGTTTTGCTTCGGTTGGATGTCCGGGCCCGCCCTGCGCCCTTCGATCAACGCCCTCACCGTCGGCTGCATGGCCGCCTCCGCGCTCGCGGGTGAGCCGGAAACGCCGTACCCGATCCTTTTCGTTACGCAGGTACCCATTCCCGGCGACTTCGTGACGATCGGCTCCGTCTTCGGCAACCACCGCGCCGCGATGTCCTCCGTCGGCCGCGGCGGCGATCTCTGGATCCGCTTCCCTGACGGCTCGCTCCGCAACCTCACGCAGGCCGCAGGCTACGGCGTCGACGGCTTCCAGGGCGCGACGTCGATCGCCGTCCGCGAGCCCTGCGTGCACTGGAGCGGCCAGCGGGCGATCTTCAGCATGGTCGTTGGAGGGGCGGCCCGTCAGTACGACTACACGACCTTCCACTGGCAGCTCTACGAAATCACAGGCCTCGGTCCCGCCGAGACGCCCGTCATCACCCGCGTTGCGGATCAACCCGCGGACTACAACAACGTCAGCCCGATCTACGGCTCCGATGACTCGATCCTCTTCACCAGCGACCGCCCGCGCAGCGGCGCGACGCACCTCTACCCGCAGCTCGACGAATACGAGGAGGCCGCGACCAACACCGGCGTCTGGCGACTCCACCCGCAGCACGGCCTGACGCTGCTCAACCACGCGCCGTCGGGCAATTTCTCGCCCATCGTCGACAGCTTCGGCCGCGTCCTCTTCACGCAGTGGGACCACCTCCAGCGCGATCAGCAGGCCGACAGCGACGCCCTCACGCCGCCCGGCAATCCCTTGCCCTACGGCACGTTCAACTATTCGAGCGAGGCGGCCGACTCGATCCCGCTCTTCGGCGACCGCACCGAGATCTACCCCGAGCCGCGGGCCAGCCGCCAGGACCTCCTCGAGGGCACGAACCTCAACGGCCACTCGTTCAACCACTTCTTCATCTGGCAGATCAACCAGGACGGAACCGAGCTGGAGATCCTCAACCATCTCGGCCGCCACGAGCTGCACGGCTACATCCCGGCGACGATCAACGACGATCCGAACGTCATCGACTACTACGGCCAGCTCGCCCGCTTCAATCCGCGGCCGATCAACAACATGCTCCAGATCAGGGAGGATCCCTCCGTCCCCGGCCGCTACTTCATGGTCGATGCCCCGGAGTTTCAGACGCACGCCTGCGGCCAGATCATCCGCATCGACGCACCGCCCACGCTCGACGCCGACCATATCGCCGTTGAGTACGTCACCCACCGCGATACGTCGCAGCCCGACGGCTCGCCCGGGCCGGATCACTCCGGCCTCTATCGCGATCCGCTGATGCTCTCCAGCGGCGTGCTCATCGCTTCGCACACCAGCGAGACCCGGGCCGATGCGAACACCGGCACCCGGGCGAATCCCGGCTCGCGCTACGACCTGCGGCTCAAGACCGTTGAGCCGCTGGGCAACGGCTACTTCGCGGCCGCGACGCCGATTACGCCCGAAATCTCGAAGACCGTCAGCTACTGGGATCCCGACGTCCTCGTGAACTATTCCGGACCGCTCTGGCAGTGGCAGGCCGTCGAAGTCCGCCCGCGGCCGCGGCCCGCAAACCCAGTCGCCCATCTGCCGGCCGTCGAGCGCGGAGTATTCGCGGAGGCCGGCGTGCGCGTCGCGCTCTTCCGCCAATTCCTCGTCGAGAACGACCTCGCGCTGATCGTCGCCCGCGATGTCACCACGCGCGACGATTTCGACCGCCAGCAGCCATTCAACCTCCGCGTCCCCGGCGGCGCGCAGACCATCGGCCGCCCGGGCCGGATTTACGACGTCGACAATCTCCAGATTTTCCAGGCCGACCAGATCCGCGGACTCTCGTACAACAACGACCCGCGGCCCGGCCGGCGCGTCCTGGCGCAGCTGCTCCACGACCCGGCCGCCGTCGCCGCAAACCTGCCCAACTCGGGGGCGCCGCCGGCGACGGTGCGCGTCGCCGCAGATGGCTCCATCGCGGCGTTCGTCCCGGCCCGCCGGGCGCTGAGCTGGCAGTTGCTCGACCCGGTGGGGGAGCCGGTCGTGCGCGAGCGGAACTGGCTCTCGTTCCAGCCCGGCGAAATCCGCGTCTGCACGTCCTGCCACGGCCCGAGCCAGTTCGACCAGGCCGGCAGCCCGCCGCCGACGAACCCGCCGCAGGCGCTCCGCGATCTTCTCGACGCGTGGGTCATCGAAAACGGCGGCGGCCCGACCCCGGCGACGCCCCAGCCCGGCGGCCGCATCGAGCCCGTGAGCGTGACGAGGCACGACGGCGACTGATCGCGCGGCGTCATCGCGAAAACCGCGATCGGGGGCTCGGGCTGCGGACCGTGCGCGTCGCGGAGATCATCCCGCCGTCCCACGCGGCGGCGCAGCGAGCCGGCATACAGGCTGCGCCAAATGGCTCACCTGTGCGGGATGGCGTAGTCCCTTCGCGCAGGCCCGCTCGCGAGCTCGCGCGGCCAGCGCACGGGCGACCTCGCAATTGCTGTTTTTTCGCGGATTCTGTCGATCCGCAAGCGAAATGGCCCTATTATGCACCTACGCGAGCGCCGGACTCGGCCGCCGGGAACGAAAATTGCCGGCGAGTCCTGGGTCCAAACGGGGAGAAAGGCACATGCGAAAACTGAGTTCTTTCCTGATCTGTGCATCCATCGCCGCGGCCGTGCCCGCGTTCGGCGATGCCATCCCGCTGCTCAACGCGGACATCGAGACGAATTCGAGCGGCCAGTTCGGACGGATCGACGGCTGGGGTCCGAACGGCGGCTGGGCCGATCACGCCAGCTTCGCCCGTCCGAACAACGGGACGCTGGGCGTGAATTTCGGCTTCTACTCGGCCGGCACGACGGAGACGGTGGGGCAGCTCACGACTGCGATCATCCAGCCGGGCGCCGTCTACACATTCCGCGCCTGGGCGCAGGGCGGCGGCAACGACGTCGGAACCGTGCCGTTCCAGATCGGCTACGCGGCCACAACCGGCGACCTCGCCTCGTTCGTCGCCCTGGCCACGCAGACGTACGTCGTCGGCAACGCGTGGGAAGACCTCGCGGGCGTCACGTACACGACGGGCGCGGCCGGTCCGGAGATCGGCAAGGAGCTGATCGTCCGTCTCGGTGACGGCGCGGCGGGCGGGTCGGACGACATCTGGTTCGACAACTTCTCCGCGTCGTTCGTTCCCGAGCCGGGGTCGCTGGTGCTCCTGGCGGCGGGAGCGGGGCTGCTGCTTCGCCGACGGAGCCGGTAGCCGCGGAGGCCGCTGCAAATCAGCTCAGAGTTGCACTTCGGCATGCGCGCGTTCGTCCGCGAGCATGTTCCGTGTGCGTACCACTTGCATGCCTGTGCGTTGAAACACAGGCTGGCATAAGTGCAGGCGTCGACAGCGCGCCCGGCACGCGCGGTTGAAACGGACCGATCGAATCCGCCGGAAAATAGCGTGGGGAGCCCGGCAAATCGCCGCTGCTCCCCACGCGTGTTCTGATGCGTGATCTGCCTCAGCTCTTCACTTCATACTCCGCATCGATCACGTCATCCTTCGATCCGCCGGCCTTCCCTTCGCCACCGGCCGCGCCTCCGGGGCCCGCGCCGCCATCGCTGCCTTCCGATCCCGGTCCGCCCGCCGCGCCGGCCGACTTGTACATCGCCTCCGCCAGCTTCTGCGACGTCGTCTGGAGGTTGTCGATCGCTTTCTCGATCACGCCCGCGTCGTCGCTCTTGAGCGAGTCGCGCAGGCGGTTGATCGCCTGCTCGATCTCCCCGCGCACGCCCGCGTCGACCTTGTCGCCATGCTCCTTCAGCGTCTTCTCGGTCTGGTAGACCAGGTTGTCGGCCTGGTTGCGCAGGTCGATCAGCTTGCGGGCCTTCTTGTCCTCGGCCGCGTGCGCCTCGGCGTCCTTGACCATCTTCTGGATCTCTTCCTCGCTCAGGCCCGAGGACGACTTGATCTGGATCGCCTGTTCCCGGCCGGTGCCGAGATCCTTGGCCGAGACGTTCAGGATGCCATTGGCGTCGATGTCGAACGTGACCTCGATCTTGGGCACGCCGCGCGGCGCCGGCGGGATGCCGGTGAGCTGGAAGTTGCCCAGCGTGCGGTTATCGCTGGCCATCTGCCGTTCGCCCTGGAGGACGTGGATGTCCACCGACGGCTGGCTGTCCGCGGCCGTGCTGAACGTCTCCTTTTTGCTCGTCGGGATGGTCGTGTTCCGCGGGATCAGGACGGTCATCACGTTGCCCAGCGTCTCCACGCCGAGCGAAAGCGGCGTCACGTCGAGGAGCACGATGTCCGACTTGTCGCCGGTGAGCACCGCACCCTGGATCGCCGCGCCGACAGCCACGACTTCATCGGGGTTGATGGAGCGGTTGGGCTCCTTGCCGAAGATGTCCTTGACGAGCTTCTGCACCATCGGAATGCGGATCGAGCCGCCGACGAGTACGACTTCATCGACGTCCTTCGGCGAGAGCTTGGCGTCGCGCAGCGCCTGCATGACCGGCCCGCGGCACTTCTCGACGAGGTGCTCGACCATCGACTCGAATTTCGCCCGCGTCAGCGTCATCTGCATGTGCTTGGGGCCGCTCGCGTCCGCCGTGATGTACGGCAGGTTGATGGTCGTCTCCATCGACCCGGAGAGTTCGCACTTCGCGCGTTCGCCGGCCTCGCGCAGCCGCTGGAGGGCCATCGCGTCTTTGCGGAGGTCGATGCCTTCCTTCTTGCGGAATTCGTCGGCCAGCCAGTGGATGATGACCTCGTCGAAGTCGTCGCCGCCGAGGTGCGTGTCGCCGTTCGTCGAGAGCACCTCAAAGACGCCGTCGCCCACGTCGAGGATCGAGATGTCGAACGTGCCGCCGCCGAGATCGAATACCGCGATCTTCTCGTTGGCCTTCTTGTCGAGTCCGTACGCGAGGGCCGCCGCGGTCGGCTCATTGATGATGCGCTCGACCTTGAGCCCCGCGATCGCGCCCGCTTCCTTGGTCGCCTGGCGCTGCGAATCGTTGAAGTACGCCGGCACGGTGATGACCGCGCGCTCGACCGTCTCGCCGAGGTAGCGCTCGGCCGTGGCCTTCAGGTCGCGCAGGACCATCGCCGAGATCTCCGGCGGAGCGTACTCCTTGCCGTCGATCCCGACGCGGACCAGTTCGTCCGCGCCCCCGATGATCTTGTACGGGACCATCTTCTCTTCGCCGGTCACTTCGTGATGCCGGCGGCCCATGAAACGCTTGATCGAGTAGACGGTCTTGGTCGGATTCGTGACCTGCTGATTCCGAGCCCGCTGGCCGACCAGTCGCTCGCCCTTGTCCGTGAAGCCGACGACGGACGGCGTCAGACGCGAACCCGAGTCGTTGATAAGCACCTTCGGCTGCCCGGCCTCCATGATCGCGACCACGGAATTGGTCGTGCCCAGGTCGATGCCGATGATTTTGGACATTTCTAAGCTCCTTCGCGGGGCGGCGACGACGGTCCGTCGCGTTGGTACAGAATCAACCCCACCTCGGAAGGGCAATGCCGGTACCAGACGATGAACTTACGCCGCGAATGCCGTAAATACTTGTGAACGAAGTGGTTATGAATCTTGAACAGTGTTTCACCAGTGGCCGGACCGTGCCAGAATGACAGCGATTCGGGCAGAGAGCCTCCATCGGCCACCATTCACTGACCCGAGCAACGCAACAGCGACGCCATGGAGGGCGCACGCATGCGTGACAGGACATTACGATTTCCAATCCGCGATCGCCACAACTCTGATACGATTTCCTTAACGGAAGGCGGGTCCATATCAACGCAGCTCGCTGGCCGCCCCCGCGGCGGGGAGGATCGACCGATGCAATTTCGCTCGATTTTGATCCTTGCGGCGATCTTCGCGATCTCAGTTACGGCTCTGTCGGACGGTCCGCCTTCGTTGGTGTGGAGGCGGGCCGGCGTCGAGCGCCCGGACGCTGCGCGGCTAAGTTCGAGTCGGCAACTGCTTGCGACGGCCGGATTCAATCAGTCGGCCAAATTCTGGGATCTCGCCGACGGGAGATTCCTGGGCGCGTTTCGCGACGGATCCTTTCGAACTGGCGTTGCGGTAAATGGCGACGCGTTTGCGTCGATTCATGTCGAAGATCCCAATGCCCCCGTTCCTGAAATCGACGTCTGGCGGATACTCGACGGCGAATTGACGCGGAGGATTCCGATCGCTCAGCAGCAGTCGCTTACCGGGTGTGCGTTTGTGCCGAACAGCCCGCTGCTGATCGCGCTCGGATCAGTCGATTATGCCTATCTACTGGACACGAATACCGGGGATGTGGTTCGCTCGTTTCTATTTGGGCGTCCGAATCCCGACATGTTCTCGTACATTGCAGATCAACTGGCCGTCTGGCCCGACGGATCCAGGTGCTTGATCGTTGCGAACATGGGCAGTTGGGTGTCTGACGGCACGGCGAGACTCTCCGTCTTCGATACGATGAGCGGACAGCGACTCTGGTTTCGGAGCGACTGGGCGACGACATGGGGACCGGTCGCGATCTCGCCGATTGGAACATGCGTCGGCGCGGCGCGGTACTGGGACCGTGAGATCGAGTTGCGGTCCGCCGCCGACGGCAGCCTCGTTCGGACGCTATCCCGCCCCGACCTTCAATCGGCAGCCGAAATCCGGTTTTCCCGGGATGGAGCGCTGCTGTTTGCGCGGCACGCGTTTCCCTCTGTCGTAAGCGTCTGGCGGGTCGACGACGGCATCGCGATGCCGGACATCATTCTCCCGTCGGACACGGTCGGCATGCTGGCCCATCCCGATGGCGTGCACCTGATCATCGTCACGCAGAGCCATGGCGTGCTGACGCTGAGAATCGCCGATGGGACTGCGGGCCCGGTGATAGTTGAGCCGTTCGCCGCGCTCGCCGCGGAATTCATGCCCGAGGGCTCGCGGATCGCCGCATTGATTCGAGGGGCGGGCGGTAGAACGTCGCTGAAGGTGTTTCGCGCAAACGACGGCTCGATACTTTGGCAACACGCCGAAACCTCTCGCTCGAATTTCGACATCTCGCCCGATGGAACGAAAATGTCAATCATCTATGGAGAGGGTCAGCGCGACGGCACCTTGTACATGCTACGCGCGTCCGACGGCACAAGCCTATGGCAACGTGGCGAAAGCTCGCACACGAAAGTCGACATTTCCCCCGACGGCGGGTTTATTGTCGCCAGCGGAACGGCCAGCGGCGACGCTGCGGAACTCGTCGATGCCCAGACGAGCGAGTTCGTTCGGAGCTATCGAGATTCGTCGGGATTTGTGCTCAGCTTTTCCGCAGATGGTCAATGGCTGGCGGGAATCGACGGGGGAGGCAATTCCGTCGTGATCTGGCAAGCGTTTGGAGATTCGCGCTTCGTGATTCCCATGGCGTCGATTCGCGGCATTGTGCCGCTCCCGCCAGCGCAATTCCTGATTCTGGGATCGACCGGTTTCGGAATCTGGGACGGTTCAAATCAAACGCTGGTACGGCAATTTGGAGGCGCGGGAGACGCGGGGCCGCTCGCCCTATCCCGCGACCGCGAATTTCTGGCTGCGGGCCACTTTGACGACGACTCAGGGGAGCGCAGCATTCGATTGTGGAATCTCAATGAAGGCACAGTGCTGCGGAGCATCCCGATCGAGCCAGGGGCACTACTCGTCGACCTTGAGTTTTCGGCGCACGCCGCGACCCTCGTCGCGACACTTCATAACTGGAACGACCGGCCGTTGCGGCCGACAATTCGGTTCTACTCGACGGCTACCGGCGCGGAACTGCGTCGCTATGACCGGCAGGTTGGCTCGTACGGCGCGACCTTGCGGACTTCGCCGGACTCCCACGCGCTGCTCACAATCGACGGCGATGGAACGCTGACGATGATGCGCGATCCATGCTCCAAGCGCCACGGCGATCTCACCGGCGATTGCAGCACGAGCCTTGCCGACTTGGCTCTGCTGCTGAGCAGCTTTGGAACCTGCGACGGCGACCCTGCGTTCGACTCCGTCGCCGACATCAATGACAGCGGCTGCATCGACGTCGCGGATCTGGGTGTCGTGCTGGCCTGCTTCGGCCGGTAGCTTACCTGCCGGCGAACGCCGGCTTTCCTGGATTCGCGATTCACGGCCGCGCGCTGTAAACTCCCGCTTCGCCCCGGCGCAACGCCGGGCGGCTATCAGGCTTTCTGGAGGCACTTTCCCCCATGGCGACCCCGCAGAACCCGTTCGGCAGCCGAGCCACCCTGTCCACCGCGTCCGGCGATGTCACGCTCTACCGCCTCGACGCCCTCGAAAGGGCCGGCGTCGGCCCCGTCTCGACCCTGCCGTATTCGATCCGCGTCCTGCTGGAAGCCGTTCTGCGCAATGTCGACAATTTCAGCGTCCTCGAAGACCACGTGAAAGCCCTCGCGAACTGGACGCCCAAGCCCGCCGAACAGGAAGTCCCCTTCAAGTGCGCCCGCGTCGTCCTCCAGGATTTCACCGGCGTTCCCTGCGTCGTCGACCTGGCCGCCATGCGCTCGGCCATGGTCCGACTCGGCGGCGACCCGAAGAAAATCAACCCGATTATCCCGGTTGACCTCGTCATCGATCACTCCGTCCAGGTCGACCACTACGGCACCGCCAGCGCCCTCGACCTCAATGCGAAGCTCGAATTCCACCGCAACCGCGAGCGCTACGAGTTCCTCCGCTGGGGCCAGAAGGCGTTCAGCAACTTCCGCGTCGTCCCGCCGGCCACCGGCATCGTTCACCAGGTCAACCTCGAATACCTCGCCAAGGTCGTGCTCGTGAACAAGGTCGGCGGCCAGGCCGTCGCCATGCCCGATACGCTCGTCGGCACGGACAGCCATACCACCATGATCAACGGCCTCGGCGTCCTCGGCTGGGGCGTCGGCGGCATCGAAGCCGAGGCCGCGATGCTCGGCCAGCCCATGTACATGCTCATGCCCGAGGTCGTCGGCGTGAAGCTCACCGGCCAGCTCCGCGAAGGCGCCACCGCCACCGACCTCGTCCTCCGCGTCACCGAAATGCTCCGCAAGCACGGCGTCGTCGAGAAGTTCGTCGAGTTCACCGGCCCCGGCCTCTCCAGCATGAGCGTCGCCGACCGCGCGACGATCGCAAACATGGCCCCCGAATACGGTGCGACGATGGGCTTCTTCCCCGTCGACGACGGCACGCTGAAATACCTGAAGCTCACCGGCCGCGCCGCCGACGCCGACATCGTCGAGCGCTACTGCAAGGAGCAGGGCCTCTTCCGCACGGACGCGAGTGCGACGCCGAAATTCACGACCACGCTCGAACTCGACCTCGGCACAATCGAGCCCAGCCTCGCCGGCCCGAAGCGCCCGCAGGACCGCGTACCGCTCAGCCGGATGAAGAGCGTTTTCAACGACTCGCTCCGAGCGCCGGTCAAGGAGCGCGGCTTCGAACTCAAGGACCCCGATCTCGCGCGGACCGCGACGCTCAAGGACAACGGCCACAGCCATACGCTTCACCACGGCGCCGTTGTCATCGCCGCAATTACGAGCTGCACCAACACCAGCAACCCGAGCGTCATGCTCGCGGCCGGGCTCGTCGCGCGCAAGGCCGTCGAGCGGGGCCTGAAGACCAAGCCCTGGGTGAAGACGAGCCTCGCGCCCGGCTCGCGCGTCGTAACCGACTACCTCGAGAAATCCGGCCTCGCGGCCGATCTCGACAAGCTCGGGTTCCAGACCGTCGGCTACGGCTGCACGACCTGCATCGGCAACAGCGGCCCGCTGCCCGAAAACGTCCGCGACGCCGTCCTCTCCGCCGATCTTGTCGCCTCGAGCGTCCTCAGCGGCAACCGCAACTTCGAAGGCCGCGTGAACCCGCATGTAAAAGCGAACTACCTCGCCTCTCCGCCCCTCGTCGTCGCCTACGCCCTCGCCGGCACGACCGACATCGATCTCGCGAGCGAGCCGCTGGGCACCGGCAAGGACGGCAAGCCGGTGTTCCTCAAGGACATCTGGCCGACGCAAAAGGAAATCAACGACGCGGTCGGCAACTTCGTCACCGCCGAAATCTTCAGCAAGCAATACGCCGACGTCTTCACCGGCTCGGCCGACTGGCAGAACATCAAGGTCACCGGCGGCGATCAGTACGAGTGGAACGGCGAGAGCACGTACATCCAGGAACCGCCGTATTTCGTCGGCCTCGCCCCCGAGACCCGGCCCATCCAGCCGATCCACGGCGCCCGCTGCCTCGCCATGGTCGGCGACAGCGTCACAACCGATCACATCAGCCCGGCCGGCGACATCGCCGAAAAATCGCCCGCCGGCCAGTACCTGAAATCGCTCGGCGTACCGAAACCCGATTTCAACAGCTACGGGTCGCGCCGCGGCAACGACCGCGTGATGACCCGCGGCACGTTCGCGAACGTCCGCCTGCGAAACCTGCTCGCCCCCGGCACAGAGGGCGGCGTCACGACCTATCTCGGCGCGCCTCCCGGCGCGAAGGCGGAGGCCGCGGCCGATGCACCGGCCGCCGGCTCAGTCGTGTCGATCTACGACGCCGCGCTGGCTTACAAGACCGCGAAAGTCCCGCTGGTCGTGCTGGCAGGCAGGGATTACGGGATGGGCAGCTCGCGCGACTGGGCGGCCAAGGGCACGCTGCTGC
Source organism: Planctomycetota bacterium (assembly GCA_045863555.1). Classification (GTDB taxonomy): domain Bacteria; phylum Planctomycetota; class Phycisphaerae; order UBA1845; family Fen-1342; genus JACRLV01. The sequence goes on along the minus strand of BTUU01000007.1, from coordinate 82,540 downwards.
TCGGCGTAAAGGCCGTCATCGCGATCAGCTTCGAGCGCATCCACCGCAGCAACCTCGTCGGCATGGGCGTCCTCCCACTCGTATTCAAGGACGGCCAGAATCGCGAGACGCTCGGCCTCACCGGCCACGAAGTCTTCGACTTCCCCGACCTCAACGACGGCCTCAAACCGCCGCAGGACCTCACGGTCATCGCAACCGACCCGAAATCGGGCAAGAAAACTGAGTTCAAGGTCCGCTGCCGCGTCGATACGCCGGTCGAAGTCGAGTACTACCGCAACGGCGGCGTCCTCCAGACCGTGCTGCGGAAGATGATCCGGTAGGTGGTGCGGATTTCCGGCTTCGCGCAGGGCGGCGCCTCTGGACGCCACCGTAACGTGCACTATATCGAGGGCGCGACTTGAGGCTCGAAGACTTTGGCCGCCGTGCCTCGGGCTTGCTCCGAAAACGCATCTGCAGTGAGCGAATCGCGATCTTCGTGATGCTGCTTGGTTTCGCGGCCATCGGCCAGGTCGTTTTCTCACTGACTCGCGGTCTGCTCGTTCCTTTTTCAAGTGGGCCGGGAATCCCCGTATCCGGCGGCATCATCGTCCACTATTACGGAGCGGCCACGGGCGTTGGCTGGCCCTGGATCTGGGGAGTAAGTCGGCGAGTCGACTGGCGTTTTGACATTCCCGGCCGATGGTTGAACTATCCCGAGCCGTCCGCGAAGCAGATCGGCGAGTATGTGGCGGCTCGATCGCTCCTGCTGAACCCAACGCTCCCCGGGGATGCGGCCGAACTGTTACTCCTCGAGAATGCAAAAGATGGGTTTACTCTCCGCTGGCCGGAAGCCCTCTTCGCCACTCTTCTGTGGATCGCGATTTGTGGTGCGCTGGCCTACGCACTCGAGTACCTCCGGAAGAAGCTTCGTGCGCGACATCAACCCGGAAACACTTGCGTCCGTTGCGGCTACGACCTTCGGGGTTCCCTCGCAGAAGGCCGCTGCCCTGAATGCGGCCGAAAGATCGATTACGAGCGGTACGAACCACCCGTAAGCGCATAAGTCCAACCACATGCGCGGTTTTTCGCACAAGCCCTCAGCGGATCGGTTTTCACGTTTTCACCTTTTCACGCCCGTTCCCCGCCCGCTATATTCCGGCCTGTTCACGAGTTGCCGGAGAGAGTCATGCCCCATATCGACGACATCGCATCGCTGCTGAAGGAATCCCGCAAGTTCGCGCCACCGCCGGACTTCGCCGCCCAGGCGCACATCAAGTCCCGCGCCGAGTACGACGCGCTCTACAAGCGCTCGATCGAGAGCCCGTACGGCTTCTGGTCCGAGATTGCCGAGAAGAACTTCCACTGGTTCCGCATGTGGGACCAGGTCTGCGACTGGCAGCTTCCGAATGCCAAGTGGTTCGTCGGTGCCAAAACAAACCTCTGCTACAACTGCGTCGACCGCCACGTCGAAGCCGGCAAAGGCGACAAGACCGCGATCCTCTTCGAAGGCGAGCCCGGCGACATCCGCCGCGTCAGCTTCCGCGAGCTTCAGACGCAGGTCAGCAAGTTCGCCAACGTCCTGAAGAAGCTTGGCGTGAAGAAGGGCGACCGCGTCACCATTTACATGCCCATGACGCCCGAACTCGCGATCGCCGTCCTCGCCTGCGCCCGCATCGGCGCGGCCCACTCGGTCATCTTCGGCGGCTTCAGCGTCCAGGCGATCGTCGACCGCGTCGAGGACGCCAAGTCGCACATCGTCATCACGGCCGACGGCGGCTGGCGTCGCGGCCGCGTCGTCGCGCTGAAGGAAAACGTCGACCAGGCCGCCGCCCAGTGCCCGCTGATCCAGACCGTCGTCGCGTTCCAGCGCATCGGTGATACGTCGCCCGGCTTTTCCGTGAAGATGCACGCCGGCCGCGACCACTGGTGGCACGAACTCATGGCCACCGCCTCGCCCGACTGCCCGCCCGAGCCCTGCGACGCCGAGGACATGCTCTTCCTCCTCTACACCTCCGGCTCGACCGGCAAGCCCAAGGGCATCCTCCACACGACCGCCGGCTACATGGTCTACACCGCCACGACCGCGAAATACGTCTTCGACCTCAAACCCGACGACGTCTACTGGTGCACCGCCGACATCGGCTGGATCACCGGCCACAGCTACGTCATCTACGGCATCCTCGCCAACGGCGTCACGACGCTCATGTACGAAGGCGCCCCGAATCACCCCGACTGGGACCGCTTCTGGTCGATGATCGCCCGGCACAAGGTCACGAAGTTCTACACCGCCCCGACGGCGATCCGCGCGTTCATGCGCGAAGGCCGCCAGCACGCCGACAAGCACGACCTCAGCTCGCTCAAGCTCCTCGGCACCGTCGGCGAGCCGATCAACCCCGAGGCGTGGATCTGGTACAACGAGGTCATCGGCCGCGGCCGCTGCCCGATCGTCGACACCTGGTGGCAGACCGAGACGGGCGGAATCATGATCACGCCCATCCCCGGCGCGACCGCCACCAAGCCCGGCACCGCCACGCTCCCGTTCTTCGGCATCGACCCCGCCGTCATGACCAAGGACGGCAAGGTCTGCCCGCCGAACACCGGCGGCCTGCTCTGCGTGCGAAAACCCTGGCCCGGCATGCTCCGCGGCATCTGGGGCGACCCCGACCGTTTCGTCCGCCAGTACTGGAGCGAGATCGACGGCGTCTACGTCGCGGGCGACAGCGCCCGCACCGACGACGACGGCTATTTCTGGATCATGGGCCGCGTCGACGACGTCATCAAAGTCAGCGGCCACCGCCTCGGCACGATGGAAGTCGAGTCAGCGATCGTCTCCCACCCCGCCGTCGCCGAAGCCGCGGTCGTCGGCATCCCGCACGACATCAAAGGCAACGCCATCGCCGCGTTCGTGACGCTCACGGCCGCGCACCATGGCGCGGTCCAAGGTGGGGCGGCTCCGGGTGGGGCGGGCATTCCTGCCCGCCCCGACGAACGGGGAAGCGCTGGCGCGGCCGGCGACGGCGAAGCCCTCGCCAAGCTCCGCGAAGAACTGATGAAGCACGTCACCACAGCCCTCGGCGCAGTCGCCCGCCCCGACCAGATCCGCTTCACCCAGTCGCTCCCCAAAACCCGCAGCGGCAAAATCATGCGCCGCCTCCTCCGCGAAATCGCGACCAGCGGCGAGGTGAAGGGCGACACGACGACGCTGGAAGATTTCACGGTCCTGGCGAAGCTAGCGGAGAAAGAGGAGTAAACGAATAAGACAATGATGGGTGGCGCGTGAACTCCACCGGTTGGGAATGGTGTGCGTATGGTCGGCTTCAGCCGACCGGCCCATGCCACCAGTTTCAACTGGTGGTATCGAGCCCTCCCCCTCTTCTTTTCCTTTTGTTTCTTTCAGCCGGCTTCAGCCGGACTTCTCTCAAGCTTCAGCCCTCTTCCATCTCATCACAAAGCTCCAGCCTCTCAATCACACTCCCAGCCCCATGATGCTCGCGCTGCCTTCGAATGTACTCGCGTACCCATTCCAGATTCCGCCGCCCGAATGACACGACCCCATAACCGCGCTGCCACTCAAGGGACCCGCGACCCAGCGCTTTGTTCACCTCAAACGAGGAAGCCCCCTTGATCTCCTGCACGAGCTCGCTGATCGTCACTGACGGCGCGATGCGAATCGCCAGATGAACATGGTCATCGGTCCCGCCAAGCTCCAGCAGCGACGCCCCGTTGATCCGGCACGCCTTTTCGAGAATTTGATGATGCGTCTCCTGCTCGACCCGCCCGCGCAGCAGGGCCGCATCGTTCTTCGTGTGCCAGTTGAAGTGCAGGAAAATCTCATGGTACACATGGCCCGCCATCGTCGTCTCCTCGAAAAGCCGGCTGAAGCCCGGCTGATGACAAAGATAGACAATAATGGGCAGCGGCCGCAACCCACCCGTTGAAACGGGTGGCAGGAATCGCGCGGCTGAAGCCGGCCCGAGACAACCGCCGATCGCGGGCCATCGGCAAGCCGTCCCTCAAACCTCCCCCTCAACCGGATCATCCGGCAGCCCGAGCCGCTCCTCGATCCAGCGCTCAATGAACAGGGCTTCGTCCTTGTCCGTGAGCCCCGAAAGCAGCTTCACCCTGCGGCCCGAGCGGTCGATCGCGTTTACGCCGTAACTTACTCTCCCGCCCCCGCGATTTTGCGTGTAGTGATCCTGGCAATAGACGCGCGTGACCTCCGACCGGTCGAGCGGACGCGGGCTGCGCCAGGGAATCGGCCCGTGCGTGATCGCCAGGCCGCCGCGATCCGCGCGGACGATCGTCCGGTTGAAAATCGACGCGATGACGAAATACGTCAATCCGACGCCGACTCCGACGTGCAGCAGTGGAAACAGGATCGCCATCAGATCGGCCCCGTGCTCGCCGCGGACCCCGCCGCCCAGCGCCGTCGAGTACCAGAACACGAGAAATCCGTCCCAGAACACGCAGAAAGCCGCAAGTCCGAGCACGTACAGCCGGAACCACCTCCGAACGATCCGCGGCCCGTCGGGAAATTCCTCAATCGTCACGGACTCCGGCCGCGCGACAGGCGGCCGACGGCCATGTTTGCGCGCCGGTCGTTTCTCCTCGACCCCCTCGAACGAGAAAACCTCGCCGCAGTCGTCGCACTTGGCAACCAGCGCCTGGACGTTGACGTTGATACTTGGAATGACCTTGCCGCAGCGTCTGCAATACATCCGCGATCCCTCATCGGCCGTGGGAAGCGGTGGCCGTCACGAACCAGTTTAGAGCCCGCTTGGAGACAAAGATAGACAATATTGGGTGGCGGCGCAACTCACTCGCGCGGAGAGGGCGGCAAACGCTGCCCTCCACGAGTCGCCGAGGCCCCAGAGATCGCGCGTGTCGCACGGCAACCGGCGCCATTCCCCGCCAACCGCCGCTAGCTCGCGCCATCCCCCGTCGCCTGTGACTGTGTCGCTTTGTTACCTTGTTACTTTGCCACCTTGTTACCCGGCCGCCAATACGCCGGATTCCCCGAAAAGAACCCCACCGGCATAAGCTGAAACCCCGCCCGCGAAACCGGCATCACCGGCCACTCCTCCGGCCGCGTCGTGTGCGTGACGCCCATGTTGTACCAGACGACCAGGTCCTGCTTCACGATCGGCTCGTTGTTCGACCACTGGAAAAGCCCCTCGCCGCCGCGCGACTGGTTCGGAAACTCCCCGGCCGCGTACAGTTCATCCGCCTTGAACCGCGTCGCCCAGACGTGCTTTTGCAGGAACGGCGCACGCGTGATCAGGGCGGAGTCGCTCTTCGCGAACGGCGCCGAATTCTCGCCGGGCACGAGCACATACCCCGCGAGATGCCCCAGCGCATTGCGATTCTCAGGATTCACGATCCGCCATTTGCGATGCACGAGATGCGCAATGTCCCGTCGCGCCTCGCGCTCATCCGTCAGCAGCGTTTCCTGCATCGTGAACGCATTCCCGAAGGGGTTCTCCTCATTCGGCCCCGCATGCCGCGTATTCATCTCCAGCAGGCTGTTCTCCGGCCCATCGACGTCGAAATCGAGCCGCAGATTGAACCAGTGCTGGTGGTAGGGGGCCACGACCCCGAACGTCACCAGCTTGCCATACCGCTCGTCCCCGACCGATTCACCCTGCTTGCCCTCGGCAAACTCCACGCACGCCGAGCACGAAGCCGCCGCGGTCGCCTTGGGCAGGATGATGCCGGTGAGCTGCGCCTCGAAGCCGATCGACGCATCCTGCCGTAGCGTCCATTCAAAGCCATAGTCATAGTTTCCGACAGTCGAAAGGGCGAAGATGCACAGCTCGCGCGCCCGGAACCGATCGACGCGCCCGGTCAGCGTGTCCGCGTGCCGCCAGCCCAGCCCCGCGTCGCGCTCATAAATCGCCACGACCCGCGGCCGCTTCACCGCCTCGCCCGCGTCATCATTCATCCACGCGTCGAGCAGTAGCGCATGCTCCGGCACGTCGCCGCCCGGTTCGAGCGACTGGCCGCAGCGCCCGAGCCCGTACTCCCCTGCGTCAAACGCGATGCGCCACTGCCACCCCGGCGACGCGTCGCCATACGGCACGACCATCTCAGACACATTCGCGGCCGCGAGCACGCTCCGCCGCTTCTCGCCGTCCTGCCACGCGACATCGCGCAGGATGAGCCCGACCCGTGGGTGATACTCGATACGAAATCGCCACGAATCCCATTGGAACTCGCCGTCGACGACGCGGACACTCGAACCCTCCGGCTGTCGAATTTCCAGCGGCCGCAGCGCCGGCCGCGATGTCGGCGGGGGGGCGTCGTCCGAGCGCGGTTCGGGCAGCGGCACGTCGCCCCGGTCGATGACCTCGACGATCTTGCCCGCGGTCAGGTCGACGAGTGTCTCCACGCCCTCGATCGGCCGCGAGTATGTATTCACGGGATCGGCGATGTTCTTCGTAAAGTACGCCAGTGTCCGCACGAGTCGCGCCCCATTGGGCGAAAACACGCCCGAGGCCCAGACGTCCACCTGCACCGCATCGAGCGACTCGATGCCCCGTTCGCGGATCGCCGCCTGCCAGCGCTTGTCGGCTCGTGTGAGTTCGATAGCCCGCTCGAAATCCTCTTCGATCAATCCAGGCTGGGCGTGAGGGTGCTTGTCGAGGCTGAGCAGCCTGCCGGCATCGAGATCGACGATCGCGATGATCGCGCCGCCGCCAGCGGGATCGAACGCGACGACTTTCGCTCGTACGCCGCGCTCCGCAGCGCCATCCGGAGATTTCAGAGGTTCCGCGCGGGCGATCGTCTCAAATCGGAGATTCGCCGGGGCGCGGCCGCTCTCCAGGACGATCCGACGGGCTGTTTCGATTTGCTTGTCGTTCAGCGAGATCGCTGCGCCGCCGTCCGCGCCGCACATCACCGCCGGCACGCCCAGCACGCCGAGAATCGCAAGCCATCGCATCTGCGGAGTCCTTTCCGCTGCCGCGTCCCGTTACCGCGATTCCTCGCGGTAGGGCTTCTTCTCGCCGTACATCTTGAGGCGGGCTTCGTATTCCGTCTTCAGGCCCTTGAGCCGTTCACGCGTCGGGTCGTCCGTCGCGGCCGTGATCGCCGCTTCCACCTTGGCGATCGCGGCCTTCGTTCGCGTAACCGCTTCCTCGAAGCGCCCGTCGTTCGCGTACGCAGCCGCGAGCGTATCGAGATACTCATGCTGCCCGTCTTGCACGGCCTTGCACGCCAGTTCCGCCAGCCGCACCGCCTCCTTCGAATTGCGGTGCGCGTCACTCGGGATGGTCGCGAAGAACCACGCGGCCGCATTCTGGATCAGCGGCGATTCGGGATTGTCCCGAAGGGCATCCGCGAATGCCTTCGCGGCGACGTCGTACTGCTTCTTCTGCGACGCGAGCTGCGCGTACCCGACGCGCGCCTCCAGCAGTTGCGGGCTCAGTTCCGACGCCTTCGCGAACGCCTCGAGCGCGGCGTCGAGGTTCTTCTCCCGGAAGTTCACCAGCGCGATCCAGTATTGGTAGCGGCCTTCCTTCGGTGCGAGCTCGGCCGCCTTCTTGAAAGCGTCCAGCGCCTCCTTGTTGCGCCCGGACCGGTAGAGCACTTCACCAAGCTGGGCGCGCGGGGCGGCCGCTTTCGGATCGCTGGTGATGATGCTGTTGAGCATGGACACGGCGTCATTGAGCTTTCCGCTGCGGAACTTGAGGAGCGCCATCGCTTCACGCGCGCTCGTTCCCACCCCCTCGATCTCGATTGCCTGCGTCAGCAGCGCCTCGGCATTCTGAACGTCGCCGGCGCTGCCGTAGCGGTTGGCAATCTGGATCAGCGTCGGCACGTCCAGGCCGAATTCGAGCGCTGAAAAGAGAACAAAATCCGCATACGGCGCTTCCAGACCAGACTCGGCGACTTTTCGGTGGGCGGCTGCCTCCTCCGCCTTGCCTTCCTCCGCGAGCAGGGCGGCCAGGCGCTCGTGGGCCTCCTTGTACTGCGGGAAAAGCGCGAGCGCGCGGCGCATCGCATCAATTGCGCCCGCCTTGTCTCCCGCCGACGCAAGGCAGCGGCCGAGGGCACATAGCGCCCGCGGATCATTGGGCTCCCCGGCCAGCGAAGTCTCGAGCAGCTTTCTAGCCGTCGCGGGGTCCTTGTCGATCATCAGGAGCGCCTTCCGCACGTACGGCAAAGAGAATTTCGGCTCCAGATCGATCGCCCGCTGATAGTGCGCCGCTGCCTTGTCTGGGGCCCCGGCTTTTTCCTGGAAGATGCCCAGCAGGTGATGGATGGCCGGCTCCGTATCGGACAACTCCAGACTCTTCTCCAGAAACGCAACCGCCTCCCGCGGCGCGCCATGGACGAAGAGCATCGAGGCCGCCCTGACAACGCGCTCCAGGTCCGCGGGCTCGTTGTCGAGCATGCGGCGCAGTTCCTCAAAACGCGTCCGAACGAGCCGCGGCATCTTCGACGTGTCTACTTGAGGGAACGTCAGCTTCTTCTTCGGCGGCGCTTGCGGGGCCGGGGCCGACTGCCCGTAGGCCGGTGAGTTCTGCAAAAGCACGCAAGACAGCGCAGCGCACGTCACAAGGACGAGACCGCGATGGAAAAACCGGTTTGGCACGGCCAGGCTCCTCAGGTTCGGCGTTCTGCCATCTTATCGGGGTTTTTTCGATACGAAGTCGACCATTGCCGCCGCAAACGCGGGCAGGTCCGGCGGGCGGCGGCTGGAGATGAAATTCCGATCGACAACGACCTCGGCGTCTTCCCAGATCGCCCCGGCGTTTGAGACGTCATCGCGTATCCCCGGCGTGCTCGTCATCCGCACGCCGCGGCACACGCCCGCCGAGATCAGGATCCACGGCCCGTGGCAGATCGTCGCCACGAGCTTTCCCGCCGTCGCGAAATGGCGGACGAGACCAAGGACTGCCGGATCACGGCGAAGCTTGTCAGGCATCCAGCCGCCGGGGACGAGGATCGCGTCAAAATCCTCGCCCCGCAGCCCGGCAACCGCCGCGTCGGCTGTGCACGGGTATCCGTGCTTGCCGCGATACGTCGCGTTTGCCTCCTGCCCGGCGATGACGACGCTCGCCCCCGCTTCACGAAACCGGAGCACGGGGTACCAGAGTTCGAGATCCTCGTAGTCGTCGCCCACCAGCGCGACCAGACTTCGATCCGTCAGGATTCTCACGGCCGGCCGCCTTTCCATGTCCCGCCCGGCTCCGCGCCGGGCCGGTCGTAGCGTATCGAACGGGGCGCGGCCGGGCAATTCATCGCCGCCGGCTGGCCCGCAAATTGCATGTCACCGTCCAACTCCGTTCGCTGCCCCGATGCAGCGCGTCCCTCGCCCAGAAGGAGTATTCATGTCAATCCGCAACATCCTGACCGTCAGCATGGGCCTCTTCGGCGCCGCGATGGCGATGATCATCGCCGGCTGCCCCGTGGACGACGGCACAGGTGACCCCAATACGCCGACCCCAACGCCGATCGAGGATCTCCACGCGTTTCAATACGACCCGGACACCGGCGAGTACATCGTCGGCCGCAAGCGCGTCACGAGGAGCGCTGTGCAACGCGATCTGGCGGGGGCGCTTTGTGGAAAATGCCACGCCCAGCAGGTGGACGAAGTCAAGGAGGCCGTCCACTTCAAGTGGAGTTCCACCAACGACCGCGTCCTTTTCCCCGGCGGCGGGGCGCACGGAATGGTCGATCGCGCCTGCGGACTTCCGGCCTCGACTGCGTTGATCAACTACACGAACGATGTTCAGCTCGATGAGTGCGGCAAATGCCACACCGGCCGCTTCCTGCCGCTGATGGAGCCCTTCTTCGCCGCGTCGTTCCGGCAGGCGGGACTCCCCGATCCGGAAGGCCAGGCGGCCCGGATCGTCGAGGCCGGCATCGACTGCCTCATCTGCCACTCGGAGTCCTACCGCTCCTATCCCGCCGACAACGCCAACCTCAAGCTCGCCGCCTACGCCCCGGCCGATGGCCATTCGCCCACGGCCGGCGGCGACGCCCGCGCTTCCCACGACGACACGGACTTCGACGGCGACGGCCAGCCCGACCTGCTCCTCGACACCAACGGCGACGGCGTCGCCGACGCTCCGCTCATGCAGGATCGCGACGGCGACGGCGTCCCAGAAACGCCGTGGCCAACCGTCGCCCAGGACCGCAGCCACGAGGCCGTCGCGTCCGTCGGCATGACCTCCGACGAAACCTGCCTCCGCTGTCACGAACACGCCCGCACCGGCTACAAGCGCGGCACGCTCTTCAAGGCCGGCCACGACGTGCACTCGACCTCCGCGGCCGTCGGCCAGATCGGCGGCGGCGAAAACCGCCACTGCGTCGCCTGCCACGCGGTCGATCATCACAAGTTCCGCCGCGGCGACAGCGTCGGCGGCGACATCATGGCCAGCGACTACCCGATCGGCTCGGCGAAGAACCAGCTCGGCTGTACGACCTGTCACAATCCGTCGGGCCTTTCGCGGCTCCAGCACTTCACGAGGCACCTGAACGTCATGGCCTGCGAGACGTGCCACATCCCGCACACCTCCGGCATCACCTACGCGGTCTGGGGCCAGGGCACGAACCTCACGTTCGGCCGCAACGCCCAGGGCATGGATACCAAGGTCATCACGCTCGACCACTACATCAGCGACGGCACCGACGCCGACGTCGACAGCGACTGGGAGGCGTACAAGACCTCACCCACGCTCGTCTGGTTCAACGGCAAGGTCTCCTTCCTCGCCCAGTCGCTGGCCGTGCGCGGCAGCGAGGGCGCGAAGATTACGCCCTTCAAGCCGATGGCCAACGGCATGGTCTTCGACGCTCGCTACTTCAGCGGCGAGATGGCCACCAACGCGGCGGCGGGGGGGCAGTACCAGTACAACGCCTACTCGATGTACCGCCTCATGGCCGGCGGAGCGAACGCCGACGCCTTCAGCGCCCTCGGTTTCCTGACGCTCACGCCCGACGAAGTCCGCAACATCACCCTCAACGACTTCATGTCCGCCGACCCGAACCGCCAGGCGATGGCCTTCATGCAGATCTTCCCGAACCTCGTCTACTTCGACAAAGCCACCTACGGCTTCGTCCGCTACCAGGTCGCGTCGAATTCCCCCTTCGACGCCGACCGCAACGGCTACGTCGACGCCGGGGCGAAGTTCAATTTCGACATGTTCACCGCCGCAAACAACGGCCTCCGCGGCTTCCAGGGCTTCAACGGCCCGATGGGCTTCCCGGCCGACTACGCCTGGTACCCCCCGTTCAACGGCGCTAACGATCTCGTTTCGATGAAGCTCCCCGACGGCACCGACATGAAGATCTACCTTTCGATCGAGGGCATGAAGCTCCCGCCCGAGCAGCAGCCCGCGTATTTCGAGAAGCTCCGCTACTACCCCGCGTTCTCGAACGGCATCACGCTCGGCGGCCACGGTGTCCGGCCCAAAGGCGAGGCCCTCAGCGCCGGCTCGCGCTGCACGGATTGCCACTCCAGCACGGGCGTCCTGAACCGTCCGGTGCCGGTGACGCGGACGACGCCCCGCGACGTGCCCGGCTTCGGCACGTTCGAGTTCCCGATCTACCGCTGGCGCTATTACAACATCCACGCGATCACCGACCTCGGCATCGCCACCAGCGACGAGTCCATCGTGGCTGGCGCAGCCGACGTCGACATCGCGGGCGACACCCGCTACCGCCGCGAGAGCGCCAACACGATCGTCGTGAACTACATCAACCCGGCCGGCGAAGGCTCCTACCGCACCGCCGACCACGCCGACGCCCTCGCCGGCACAGGCCTGACCGCCGCCGACCTGACCACGCACGGCGGCTCCTGGATGGCGGTGCTGGAACCGGACGTCGACTACATCGAAAACTACCGGCTGCTCGGCTACACGGCGGAGGAGATTTTCTTCCTCGACTAGGCCAAGTGTGCACGTGAAAAGGTGAAAACGCACAACCGGAGCGGGCTGCCCGTTTGTGCGTGGTTGCCTTTTCACCTCTGTCCGGCCATCCGCGGTGAAAAATACCCACGACTCCCGTCGTCGAACGATACAATGAGCGTCAGTTCGCCGGAGGGAGATCATGCACCTGTCGATCGCAATTCTCGCGCTTGGCCTTTTCTCTTTTGTCGCCGCCGCCCAGACGCTGAGCGTCGTCGAGACGGATCCGCCCCCGCGCACGACGCTCGCATCCGTTCGGAGTGCGATCTCTGTGCGGTTCGATCGGCCTGTCGACCGTGCGAGTTTCGCCCCCAACCGTACCTTCTGGGCCTTTGGACGATGGAGCGGCGTCGTCTCCGGCGAGATCAGTTTCAGCGACGCCGACCACGTCGCGACGCTCACGCCCAATCGGCCGCTCTCCGCCGGCGAGAGCGTCATCGTCGTCCTCGCGAATACCTTGCGCGGGGCGGATGGCGCAGCACTCCGCTCCGGCGGCTATTCCTACACTTTCTGGACGCGGCCGCGTGAGGTAAACGCGACGCTGGTGCAGATCGGCGTACTCTCGACGCGGACGACACCGGGGCAGACCTCACGGGCGTACGGCGGGATCGCCTCCGACCTCGACGGCGACGGCTGGCTCGACATCACGATCGTCAACGAGGACACCGACGACCTCCGCGTCTTCATGAATCGGGCCGACGGCACGGGCCAATATCACAACTTCATGACGCCGACCTTCCCGACCGGCAACGTCCCCAGCCCCTCCGAGCCCGCCGACTTCAACCACGACGGCATCGTCGACATCTGCATCGCGAACACGCAGGACACGACTGTCTCGATCCTCCTCGGCCTCGGCGACGGCCGCTTCGGCCCCGCCCAGCACGTCACCGTCGGCTCGCGGCCGAGGGGAATCTGCGTTCTCGACGCAGACGGCGACGGCGACCTCGATATCGTCAGCGCGAATTTCACAGCGAATAACATGGCGCTCATGCTCAACAACGGCAGCGGCGTGTTCGGGCCGGCGACGAATTTCGACGGCGGCGGATCGGGCGAGCGGGCCGTCTCGGCCGTGGACATGAACGAGGACGGCATCCTCGACCTCGTCATCGGCCTCTTCAATTCCGCCCGCGTCACCGTTTTTCGCGGGAACGGCGACGCCACGTTTACGCAGGTCGGCCAGCAGAATTCCGGCGGCAGCGTGTGGATGATCAGCGCGGCCGACGTGAACGGCGACGGGCACGAGGACGTCGCGCTCGTCAATTCAAGCCAGAACACGGCCACGACGCTGATCGGAAACGGTACGGGCGCGCTGGCCGCGCCGGTGACGCACAACGTCGACACGTTTCCGCTCGCGACCGATCTCGGCGACCTCGACGGCGACGGGGATTTCGACTGGGTCACGTCGAGCTTCAACGGCGACTGGTTCCTCTTCCGAAACACGGGCGGGGCGTTTTCATTCTGGCAGGAGATCCCGTCGCCGCAGGCCGCGAGCTGCGGCGTGTTCTTTGACTTCGACAACGACCTCGACCTCGACCTCGCGCTGATCGACGAGCTGGCGGACGTGGTCATCCTCATGGAGAACCGCGGCAGCCCGACGTGCCCCGGTGATGTGGATGCCGACGGCGACGTCGACCTGGCCGACCTGGCCACGCTCCTGGGGCATTTCGGGACGGCGGCCATGCTCGGGGCGGCGGATGGCGACGTAGACGGGAACAGCGTTGTCGATCTCGTCGACCTCACGCTGCTGCTGGCGGGGTTTGGGGCGGAATGCGAATAAGCGGGTTCAAAGGGCGCGAAAAGGGAAGAGGAAGCGCCTGAGAAAAGTCCCCGGTGACGCGAAATGACTCACGCGGTCAGGGCCTTATTTGTGTTTGGATTCCGGAGATCAGCGCGGCGCGAACCGCGTCGCGTTTCGCCTTCGGCGGGAGTCCCGCGTTGATTCTTCGAGTCATGATGGCTTGGCCGAGAATCGAAACCAGCAGAAGTCCGAAGACGAGTTGAATCCAAACGGCGTGCGCGGCGCCGTTCGGTCGTACATTCGCGAGACCGGGAGACCGAGCGCTGGCGAAGAGTGCCCCGAGAATCGACGCAATGAACAGGAGGCGAAATCCGAGGGCCGCGCGTGTGAAAAAGACGTGCCTCCTTGCGGCACGCTTGGAAAGCGGCGTTCGACAATGGTAATAGGTGTCCACGAGCAGCTCGCCGCGGACAAAACCGTTTCCGCACTCCGGGCAGCGGCCGTCCGGCAGGCCGCGAAGCGCGTAGCCGCAGCCGAGACATTCGACCGGGAATTCGTCCTCGGGAAAGAGCGCGGGGTCGACGGCCGTGCCGGGCGGGATGTCGAGCGGCCCGTCGTCTGGGTCGCCTTGTTTGCGTTTCGAGAGCCAGCCCATGTACGGCAGTGTAGTCGCAGCGGGGCACGATACGCAGGCCCGCGGTCACGGAGGCGGCCGGCTCCTCTCGGCCTGAGTCGCTTCACGCTGTTTCGCCGGATGCGTCGTTGCTAGAATGAACAAGCGGCATGCGGAGATTCCTTTCCTGGCACAATTGCCTCCGTACGATCGAGCACGGGCGCTGGACACGAATTGAGGACCGCGAATGAAACAGATCAAGATCGTCGTCGAGAAGCACCCCGACGGCTACGTCGCCTACCCGCTCGGCGTCAAGGGCGTTGTCGTCGGTGAAGGGGATACGGCGGAGGCCGCACTGGCGGATGTGACTTCGGCGATCCGGTTCCATGTCGAGACTTTCGGGGCTGAGATGCTTGACGTGGACCCGCCCGTGCTGGATGCGTATGTGACTGAGGCGGGAGTCGCGGTCTGATGGCGAAGTTTCCCGTCGACGCCCCCAGGGACCGAGTCCTGCGCGCGTTTCGGACTCTCGGCTTCGAGATCATCCGCGAGGCGGAGCATATCGCCCTGCGCCGGACGAACGCGGACGGCAGCGTGACGCCGATGACCATGCCGAACCACCGGACGCTCAAAGGCAGCACGCTCCGGACGATCTGCACCCAGTCGGGAATCTCGCGGGATGATTTCGTGCGGGCGTACGATCAGGCGTAACCTCGGCGTTCCCGCTCGTCCTCGGCCAGCCAATCCGCCCGGCTAGAGTTCGTACTGACACCGTTCCTCGTCCGAAATCACATCCGCCAGCCGCATACGGACATAATCCACGTCGATCGTCACGTCCTTGTTGGCCGCGTCCGACGCGTGAAAGGCGATTTCCTCGACGACCTTCTCGACGATCGTGTAAAGCCGCCGCGCGCCGATGTTTTCGAGCACCTGGTTGGCCTTGTACGCCATCTCGGCCATCTCCTGCACCGCGCCGGGGCCGAAGGTGAGCTTCACGCCCTCGGTCTTCAGCAGCTCGACCTGCTGCTTGACCAGCGCGTTCTGCGGCTCGGTCAGGATGCGGTAGTACTCGTCCGCCTGGAGATCCTTCAGCTCGACACGGATCGGGAAGCGGCCCTGAAGCTCGGGCATCAGGTCGCTCGGCCGGCTGTGCGTGAACGCGCCGGCCGCGATGAAGAGGATGTGGTCGGTCTTCACGAGGCCGTAGCGCGTCGAGACCGTCGTACCCTCGACGAGCGGCAGCAGGTCGCGCTGCACGCCGCTGCGCGAGACTTCGACGCCGCCCGCCTCGCCGACCGGCGACCCGCAGAGCTTGTCGATCTCGTCGAGGAAGATGATGCCCGACTGCTCACAGCGTCGGATCGCGGCCGCGTTCAGCGATTCGACGTCGATGAGCCGGTCGATCTCCTGCTGGATGAGCAGCTCGCGGGCGTCGGCGACGGTCACGCGCTGCCGCCGCTGCCGGGTGGGCATGACGCGCTCGAAAAGCTTCTCGAACTCCGGGCCCATCTGGTCGAGACCGAGCGAGCTGACGGCGTGGACGTTCATCGCCCGCTCCTCGACGCTCACCTCGACCATGCGGTCGTTCAGCTCGCCCGCGCGAAGCTGCGCCCGCAGCTTCTCCCGCGTACGGTGCCGCCGCTCGGCGATCTCGGTGTCGTCGGGCTCGCTCGTGTCGGTGTAGGGCAGGAGCTGGTCGATGATCCGGTCTTCCGCGCCCGTCTCCGCCCGGTTACGGACGGCCTTGCCCGCTTCCGCGCGTTCAAGCTGAACGGCCCGGTCGGCCAGGTCGCGGACCATGCTGTCGACGTCGCGGCCGTGGTAGCCGACCTCGGTGAATTTCGTCGCCTCGATCTTCAAAAACGGGGCGCTGATGAGCTGGGCGATGCGGCGGGCGATCTCGGTCTTGCCGACGCCGGTGGGGCCCATCATCAGGATGTTCCGCGGCGGCACGTCATCGCGCAGCTCGGGGGCGAGCTGGAGGCGCCGCCAGCGATTGCGGATCGCGATCGCGACCGCCTTCTTGGCCTCCTCCTGCCCGACGATGTAGCGATCGAGTGCCTGAACAATCTTCCGCGGCGTGTAGTCGTCCATCCGGTCCCGTCCATTTCGCCCAATGCGCCGAGAGTGCTGCGCTCGCGCGCTTCGGCGATTCTATCTCGGCGGCGGGGCGGAACAAAACCGCCCCGCGTGCAGCGTATTCGGCGCCGAGCGGCCCGTTATTCCGGACGATATCGGGTTCGCGGAGGGCGAATGGCCGGTCAGGCGGGCTCAGGGCCGGCGTGCCGAGAGCGCAGGCGAACCGGCGGGGGGGTTGGGAGCAGCGCCGCCGGTCGGCTGATTCGTGAACGGCAGCGAGCGGATTTCGTTCCCGACCGCCTCGCCGGTGAGCCACGCGAACGGATTCGAGCACGTTTCGAACAGGAGGATCGCGAGCAATAGCAGCGTGACGACGGCCGATGTCCGAAGGACCGCCCCGCGTGATCGCCGGCGGCCGATCGGGGCCGGAACCGCCTCGGCGATCGGCGCGGCCGGCTCCTCTGCGACGCGCGGCATCTCCGGTGCGATCGCGCTCGAATCGCTGACGGGCGTGGCCTCCGCAACCGGCTCGTCGCGCGACACTTCGGGTGCTGGTGCGATGGCCACGGGGGGCGCGGTGTCGGTCACGTCGACGGGCGTTTGCAGGTTTTCCGACGTCTGCCCGTCCGCGCATTCGTCGATCGCTTCCTCGGCTCGAGCCCCGTCCTCTGAAACAGGATCCGCCGATTCAACTCCGGTTTCTGCGAAAACGCTGGCATCGGCCTGCACCGCGGCCGGCCCGGTTGCGATGTCCGTCGCCGCGACGCCATTGTCCCGCAACTCCAACGCCTCAGTCTCGGCGGCTTCGTATTCTTCAACGCTACGCTGTTCAGCACTCAGCACATCGGCCGTGAACGCAGGCAGGGCTGCCTCGGGCTCGTCCGGTCCCGAAGTCGCCGACACCTCGATGGCGACCGCCGGATCGGCCACCTCCCCGTCGATCGGCGATTCCTCTCCGCCGCCCGTCGGCGCGGCCGGTTCATCCGCGACCGCCGGGAATCGGATCGCCGCGGCCTGCCCGAACCGCTGGCGGCGGATTCGGGCAATGACATCGGGCCCCCAGCGCTTGATGACCTCCCAGCGGCAGCCGAGCGGGTCGAGCGCGTCCCATCGATCGTCGCCGGCGCTCGCGGACGTAGGAGCGGCGGGAGACTCTTCGCCGCGCTGGAGCGAAACCTGTTCGAGCGGCTCATTTTCGGGAACGGCGGATTCCACGGCCGCCTGAGCGTCGCGGGCGTCCGCATACAGTTCCTGCGAAAGGACGCGCGCCTCGCCGCGCACCAGCCCGACCAGGCGGTACGCCACCCGGCGACGTTCGATGAACCTGCCTTTGCGTAGGAGCATGCGCTCGGATCTCGCTGCGAAGTCGGACCGGGAATCCTACCGGCGGGGGGCGGCCAATCCAAATGGTCCAGGGTTTTCGCCGTGGGACGATGGTCACGGATTCGCAGCCCCGGCAGCGTCGGCGGGATGCGTGGTGGCGGCGATCAACCGCAGGCCCGGCCAGAACCGGCTCGACCTGAGCTGCTGATCGAATTCCCGGCGGAACTGATCCTTGCCGGCGAGCGACGTCGGCCAGGCTTGATCGAAAAAGGCATCCGCCCGATCGGCGTGCCCCGTGTAGATGAGTTCCAGCATCGTCCGCCACAGCAGCGACAACTTCCATAGCGTGTCTGACGGTTTCGCCGAACCGTTCTTCCCCGCGATCTCGGCGATCTCCCGCGCCCGCCCGGCGAGCTCCGCCTCCGCGATCGCCGGCCTCGCCATCAGCTCAGGCGCGAGCACATAGCCGGTGCCGTTCCAGCGGAGAATTACCTCGGGCGCGGGCGAATCGGCGAACGACGTCTTCCAATACCGAAACGCCTGCTCCTGCACGCGCACTTCGAGCACGCCGTCGCCGTCGACATCTGCGAACGCAGCCCCGCCGTCCTCCGCGGGAATGTGCGCGATCACCCGCGGCCCCGGCCCGTCAAACGTGACGATCGTGTACGAAAAGCAGCAGTGCGCTCCACCGCTGTACTGCGTAACGATGAGATCCGGCGCCTTGTCCCCGTTGATGTCTTCCCCGATGCCGATCCGCGTCGACCTCGTCCCGTCCGTCGCCCCCAGCTCGACCACCTGCTCTTCGATCGTCGCGTAGGTGACGCCCCCCGAGCGGATCCGCACCTGCATCGGCCGGCTCCACCCGGTGGAACGGTCCATGTACACCCGCACGGTGCAGCCCGCGACCGTCTGCGTGCTCACCGGCCACCAGCGGGGGAGAAGCAGGTTGAGCACGTCCTGCCGGTAGCGCGTGAACGCGACCGCCACCGCCGGCCCGATGATCACGACGACGCCGAGCAGCGCCCGCCACCAGTGCCGCCGCGTCCGAAGCAGCGCCCGCTCGTCCCGGGCGACCGTGCCGCACTCCGGACAGCGCAGCGACGGCGCGAGGTGCATGCTGTACCAGCACTTCGGGCACCGCGGCCTCCCCCGAGCCCGATCTCCGATGAGCGCCCGTTGAAGGATCCAGCCGCCCAGCGCCGCGAATGCGAGGAGTCCAATCAGCGAGAGGAGCCCGGGAGAGGGCAGCCAGCCGGTTTGCGCGAGCAGTCGTTCCATTGGCGTGGAAAATCGAATCGACCGCCGCCTCCGCCGGTGAGGGAAGTCTGCTGGAACCCTCTTAGCAAGGGGGGCGGCCACGGCCGGCTTGCGTCTAGCGACCCGAAGGCGCTTTCACGCAAGGTTCGGTCACCCGGCCTCCCATTTTCCAGCGTATCGGTCCCCGCAAACGTGGCCCCTCGTGTCGGTCAGCGCAGCGGTCGATTCATGCGCAGTATACCCCCGCCCGCCCGGCGTTCGAGTCGCATTTCGATCCGCCAAAATCATCCCGGCCCGACGACGAATCCACTGACGGAAACGCCGCGAGGCGACCCGATCGAAATCCGGCCGGCCGACCCGCGGATGCAACCCGCGTGCCGGTCGTCGGCGAGAAATCGTGCGGCTGCGAACCGAGTTTTGCTTCCCATTTCGGCCGCCGCGTGCGATACTCATTGCGTCGTATCCCTTGGGTTCGAATGGTCAAGGGGTTATCGGACCATGCGCTTTTTTGACGGCTTCTCACGGCGGCGGACGTCTCCCCAGGAGACCATGAATACCGCGGCCATCGATTTCGACGCCCTCCGATCACTCGTCACCGATGCCCAGGCCGGCAGCCGGCACGCCGCCGACAAGCTGGTCCGCGAGCACGACGGGTGGGTCCGCGGCGTCATCTACGGTGTCACCGGCCGGCCAGAGCTGGTCGATGACATCGCACAGCAAGTCTGGGCGCAGGTCTGGGAACGGCTGCCCTCGCTGAAAGAGCCGGAGCGCCTCCGCTCGTGGCTCTACGCCGTCGCCCGGAACGCGGCCATCGACTACGGCCAGGCTCACAAGCGCCGCTCGGCGGCCGCGCTCGACGGCATCGCCGACGGGCTTTCCGATGAGCGCGTCAGCACGCCGCCCCGGGCCGCCTCGAACACCGAATTGAAAACAATGATGATGCGGGCCGTCGAAGCGCTGCCCGCCCTGTACCGCGAGCCGTTCGTCCTCCGCCATCTGGAGGACTGGAGCTACCAGGAAATCGGTTCGATGCTCGGCCTGCCGCTCGAAACAGTCGAAACGCGGCTCGTCAGGGCCCGCCGGCTCCTCCGCGAGATGCTCAAGGGCAAGGTGGACGTATGACCGAGCCCCGCAACGATTTTGAACGCCTCGTCAGCCGCTACCTCGACGAGGAATGCTCGCCCGACGAGCGCAAGCAGCTCGAATCGCTGCTCCACCGCGATCGAGACGCCGAGGCATTCTTCGAGGAGACGGCCGCGCTCGACCGCGAGATCGGCCGGCTCATGCGCCAGTCGCTGGGCCGCTCGGTCGTGGTTCGGCGCCCCGCCGCCCGGTGGCGTCGCACAATGCGATATTCCGCGCTTGCGGTCGCGGCCTGCGCGGGTCTGCTGCTTTCGCCGCAGGGCTGGTGGTCGGTCTTCGGGCCGCCGGCCGCCGAGCAGCCGAGCGATATCGGCCGCCAACCCGCCCGCGCGTCGTGGTTTGCCCCGCCGCCGGCCGGGGGCGACATCTACGGCCCCGACGCCCGGCCGTTCGAGCGGGCGCAGGTTCGCGTGGATAAATCGGATCGCGAGTGGATCGTCGTGCCCTCGGAGCGGCCGGGCGAGTTTCTGGTCGTCGAGGTCAAGCGGGTGAAGACTCGGACGATCCCCGTTCAGGAAGATTTCTAAATCCGCCCTCGCCCCGCGCGAGGCGGGTGGTGCGAGCCGTGTGAAGTCAGTGCTTGTTGCAGAGGTGGTTTGAAATGTTCCGGAAGTTTCTGATTGGCGCCGGCGTTCTCAGTCTTTCGCTCATCGCGATCGCGGATTCGCGAAGCGATGACGCCGCGAAAAAGAGCAAAATGCGCGCCCCGGCCCAGGCGCCCAGCGTGATCGTCGCGCCGGGCGCAGATTCGATCGGCCTCGCCCGGGAGCTGCCGAAGGTCTGGATCGGCGTGCGCGTCACGCCCGTTCCCGAGGCGCTCTCGTCGCACATCGGCCGCGCCGGCCTGATGGTCGCAAACATCGTCACCGGCGGCCCGGCCGATCAGGCGGGCGTGCAGCGCTATGACGTGCTCGTATCGCTCAACGGCGACGCGATCAGCGACATGGAGCAGCTCGTCCAGGCCGTGTCGGCTGCGGGCGCGGGCAAGGATGCGACGCTCGTGGTAATCCGCGGCGGCAAGGAGACCACGCTGAAGGTCACGCCGGTGGAGCGCAGCGCCGATGCCTCGACCGCGTTCAAGTACGAAGAGGTCGCCCCCGAGGTCGACCAGGACGTGCAGTACTTCGGCCACCGCATCACCCGCGACCCCACGGGCAACTGGATGTTCTCCCCGCTGGGCCGGATGAACCTGCCCGACGACGTGAAGGACAACCTCGGCGATCCCTCCTCGCCCGCGTGGCAGGGGCTCAAGGACTGGCGCGATTTTCTCCGCGTCGGCCCCTTCGGCGGCTTCATGTCGAGCGACCCCGGCGGCCAGATGTTTCTCTTCCCCGACGGCGATGACGGCGACGCCTCGGCCGACCGCCAGGTGCAGATCCAGATCTCGGTGAATGAGAACGGCAACCAGGTGTCCATCAGCCGCGATGCCGATGGGAAGTTCACGGTCCGCCGCACCGATCCGCAGGGCGCGGTCGACGAGAAGACCTTCGATTCGATGGAACGCTTCCGCACCGAGGACCCGGAGGGCTACAAGACCTACCGCCAGTTCTCGGGCTATCGCACGCGGACGATGATCACGCTGCCGCCGGAGATGAAGGACCTCGACACGTGGCAGCAGGATTTCCAGACGCGCCTCCGCGAGGCCCTCGAGGAATCCCGCCGCATGAGCCGCCAGGCGCTGGAAGATTCGCGCCGGCTTCAGGAATCGTTGAAGAAGAAATAGTACTCACATGAAAGTAGGCTGAGCAGAGCCGCCTGTGAAGTCCCTATCTTAGAGGAAGGGCCTTCCGGCGGCTCTGCCCAGCTTCTTGCGCGCTGGCAGCCCCGCCTGGCCGCCCAAAAAGCTGGGCTACGTTGCTATACGGTTCAAATCGCTGCACCGCTTGCAGCCGCGGCGCGGCGACGGGCGCCGCCCGCGTATGAACGATAGGTTCGCCCGCAAAGTCGCACCGACGATGTCCGGAAACACGTTCGCGAAGCCGAGACCTTTTCAGATCCCGGCTTCGCGAACCACACCCAGCCTAAGTTGCTACTACTGATCCGCCCCGATTACTGTCCCGGCGGATCCATGTTGTCCTGTGCGCCGACAAACGGCCACTTCGTCGCGTACGGCTGGCCGAGGCGGGGGGTGAGCCTCACGCCGGTCGGACCGTATCGGGCGACGTAGGCGCCAGGCGTGGGGTAGCAATCCGTCTGCCACGACTTGCCACGTCGGAGGAACCACCGCCAGTCCTGCGAACCATCGCCGCCGATGTAGTTCATCTGCTGAAGGAGAGCAGGCTCCCAGTTCCCAAGCTGAACGCCGAGCACCGGGCGAGCTGAACCATCCACAAGCGCGATGTTGTCGGTCAACACCTTGTTATGCCAGCCGCGAACAGTGAGGAGGTCCGGATCTGGCTGAGTCGGATCCTGGCGGCTGATCATGTAAAAGAGCGGCTCCGAATAGAGCACGAGCCGGCCGGGATTCAGCAGCGACGAAAGGCGATGGCCCCAACTTCCCACGGAGAACGATCCGCTGTTCGTCGGCGATCCGAGCGATCCCCAGAGCATTCCCGCGACATTGATCCGGTAACTGTTTCCAACCGTGTCGTAGTACGGGATCTCGGCCGATGCGAGTGAGGTTTCGCGGTTCTGGAATTGCATGGGAAGCGTATCCAGCCCCGGGAACCCGGTGTCCGACGGGCAGCGGAACATCTCCATCTTCTTCTTGTCCGCTGTCTCAATCTCGCCATAGACGTACTTGTTGAGCGGCCTGGTTTTTGCCCCCCAGACCTGCGGATTCGCCCCCGGTGGGATCGCCTGCCCCTCATCGGGGTCGAGCATCGCATTTGACGGGTTCGGCGCGCCGCCCGCGACCCGCCCCTGAGGGAACGGGACCTGTGCCGACCGGCCCCCAAACGCAGACGGAGACGCCGTTCGCCAGGACCATTCATCGGTCCAGCCCGTCGCGACCACCGACGAGACGTGCGAAATGTGGATCGGGACGATCTGTTCCTTCCTGTCATCAGAGGCATACGCGTTCGACGCCTGGCCGATCCCGCGCAGGTTCGAAAGGCAGTAGGCACGTTTCGCCTGCTCGCGCGCGCCCTGCAGGCTCGGCAGCAGAATCGAAATCAGTAAGGCGATAATCGCGACGACAACCAGCAGCTCGATCAGTGTAAATCCCGCAGGTTTCCTGCGCATGGCCAACCTCCCATCATGGCGTTGAAGAACATTCGACATGACGCCTAACCCTCTATGCATTGCCCGGTTTGTCGCAGACAGGGAAGAAGGCGACAAATGTCGGGCTCGGATTGCGATGCGGCGGAACAGGACTTCCAGAATGAGGTTCGCGAAGCCGGGGTCTCTTGCAATCCCGGCTTCGCGAACCAAACTCAGCCTACGTCACTCTCATGTGATACATCACGGACTTTACTGTCCCGGCGGTGCCATGTTGTTCTGGTAGCCCGAGAACGGCCAGCGGACGCGGACCGCCGGCGCGATCTGCGCGTCGAGGTTCACAAGGCGAATCCCCGTCGGCCCGTACCGGGCGACGAATGAGCCGGGGGTCGGGTAGCAATCCGTCTGCCACGATCGACCACGACGCAGGAACCAGCGGAAGTCGAGGCCGCCGTTTGGGTCCGTATAGCGCATTTCCTGGAGCAGCGACGTCTCATAGTTCGCCAGTTGCGTTCCGACCGTCGGACGGGCCGAACCGTCGACGTAAGCGCAGTTGTCGGTCAGCACCTTGTTGTGCCAGCCCTTGACGGTCGAAATCTCGGGATTCACGTTCGGTTCCTGGCGGCTGATCATGTAGAACAGCGGTTCCGAGTAGAGCACAAGGCGACCGGGGTTCAGAAGCGACGAAAGCCGGTGACCCCAGCTTCCGACGGAGAAAGAGCCGAGGTTCGACGGGCCGGGGATGCTTGCCCAGACCATGCCCGCTACGTTGATGCGATAACTGTTGCCGAGAATGTCATAGAACGGGATCTCCGTCGACGCGAGCGACGTCTCCCGGTTCTGGAAAACGCCCGAGAGCGTATCAAGGCCCGGGAACCCCGTATCGGACGGGCAGTGGAACATCTCCAGTTTCTTCGTGTCTGCCGTGTCGATATCCGAGTAGACGAACTTGTTGAGCGGACGGGTCTTGGCCCCCCAGATATCAGGCCGTGCCCCCGGCGGGATCGGATCGCCAGGTGCGGGGTCGAGCATCGCATTCGTCGGGCCGGCATTCTGCGGGTAGGGGCGCTGCGCCGATCGGCCGCCGAACGCGGCCACCGACGCGGTTCTCCACCACCACTCCTCGCTCCAGCCCGTCGCGGCGATGCTGGAGACGTGCGAGATGTGGATCGGGATGATCTGCTCTTTCTTGTCCTCGGACGCATACGCGTTCGACCCCTGCGCAATCGCACGCAGGTTCGACAGGCAGTAGGAGCGCTTCGCCTGCTCCCGCGCACCCTGCAAGCTGGGCAGCAGGATCGAAATGAGCAGAGCGATGATTGCGACGACGACAAGCAGCTCGATCAGTGTGAAGCCCGCAGATTTCCTGCGCATTGCCAACCTCCCATCATGGCGTTGGAGAACGCTCGACATGACGCCTAGCCCGATGTGCTCAGCCCGTCAGGGCATAATAGCTCCTGGTGAATCGCTCTTCGGTTTTTCCTTCAGTTCGTCGGCCGACCCGAAATGCGCGGTGAACGCCTTGCACGCCGGGCACTGCTTCTGGCCCTTTTCCATCTTGACCTTGCCGACGTCCTTCCCCGCCACGGTCGAGGCCGTCTTGCACGCGGGGCAGACCAGCGTATAGGTCGCGTTCGGGTCGATCGACGTATCAACCTCCGGGTCCGGCCGCGTATTCCACCACCAGAACACACCCGCCCCAAGAGCGCACACGACGAGAGCGATAATCAGCTTCGGATCAACTCCGCCGCGACGACGAAACGATGTAACGTCCATGTATACACGTCCTTGCCGGGCCACGCTTCGTGCGCGGGCCAGATCGATTCATGCGATTCCGGGCGTTAGTTTGCTCGGCTTCCGACCGGAACGTCCAAACGACATGTGGCGGCAACCGCCAATACGTCAAGTATAGGTCATCCTCACGGCCGCAACAAGCAATTGTGGCCCTGTTTTTTCTGGACACAGAAAATCACGTCCGATAATCCTCACCGGCCCGACCCTCCGCGGCCAGGCGCGTCGGCGAACCGGCCGCTCATTCCGCGACATCCACGAGTCCCACGTCGATGTACTGCCCGCCGCCGGTCTGCCGGCAGTGAACCGCGATTGTGTTCGCCCCCACCCGCAGCGCCGAACGGGCTTCGGCAGGCAGCGCGAATTCCTCGTATTCAGTGCTGTAGCCGCCCACCCGAAGCGCCAGCACGCCGTTGATGAAGACTTCGCAATCCTCGTCGTGATGCACGCGCAGGTGCGGCGAAGCGAATTCGAGCGACGACACCTCCACCACGCGCCGCAGCCAGATCTCCTTCGTCTTCCACTCCGTCCGCACGGTCGCGCCCGGAGTCCCATTCACGCCGAAGCCGCCGGGGCCGCGTTTCCACTGCGCATCGTCGAAATCCGGCCGCGTCCAGGCGTCCGCCGGTTTCTCGACTGTGTAGCGCCACTCCTGCGGCGATTTTTCCGACGTCGCCACGACGGGCGTGATCTTCGGCGGCGGGGGGACCTTGCTGAAGTCGCCGCGATTCACCGCCGCCACGCGAGGAACGTCGACTTTAATGACTTCGCGGTCGTACGTCAGAAGCCCGTTGCACTCGATCTCGACATCCGTGATCTGCGTATAGACCGCCGCCGCCAGGCCCGCCTCGTCGCGCAGCTCGTAGACGCGGCGCAGCATTTTTTCGTAGCCCGCCGTCAGCCGAGACGAATCCGCCACGGCCTTGTAGCCCCAATTCTCTTTTTTCCAGAGGTGATCGGGCACGGCGAGGCCCAGGCCGCCGAACTCGCCCAGCACGCCGGCCCGGCCGGGCTCCAGCGGCGGGGCGGCCGGGTTCGGATAGTTGTGGATGTCGTTGACGTCGCCGACCTTGGCGTCCGTCCAGCCGCTGGCGTTGTTGACGAGTCGCGTCGGGTCGAGTGAGCGGGTGAACTCAACGAACCGCGGCGTATCGAACTGACCCCAGCCCTCGTTGAACACCACCCACATGACGATCGAGGGATGCGCCCGCAGCGAGTCAATCATCGCCCGCAGCTCGGCTTCGTACTGCTTCCGGCCGGCGTCGGTGTATGTGTCCTTGGGCGGACGCGGGCTGGGCATGTCCTGCCAGACGAGCAGGCCGAGCTTGTCCGCCCAGTAGTACCAGCGGGCGGGCTCGACCTTCACGTGCTTGCGGGTCATGTTGAAGCCGAGTTGTTTTGTGATCTCGATGTCGTATTTCAACGCTTCGTCCGTAGGCGCGGTGTAGATGCCGTCGGGCCAGTAACCCTGATCGAGCGGGCCGACCTGGAAGTAGGGCTTGCCGTTGAGGAATAGGCGGTTGACGCCCTTGTCGTCTTTCGCGAGGGCGATGGTGCGGATGCCGACGTAGCTCTTGACGCTGTCGACGATTTTCTGGCCCTCGCGCAGGTCGATTTCGACTTCGTAGAGGAACGGCGACTCGGGCGACCAGAGCTTGAAGCCCGGAATCGCGACGCCCGGCGTCTGGTCGACGCTGCCGACGCTCACGTCGCCCTTTTTCTTGCCGTTCTCGAAGACGCGGGCGTGGAACCCGAGGCGCTTGCCGCCGGTGTTCGCCTTCACATGGAAGCGGATCGAGCCGTTCGCGGCCTCGGTGACGTAATGGACCGAGGTAATCGACGCGGCCGGCGACGGTTCGAGCCACACCGTCTGCCAGATCCCCGTCGTCGGCGTGTACCAGATGCCGTGCGGCTTTTTTTCCTGCTTGCCGCGCGGCTGGTCGCCGTCGTCGGTCGGGTCGAAGACGCCGACGATGAGTTCCTGCGGGCCGGCGGTCGTCAGGGCGTCGGTGATATCAAAGCTGAACGGGTCATAGCCGCCGCGGTGGTCACCGATCCGCTTGCCGTTGACGTAAATCGTCGCTTCCCAATCCACCGCGCCAAACCGCAGCCACACGCGCTGATCCCGCCAGTCGGCGGGAATCTCAAACATCCGCCGATACCAGGAGCGCGGATGATGTTCCATCACGCCGGAGAGGGCCGACTCCATGCAGAAAGGCACGACGATCGTACGATCGAGCGTCTTCCCGACGGGCGCCGCGTCGCCTTCCTTCGCCGGCGCAAACTCCCATTTCCCGTTGAGGTTCTGCCACTTCTCGCGAACCATCTGCGGCCGGGGATATTCCGGCAGGGGGGCGTCCGCCCTCACATCCTTCGCCCAGCGCGTCATCAGCGGGGCCTTCGTCGCAACCTGCCCCGCGACGGCGGTCGGCCGATCAGGGCAATCGCGTTGGTCAGTGAGTCGGGGCTCATCTCCCCCGGGCCGCAGGCCCGGCTCTCCGCCCGGAGGGCGCACGACCGTTTCCAGGGGCTTCAGCCCCTGGATAGCGGCACCAAAATTCTCCCCGCCCGGAGGGCGGACGAGGCTCGCAAGATTCGTTCGCCCTCCGGGCGAAAAAAAGGAAGAGGCACCTGTCCAGGGACTGAAGTCCCTGGCAACGATCACGCGCCCTCCGGGCGAAGAGTCGCCGCCCGGTACGTTCGACGTTTCACCATTTCCATCCGCCTCGATCACGCGCCACTCATGCACACCCCCGGCCCACTTCTCCTGCGACGCGATTTCCAGCTTCAGCCCGCTCGCTCTCACCGGCTCAAACGTACACCGGTTGTACTTGTCCAGCGCGACGCCGTACTCGCTCGGCTTCAGGACTTCACTCCACGTGCCGTCGATATTTGCGAACAGCTTCCAGCTCTTGGGCACACGGCATTCCCCGCGACCGGTGTCGTCAAACCAATAGACCTCGACGCCGGCGACGCGCGTCGGCTCGGCGAAGTCGTACTGGATCCACTCGGTCGTGCCTTTCTTCGGCCACCAATGGACATAGGGGAATGTGTGGTCGCCCGAGGTCGCCGGATCACGCTGGTCGCTGAGCGGGCTCAGGTCCCCCTTGAACGACGCCGTCGCCT
This sequence comes from Planctomycetota bacterium, assembly GCA_045863555.1. GTDB lineage: Bacteria > Planctomycetota > Phycisphaerae > UBA1845 > Fen-1342 > JACRLV01. Next base: position 54,420 of record BTUU01000007.1, on the reverse strand, counting down.
TCGCGCGGCGGGCGATCGTCGGCGCGGGCTGCGGCGTCGCGGCCTCGGGTGTGCGGCCGACCCAGACGTTCATCGGCGTTCGCTCCCGATTGGCCCACGCATAGTAGGGGACCGCCATCGCCTCGATCGGCTCCCCGACCTTAACCCCGCCGTCCAGCGTTTTGGCGACGACGCGGGACTGGCCGACGAGCGTCACCACGCCGCCGAGCAGGTCGGTGCGCTCGCGCGGCTCGAACTTCGTCGCGTCATCGACGACGAAGCTGCTGACGTGCGGCTCGGGCTGGTCGATGCCCTCGAAGCAGTAGACCAGAGGCCCGCGGGCCAGCGAGACGCGGCCGCGGTTGGAGACGACGCGTTCGTCCGTGACGACGCGCCGGACAGTCATCGGCAGGTCGAGCTGCACCGTGTCGCCCTTCGTCCAGTCGCGCTCGACGACGGCGTAGCCTTTTTCGAGCTTCAAGTCCGTCGGTGCACCGTTCACGCGCAGCCGCACGGGTTCCTTCTGCTCATCGAGAAAGCGATACAGCCCGCCGGGCGTCACCTCGCCGCGGGCCCAGCCCGGTACGCGAACATGCAGGGCGAACCGGCCGGACTTCGCCGGCTCGACCGTCAACTTCACCGCGCCGTCCCACGGATAGCGGGTCTCCATCTTCATTGTCACCGCGCCCGCGTCGAGCGGCACGTTCGCCTCGCCGCCGATGAAGAGATTCACATACAGATCGTTGCCGCGGTGCGAGTAGATGTACCCCGGGATCGACGGCACGAACCGGGCGTCGTTCGGTGGGCAGCACGCACACGCGAACCAGCCCTGCCGATCGTGCCCGGCCGATTCCAGCGGGTTCGGATAGAAAAACCGGTCGCCGGTGAGGCCCCAGCCGGACAGAAAACCGTTGTAGATGATCCGCTCCAGCACATCCGCGTACTTCGCGTCGCCGTGCGTGAGCAGCAGGCGATGATTCAGCAGCGCATTGGCGATCGCGGCGCACGTCTCGTTGTACGCGCTGCCGTTCGGAAGCTCGTACGCCTCGCCAAAACCCTCGATGTTGCCCCGCGCACCAATGCCGCCCGTCACATACAGCTTCTTCTCGACGATGTCCGCCCACAGCCGGCCGATCGCGTCGATATACGGCCGCTCCCCGGTCAGGGCGGCGACGTCGGCCATGCCCGCGTATAGGTACCCCGCGCGAACGGAGTGCCCGACGGCTTCCGCCTGTTCCAGCAGCGGCTTGTGGTCCTGCGCATATTCGCCGAAGAGCTTGCGGCCTTCCGCCTTGCCGCGCGTGTCGATGAAAAACTTCGCGAGGTCGAGGTACTTCGCGTCGCCCGTCGCCCGGTAGAGCTTCACCAGGCCGATCTCGATCTCCGGATGGCCGCACGGATTCGGATTCTTGCCCGGCCCGAATACCGAGGCGACGAGATCGGCGTTCTTCCGCGCGATCTTCATCAGCGAGTCCTTGCCCGTCGCCTGCTGATACGCGACCGCCGCCTCGTACATGTGGCCGACGCAGTACAGTTCGTGGCCGTTGGCCATGTCGGACCATCGCTCGGGCCCGCCCGGCGGCGGATTCTTCGGGTCGTTGATCGACCGCGAGCAGTAGAGATAACCGTCGGGCTCCTGCGCCGCGGCGATGCGCGCGATGACCTCGTCGCAAAGCGCCTCCAGCTTCGGATCAGGGTGGTTGTGCAGCGCATAGGCCGCGCCTTCGATCGTCTTGTAGACGTCGGAGTCGTTGAAGAAGTAGCCCTTCATGTTGCCGGGTTTCTTCTTCGCGGCCACGTCGAAATTCTCGATCCGCCCCGTCTCCTCGCACATCTTGAAGCAATAGGGGATCGTGACGGTGCGGTTGATCTCGAGCCGCGGCGACCAGAATGCGTCGCTCACCTTCACGGCCGTGAACGGCACGGCGCGGATCGGGTAATCGCGCGCCGCGTCCTGCGCGGCCGCGAGCGTGGCGAGGAAAAACAGACCGGCGAATCGTAGCGGGTGCATGATCAGGCTCCTGTGCAGAGCCTGCATGATAGCCGCGTCCGGCGGCGGCTACTCGCACTCGCGGCCGAACGCCGCCAGGACGTGGGCGAGGTCCTGAACGTCGACGCGGGCGTTGCCGTCGATGTCCGCGGCCGCGTCATACGTCGGAGACTCGGCCGGGCTCCCGAACGCAGCGAGGAGCCTGCCCAGGTCGCTCAGGCCGACGTTGAGGTCGGCATCAACATCGCCGATGCACTCGCACTCATCGGGCTGGCCGTTCCCGTTCACGTCGCGCGAAATTGCGCGCGAAATGTCGGCCGCGTCGCCCACGCCGTTTCCGTTGCAGTCATAGTCGCCGATGCGCAGGAAGAAGATGTCCTGCTCGCCGTTGAATGTCGCCGCGTAGGCGAGGCTCGCGCCGACGTCGTCGGAGACGAGCTGGTAATAGTCGCCAAGCTTGTTCTGCCGCGGCCAGCCGAGGTAGCTGTTGAAGGTTGGACTCACGGCAATGCTCGGCGTCCACGTCGCGCCCGCGTCCGACGACGACGAATAGCGCAGCTCCGAGACGTGAATCTGCCCACTCGCGCGCGTGTCGCACCAGACCACGTCGATCCGGCCGCCCGGCGCGACGGCCATCGTCCCGAACCACTGCCACGCGGTTGTCGACGCGTCGTCATTCACGCGGATGGACGGGCTCCACGTCAGGCCGCCGTCCGTGCTGCGAGAGAAACGCACGTCGCACGGGTCCGTGCCGCTCGGGTCGACCGAGCAGAGGAGGTACAGATTTCCCCGCGCCGGTCCCAGGCCGACGTCGCTCGCGATCCACACCTGTCCGCACAGCCCGGCGGGGTTCGGCGAGTTCGAGCGGTTGAAGATCAGCGATCCGCCGAGGTTCACGCTGACGACCGTCTCGAAGCCGAACGCGGGCCCGCCATCGCCCGCCGAGAGCGACTTGGCGACACGGAACTGCGAGAGATTCGAGAGGAGCACGCCGCCGACGAAGACGTCGCCCGATGGATGCACCGCGATCGTCGCCATCGCGGGATTTTGCGAGATCGGCACCGGCCACGAGTAGCTCGCCCCGGCGTCGATCGAGCGGTTGAAGATATTCGGCCCGCAGCAACTGAAATCCGCCCGCCAAACGCCATAGACGAACCCGTCGCTCGACGCCCCGCTGCGATCGACCACCATCCAGTTCTTGTCGCCGCCGCCCGCGGCCACCGGCGGCAGCCACGTCCGCCCGCCGTCCGTCGAGCGCCAGATGTCGCAGTCGGTGAGCGAGGTGCCGTAGAGGCTCTGGTAATAAAACGTGCCGTTCGCATCGGCATCGAGCACCGGGTCCGTGCGAAACGAGTTCTCCTGGAGCACGCCTCCGTTTGTCCACGTCCGCCCTGCGTCGCGGCTCCATGCGAAGCCGGCCTCACGGAAGCTGGAGTTGATCGAATCAAACTGCCGCCAGCCGATCGCCATCCGGTACGGCCGCAACGGATCGAACGTGATCGACGGCTCGTTGGCCGCGTCGCCGACGATGTTCCCGCCGCCGGGGGCCGTGTTGACCTGCACGCTTTGGTCGGGACCGAGCGAAAGTCGCGCCGGCGGCACGGGTTCGACGATCAGCGGCCGGGGCGCGGCGGGGCGCACGGCGGGATCGCGGGTTTCGTGGGGGCCGGTCGCGTTTTCGGGCGTCTGGGCGCTACACAGTGCTGCGGCGAACAGCCCCGCGCACGCGACCGCCGTCGCGCCGGCGGCGCTGAAACGACTGACTGGAATTCGCATTTCGCTCCCTCGCGAAGTGCTCGACTACCGGGATCGCGTGACACTGCCTCGATAAGCGGCGGCTCGCGGCCTCTCCTCGTCGATCTTACCGGAAGCCGGTTCCGAAATGGAAGCGAAATCGCGGCGGGCGGACGGGCTGGCGATAATGCGCAGTGCCGGCTTCGCCGATGCCCAGTTTCTCCACCGCGCTGCCCAGTTCACCCCGTTCTGCATTCTGCATTCTTCATTCTGCATTCGGCCCGTCCCCCCCAAACAGCCGCCCCTGCCTCGGATCTTCAGCCCGCGCCGCGAACTCCCCATCCGCCAGCTCGACACGCACCCGCTGTCCCTCGCGAAGGCCCAGGATCGTTCTCAGCACGGCGCCCGTTCTGGCGTCGCGCGTGATGCTGAAGCCGCGACGCAGGATCGAGCGCGGATTCGCCGCCTCGATCCGCTGCTGCCGGGCCACGAGCCGTTCCCGCGCGTGCGCGACGAACCGCGCGAGCGCGGCCGGGAGCCGCCGCCGCGCCGCGACCAGCCGCTCCGCCAGCCGCGCGAGCTGCGTACCCGGCCCGGCCGCCTGCAGACGCACCTCCGCCCGCCGGATCCGCCGCCCGCCCGCACCAAGCTGCACTTGCACCCGTTCCAGCAGCCGCGCGCTCAGCCGATCCAGCCGCCGCGCGATCTGCGAAACCGCCGCCCCCGCTCCGAATTCCCGGATGCATCCGTGCGTCCGCGCCAGCCGTGACCGGAAATCGACGAGCCGCCCCTGCACGGACGTCGTCACCCGCTGCGTCAGTTCGTCGAGGGCCAGCGCCAGGTCACTCAGCCGCCGCGCCGGCCGTGACAGACACTCGGCCGCCGCGACCGCCCGATATCGACCCCGCGACCGCTCCAGCGTCAACAGCACCGCGCGGTCGAGCCGCCGCCGATCGCGGCCGAGCCGATCCAGCAGATCGGCGCTGCTCGGCGCAACAAGCTCCGCAGCCGCCGTCGGCGTTGCAGCCCTCACGTCGGCCACGAAATCCGCGATCGTAAAATCCACCTCATGGCCGACGGCGCTCACGATCGGAATCGCGCTCGCCGCAATCGCCCGCGCGACGGCCTCCTCGTTGAACGCCCAAAGGTCCTCGAGCGATCCGCCGCCGCGCCCGACGATGGCCACGTCGATTCCGCCCAGCGCAGCCGCGTGCCGGTTCATCGCCCCGATCGCCGCCGCGATCTCCGCCGCCGCGCCCTCGCCCTGCACGCGCACGGGAAACAGCACGAGTTCCGCGAGCCGGTAGCGCCGCCGCAGTGTCTGGATGATGTCGCGCACAGCCGCGCCGGTCGGACTCGTCACAATGGCGATTCGCCGCGGCAGGGCGGGCAGGGGTCGCTTTCGCGCCGCGTCGAAGAGACCCTCCTTTTCCAGCTTCTCGCGCAACTGGCGAAAGGCGAGTTCGAGCGAACCCACCCCGCGCGGTTCGAGCCGCCGCGCGATGAGCTGGTACGCCCCGCGCGGCACATACACCTCAACCGCGCCCGTCGCGACGACCTCCATCCCAACGCTCGGCGTGAACTTGACCTTCGTGGCCGCGCTGCGCCACATCACGCAGCGCAGCTCGCTCACGCGGTCCTTCAGCGTGAAGTACAGGTGCCCGCTCGTCGCCCGCGAAAAGTCGCCGATCTCGCCCACAACGTGCACCGTCGCCGGCAGGTGCTTCACCACGGCCCCGCGCACCAGCTCGTTCACCTGCTCGGGCGAGAGTAGCTGCTCGCCGGTGTCCCTCCGCGCCGCGGCCGAGCGCTCGCCTTCCGGCACCTCGATGCGCTTCGGATCAAAGAGTGGAGGCAGGTCCATGTTGCATTCCCGGCGAGCCCGGCGCGGGCTCATCTCTGCGGCACAATCCCCTCAGCCTACCGCACGACCGCCCGGATCTCGACGCTCGCCGCCGCCAGCGCCGCGGCGAGTTCCTCCGGCGGCTCCACGCGCGTCAACCCCGCTTCTTCGAGCGACGCCGCCCATTCCGGCGTCACGACCGCCGGAAAGCCGTAGGTCGATCGCAGCCGCGTGATCTCCGCCCAGTTGAATACGACGTGCGTAAACCCCTCGCGCCGGAGGTCCGTCACGAGATCGTCCGGGCTCGCTCCCGCACTCGCCCGGGCAATCCACGGATCGCGGTTGAATACCGTCGCGTACCGGATGGGCTTGTCGAAGTAAAACACCGCGGCATCGCCGACGAGCAGCGCCCGCGCGTTCGCAGGCAGGGCCGCGTTCGTCGCATTCGCTCCGGCCCAGAACTCAGTCTGGCCCGCCAGCGCCGCCAGCGGCACACCGCTGCGCCGCTCAAAGTGCCGTTCGAACTGCACCAGCACGCCCAGTTGCGCCGCTGCAACCAGCCCGCATCCCAGCAGCAGCAGGGGGGCGACAATCGCCATCAGCCGCGATGAAAACCGCTTCAGCGCCGCCTGAAGCAGGAGCCCGGACCGACTGCTAGAAACCTCCCCCTCGCTCCGGGCGAAAGCCCCCGCGGCGATCCAGACCATCGGCGCGATCAGCGGGACGGCGAATCGACCCGGAACCTGCGTCCCCATCGCCCAGACGATGATCGCGAAACCCATCCACGTCAGCAGCATCGGCAGCCGCGCCAGTGTCCACGGCGAGAGCGACGCGATCCCTGCGGCGCACGCCACGACCAGAATCCCGAACTTCGAGAAAGGCAGCTCTCCTTTCGGCGGATTCGGCCGCTCCAGCCAAACCAGCTCACGCACCGCGATCGCCAGGCGCCCGCCCACCGAGTCTTCATCCGCCTTGACCGCGTGCCCCTTCGCCCACTGCGCCGCCTGGTCCACCGTCCACGCCCGTCCGCCAAACGCGGCGTACCCGAGCGGATAGACCGGGTTCCCTGCCTGCACCATGTTCCTCGACATCCACGGCGAAAACGCCAGCCCGCCCGCGATCGCAAACATCGCGGCGGCCCAGAGCCGCGCCCGTGGCGGCCGCCGATCCCCGACGAGCCAGCCGACCGCGAGCCCGGCCGCGACCATCGGCGCCGCCGTCAATTTGCATCCGGCCGCGAAGCCCGCGATCAGCCCCGCGCCCGCAAACCCGCGATACGAAACCGCCGCCTCCGTTCGTTCAAAGTCCAACCGATCGATCAGCACGCCGCCCGCGACCGCCGCAAAAAACAGCATCGGGTTTTCGACATACGCGAGGCATCCCAGATACGCCAGCCACGGCGTCGACCCCGCGAGACTCGCCGCGATCGCCCGCGCCACGCCCGCCGGTGACCACGCGGCGATGGCCACGACCGCAAGCACGCCATAAAAGGCATGGAGTATCTGCGCGGGAATCGCCCCCGCCCACGCTCCGCCCATCAGGTGCATCAGGAGCAGGTACTGCATCTCGGCCAGTTGCGGAAATGCCGCGTATACGTTGTGCGGCAGGAACTCGATCCGTCCGGCCTCGAAATACTCGCGCGGCGCTTGCAGGTGGTACTCCAGCACGTCATACCCGCCCGCCTCGTCCGGCCAGAGCACTCCCGGCGGCAAACTCGCTCCGATCAGCGAAACAGCCAGCGGCATCCCCAGGATCGCGCACGCGGCATACTGCCCCGCTCGCTGCGGCCAGGTCACGCGCGCCGGCTCCGCCGGCCGCGCGCCGCGCTCCTGGAGTACTCGTTGCAGTTCCGGCAGCCCGGCCGCGATTCCGGCAGCGATCAACCCCCACGCGACGAGGTGGCTCAGCAGTCCGGCGACCCCGAGCACCAGCGTGATGAGGCTGAGCCCGCCGCTGCCGAGCGCGACCGCAGCGCACGCGAGCTTCAGATCCCGCCGCGCGCCGCCCAGCAGCCATCTCGCCGGAAACGCGCCGATTCCCCACGCGGCCGCGATGACCAGCACGGGTGCGAGGCCGTCTGTCGCGAGCACCAGCCAGGTCGCCGGAAATCGGAGCGTGATGATTGTCGCCGCGACGGCTGCAAGCGCCGCCGCCGGCCCGAACCGGGCGAGCGAGCGGACTGGCCCGCTTTCATCGATGATCGGTGTCGACCGCACGCGCTGGAGCTTAGCGGCCGATCCGCCCAGACGCGACGCAGGGTCTCGGTCAGGAATCCGAGCCCGACGCGCGAGCGAGGACGGGGGCACCCCACGGATCAACAGGGCCCCCGGGACCCGCCATCCCGGTTCGACAGCCGCCCGCACAACCCGGAAAATCCGTCGCAATGCAGACCGATCGAGCCGCCCGGACAGTCGACGTCGCAATCATCGGCGCTGGTGCGGCCGGGCTCGCAACGGCCATCTTCACCGCGCGCCGCGCGCCGCATCTCCGCATCGTCGCTCTCGACGGCGCACGCAAGGTCGGAGCGAAAATCCTCGTCAGTGGCGGGGGCCGCTGCAATGTCACCAACGTCGACGTCACCGCCGATCACTACTTCGGGGGATCCAGGCACATCATCCGCCGCGTGCTCGCCGCGCTGCCCGTTCCCGCGACGGTCGCGTTTTTCGCCGAGCTCGGGGTGCCGATGCACGTGGAGGAATTCGGCAAGTATTTCCCCGATTCCGAATCCTCCCGCACCGTGCTCGCAGCCCTGCTCGACGAGTGCGAGCGCCGCGGCGTGCCGATTCTGGCCGACCATCGCGTCGAAACCGTCACTCCGCGCGGCGGCGATTTCCACGTCGTCGCGCGCCACGCGAGCTTCGACGCCCGCGCCGTCGTTCTTGCCACCGGCGGCCTCGCGCTCCCCAAAACCGGCAGCGACGGCGGCGGTTACAACCTCGCCACGACGCTCGGCCACACTCTCGTCCCCACGACGCCCGCGCTCGCGCCGCTCGTCCTCTCCGGCCATGCGTTCGCCGATCTCGCCGGAATCGCCCAACCCGTCGCCCTCACCGTCCGCACCGCGTCCGCCAAACCTCAGTCACGCGGCGGCCCGATGCTCTGGACCCATTTCGGCGTCAGCGGCCCCGCCGCGATGGACATCTCGCGCGTCTGGCTCCGGGCCCAGCTCGAAAAGCAGGCCCCCGCGCTTCTCGCCAACCTCCTCCCCGACACGACTTCCGATCGCCTCGACGCCGAGTTGATCGACGCCGCCCGCATCGACGCCCACCGCTCCGTCGCCGCGTGGCTCGCCCGCCGCATTCCCTCCCGCGTCACGGACGCCATTCTCCGCCTCGCCGGCGCATCCGCCGCGACGCCCCTCGCCCACCTCGCCCGCGAGACGCGCCGCCGGCTCGTCGAGACGCTCACCGCGCTTTCCCTCCCCGTCGTCGAGAGCCGCGGCTACACCTACGCCGAAGCGACCGCCGGCGGCGTCACGCTCACCGAGATCGACGCCGCCACGATGGCCTCCCGAAAATCCCCCGGCCTCTTCCTCGTCGGCGAAATTCTCGACGTCGATGGCTGCATCGGCGGATACAACTTCCAGTGGGCCTGGTCATCGGCGCGCGTCGCGGCGGGGGGCCTGGAGAAGTACCTCGCGGCCTCGCCGGGCAGCGAATCGGGAGCCGCACCGCGAAAAGTCGACTGACGTTCGCAAACAAACGCGGTCCGGCCTCGAATCCCCGGAAGCGGGCCCGCGGCCCCGCTACAATCGCACTCGATGTGCGACGAGAACCTCGACCGCCGCTGTGAGACGAGCCGATGTCTGACGCGAACTCCGCCGCCCCGGTCGCCGCGCCAGACCCCGCGTCCACCCGCGCGAATCCGCCCCGGCGGCGACGCATGATTCGCTGGCTCTACCGCATCGCGGCCGCTGCCGTCGGCCTCTACGTCCTCGCGCTCGTGCTGGCATGGGCGTTTCAGGAACGGCTGATCTTCCCCGGCTCGTGGCTCAGCGATCACCTCGCCGGCCCGCCGCCCGCGGGTGTCGAGGCCGTCTGGCTGACGATGCCCGATGGCGTTCGCGTCCAGGCGTGGTACCAGGCCGGCGTCGGCCGCTCGGCCGCCAGTCCCGGCCCCGCGATGATCTACTTCCATGGCAATCTCGATCTCATCGACACGCGCTGGAACAACGCCGAACCCTACGTCCGCCGCGGCATCTCCATCCTCGCCGTCGAGTACCGCGGCTACGGCCAATGCGGCGGCTCGCCCGGCCAGCAGGTGATCGTCGCGGACAGCGTGCGCTTCTACGACTGGCTCGCCGCCCGGCCGGAGATCGACCGCGCCCGCATCGGCTTCCACGGTCTTTCCGTCGGCGGTGGAATCGCCGTCCAGCTCGCCCGCGAGCGCCGCCCGGCGCTGCTCGTGCTGGAGGCGACGTTCGCGAACATGGGCGAGATGGCCCGCAAGCACATGCTCCCCGCATTCCTCCTCCGCAACCGCTTCGACACGGACGCCGTCTTGCCGACGTTGAACGTGCCGGTTCTGCTCCTCCACGGCGACGTCGATGAACTCGTTCCCCTCGAGCAGGCGCGGCGGCTGGAATCGATCACGCCGGGGGCGCGGCTCGTCGAACTTCCGGGCGTCGGCCACTCGAGCTGGGTGAGCGATTGGAACGCGATCATCGGGTTCGTCTGCGAGCATTTCCGATGCGAGTAGCACGGAATTCGGCCACCTTCCGAGCCCGATGCGCTCGCGAGGAACATGAAGAATTGCGTGCTTCTCGGTACTCCGTGTGAACATGCGTCAGCCGTGCCCCTTGTGTCGCGCCGAACCCTGCCGCCCGCGGCTTCGCGGCGAGCGCACGGCATATGATCTGCGCTGGGTGAATTGAGGGACATATGCAGACGTTCAAGCTGCGGCTCATATCGGGTCTTGTGCTCATCGTCGGAGCATTGATGCTGCCGGCGTGCAGTTCGGACAATCATGACCATGACCGCGACCGGGACCGCGACTACCGATCGGAGCGTCGCGAAGATCGCCGCGAATTCCGCGAGGACCGCCGGGACGACCGACGCGATAATCGCGATGAGCGCCGGGATGACTGGCGCGACTACCGCGAGGATCGACGCGACCGCCGGGAAGATCGTCGCGACGATTGAGCTGATCGTTTGCTGGCTTCCAGTTTGGTCCGGCCGGAGCGCCTTTCGATCCCCGCAAGGCGCGCGGTGATCCCGCACCCGTGCAGACGTTCCACATCAGAGCCAACGACCGGAGAAAAACCGGCGCCGCCTCCGATTGGGGGCGGGCGGCGCCGGCCAAGGGGGTGCTTCGAGACGGGTCAATCAAAGGGTCACGGACACGTCGAGCCGAAATAGGCGAGCATCTGGGACAGATCCGTCAGATCCACATCACCGTCCCGGTCGAGGTCTCCGTCTCCGGGGTAGGCGCCGCTGAGCGTGCCGAAGCGCGTCAGCAACGCCGCCAGGTCCCCGAGATCGATCTGGCAATTGCCGTCGATATCGCCGCGCGGCGCTCCGAATTCGTAAGCCCCCATGTCCACCCGCGCTCCTGACCCGGAGTCCCCATCCCAGACTCGGCACGCCCCGTCCAGATCGTGCTCACACGGCGTTGGCACGAAAGCCGGGTCGCCCGTCTCGATGCAGGCCGACTCGGCCGTAAGCCGAAGATCGCCATAGTCGTTGTCGTCGCGCCCGGTGCACCAGCCGCCGGCTCCCGGATTTGGATCGCGTGTGAACAGCGGGTCCGCCGCGATATTCCCGGCGCCCGGGAATATGCCACCAAAGCACGAATAGGTCACAGAAACACTGCTGTTACCGCCAATGGCATTCGGAGAATTCATCCGGAAGATGCAGTTGCTCGCCGTAATGCCGCTCCCCGCCCAGACTGCGACCGCGGCGTGACCCGCAGGCGCCGCATTGTGGCTGAACGTGCAGTTCCGCAGCGTCGCAAACGCGGGGATCGCGTTCACCCCGGCAAAGCAGTCGAGGGCGGCTGCGCCCGCGCTCGAGTATAATCCGGACGAATTGCCCACGAAGATGCAATTCGTGATCAGGGCCTCCGATCCCTGCGAAACCGCCACGCCCGCTGCGCGATCCCCGGAGCAGTTGCCCAGGAACTCACAGCTCTCGACCGTCGCGCGAACGCCGCGATTGAGCCACAGCCCGCCGCCGATTCGCGCGCTGCTGTTTTCGATAAACCGGCAGTTCACGGCCGAATCCTCCCCGTCCATGAGCATCAGCCCGGCCCCGCCCTCGAGATTTGGATCAGTCGTCCTGTTCCGATAGAAAAGACAGTCACGGAAATGACGCCGGCCGGGATTGCCGGTGACCGCGGCGCCGGCCAGGAGCAGCGCCGTATTCTCCCGGAAAACGCAGCGACGGATGGTGATTTCCTGAATCGTCACGATTCGCAGTGCGCCGCCTTCGTTGGCCACGTTTTCCGCAAACAGACAATCCGAGATCACCGGCGCCGACGTCCGGCCGATCTGGATCGCGCCGCCGCCGAAATCCACCGCAGCGCCCGTGGCCGAATTCTGCCTGAACTCGCAATTACGGATCACGGGGTTGCTGCCGAACGCGATGCACATCGCACCTCCGCTCGTCAGATCGACCGTCAGTTCGGTGTGGTTTTGGAAAAACACGCAGTCGACAATCGTCGGATGGCTTCCCGAGAGGTAGATGCCGGCGCCGCCGTCGTTGTCCACCACCGCCCAGGCCGTGTTGTCACGCACGATGCACGCGACAATCGTCGGCGAACTCCCGTTCTCGCAGAGGATTCCGCCGCCCCGGGCCATGAAGCCTCCCCGGATGGTCAAGCCCTCCAGTCGCGCGGCCGCGGTTTCGCCGCTGTGAAACCAGAATGCACGGTGAGGATCGGCCGGGCCGCCGCCGCAGTCGATGATGCAGTCCGCCGCGCCGTTCTCGCTTCGCACGACGATCGCCTTGCCGCCGAAATCGATGTCCCGATTGCCGGCGCCGCTGTAGACGCCGTCTGCCAGCAGGATGACGTCGCCGGTGTCGGCAGCGTCGATCGCCGCCTGGATCGTGGAAAAGTCCGCGGGTACACGATGGGTGCCTGCCAGTATCGGCTGCGAGCCGCAGAGCAGTGCGGCCGCGGCCAGGGCGATGCGGAAACGGGACGGGTGCATGGGTGTCTCCTTGATGCCTGGACCCGATCAGAATGGTCCGCGGGTGGTCCGCGCTGCGGTTGCTGCCGTCCGATGAACTGGCGGTCCGAATCGCTACGCGAACCCTCGACCCGGGGGTTCAGGGAAATAGGCGCATCCCGTACGCACGAGGTGCCAGGAGGACGCGGTTTTTCGAGGCGTGTGCGGGATCGTTCGGACCGCGCGCGACATCCGGCCAGGGTGAGATTCTCACGGTGCGTCCGCGGCGGGCACCAGGCCCTGTGACCGCAGAGGCGACAGTTCGTCGGCCGCGCCAAGCCGTTCGAGCACGGCGGCCAGTTGGGCGGCCGCCGCGCGTGTCTCCGGATGGTCCGGGCCCCGATACTGCGTGAATCCCGAAACGGCGTCGCGGTAGCAGGCGGCCGCCTCCGGCAGACGTTGTTGCGCCTCGCGCAGAAGGCCGATTTCAGAATCAAGCAGGGCTGCGTCCCGGCTTCTCCCGAGTTTCAACCGACCCCGGAGTTCAACTGCCTCAGTCAGCAGACCGTCCGCCTCGTCCAGCCGACCCTGGAACCGGCGCAGAATGCCGAGGTGCATGACCGGCCAGAGCAGTTCATAGCAGTCGCTGCCCCAGAACCGGCGCGCGCCCTCAACGCCGGCGACCAGAAAGGACTCGGCTTCTTCGTATCGCCCCTGGCGCATCAGGATCGTACCGACCATATCGCTTGCGAGGCACGTCCACGGGTGGTCGTCACCGTAACATCGGCGGAGAATCTCCAGCGATTCGCGAAAGTACGGCTCCGCTTCCTCGTATCGGAGCTGTTGAAGCAGTAGCTGCCCCAGCCGATCGAGAGAAAACACCGTATCCCGATGAGCATCGCCCAGGACTCTGCGACGGCCGGCCAGCGCCTCCCGCATGAGCGCCTCCGCTTCCGCGTAGCGGCCCTGGGCCTGGCGGAGCAGCGCCATCGCTCCGGTCGCGGACAGAGTTTCCGGGTCGTCGGCGTCGAGCGCGCGGTGCGCCGTGGCGAGCGTTTCTTCGAGCAGCGCAGCCGCCGCGTCGACATGCCCTCGGCGGATCAGCGTGATTCCGAGGTAACGCATGCAATGGAGCGTCGCGCGGTCCTCGTCACCAAGTTCACGACGATATCCCTCAAGCGCCCCGCGCAGGTGCTGTTCCGCTTCGAGAAACGTGCCGCGTCTGAAAAGCGCGTATCCGTACAGGCGCTCCGCGTCGAGCCCGGCGGGCGAGTCTGGGCCGTAAACGCGGATGCTGGCGCGATACCCGGTCTCGGCCCAGGTCAGGGCGTCGCCGTAGCGCCCGAGCAGGTCCATCAGTAGAACCATTGAGGCGATCGAATCCAGCGTCTCCGCGTGCTCCTCGCCCAGTTGCTGCATTCGCAGCTCCAGCGCACGGCTTTGCGGGCCGATCGCCTGGTTCACAAGGTTCAGTGCGATCAGCGTCGTCGCGAGGTTCTGAAAAAGCTGCGCCTGCAAATGCGGCTGCTCCGCGAAATCCCGGTCGATGGTCTGGTAGGTGGTTTCGAAGAGAGTGCGATCCAGCGTCTGGATCGAGACGTTCGTCAGATTCGCGTCGCGAAGAAATGCGTCGAGCTTTGCTTTGCTGGTTTCGATTTCGTCGCGGCTGCGGCCGGCCCGTTTCCAGCCCCGCTCCGCCTCCGCCAGGAGGTCCTCCCGCAGGTGCTCGCCCATCTGCCGCGGGTTGATCGACGCCAGCATATCGCCGTTGAATTCGGCGATCCGCGCCGTCTCCTCGGCGTTCCGCTCCGCGACGGCGCGCTGCCGCGCTTCCCGCAGCGCAAACGTCGTCGTCCCCACCGTCGCCGCGAGCAGCGAAAGCACAACCAGGGCCCCCGACACGACTTCGCCGCGATGCCGCCGGACGAACTTCCGCACCCGATACGCACGGCTGGGCGGCGCGGCGAGAATCGGCTCGCCCGCAAGGTGCCGGGCGATGTCCGAAGCCAGTTCATTCGGCGTCGCATACCGGCGCGCCCGATCCTTCTCCAGGCACTTCATGACGATCCAGTCCAGATCGCCGCGGAGCATTCGACCAAGTGCCGCCGGCTCGATCTGGCGCCGCAGCGCAATCGTTTCCGGATTGCATTCGCTGGATGCGTCGCGCGCCCCGGACGCGCCGTCCGATTCAGCCTTCTGCCTGGGACGAAACGTCAAGAGTGACGAAAACTGGTCGGACGGACGGCTCGGCTCCACCTCCCGGATCAGTCGCTGATACTCGTGTTGATCCCGCGCCCCGTTTTCGGGCAGATCGAACGGCGCCCTGCCGGTCAGCAGTTCGTACAGCATGACGCCCAGCGAGTACACGTCGCTCCGCGTGTCAATGTCGGAATCCCACAATCCGGCCTGTTCCGGACTCATGTACGCGGGCGTTCCGACGAATTGCCGAAATCCCGTGTGATGCGTCCATTCGGAATCGCGGCCGTGGATCGCCTTCGCGATCCCGAAATCGATCACCTTGACCACCGGCCGCTCGTCGTGCCGGGCGACGAGTACGTTGCTCGGTTTCAGGTCGCGATGAATGACCCCTTTCGCATGCGCGTGCTGTACGGCGCGGCACACGTCCACGACCAGTTCAAGCCGCTCTCGGATCGAGAGGTGGTTGTCATCGCAGTGCCGCGTGATCGGCACGCCGGAAACGAGTTCCATCACGAAATAGGGGCGTCCCGTCTCGGTCGCCCCGGCGTCGAAAACCCGGGCGATATTCGGATGGTCCATCATCGCGAGCGTCTGGCGCTCCGCCTCGAATCGTGCGATCACCTGCCGCGTGTCCATGCCGAGTTTGATGATCTTGACCGCAACGCGGCGGCGGATCGGCGACTCCTGCTCCGCAAGGAACACGGCCCCGAAGCCGCCTTCGCCGAGCAGTTCGATCAGGCGATACGGGCCCAGATGCATGCCCGGGTGCTCCTGGAGCCGCTCAAGCACTCGCGCGCAGGGAGCCTCGGAAGCCAGAAACGCGCCAGCGCTGGCGTGCGCCGCCAGGAGTTCCTCCACCCGCGATCGCAACGCCGCGTTGCCGTTGCAGCACTGGGCGATGAACGCAGCGCGGTCACCCGCCGCCCGCTCCAGCGCGTCGTTGAAGATCTGTTTCGCCGTCGGCGGTGACGCCATCGACTCCGCCTTTCAGGTGTCCGACTCCCGCGCCAGATCGTCCGCGAGCCAGGCGCGGGCGTACTCCCAGTCCCGCAGCACGGTTCGTCGGGAAAGGCCCGTGGTCTCGGCGACCTGGTCCACGCCCAGCCCGGCGAAAAAGCGAAGACGGACGATCTCGGCGGCACGAGCATCCTCCGATTCAAGGCGCAGAATCGATTCGTCGAGTGCCAGGAGTCGCGCGCAATCCTCGTCGGACGAGGGATCGACTTCCGTCAGGGCGGCCCGTTTCCAGCCGCTCCCGCGCTTCACGGCGCCGCGCTTTCGGGCGTGGTCGATCAGGATATGCCGCATCGCCTGTGCTGCGCTGCGAAAAAAGGCCGCCTGCTCCATCGGGGATGCCGCCGGAGACTGGGCCAGGCGGACAAACGCCTCGCTCACCAGCGCGGTCGGCTGCAGAGTATGGCCGGGCCGCTCGCCCGCCATGAGACCCCGCGCCAGCGCCCGAAGTTGCTCATACACCGCGGGAAACAGATCGGTTCTCCGCGACTCCGATTCGCCGCGAGCCTCGTGACCTACATTGGACATACAAGCAGAATATCCCGATCTCCGCCGGAGCGAAACAGAATTTCTGCCTTGTCCGCAGCGCTCAGCCACCCGGGGGCGATGCCATCCCCAAAACCCGCTCACCGCTGCACCCAAAGCGCTCCCGACCGTGTATAACACGTCGAGTGATCTTCTGTCGGCACGGAACGCCATGTCCGCGGACATGCGCAACCTGCTATCTTGCAAAGGGTTGCGTCGCGTTCCGGGATTTGAAGCGAGGTCAGGGAACATGCCGGTCGGCGAAGCACTGGTCGAAAAAGGTCTTCTCACCAAGCAGCAACTGGACGACATCGCCACTACCGCCCGCGCCGCGGCCGAGCGGCTCGATCAGGCGCTCATCCGCAGCGGCCTCGTGACGGAAAAGGACGTCCTCCGCACGCTCAGCGAGCAGATGCACATGCCGCTGGTCGAGCTGTCGGAGAAAGACATCGACGCCGAGCTGCTCAAGCTCGTCCCCAGCAAGATCGTCCACAAGTACAACATCATGCCGGTCAGCCGCAACGGCAAGTACCTCCGCGTGGCCACCAGCGACCCGCACAACATCTACGCTCTCGACGAGGTCCGCAACTTCGTCGGCATGCAGATCCAGGCCGTCCTCGCCACCAAATCCGACATCCACAAGATGATCAAGGCCTTCTACGGCGTCGGCGGCGAAGTCCTTACGGAGATGATGAACGAGGCCGACGAGATCGAGATTCTCGACGAGGCCAAGATCGACTCGTCCGACCTCGACATCCAGATGGCGCAGGAAGCCTCGGTCATCAAGCTGGTGAACGAGATCCTCATCGAGGCGATCGACCAGCGCTCCAGCGACATCCACTTCGAGCCGTTCGAGACGGATTTCGTCGTCCGCTACCGCGTGGACGGCGTGCTCCACGAGGCGAACGTCCCGCCCGATATCCGCCGCTTTCAGAACGCCGTCATCAGCCGCATCAAGATCCTCTCCGGCATGAACATCGCCGAAAAGCGCCTTCCCCAGGACGGCGGTTTCAAGATCAAGGTCCACGGCCGCGAGATCGACCTGCGTGTCAGCGTGGTCCCGATGGCCTGGGGCGAGGGCGTCTGCCTGCGTATTCTCGACAAGGGCAAGGTCAAGCTCTCGCTGCCGGACCTGGGCATGGAAGGCGAGACGTACGACACGTTCATGGAGGTCATCAACCGCCCGCACGGGATCGTGCTGGTCACCGGGCCGACCGGCTCCGGTAAAACGACCACGCTCTACGCGGCGCTGAAGACGATCGTCAGCGGCGAGTTGAAGATCCTCACGATCGAAGACCCGATCGAGTACTACCTCGACGGCGTAAACCAGGTGCAGGTGCTGCCGAAGATCGGGCTGAATTTCGCCCGCGCCATGCGGGCTTTCCTGCGACACGACCCCGATGTCATCCTCGTCGGCGAAATTCGAGACAAGGAAACGGCCGAAACGGCGATTAACGCCTCGCTGACGGGTCACCTGGTCTTCAGCACGCTGCACACCAACGACGCCGTCAGCGCGACGACGCGTCTGCTCGACATGGGCGTTGAGCCGTTCCTGGTCTCCAGCTCGCTCGAAGCGGTCATGGCCCAGCGACTCGTCCGGACCCTCTGCCCGGTCTGCAAAGAAGCGTACATGCCGGAGGATCCGGCGCTGCTCCCGCGAGATTTCGGCTACAAGGCCGGAGACAAGCTCTATCGCGGGAAGGGCTGCCGCGAGTGCCGCAACACGGGCTTCGCCGGCCGCAAGGCGATCTACGAACTGCTCCTCATGAACGACGACCTCCGCGAGATGGTCGTCCAGCGCAAATCCGCCTCGCAAATGCTGCCCGTGGCCCGGGCCGGCGGCATGAAGCTGCTCAGCGAAGACGGCTGGCGCCTCGTCCGAAAGGGCGAGACCACGCCCGATGAAGTGCTCCGCGCGACGAAGGTGTAGCGCGGCGGCGGGGTGGTTGGCGCAGTGCGTTTCCGCGGGTATCACGCGAGGATGAAGAAGCAGACTACGACCGTCCGGGCGAAAAGCGGCGCTGCCGCGGCTCCCCGCGTCCTCGCCGACTGGAACTGCGTCCACCGCATGCTTCCCGGCGGGATCGAGTTCGCCGCCGACCTCCTTCCCTTCCGCCAGACCGTCGCCCTCAACTTCCGCATCCTCTCCGGAACGGCCGACGACCCGGCCGACCTGACCGGCATCGGCGGGATCGTCGAGCGGACCCTCGCGAAGGGCACCGCGCGCTATACCGGCCAGCAGCTCGCCGATGAATTCGATGCCCGCGGCGCCCAGTGGTCGAGCGCGTGCGGCCGGCAGTCGACGTTGATCCGCGCGATCTGCCTGCCCGAGTTCACCCTCGACGTGGTCGACCTGGTCGCGGAAATGGTGGTCCATCCGAAGTTCGAGGAGGAGCCGTGCGAAGTCGCCGTCCGCCTCGCGATCGAGGAGCTGAAACACCTCGAGGACGATCCGCAGTCGCTGCTCCAGCTGGCCATGCAGCGGGCCGCCCTCGGCGAGCGCTTCGGCCGCAACCCCGGCGGCGAGGCGGATACGCTCCCGCGGATCACGCCGGCGCGGGTCCGCGAGCACTGGACGCGAACGTTCCACTCGGGCCGGATGCAGGTCGTCGCCGCGGGTCCGGTGGATGCGGACGCGATCGCGGAGCGTGTCGAGACGCGGTTCGCCGGGCTGGGCTGCGATGAGGTCTCCGGCCGGGACATGTGCGATCATGTGCTGGCGGCCACGCGCGTGCATCGCGAGAAGGATCTGAAGCAGCAGTACATCGGCATTTCGCTCCCGGGCGCGACGCGGGGCAGCCGTGAATTCGCGGTGGAACAGGTCCTGCTCGGCGTGCTGTCCGGCGGGATGGGCGCGCGGCTCTTTACCGAAGTCCGCGAGAAGCAGGGCCTCGTCTACTGGGTGGGGGCCTGGCACGACCAGCCGCGCGGCGCCGGCGTCATCCACCTCGGCGCCAGCACGACCCCGGAACGCTGCCGAAAAACGTATGACACGCTGCTGCGCGAGCTCGAACGCATCTCCGAGGATCTGACCGAAGAAGAATGCACGCGGGCACGCAATCAGATCGTCGCCCATGCCACGACGGAAGACGATCTGACGCGCGCCCGTGCGGCCAGCCTGAGCGACGACCTGTTCCACTTCGGCCGGCCGATCGGCACGCAGGCCAAGCTCGACGCGATTCTCGGCGTGACCCTGCTCGACGTCGAGAATTACGCACGCCGCCTGCGCCGGGACTCGCTCTGCGTCTGCACGGTCGGTCCCGAGACGCTCTAGGCCGCTATTTTTCCGCGCGGGCGCGCGACTTCTTTACCGCCGCCGCGGCCGCCCCGCCCGCAGCGCTCGCATTCCGCGAGATCACCAGGTGGGCGAGCGACTGCATGTCCTCCACCTCGACCTGCCCGAGGACGATCGCCTGCTCCGTTCGATCGAGCACGACGAACCAGCCGATGAGCCGGCCGAGCAGCGACTTGATCGTCATTCCGCGCTCGTCGCAGACGCTGTCGAGTTCCTGCTTGGATTGCGGCGGAAGCTGCACGCTGACGATGTTGATCACTTTCTTCTGAGCCATCGATTGTCTCCCCACGTTGAATGCCCGAACGCCCATTCCGGAAGGCGTGCAAAGGATGATACCGCCGGACGGACAAAAAACACTACCGCAAACAGTCTAATTCATCCGCGGGTGCGAGCAGGTGGGACGGACATCCGTCAGCGGCGGCGGCGGGAGGAAAGGCTCGGCAGGGGGTGGTTCGGGCGCTTCACGGCGGAAAACTGTGGCGGCGCAGAATCGCTGGATTCTGTGCCGCCGCATGGTGTTCGTGCCTGATCAGCGGTGGGGCCGGCCGACGCCCGTCCGTCAGCAGACCGTCCCAAACGCGGACAGCAGGATTGCGAGATCGGAGATATCCACGTCGCCGTCCGCGTCGAAGTCGCCCACGGGGCCGATGCCGCCGAACCCGCTGAGCAGAATCGCAAGGTCCGCGATGTCGACGTCGCCGTCGCCGTCGAGATCACCGCGGCAGGGCGGCGTCGTTCCCACATCGAACCCGATGATCGCTTCGCGCGCCGTCGTGCCGTCGTTCAGCTCGACTTCGACGTACACCATTTCATCATCGCCGATGCTCAGTCCGGGGCCGATGGTTCCGGACGCTTCGAAGTCGGTCAGCGTTTCGTCGCCGATTGAATCGCCGTTCGTGTCGAGGCTCGCACCCACCGCGGCGACCAGCGTCGCGTTCGCGAGGTCGGTCGCGTCTCCGTAGAAAAGCGCCTCGCCCGCGGCCGAGTCGTGGATGAACGCGACCTTTCCGTTATTGCTGATACTGATCCACCGGCAAGTTCCGGCAAGCTGCGTGCCGCCGACGGCATCCGTTTCGCGGAGGACGATCTGGCCGTTGTACGCGATGAACGCATCGGTGCCGATGTTGCCGTCCGTATCGCCGGTGAATACATAGTCGCCGTTGTTGTTGATGCCCATCGACGTGAAGTTGTCCCAGTTGTCGCCCTGGCCCGTCGGCGAGAGCTCGCGGGCGACAACCGCGCCGTCCACCCAGATGCAGTCATCGTTGTTCGTCGAGCCGGTGCTGAGGATCAGCGCGTGGATCCGGTGCAGATTATTGTCGGCGACGTCGTATCCGAAACCGATCCCGCTCGTACCGATGGGGAAACCGTCGACGATGTCGCCTGTCTTCAGAAGAATCGTCGTGTTCGCAGGGTTCGAACCGGCGGCGCTGTAGAAAATCCGACCCACCGTCGAACCGCCCGCCGTCGCGGACCAGCCGCCGACCCAGTTCGCTGTACCGTCCGGCGTCATGGTCGGCCGGCTGTTGAACGAACTGAACATTCCAGGCATCCCCGGCGCGGGGTCGCCGTCCGCCAGCAGCAGTCCCAGGTGCGTGTAAACCGCGTCATTCCCATTGAAACTCGGGCTGTAGACGAACCCGCCGGCGTCGCTGATGCCCATCGTGCCCTCACCCCCCGTGAGCACGTCGGGCAGGGCGTCGGCGCTGTTGAAAACCGGCCCGTTTCCGATCCACACGATGCGAGTGCTGTCCGCCAGGGCGGCGACGAAGCCGACCTGACCCAGGCCGTTCGTGAACGGGGCGTTCAGAGTGCTGATGGTCGAATTTCCCACCGCGTCGCCGACCTTGGCGACCACGGTAGCCGGGGTCTGGGCGGCTGCGTACGCGGCCAGCGCGCCGAGGCAGAAGGGGATTCGAGCGTTGATCATGAGGTAGTCTCCTTTCCCAAGTAGCGGCAGGCGCGATACTTGCCCGCCGCGGTGCCACCGCCCATCTTCTGAAATCCGCCTACCCGAGTCAAGCTGCACCGGCGCAGTTTCGTCCCCGCGAAGAAAAAACAAGCGCAATCCCGAAAATCGTCTTGAAACTCTCCGACACATGTAGTAGGCTACCTCCGACAGCCGTAGTAGAGGCCCCTCGCTGGAACGGGGCCGCGCGGCCGGGCCGGGAATAGTCGATGTCCGCTTCCGAATACGAGTTGGGGTCCGCCGAGCTTGAGGTCATGAAGGCGCTCTGGGACGAGGGCCCCGGAACGGTCCGAGAGGTGCTCGCCCGTCTTCAGAAACGCGGCCGAAACCTCGCATATACGACAGTCCAGACGTTCCTCACCCGTCTGGAACAGAAGGGATTCGTCCAGTCCGACAAGTCCGGACTCGCGTTCCGGTACCGGCACAAAGTTTCACGCGAGCGCATCGGCCGCAGCCGTTTGCGGTCGCTGCTCGAAGAGGTGTACGACGGTGCGGCCGGACCACTCGTGCTGCAATTGGTGCGGTCGGAGCGGCTCAGCGCGGACGACATCGAGGCGCTCCAGAAATTGATCGAGCGGCTCGACGGCGGTCAGCAGGCATGAGTCCGCATTCGCCTCGCAGTCCTGGTTCCATCGGGATCGGCGTCAGCCGGTAGTTCGGGCGTCCGAGGAAGTCGAAATGAGTTTGGCTTTCATCGATCTCTCTGCCGTCTGGATCTCGGCCCTCGCGGTCCTGCCGATCACCTTCGGCGTCGCGATCCTCTCCCGCCTGTTTCCTCTCCGGCCGGCGACGCGGCACTCCCTCTGGTTGGCGACGCTGTTGTCCCTGTTTATTCCCGTTTTGCTCCCGGCGGCCCCGGTGGACCGCGTTGCCGAACAGCTCGCAAACGCAAAATCCTCTATCGAGTCTTTCGTCAAAGGCGACGGCGCAGTTGGCCCCGGTTCGACTGCCGGCGACAAAGTGGCAGAGAGTCCGGCCGCCGTCGGACCTCGCGAACCAATTGCCGACCTGTCGGCCGTGTACTCGTCGTCCGAACTCGCGGGGGACGTTCGCCTGCCCTGGAATGCCGCACCGGCCGAAATGAATGCTCGCTCGCCAAATACTCGCCCCACGATTGATGCGTCAACGGAAGTGGAAACGGCGTTCGCGGATTCCGATTCTTCCGCGGCGGATGACTCCGTGACGGCCGGCGCGACTGAGCAGACGTCGTCGCGTCTCTCGCAACCGGGCGAGTCAGCCGCCGTTGTCCCCACGCCGCCCGTAGCCGCTTCACCCATCGGGGATGCGAAGGAGGGCCTGACGGCGGCGCCGAACGCCGACTCGCCACAGGTCGTGCTCACGCCGGATCGCGTATACGCCTGGCTCGCGACCGTGTGTGATACCGCCATCGGCCTGATGATCGCCATTGCGACGCTCCCCATGATCCCGCTTCCGCTCTGGCTAGCTGGCATCGGAACCATCGCCGGGCTCTACCTTTTCCGCGCCGCGTCATTCCGAAAGCGCATGCGTCACGCAGTCGCCGCGCCGCCTCATGTTCAGGCCATGGTCGTCTCCGCCGCGAGAACGATCGGTCTGACCGCCGTGCCGCACACATTGCTGACCGACGCCCGCGTGTCCCCGCTCATCTGGGCGGGCCGCCGGCCGGTGCTCGTGATTCCTCGGGGCCTTTGGAGCGAACTCGACAAGGCCGGAAGGCGGGCGATCCTCTTTCACGAACTTGCTCACCTGAAGCGGCGCGACCACTGGGTCGCCTGGCTCGAGGTATTCGCGTCGCTCGTCTACTGGTGGCACCCCCTGGTCTGGTGGGTCCGCCGCCGAATACATGAAGAAGCCGACCTCTCCTGCGATGCGTGGGTCACCTGGACTCTGCCGCAGGGCCGCCGCGCCTATGCCGAAGCGCTGCTTCGGGCGCGGCAATACATCAGCGACGGCCGAGTCCCCACGCCCGTGGGCGGGATGGCGGCGGCCGGCGCGCGAGCCCGAACTTTTGCGAGGAGACTGACGATGGTCATGACACGGAGCGTTCGACCGCGTACGTCGATCACAGGATTCCTGATGGCGGCGGCGGTGGTAGGCCTCGGCTGGCTCGCGACGCCCGCCTTCTCACAGGCCGCCGGCGGTGGGGCGGCGACGGCGGCCCCGCGTACCGACGACGAAAAGGTCCATGTCCGCTTCCGCGCCGCCACGCCCGTGGAAGACGAGGAGGACGGCGACGCGGAAGAGGCGGAAACCACACGGTCCTTCTACACGCTGGGTGGGGGTGGTGCACGTTCGACCACGCGGGGACAGGCGCCGCGCGCCCGCCGTGATGATGATCTCGACCGCCGTCTGGCCGCGTTGGAGCAGCAGATCAGGATGATCTCCGAGCAGCTTGCGCAGCTTCGCGGCGGCATGCCGACGCCGACCCCGCCCGGCGGTGCGATGGGCCTCTTCGGCGGCGGACCCGCTATGCCCGGCCAGCCCTCGCAGAACGTCGCCCCTCCCGGTGCGCCGCCTGTGCCCACGCCGGGCTTCCGCCCGGTCCAGCCCCGCGCGGGCGGCATGGGCGGAGGAATGACCGGTGGTATGGCGCCGCGCGCTGGCGGTCGAGGTGGGAGCGGCGGAATGACCGCGCCAGCAGCGCCGAGTGCCCCGGAAGTCGCGGGGAATCAGATCATTCGCGCGTACGAACTGCCCGAGGGCAAGGCCGACGCGTTCTTCCAGTTGATGGTTCGCGACGACGTGCCGATTCCCGTCTCGCGTAACGGAAATTCGATCACCGTCCACGGCACTGAGGCCCAGCACCGCGTGATCGAGGCGTTCCTCAAGATCATCGACGGCGTCCATCCCAGCCGCGGCGCGATGGTCCCGTCAAACCCGCTCGCCGCCGCCGAACTTGCGGCCGCGGCCCGCGGAAATCGCGATCAGGCCGCCCGCTCGCTCGCCGCGCTGGAGCGTTCGCTCGCCCAGGGAAAACTGGAAAAAGCCTCCAAGGCGCGCGTCGAGCAGCTTCGCGCACTCGCGGCGGAGGAAGCGGGCCGCGCCCAGATTCGCAACCTCCTCGAAACGGCCCGCCGCCGCACCGACGAGCAGCGCTCGGCGGCCGAAGCACTGGAACGCGATGCGGAGGCGATGAGCCGGTCCGCCGAAGAACTTGAGGCCCGCGCCGAATCGCTGACCGAAACGGCCGCCGAGATGATGGAATCCGCCGTCGAAGGACTCTCGACCGAAGAGCGCAAGTCGCAGGCCGAGCAGCTCCGTAATCAGGCCCGCGAGCTTCAGAAGCAGATGCGCGAGCTGGAAAAGCGCGCCCGCGAACTCGAGCGCCGCCGCAGCCAGTCCGAGTCGTCGAGCGAGCAGCTCGACGAACTGGCGAACGAACTCGAAACCGTCCTCGCCGCTGAAGCGTCCGCCTGCAGCGAGACGACGCCGGTTGAGTTCGTCGAGATGAGCCCCATGCCGGCCGAACTCGTCGATATCGAACCGATCGCCGCGGCCGCTCCCGCGACACCGGTTCCCGCCGTCGCGCCGGCCCCGTCCGTCGCGCCGGTGCCCGCTGCGACCGGCGCCCAGCCCGCGACCCCGGCCGCGCCCGCGGAGCCTGCCGCCCCGGCAGTGCCGGCGGCGACGACGACCGGTCCGCGCTGAACGGCCGCCCGATTCGATCGAAACGAGCCTGAGGTCGGCGGATGGAGTCGCCGACCTCGGGCCGGGTTTCGCACGACTCCAGTCCCACCGCGCCGGATCCCGACCACCGACGCAAATGCTCACCGGAGAGAGAGATGCGCACGCATGGACTCATCCTGGCCGCCTGCATTCTCATGGCGTCTGCGGCCACGGCACAGGAAACCCGCGAAAACGCGAGTGACCTCGCGGGCTACCTGAGCGCCAACGGCCTGCTCAACCGCGGCCTATTCGACCTGGCCGAGAAGGAATACCGCGCCTTCCTCGACGCCCACCCTCGGCACGAGAAGGCGCCCGTCGCCCGGTATGGTCTCGCGGTCGCCTGCGTGAAACAGGCGAAGTTCGACGAGGCACTCGAAACCCTCGCCGCCATCCAGGTGCGCAAAGGGTTCCCGTTCGCCGTCGAAGTGGTGGTGATGAAGGGACAGTGTCTCGCCCAGAAGCGGCAGTGGAAGGAAGCGGCGGAGATCCTCGCTCCGGTCGCGCGCGACCATGCGGACCACGCGCTCGCCGACGACGCCGCGGCGCTCCGTGTCGACGCGCTGCTCAGCGACGGCGCTGCGGAAGCCGCGGCAGCCGCCGGCGGAGAATTTCTGACGCAATGGCCCAAAAGCCCGCTCGCGGACCGCGTGACGCTCGCCCTTTGCACCGCGGAATCGAACCTGAACCGTCACGAATCGGCGCTGGAGCGAGCGAAGAAGTGGCTCGCCTCCCATGCCGACGCACCCGAGCGCGATCGGGCCTTCCTCATCGCGGCCCGCTCCGCCCACGCCCTCGGCAGGCTCGACGACGCCCGGGCGGCCTACCGGGCCGTAACCGAAATCAAGGACTCGCCCTGGTTGAACGATGCCCGGCTTGGTCTCGCCACCCTCCTGCGCGAATCCGGCGCGGCCGCCGAGGCGGAGGCGCTGCTGAAGTCGCTGCTGGACGGCGGGGCGGCGCTCGATCCGCGGCTCCAGACCGCCGCGCGCTTCCAGCGCGCCCGCCTGCTTCTGGATCAAAGCCGGTTTGAGGATGCACAGACGGAGTTCGAGGCGCTGGCTTCTAAGTCGGACGCCGCGATCGCCCGCGACGCGGCATATTGGGCATCGAAATGCCGACTCCGCGGCGGCTCGTCGCACGAGGCGGCCGCGCGGCTCGCGCAGCTCGTGCGGTCGGATCCGCAGAATCCGAACATCGCGGAAATGCGCTATGACCTCGCCGTGTCGCTCCTCAAGTCGGAGCGATTCCCGGAGGCGGTGAAGTCGCTCAGCGAATTTCTCGAGGCCCATCCCAGCCATGCCCTGGCGCCCGAAGCGATCTACCTCGCCGCCGCAGCGCTCCACCGCCTGAAGGACTTCGAACAGAGCCTGTCGCTCTGCCATCGATTCGCAAAGAGCTTTCCCAGGCACGATCGGAGCGCGGCCGTCGCGCTGCTGTGCGCCGACAACCTGATGCTGGCAAATCGCAGCGAAGAGGCCGCGAAGGCATACGACGACTTCGTTGCACGTTATCCGGATGATGCCCAGCGACCCGCGGCCCTGCTGCGATGCGGACAGGCGCTGCTCCACGCCGGCAAGGCCGACGAGGCCGAAAAGCGTCTTTCGCCGCTCGCCGCGAAGGCGTCCTCGAACGCCGCGCTTCGGCCCGCGCTGCTGGCGCTGGGTGAAATCGCGTTTCAGAAAGGCGACCTGCCGCGCGCCGAGTCGCTCCTGGCGGATTACCTCCGGGGCGACGCTGTGCCCGCCGACGCCGACGACGCCCTGCTGAAACTCGCACTCGCGCGATTGCGGGCAAAGAAACCCGTCGAAGCACTGGGGGATCTCGATCGACTGCTCCGCGATTTCCCCAGGAGCCCGCACCGCCTCCAGGCGATGTTCGAGCGCGGACAGGCGCTGGTCGCGTTGAACCGGCCGGACGACGCAAAAGCGGCGTTCGAAGCTGTGCTTGGGGAAGATCCGAAGTCCCGCTTTGCCGCGCCGGCTCATCAGCATCTCGCGGCGCTCGCGGCCGCCCGGAAGGACATGAAGGTGGCCGCCGAGCAGTACCGTCTCGCGGCCGACGTGGAGCCGCAGGGATCGATCGCCGCCGACGCGACGCTGCGGCGGGGCGAGATGCTGCTTGCCGCGGGTGAAGTCGCGGAAGCCGAGGCCGTGCTGGCGGGGCTGCTGCGTGAGGCAGGCAAGGCGTCGACTGCACCCCGGATCGCAGCCCAGTTGGCGATCGCCCGCTCTCGAAAGGGCGACTTCGAGGCCGCACTCAAGACCCTTGACCGGGCGGGGGCGGGGCTGGAAGCGCTCGATTCGCCTCTGCGCCGGGCCGTGCAGCTCGAACGCGCGTACTGCCTGCGGAAGCTCGGCAAGACCGACCAGGCCGCGGCCGTCTACGGCGAACTCGTGAACTCGTCCGGCGACGCTCCCGATCTCCACGCGCTCGTTGAACTCGCGCAACTCGAGGCCGAGAGAGAAAAATACGAACCCGCCGCTGAATTGCTGCGGCGATTCCGCATCGCGACGGCCCGTCAGCCGGCCCCGGACAGCCTTCGCGAGGCGGCGCTCTACCGGCTCGGCGTCTGCGAATTCAAGCTCGGCCGCCACCGCGAAGCTGCCGAAGTGCTCGACGAGTTCATCCGCGCGTTCGACGCCAGCCCGCTGATCGCCTCGGCGTCGTACTTCTGCGGCGAGTCGCTCTACCAGCTCGGTGCATTCGACCGCGCCTGCGGCCATTTTGCCCGCGTCGTCGAGCGATTCCCGAAAGACGCCGCCTGCGAGCCGTCGCTGCTGCGCCTGGGCGAGTCGCAGGCCCAGCTTCAGAAATGGGCCGAAAGCGAACGGACGTTCCTCACTCATCTCGACCGGTTCAGTTCCGGCCCGCTCGCGTACCAGGCGCGATTCGGCGTCGGCTGGGCGCGGGAAAACCTCGGCCGGATCGACGAGGCGATCGCGGCGTACAAGCAGGTGATCGACGCGCACAAGGGACCGACGGCCGCGCGGGCGCAGTTCCAGATCGGCGAGTGCCTCTTCGCTCGCAGGCAATACGAAGACGCCGTCCGCGAACTCCTCAAGGTGGACATTCTCTATGCGTATCCCGAATGGTCGGCGGCCGCGCTCTACGAGGCCGGCCGCTGCCTGGAGCAACTGAACAAGCTCGCGGAGGCGCGTACGCAGTACGCCACCGTTGTTGAGAAACACGCAAAAACGAAGTGGGCCGATCTCGCGGCCGAACGCCTCAAGTTGATGCCGAAAACCGTCGCGCCGGGGCGCGATCGTTGAGCATTGCCGGGTACCTGAAAGCAACCAGGCCGCGCGCCCGTCAGGCGGCGCGGCGGGAAGGAAAGACCGATGATGGACACGCTGCCCGCAATCATCCTCGCCGACGGCGCTTCGGCGTCGATCACCTCCGTCTGGGATTTCTGCGTCAAAGGCGGACCGGTCATGATTCCGATCGGCATCTGCTCGCTCGTCGCGCTCACCGTCGTCATCGAGCGCAGCATCAGCCTCGCCCGGCGCAGGATCATCCCCGCCGATTTCCTGACCGGCCTCCACGCCGTTCTCCGCGGCCGGCCCGATATTCCCGCGGCCATTGAATACTGCCGCAGGAACGGGGCGCCGGTCGCGAACGTCTTTCTCGCGGGACTGCGGCGGATGGACGAACCGGTCGAGACGCTCGAACGGCACGTCCAGGAGGCCGGCGAGCGCGAAGTGCTGAGGATGCGGAAGTACATGCGCGTCCTCAGCGTGATCGCGTCCGTGGCGACGCTGCTCGGCCTGCTGGGCACGATCTTCGGCATGATCACGGCGTTTCAGACCGTCGCCGCGTCGGGCGAGGCGCTGGGCAAGACCGAACTGCTCGCCAAGGGCATCTACGAGGCGTTGATCACGACGGCGGCGGGGCTGATCGTCTCGATTCCCGTGATGATCGCATACCACTGGATCGCCGCGCGCATCGACCGGCTCGTCATGGAAATCGACCAGATGTCCGTCGAATTCGTCGAGGAATTCGTCCGCGGCAAGGCACGCCCCGGACTTGCGGCCGTCGCCGCGTCGGCGCCCGCCCCAGCGGTCAGCCACAACGGCGCGCCCGCGATTCCCGCATCGGCGCGCGAGCCCGTGGGATCGGCCTGACGCGGGGGCGTTTGCTCGCGCCGATTTCCAACCTGCGTACGACGCAGCGCACCCGACACCGCCCGAATCGGCGGACAGACTGAGAAGGAACCCAGAATGCTCATCCGCGTGAAAGACCCGGACGGACCCGCGCTCGACATGACGCCGATGATCGACTGCGTCTTCAACCTGCTCGTCTTCTTCCTCGTCGCCACGACGTTCCAGCAGGCCGAGCGCGAGATGCACGTCGCGCTGCCCTTTGCGAACTCCGCGGCGCCGATCAGCACGGCTCTGCGCGAACTCGTGATCAACGTCGACGCGCAAGGAAAGACCTACGTCTCCGGCCGCCCGATCGAGCTGGGCGAGTTGAAAACCATGATTGAGGGGCTGGTTAGGGACAATCCCGAGCAGAAAGTGAGCGTCCGCGGCGACCGGACCACGGCCTACGAGAACGTCGTCCGAGTCCTCGACCTCTGCAAGGCCTCGGGCATCCAGCAGCCGTATCTCGACACCATTCTCGGTCAGTGAGGCGAAGATGTCGCGCCGAACATGGATCGCAAGCCTGAGCATCCTGGCCGCCGCCGCGTCAGTCGGCGGCCTCTGGTGGACTACCCGGCCAGCGCAGGTCTACACCGATGGCGCGGCCATCCGTCGCGCCGCGCAGGCCGATTCGCCGCGCCAGGTTCTCTGGGAGCCGCCGCGTCATGTCCAAGCGCTGACCGGGATCTCGATGGAAGTCTACGAGCCCCGCACAAGCTGGGACGGGCAGACGCTCTACTTCGTCGGCGGGAAGGCGGGCGGCAACGCGGATATCCTCACGGCGACGCGCACCCCGGGCGGCTGGACCGAGCCGCGCCCGCTGGACGGCGTAAACAGCGAATTCGACGATCTCGGCCCCCAGCCCTCGCCCGACGGCCGATCACTCTATTTCTACAGCGACCGCCCGGGCGGCAGCGGCGGCTATGACCTCTGGGTGGCGCAGCGGAGCGACGAGGACGCCTCGCGCTGGCTCGAAGCGATCAACCTCGGTCCGGGCGTGAACTCCGAGTGGAACGACTATGGCCCGGCCGTCGCCCCGGACGCTGCGACGCTCCTGTTTTCAAGCAATCGGCCCCGCCCCGATGATCGCCGCCAGCCCGACCCGCACGCATGGTCGGCCACCGTTCGAGAGTCCTTCTTCAACCGCCCCTACGATCTCTACAAAGCCGCGATCGGCCCCGCGGGCGTGAGCGGCGTCCTCCTTCTCGATCGCCTCAACTCGCCGGCCAGCGAGGGCGCACCCTGTTTCAGCCCGGCGGGCGACTTCGTCTATTTCGCTTCCGATCGCGACGGCGGTCGCGGAGGGTTTGATCTCTATCGGTCACGCTGGCTCCGCGGCGAATTCCTCGCGCCGGAAAACCTCGGCGAGGCCCTCAACACGCCCGCGAACGAACTCGACCCGGGAATAGCCGCGATCGGCTTCGAGCTGTTCTTCAGCTCCGACCGCGGTATTCCGGATGATCTTCCTGCTTTGGCCCCGCCGCAGTCGCAGCCGGCCGGCGTTGCGACGGCCGCGCCTCCGAGCAACGAGCGGCACTATCGGCTCTTCCGCACAACCACCCGCGAGGTTTTCCTCGAAGACGTTCCGCGCGAGGCGGTCGACTGGCTCGGCCTCATGTCCGCGCTCTGGCCGAATCTCCTCTGGCTGCTGCTGGGGGTGCTCGCGCTGCTGCTCCTGCTCCTTCTGTTCCGCGACATGCGCGACCGTCGGCTCAGTCTGCTCGCCCGCTGTCTGCTCGCATCCCTCCTGCTGCACTGCCTCCTCCTCACGGCCTTCGGATTCTGGCGCATCTCGACCGCCGTCGCCGACTTTGTCCGTGGACGCAGCCGCGTGCAGATCGTCATGGCCGACACCGGCGTCGCCGCGCCGCTCGTCGCGCAGATCCGCGGAAATCTGGTCGAACCGCCGGCCGTCACGCCGCTGGAATCGCAGACGCCGCGCGTCGAGCCTGCACCACCGGAAATCACGCCGCCATCGGTCGAGCTCGCCGCCGCCGAGACGCCGCGCGCCCTGGAAGTTCCCGTCGATCGCGTGGAGCCGCGGGAAGCAACGGTCGCGGACTCCGCACTGCCGGAGGTTCGCCCGCACCAGGCGACTCCCGCCCCGAGCCCGGACGTCGAACTACCGCGCGACGCCGCGGAGCGCGTGAATGTCGCCGAACCGACGCCCCCGGTCGCTTCCGCCGCCGCCCCGGACGCCGCACCACCGGTCATCGACCCCGCACCCGCGCCGGCCGCCGCCAGCGTCGCGCTGGAGCCGGTCGCGCGTTCGGACGCGCCGACCGTCGAGTCGCGCTTGCCGACACCCGTGGAATCAACGTCCGAGTCGCGGAGCGAATCGCGCATGCCGCCCGCGCCGATGAAGGCTACCCCTGTTTCGGACTTCGACCTTGCCCTCCCGGCAGAGTCGGCGCAGTCGCGCACGACTTCGCAACCGGTCGAGCGCGACGCCTCCTCGCTTGCGTTCCCGGCCGCCCCGCGTGAAATGCCGCGTGACACGGACGTCAACGTCGCCGCATCGCAACCCGCTTTTGCGATGGACCCGCCGACCGCCGCCCGGGAATCCGCCGAGCCGCGACCGCAGCCCGTAGCGATCGACGCGAGCGACGCGCGCACGCCGAGCCGCGCGCTCCCGCAGATCACCGCCGCGCCGTCACCTGCGCCGCAACCGTCGTCGGACTTCGCGCTGCCGTCGGAAGCTGCTCCCGCGCCCGATGCTCAACGCGTCGCCGCCGCCGAACCCGCGACGCCGCCCGTCAAACCGCTCGCCGCCGGCGATGTCACGCCCCGTTCCGATCTGTCGGCCGACCCGAACCCCCGGCCGATGACGCCGGTAGAGCTCGCCCCCGCGCGTGTCGCTCCGGCGCCGTCTGCCGGTCCGCAGCTTGCATCCGACGCGAAGATCGAAGTCCGAGACGCCGCGCGAGTGTCGGAACCCCGGCCGGTCGAGCCGCTCCCTGCTTCGACCCCCGCCCCGACACTCGCGCTCGACCTTGCTCTTCCATCCGAGACCGAACTGCCCGCTTCAAGCGAGCACCGCACGCCTCCGATCGGCGCGCTCCACGGCGTCATCCGCGACGCCGGAACGCGCGAACCGATCGCCGGAGCCACGGTCCGCGTCGATCTCGCCGGTGGAGAGCCCGTGCTGGTCAAGGCGGACGACGAGGGCCGCTACACGCTCCTGCTCCCGCAGGTGCCCGACAATTTCGCCCTCACGGCCGCCGCCGACGGTTTTCTCCCCGACTCGAAGAACGTGGCCGAGGCCGACATCCGCGGCAAATCGCTCCAGGTCGATTTCTCGCTAAAGCCGGAAAACGAAACCGTCGTCGCGGTGGAAGACGAGCCCGAAGTGCACCACCTCGGCAATGACCGCTTCGAGGGCGCGATCAACAGCCAGTTCCAGCGCGAGTCGGAGGGCGCGGCGCTGATTGGCGAATTTTCACTCACCGCCGCCCAGGCGCCGCCCAACCTGATCCGGGCGAGGATCACGGTCATGGTCAAAGGTGTGCAGTGTCCGCACCGGATTTACGTGAACGACACGCTCCTCGCCGGTCGGATCGAGAAATCGCCCGAGGACGGCAGCTTCGGCGAAATCTCCGTGCCGCTCCCGGCCGAGCTTCTCCGCGAGGGGACGAACACGCTCGAGATCCGCGCGGTCTCCTGCCGCGGCGACCTCGACGACTTCGAATTCGTCAACGTCCAGATTCACCTCGTGCGTGCGGACGGAGGCGTCGCGCCTACGGTGCGGTGAGGGCTGTGCGCACGCTGGTCGGGATCGCGAAGGCGCGTCTGCACGGGGATTTCAATTCCGACACGGAATTTGCTACAATCGCCTCGACCTATATCGTCATTTGACTGATGTGCGGAGGCGGGACCGTGCGCAAATTCCGGTGCAATCGTTGCTGCGATACGGGTTTGGCGACGAACCCTCTCGCGATCCTGCTTTGTTTCCTCGCTGCCGCGGTGTATTGCGGCGGCATCTACCTCTTCTTCCAGCGTTCCATCGATGCCGGTGGAATGCCCATTCCGCGGATGCCGGCCATCCTCTTCGCGGGCATCGTGTTCGGCCCGCCCGCGGGTCTGATCTGGCTGGGCACGAGCAACGTGTTCAAACGACCGTGCCCCAATTGCTCGCGATAGATCAGACGGAGCTGTCTATGTTGGAAACATTGCTGGGGTACGTGGTAGCGAGGATCGTCGCCGCTGACGCGACGGTTTCCGGTTCACGCGTCCGCACGCTGCGTTGCGAATACTGCAGTACCGACTACAGCTTCGAGATCTCCACGGACGCGAATGCCGCGGCGTTTCGAAGCCCCATCGGGCGCAGCGTCCATGAACGGTCCCGCGAAGCCGCCGAAAAGGAGCTCGAGAAGAAGATCGCCCGCATGATTGTCCCATGTCCCTGCCCGGCTTGCGGACGACTGCAACGCGATATGCTTCGTTCCCTGCGATGGCGCACCGCCCGCTGGTTTTTTCTCGCCGGCGGTTTCGGCGTCGCCTATCACACGCTCCTTGCCTGTGGGTTGATGCAGGCGGCTGATGAAAATCGGCACTCCTGGCGGACGCTCCTGAGCTGGCCGTGGCTTGCGACGGCAACCGTCTCGGCCTTGCTGGTCCTCGCTGCCCTGTGGCTCCAGTTCCACTACGTGCCCCGGCCGCGCGGATCTGCGGCCGCTTCCCTCGAGTCCTGAGTCCGTCCCGCGCAGTCAGCGCACGTATGTATGCAGATTTCGACGGGGTCCGGCTCTCCCGTCCGTCTCGTGCTATTCACGAGCCCGGCGCCGGCTTGGATGTGCGCGCCGTCGCGGGTAGTCTCACGCGTTCATGCCCGTGGGTCGGGCAGTTCGGAGTTCGAATGGCAACGACGCATCACGAAGTCCAGCGCATCGGCGATCTCGTCCGTCAGCAGTACCAGCAGTTCGAGCGCCTCCTCACCGAAGTCCGCCGCGTCATCGTCGGCCAGGAAGACCTCCTGCGCAAAATGCTCGTCGGCCTCCTCGCCAACGGCCACGTGCTGCTGGAGGGCGTGCCCGGCCTCGCAAAGACGACGACGGTCGCCTCGCTCGCGAAAGCCATCCACTCGAAGTTCCAGCGCATCCAGTTCACCCCCGACCTGCTCCCGGCCGACATCCTCGGCACGCAGGTCTTTCAGCCCAAGGACGGCACGTTCTCGATACGCAAGGGCCCCATCTTCGCAAATTTCGTGCTCGCCGACGAAATCAACCGCGCCCCGGCCAAGGTCCAGAGCGCCCTGCTCGAAGCCATGCAGGAGCGCCAGGTCACGATCGGCCAGGAGACCTTCCGCCTCGACGACCCGTTCCTCGTCCTCGCCACGCAGAACCCGATCGAGCAGGAGGGCACCTACCCGCTGCCGGAAGCGCAGGTCGACCGCTTCATGCTCAAGCTCATCGTCGATTACCCCTCGGCCGAGGAAGAGCGCAAGATCCTCGATCGCATGGCCGTCCAGCGCGGCGTCCCGCAGGTCGAGACCATTCTCGACCCGCAGGCCATTCGCGACGCCCGCGGCCTGCTCGATGAGATCTACATGGACGACAAGATCAAGGAGTACATCGTCTCCCTCGTCCACGCGACGCGCCGCCCGAAGGAACGCAAGCTCCAGGTCGCCGAGTGGATCGAATACGGCGCTTCCCCGCGGGCGACCATCTACCTTGCACTGGGCGCGCGGGCGATCGCGTTTCTCTCCGGCCGTGGCTACGTGACCCCGCAGGATGTGAAGGACATCGCCCCGGATGTCCTGCGCCACCGCGTCATCGTCAGCTACGAAGCCGAGGCGGAGGAAAAGACCAGCGACGACGTCGTCCGCTACATCCTCGACCACGTCGAAGTGCCGTAGCGCCGCCCCCGGCAATCCCCGCAGTCCAATTTCCGGCAGCAGCCTCGCCGGTCCGGCCCGCCGCCGTTCGTCCTGCCGCGTCGACACGCCCGGCACCCGATGCTCCGGCGCGGCCGATCGCGCCCGGCCGGCCGTACTCCGATCGGTACAAGTCCCTATGCCCGCGCGCGCACGCCCGGCCTATGGTTCTGATGGCGTCGCGGCGGACCCGCACGGCCGCGTGCGAACGCCGGCAAAGGAGCGAACCATGGCACTCTCGAGACGCAGGGCCGGAGCCATCGTCATCGGCGCGCTGCTCGTCCCGTTGTCGCTGGGCGGCTGCGAGATGAAGTGCGACTGTGACGGCGACGACATCGAGGACGTGGTCGACGAAATCGGCGACGAGGCCCAGGACACGATCGACAAGATCAAGGAAAAAAAGTGAACGCCGCTCGCGCGAAGGGAGGACTCAATGAACCGCGATACCCTCGAAGGCAACTGGCGTCAGATCCGGGGCGAGATCAAGCGCCGCTGGGGCCGCCTCACCGATGACGACCTGATCGAGATCGCCGGCCGGCGCGAGGTGCTCCTCGGAAAGCTCCAGGAGCTCTACGGGCTGGCGCGCGAAACGGCTGAGCGGGAGCTGGAGAAACTCCGCGAATCCACGCTCGACGCCGATTCCGCCGCGCGGAAGTAACGGCCGTCGACCGTGCACGAAAGGAGAGACACCATGCTGTATTGGGCACTCATGTTCTTCATCGTCGCGATCATCGCCGCGATCTTCGGTTTCACCGGCATCGCGTCCGGCGCGGCGGCGATCGCCCAGTTGCTGTTCTTCATCTTCGTCGTGCTGTTCGTCGTCTCGATCATCATGCACGGCGTCCGGTCCGCCTCGCGCGGCCGGCCGCCGCTGTAGGGGGCGAACGAGGGATTGTGCGGCAGGAAGCGGCGTACGCCCGGGCGATCAAACCCGGGCGTACGCTTTATTCATCGGTGGCCATTATGGACGCGGACTCACCGGCGCGGTGAATTCCGCGGGCCCGCCCGCCGTGATCGCCGGGCGCTGCTTCAACGCCCCGGACGCGACGTGCCCCTGCCGGAGCACCAGGTCGGGTGCGAACGCGAAGATAAGCGTCAGGAACCCACACAGGACGACGCCCATGTGCTGGGCCTCGCGCGGGGCTGGCGTCGCGGGCTCGTCGTTCTCATACAGCAGCACGGCCGCGATGACCCGCAGGTAATACGCCGCGCCGATCGCCGAGTTGACCACGCCGATGATCACCAGCGCGATGATCCAGTCGTGATAGATGATCCCGCCCGAGTTCGCGGTCGACAGCGCGCTCCCGAAGAGCGACAGCTTGCCCCAGAAGCCCGGCGTCGGCGGCATGCCCATCAGCGTGAGCATCGCCAGCGCCATCAGCAGGGCCAGCCCCGGCGCGCGGCGCAGCAGGCCGGCCAGATCGCGCACCGTCTCGCACGCCTGCCCGCGCACCTCCAGCAGCGCCAGCAGTGCGAACGCGCCGAGATTGGCGATGCCGTAAACAAAGACGTAGTAAAGCGCCGCGGCCGGACCGTCAGACATCACCGACGTCCCGCCCGGGGCCGCGATCAGGCCGATCAGCATGTACCCCGAGTGCGCCACGCCCGAGTACGCGAGCATGCGCTTCACGTTCGTCTGCCGCAGCGCCAGGATATTCCCGACCGTCGTGCTCAGCGCCGCGACCACCCACAGCGTCCAGAACACGGCCGCCGAGGCCTCGGCCGAGGCGATCGTCGTCTGCCACCCGGTCAGTTGCAGAATCCGGCAGATTGCGACGATCCCCGCGATTTTCGGCACAAATCCGAGCATCCCCGCGACCGAACTCGACGCGCCCTGGTACACGTCGGCCACGTAAAAATGCATCGGCACGGCCGAGAGCTTGAAGAGCAGGCCGGCGATCGAGATCGTGACGCCGAGCACCGCGAGCGTATACGCCAGCGCGCTGCCGGGGGACTTGAGCGTCCCGGCGACCATCGAGATCGCCGCGTCGTCGATCGCGGCCGAACCCGCCACGCCGTAGAGCAGGCTGAAACCGTAGCCGGTGATCGCGGCCGCCAGCGCCCCGAGATAAAAATATTTCGTGCCGGATTCGAGCGCCCGCTGCCCGCGCCGGCTGAGCGCCACGAGCATGTACGAGGGAATGCTGACCAGTTCAAGCGCGAGGAAGAGCATCGCCAGGTCCGCCG
The DNA here is from genome assembly GCA_045863555.1 of Planctomycetota bacterium. Classification (GTDB taxonomy): domain Bacteria; phylum Planctomycetota; class Phycisphaerae; order UBA1845; family Fen-1342; genus JACRLV01. The sequence goes on along the minus strand of BTUU01000007.1, from coordinate 16,921 downwards.
CCGCACCGACGAGCATCACCCCGACGAGCGTGAAGAGCAGGGCGGCGAAGAACTCGCCGCGTTCGGCCTCGGCCGGCTGGGACCAGACGACGAGGACGATGAGCACACCCATCGTCAGCGACGCCATGCGGACGAAATCAGCGAATTCATCAAAGCGGAGGCCGCACTTGATCTGTGCATTCGGGCGAAGGTCGAGACCGATCGAACCGCCCGCACGGATCAGCAGGATGCCGATCACGATGGCGACGAGCGAGATCCATGGAACGAGCCGCTGCGTGGCCTCGCGCGTCGACTGCGCGGCAATGAGCACCGCGCAGCCCGCCAGGGCGAGGATGATCTCCGGCGACAGGTCGATCAGCGAAATGACGCCCGAGGCAAGCAGCACTTAGTTCCCTCCCGTCGACGGCGCTGCCGCGCCCTCGAAAATCGGCGATTCGAAACCCGCCCTCGAGGCGAGCTTCGCCGGCGAATCCGCCCGCCGCACGATCGACTTGTAGCTTTCGCAGGCCTGCACGCGGCGGACGATGTCGTGCTGAAGTACCGGATCGAGCGGGTCGGTGACGACGCGCGGCGCAACCCCCAGCACGATGCAGGCGACCGCGAGCGGCACGAGCACCGCCACCTCGCGCCCGTTCAGGTCGCGCGTCAGTCCCGCGGAAAGGTCCGGCGTGTGCTCCGGCTCCTTCACCGGGCCGAAGAGCACCTTGCCGACCATGTAGAGCATGTAGATCGCACCCAGCAGGATCCCGAGCGAGCCGAGCGCCCCGTACGTCGGCCCGAGCACCGGAGAATTGAACGCGGCCATCAGCGTCGTGAACTCGCTCACGAAGCCGTTGAGCCCGGGCAGGCCGATGCTGCTGAGCGTAAAGAAGACCATGAAAGTCGCGAATACGGGCATCTTGCGGGCGAGACCGCCGATCTTGTCCATCTCGCGCGTGTGGTAGCGCTCGTACATCATCCCGACCAGCAGGAACAGCGCGCCGGTCGAAAGGCCGTGATTGATCATGTACAGCACGGAGCCCGAGAGCCCGACCGGGAGCATGCTGAACATGCCGAGCATGCAGAACCCGAGGTGCGAGACCGACGAGTACGCGACAAGCTTCTTCACATCGCGCTGCACCCACGAGCACAGCGCCCCGTAGATGATCCCGGCCACGGCGAGCCAGCCCATGACATCCGCCCAGGCGACGGCGCCGTCCGGCACCATCGGCAGGCTGAACCGCAGGAACCCGTATGTACCCAGCTTCAGCAGCACGCCGGCAAGAATGACCGATCCGGCGGTGGGGGCCTCGGTATGCGCCAGCGGCAACCACGTGTGCAGCGGGAAGAAGGGCACCTTGATCGCGAACCCGCAGAAGAACGCGATGAAGAGCAGCGACTGCTCCGTGAGCGTGAGCCCGGGGTAGTTCATCAGCTTCGTGAGCGAGAAATCGATCACGCCGCCGTCCGCCGCGCGGATCGCCAGGTAGATGATGCCCGCGAACGTGATCACGCTGCCGACGAACGTATAGATGAAGAACTTGTTCGCCGCGTACCGCCGCTGCTCGCCGCCCCAGATCCCGATCAGGAAGTACATCGGAATCAGCGTGAACTCAAAGAAGATGTAGAACAGCAGCACGTCGCGGGCGACGAACACCCCCAGCATGCCCGTCGTCAGCAGCAGCAGCCACGCGTAATACTCGCGGATCCGCGTCCGAATCGCGGTGAAGCTGCAAGCGATCGAAATCGGCACCAGCAGACCCGTCAGCGCGACCAGCGGGGCGCTGATCGCATCCAGTCCGATGTGATAGCGGATCGTCACGCCCGTACTGTCCGTGCCGACCGTGATCCAGTTCAGAATCGTGTCGGCAAAGAGACCCGTCCCCGGCGTCAGGTACCAGAGCAGCAGCGATATCGCGCCGGTGGCCAGTCCCGCCCAGAACGTGATCATCGGGGCGCGCCGCTCGCTCGACTCCGGCAGCGACCAGACGAACACCGCCGCGACCGTCGGCACCAGCAGCATCAGGTTGAGCAGGATCGCTTCCATTCAGCCTCAGTCACGGGCGGATGCCCCGCCCGGTTGCGTTTCCATCACATCCCGGCCGCAGGATCGAGCCAGCGCCACAGCACCAGCAGCCCCGCGACGCCGATCACCATGAGCAGGGCGTACCCCTGAAGGGCGCCCTGCTGGAAGAACTTCAGAATATGGCCGATGCCGCTCGGCATCGCCCCGACGCCGTTGACGACGCCGTCGACGCCGCTCCGGTCGATCGCGAAGAACGCGTCGCCCAGCCGCCGCAGCGGCCGCACAAAGATCGCGTCATAAATCTCGTCCACGTAGTACTTCGCGTTCCAGAGATTCCATACCAGGCCGAGCGACTTGCGATCCGGCTCGTCCTGCGGCGCCTGGCCATAGCGCACCCACGCCAGGCCAATCCCCGCGAGAGCGATCACGGACGACGTGTACATCAGCCACGCGCCGGACGAGTGCTCGACATCCGGCTTCACGATCGAGCTGGAGTTCACAACATGATGGAACTCGCCATGGGGCGCGAGGAAGCCCAGGAACGACTCGCTGATCGACCCGTGGAAGCTCACGCCTAGATAACCTGCAACGATCGCACCCAGCGCCAGCACATACAACGGTCGCAGCATTCCCGTCGCCTCGTGCGGATGCGCGCCGGCCTCCCGCGGGAACCGCTCGGGCCCGTGGAAGCACATGAAGAACATGCGGAAGGTGTAATAGGCCGTCATCGCCGCGATCGCGAGCATGGTCAGCCCCAGCGCGGGGCTGTGATCCCACGCCGCGTGGACGATCTCGTCCTTGCTCCAGAATCCGGCCAGCAGCGGCACGCCCGCGAGGGCGAAACAGCCGACGGCCATCAGCTTGTAGGTCTGCGGCAGCACCCGCCTGAGTCCGCTGAACTCCCGCAGGTCGATGATGTTGCCCATCGCGTGCATCACGCTTCCGGCCGTGAGGAACAGCAGGGCCTTGAAGAACGCGTGCGTGTACAGGTGAAACACGCCGCTGTCCGCCGCGCCGACCCCCACGGCGACGAACATGTACGCGAGCTGGCTCATCGTCGAGTACGCCAGGATGCGCTTCATGTCATATTGGGCCATCGCCATCGTCGCGGCGAGCAGCGCTCCGAATGCGCCGATGAAGATCACCACGTCGAGCGTGACCGGTGCGTTGGCGAAGAGCGGGCCGCACCGGGCCATCATGTAAACGCCGGCCGTCACCATCGTCGCCGCGTGAATCAGGGCGGAAACGGGCGACGGGCCCTCCATCGCGTCCGGCAGCCACACATACAGCGGGAACTGGGCGCTCTTGCCCAGCGCGCCGCAGAGCAGCAGGATCGAAATCAGGTCGCTTGCGGACATGCCCAGCAGCGACGGCGTCGCCGCCAGCACGCCCGCATACTTGAAGACGGTCGTGTAGTCGAGGGGGTTCTCACCCGGCAGGAGGCTAACGCCCGCGTGCCCCATCCCCAGGTAGTAGTAGATCGCAAAAATGCCCAGCGCAAACCCGAAGTCGCCGATCCGGTTGACGATGAACGCCTTCTTCGCCGCCGCGGCCGCCTCGGGCTTCTTGTAGTAGAACCCGATCAGCAGATAACTGCACAGGCCGACCAGTTCCCAGCCCAGGTAGAGCAGCACGAAATTCCCGCCCAGCACCAGCATCGACATGCTGAAGATGAACAGGCCGAGAAACGCGAAGAACCGCTCGTACCCGCGCTCGGGGTGGCCGTGATGATCGCGCATGTAGCCGACCGAGTAGAGCACCACCATCAGCGCGACGACGCACACGACCAGCATCATCACCGCGGTCAGGCCGTCGAAGAGGAAGCTCACGCCGAGCCAGCGATCTTTGCCGACCTCCGTCGACCCGAGACTGATCCAGTTATAGATCGGCTGCACGAATCCTTGCATCGGGTATGCGACCGTCGCGCCGGGCTGTTCACGCCCGTCGCCGCCGGAACCATGTCCGGCCGCTGCGGTCCCATGTCCCGGAGTTTCCGCCATCACGGCCGGCTGCGAGCCGGTCCCCGCTGGTTCGTGATGCAGGGCCGCCCGCAGGTCGAAGAACATCACGACCGCGAGGATCGCCGCCAGCGTCGCGCCGAGGACCACCGGCCAATGCGCCGTCCCATTCGGCGTGTAACCATCCGACCCGCCGTGCGAACCGTGACCGTGAGCGTCGTGCCCGTGGCCTTGTGAGTCATGTCCATGCGAGTCATGACCGTGCGAATCATGGCCGTGCCCGGCCTCAACGCCCACGTCCAGCCCCGCCCGCCGCATGTACAGCGTCAGCCCGATGACGATCGCCCCGATCAGCGGCCAGAGCGGCGTCGTCGAGTAGAGCCAGAGCGGCAGCGTTGTCGCATCCGACGCCAGCATCATTCCTCCCTCAGCATGCGCAGCGCGCCGGCGTCCAGCGTGGCCTTGTTCCGGAAGAGCAGCGTCACGAAGGCCAGCGCGAGCGCCGCCTCCGCCGCCGCGACGGCGATGAGGAATAGCGCGAACGCCTGCCCTTCGAAGAGCGGCGTCCCTCCGCCGAGCGGATACCGGCCGAAGCCGATCAGGTTCAGGATGATCCCCTGGAACATCATCTCGGTGCAGAGGAAGATCACGATCAGGTTGCGGCGCGTCACGAAGCCGATCAGCCCAAGCACGAAGAGGGCCGCGCCGACCAGCAGATAGGCGGTCAACATCGTCGCGACTCCCGCTTGATCATCTGTGCGCTTCCACCGCTCATTTCGCCGCGCCAACCTCGCTCAAGCACACGCCGTCACCCCGGCGTCGTCAATCCGGTTCCGGTTCGCCATCCGGCGTCGCCTTCCGCCGTGCCACCGCGATCGCGCCGATCATCGCCGCCAGCAGCAGCAGCGCCGCCATCTGCACGCCGACCGCGTATTTCGACAGCAGCAGCGCTCCGACCCGCGAGACCGTTCCCGTCGCGGCCGCCGCATCTACGCCGACCGAACTCCCCACGCCGCCGGGGGCAGTTACGCTCTTGAAGATCGGGTCCGCCAGCACCGCCAGAATTACAAACCCCGCCGCTACAGCGAAGAACGGCTCCCGCGCCATCCGGTCATAGCCCGGCGGCCCGCCCGTCTGCTGCGCCAGCATGATCACGAACACATACGTCACCAGAATCGCCCCGCCATACACGATCATCAGCGCGGCCGCGAGGAACTCCGCCTGGGCCATCAGCGCCATGCCCGATGTCGAGATCACCACCAGGATGAAATAAAGGGCGCAGTACACCGGTTTTTTGTGCGAAATCACGCGAACCGCGGCCGTCAGACCAATCGCCGCGAGAATCGCCTGGACGGTCATCGACTCCTTGCCGGCGAAATAACTGGCGATGGAGTAGACCGTGACGCCGAGCGCGGCCGCGAGCACGGGAAGGGCGGCTTTCGCGGCCTCAGGCCGGCCGCCGGGCAGGACGAAATACAAACCGACCGCGCCGAGAGCGAGAAATGCAAGCCACAGAGCCGGACCGGTTTCCATGAACTTTCCACTCGACGAAGCCGACCGGGACCGCCCCCGGTGAAGGGGTCATAGTAGCGGTTGCAGGAGCGCACGCAAGCGCGGCGCCGCGCGACTGCGTCCCCGTCGCCGCCTCGAAACTCCGGCTCGGCGGCGCGTGTTTCCGTACGACCCAACCCCCGCTTGGGATACGATTGCGGCCGATGAATGCGGAAACGATCAGTGCAATGAGTCTCGCGCTCGGCCTCGGCCTGCTGATCGGTTTACAGCGCCAGCACGCCGGATCAGAGTTCGGCGGCATCCGCACGTTCCCGCTGATCGCGCTGCTCGGCGCCGTCTGTGGTCTGCTCGCGCCCGACTGGGGTGGTATCGTCCTCGCCGGCGGCTTCGTCGCCGTGGCCATGACCCTCCTCGGGTCAAATATGCGACGCGCGCCTGATCCCGGCCGCGTTGCAGGCCAGACGACCGAGGCGGCCGCATTGCTCACCTTTGCCTGCGGCGCGATGCTGACGACTCGTTTCCAGACGCTGGCGATCGTACTCGCCGCGCTGACCGCCGTTCTGCTGCACGCCAAGGACTGGCTGCACCGCCTCACCGGAAAGCTCACCGAGCGCGATCTCCAGGCCATCATGCGCTTCGCGGTCCTCTCCCTGATCATCCTCCCGCTCGTGCCCGATGCCGAGTTCGGGCCGTTCCAGGTCGTGAATCCCCGCGACATCTGGTGGATGGTCGTGCTCATCGTCGGCATCGGCCTCGTAGGCTACGTCAGCTACCGATTCTTCGGCGAACGCGCCGGCGGCGTGCTGAGTGGCCTCCTGGGCGGACTCGTCTCCAGCACCGCCACCACGGTCGCCTACGCCCGCCGCGTCCGCGAGTCAGCGGATGCCGTTCCGCTCGCCGCCTGCGTGATCATCATCGCCTCGGCGGTTGCAGTCGCCCGCGTGATCATCGAGGTTGTCGTCGTCGCGCCGACGATCATCATGCCCGTGGCCATTCCCCTCGCCGTATTCCTTGGTCTCATGATCCTCATATCCCTCGCGATGGCCCGCCGCTGGAATTCCGACGCCGTTTCCATGCCCGAGCATGCAAACCCCGCCGAGCTCCGGAGCGCGCTCGTCTTCGGCGCGATCTACGCCGCCGTCACGCTCGGCACCGCCGCCGCAAGCCACCATTTCGGCGGCGCAGCCCTCTATCCCATCGCCGTCATCTCGGGGTTCGTCGACGTCGATGCAATCACGCTCTCGACTGCCCGCCAGGCCGCCGGCGGCGCCGTCGACTCCGCCACGGCCTGGCGCGTCATCCTCGTCGCCGTCATGACCAACCTCGCCTTCAAGGTCGCCATCGCCGGCGTGCTCGGCTCGGCCCGCCTGCTCTTCCGACTGATCCTCCCGACCGGCGTCGCACTAGCCGGCGGGGCGGCGCTGCTCCTTTTCTGGAACCTCCCATGACCCTGCATTCGCAGCCTCCGGGCAGCTCGCACGCCTCGAAGGCGAATCCGCGCCCGGGCGAGGCACGCTCTCTCGCCCAATCCGCCGCCGACCTCGCGACCGCCGCGATGTCCACCGGCTCACCGCCCGAACCCGCCGCTCTCGCATCGGCGCGCGAGGGTCTCGCCACCGCGCTCGCAGCGGCGCCGACCGACCTGGACGTCCTCTTCCTCGCGTTTCAGTTCCACTTCCGGCTCGGCGAACTCGAACCGGCCGAGCAGCACGTGCGCCGCCGTCTCGAACTCGCCGCCCCCGAATCGGCCGACGCCGCCCGCGCCTACACGAATCTCGGCATCCTCACGCAGACCCGCGGCGATCTCGATCGCGCCGAGGAGTACCTCACCCGCGCCGTGGAAATCGACCGCCGCCTCGGCAATGCGGAGGGCCTCGCCCGCGACCTCGGCAACCTCGGCTGCATTCCGGAGGCCCGCGGCGATCTCGCCCGCGCGGAAGCGCTCTACAACGAAGCAATCGAAATCGCGCAGAAGATTCCCGGGCCGCGCGGCGAAGAAATGGTCGCGAGCAACCTCTCCAACCTCGGCGACATTGCCAAGACCCGCGGCCAACTCGACGTTGCCCGAGACCTGTGGACCCGATCCTGGGAAACGTACCAGCGGCTCGGGATCACGAAGTGGAAGGCGGTGTTTGAGAGGCGGTTTGCGGACTTGAGCAGACCGGTCTGAACTGTGCATGCTGCGAACGGTGCGCTACATGCCTTTCCCCGGTTCAGCCTGGCTCCCCAACTGGAATGCCCTGTGACAAACGACGCAAAGACTCTGAAGCAGCGCATCCGCGGCATCCTGTTTCTACTCTTCTGGCTCGCCGCGATCGTCGCCGTACCCGTCCTCGCTGGTGGCAGCACTGTCATCGGGGCGATCGCCTCTACTCTATTGTCTTATTCACCGTTCGTGCTGGTTTTCGTCGGCATCGCGGTTCTTCGCCGGGCGCGCCGGCGCATTGGCTCGACTCGACGCTGCCGGAAATGTGACTACCAGCAGGCGCCGGACGCCGATCCCGGGCCGCGCTGCCCGGAGTGCGGCGCAGATTGGAGCGCACCCGACGGAATCATCCGCGGGGACCGCCAGCCGCACGGAACGCTGCGAATGTGGACGGGAATCGTGACGCTCGCCGCGGGAGTCGCGTTGATCGCGCTTCAATTCACGGCTCCGCTCGCGCTGAACGACTGGCTCTCCCGGCGGCTTCCCACGAGTGTGCTCATCGAGCAGGCGATCACGACGAAGTCCTTCGACCGAAGTGAGTGGAGTGCGCTCAGTCTGCGATTGCTCACGCCCGAACAGGAGCGACGACTCGCCGGCGGACTGCTCGACGCCGCTCGCCAGCGCGGGCACCTCAGCCATGGGGCGAGCGCCTGGTTCACAACGATGCTCGCGGGCGGGCGGCTGCCGTCGGATCTCAGAGACCGTTACTACCGCGAAATGCTCCGTGTCGAGATTGACGCGCCGGCCGAGGTGATCGTCGGCGAGCGTTTCGAGATTGAGCTTCGATCGTCTTTCCGTTCGGATTCCGGTCCATCAACCGCCGACGAGGTCGTCTATTTCGACGGGTTCTATCTGCGCGACCGCGCCGATCCGATCGCGCCGAATGCTGACGGAAACTACGCGATCCTGTTCTCTGATACCGAGGCCCCGCGCGCCATGATTCACGCAGACACCTCGGGCACACTGCATATTCGCGCGGTGCTCTGGCTTGCCGTCGGCCCGGACGCGATGCAAGTTGGTCAATGGCAGCCTGGCCACCCACCGGTGTTCCCGCCCGGAAAGGTTGACTGGCTCCAGCGCATCGAAGTCGAGCGCGCGATTACGGTTCGCCCCGCCGACGCGCCTGCGAAATGACGACCGCCGCCGGTGCGCACAATGCGCGTAATCCGTGGGACGGCTATTCACCCGCCCCGTCCAGGTGCGTCAGATCCTCTTCAATGATCAGTTCGCCCTTCTTCGGCCGGCTCGTCTTCCGCCCCGTCGTCGCGCTGCGCTTGCGCGGCGGCCGGCGGCCCGCGGCGACGTCTTCGTCGAAAGTCCGCTTGCGACGCAGGATGTGGTGGTAGTGCTGGCCGAAGCGGTGCGCCTCGTCGCGCACCTGCTGGAGCAGCCGCAGCGCCGCGTTGTTGCGCCCCAGTTTCAGCGGCGCGGACTTCGCCTGGACGTAGATGATCTCCTCGCGCTTGGCCAGTGAGATCACCATCGGCGGCTTGCGGGCCGCGCCGCCGTCGACGTCGATCGCCTTCGACAGCGCTTCAAACGCCTCCATCGCCGCGTGCAGCTGCCCCAGCCCGCCGTCGATCAGGATCACATCCGGGAACAGCTCCTCGGAACTCGCCGCGTGCCGGTAGCGCCGCGCGACGACCTCGCGGATCATCGCGTAGTCATCCACGCCGTCGACCGTGCGGATCCGGAAGCGCTTGTAGCCGCTCTTGAACGGCCGCCCGTCGATGAAGCAGACCAGCGCCCCGACCGACTCCTCGCCGTGCAGCGTCGCGATGTCGATGCCCTCGATGATCCGCGGCCGCTCGGGCAGCTCCAGCAACCCCTGGAGCTTCTCCAGCCCCTCGGTCGGGTCGACGTAGAAAACCTCCGGCTGCACGTCCTCGTGCACGTCCCCGCTCAGCGACAGCGACTGGATCGCCTTCAGCCGGTCCCGCAGCACTGCCGCATCCTCGAACCGCTTCTCCGCCGCGGCCGCCTGCATCTCCTGCGTCATCTGCCGGACCAGCACGCTCCGCTTCGACTGGAGCAGTTTGATGAGCCGCTTGATGTCGGCCGCGTAGTCCGCCCGGCTGATGCGGTCCGCGCAGGGCGCCGTGCACTGGTTGATCGCGTGCAGCAGGCAGGGGCGAAAAAACCGCCGCCGCTCATCCGTTTCGAGGATCTCGAGCTCGCAGGTGCGGTACTTGAACACCCGCTGGAGGGCGTTCACCGCGTCGCGCAGCGATGCACTGCTCGTGAACGGCCCGAAGAGCTTGCTGCCCTTGATCCGCGGGGCCCGTGTGACGAAGACGCCGGGAAAATCGTCCGAGGTCGTGATCTCGAGGTACGGAAAACTCTTGTCATCGCGCATCAGGGCGTTGAACTGCGGCTGAATGTCCTTGATCAGCCGGTTCTCCTTCAGCAGCGCATCCACCTCCGTCTCGCAGTCAAGGAAATCGATGTCCTCGACCAGCGTCGCCATCCGCGCGATCTCCGGGCCGCGGCTGGACAGGAGGTCGGCCGAGTCCTGGAAGTAGCTGCTCACACGGCTGCGCAGGTCGTTCGCTTTTCCGACATACAGCACCCGCCCCTCGGCGTCCTTCATCAGGTAGACGCCGGGCGTCTTCGGAAAGTGGGCGATCTTCTCGCGCAGCCGGGCGACGCGCGGATCGGAAATCGGCATTACGATAGTGTACGCGCACGCTGCTGATCGGGCCGATGATCAGAAACAGGGAGATTCTCGCGTGAAACGAATTCACACCGCCCTCGCACTCGTCCTGTCGCTCGCCGCTGCCCTCGCCGCCGCGGGTCAGGACTCCCGTCCGGCCGCCCCCGGTCGCGACGAACTCATCCGCATCGCGGAGGAGGTCAAAAAGGACGTCGAAGAAATCCGCGGCTGGAAGTTCAAGCACGACGTGAAGACCGACGTCCGCACCGAGGCCCAGCTCCGCGAGTTCATCGAGAAGAAGCTCTTCGAGGAGCAGTACGCGGGCGACAAACTCAAGGTCACCGAGGCCTTCCTGCGCATGGTCGGCCTCATTCCCGCCGACTGCGACCTCCGCAAAACGACCATGGACGTGCTGCTGAACCAGATCGGCGGTTTCTACGACCCCGACACCAAGGCTTTCTACATGATGGACCGCGGCGGTTACGGCCCGCTCCTCACTCGCACGCTCGTCGCCCACGAACTCACCCACGCGCTCGACGACCAGTACACGCAGCTCGACAAGCTCATCCACGCCGCCGGCGAGACCGAGGACGCCGGCTTCGCCATCGGCGCAGTGGTCGAAGGCTCCGCGACGCACCTCATGATGATCTACATGCAGCGCGCCATGGCCTCCGGAAAATACGACGCCGCCGAGCTCGGACAGGCGATGCAGGACGAGATGAAGCGCTCCGAAGTCTTCATGAAGGCCCCGCGCTACTTCACGACGCTGGCCGCCAACTATCTCTGCGGCATGTGTTTCGTCTCGAACGGCGAGCCGCCCATGCAGCCGAAGGCCGGCGGCGCGGCCGAGCTCGCCGCCCGGACCATGCAGCAGCGCATGCTCCGGCTGTTCAAGGACCTGCCCGCCTCCTCGGAGCAGATTCTCCACCCCGAGAAATACTGGGACGACGAAAAACGCGACGAACCCGTCCTGCTCGACGACAAGGCGATCGAATCGCTGGTCCTTCCCGCCGGCGCACACGTGATCCACCGCAGCGTCATCGGTGAACTCCTCTGCGCGATTCTCGCCTCCGATCCCGCCGACGAATTCGACATGCTGCTCAGCGCCAGCCCGGACTACTGGACGAACGACGCCGCGAAGGGGTGGGGCGGCGATCGCTTCTTCCTCATCGCCGATGGGCCGGATGAAAAAGCCGCGAGCAAGGACCTGAAAAACCGCCGCGGCGTCTGGGTCACGATGTGGGACACCTCCGACGACCGCGAGGAATTCATCGACGACTTCGTACATTTCCGCCCGGATCCGACCCGCCGTCTGATCCGCATCGGCGCCCGTGTCGCCGTCTTTACGTTCGCGTTTTCAGCGGACGCCCACGCCGCGTTCGAGACCGCGTTGTCGAACGCAAAGCTCGAATTCAGGAAGGGCGGCAAGCCCTGGAAGTCCGACAAATGAACTGCGTCAATTGCGGTGCGGTGCTGCGTCTCGTCGAAGGCCGCGGACATTTTGTCTGCGACTACTGTGCGGCCGTCCGCCCCCTCGACGGGCCGCCGGCCGAAGGCGTCGACGGTCTGACTGCCGCTGCGACGCCCACGGACGCCGCCTGCCCCACGTGCAATCAGGCGCTTCACGCCGCCGTCCTCGACGGCTGGTCTGTCTCAACCTGCCGCGCCTGCAGCGGCATCCTCGTCCCGCGCAGCGCCTTCGGAAAAATCGTCGCCGCCCGCCGCGCCGCCGCCGCCGGCCCGGAGATCACACCCCGGCCGATCGACCCGGCCGAATTCTCGCGAACGCTCCGATGCCCCCGCTGCCACGAGCGGATGGAAGTCCACCCATATTACGGCCCCGGCGCGGTCGTCATCGACTCCTGCAATGCGTGCGGCGTCGTCTGGCTCGACCGCGGCGAGCTCCGCGCGATCGAGCAGGCGCCCGGAAAGCGGTAGGGGGGCCAGGTCAGCGGGTCTCCGCCTCGCGCGGCGGAAATCCCTCGGGCATCCACACCGGCAATTCCGCAATCGACTGCCGCGCCGCGTCGCTCGTCGGGATGCCCCACGCCTCAAAGAACGGCCCGAGGTTCCGCCCGACCCGCTTGGAGAATCGCACCATCCACTGATCGCGCTTCTCCAGGTCGCTTCTCGGCCGCTGCTCCTTCGCCAGGTCGCGATACTCGGCAAACACGGCCTTGAACGGCTCCCAGCCGAACTCACGCTGCATTTGAATGTACGTCTGGAGCGCCAGGAACGGATCGCGCTGCCACTGGCTGAAATTCGCGCCGCCCGCGATGTACTTCGCGATCGACGGGGGCTTGTTCACCGCGTCGTGCCCGCGGTCGCCCGTTTCCGGCTTGCAGATCGTGTCGATCGCGTGCAGCGCGAACAGGTTGCACGTCACCTCGCCCGTCCCCGAAAACGTCCAGTCGCCGCTCTGATGGTTGTGCCCCAGTTCGTGCAAGAAACCCCACGCCTGCCCCGCCCGCAGCCGCTTCACATCCACGAACAGCCCCGCCACGTCCAGGTGCGTCATGATCGGGTACCCGCTGTGCATGTACCCCGCCGAAATCTGCACGTCGGCCACAAACCGCTCCGGCCGCGGCCGATCCAGCGGAATCGCCGCCAGCGTCGCATGCGCATCCGACAGTTCATCCCAGAACGTCATCACCTCCGCCGGATCGTCCAGCTCGCGGACCGCGCTCGCCGGAATCGTCAGGATGATCTTCCTCGACTCCAGTTCCGCCCACGGCGCGGCCAGGCGGCGAATTCGAGATCGCCACTCGTCCAGCTTCGTGACGCTGTGGACATACCGCGGCATCTCGACCGCCCCGTCGATCTTCACATTCGTCTTGCCAAGCTTGCACCCGCGCGGCACGACGACATACACCGGCCCGCCGAATGGGCTGGCGACCGACTCATCCGATTCGCGCAGCGGCCGTTCCAGCGTGATCTCCGGCACGCGCGACCACTTGTCCTTGTCCCACAGCTCGTCCTTGTGCGCTCCGATCCGAATCCGCAGCCCCGCCTTCCGCGCTTCCTCCCCGATCGAAATCCGAAGCGTCTCGCCCGGCGGGGCGTACAGACCGGTGCTGTGCCAGTCCGGAACCCCCGTATCGATCGCGATCTCACGGCTCACGGCTTCCGCACCCGCCCCGATCCCGCCCGGAAACTCCACTGCCGCCGGATGAGCCTTGACCCTCTCCGCCGACAGCCGCGCCGTCTGCTCAAGCTCGAGCGCCAGCAGCAGCCGCGGCAGGGCGTCGCTCACCAGGATCGGCTTCTTCTCGCTCGGCACAATCTCCGCCGCACGATCCGCCAGCAGCTTCGCCAGTCGCGGCCGCAGCCATTCGTCCGTTTCCGGCAGCGCCCGGATCGCGCTCATCAGCGTCGCCGTCGCCTGCCCCAGTTCCGCTTTCGACAGCTCGCGGGTCTTGGCGTCGCTCGCAATCACCGCGTCCAGCGCCGCCCGCGCATGACTCAGACTCGGCACGCTCGCCACCGCGTACCCGCCGGGACTCGTGTGATCGAGCGAGCCATCCGCCCACACAATGCCCATGGGAGCGCAGATCCGGTTGAGCGGATGCTCCGTAAGGTCCTTTCCGGGGTTCAGTTGCAGCCAGCCCCAGCCAAGGCCCGCCGCGACGAGCCCCCCGCCCTCCGCCACGAACTTCTGGATCGCCGCGACCTCGGCATCCGTCCGCCTCGACTGACCTAGACAGAGCACCTGACACCCTTCGAGCGACCAGGCGCCGTCCTTCAAATGCGTCGCCTCGAAACCCAGTTCCTGCAGCGCCGCCGCCCACCCGCCGTCCGTCGTCGCGATCCGAAGCGTCCCCTCGCGCGTCCCCGCCGCCCACCGCACCGCATTCGCCAGCAGCCGGTCCGTGTCGCCCTTCGCATTCGTTCCGCCATACCCCGTATGCCCGAATGCGACGACACGCCCGCGCTTGAATTCAGCCGCCGCGACAACCGGCAGCAGCGCCTTGCCCCGCGCGCCGCAGATCACCGGCCAGGCACGGTCGCTCACGACGGCCAGCGGCCCCGGCGAACCCGGCGCAGCGATCTCCGAGACCCCGTCAACGATCGCCTGTGTTACCGGCGCCGAAGCAGCGCCCTGTCCGAGCGCCGTCGTAGCGCCGAGGGAGAGAATCATCAGCAGGTAGGGGGGCAGCATCCATCGCGCGGCGCGGCAGTTCATCATCGTCATCACCTCGCCGACCAGCGTAAAGCGCTCCATCGCGAGCGTCGAGCAAACGACGTGACCGTTCTGCTCTCCTCGCGCCGCCGCAATCTTCAACCCGTTCCAGCACCGAACTCCACACCCAGCGCCGCCAGAATCCGCCGCGCCTTCGTCAGCGTCTCTTCATACTCCGCCGCCGGCTCAGAATCCGCCACAATCCCGCCGCCCACGTGCAGTTCCGCCCGTCCCGCCGACAGTTGCAGCGTACGGATCGCCACGCTGAACGACGCCGTCCCGTCGAGCCCCAGCACGCCGATCGCACCCGTATAAGCCCCGCGCGGCGTTGTCTCCAGTTCCGCGATGATGTCGATCGCCCGGATCTTCGGCACCCCGCTGATCGACCCCGCCGGAAAACACGCCATCAACGCATCCAGCCCATCCCGCCCGCTCGCCAGCTCACCCTCGATGTCCGCCACCGTATGCACCACCCCGGGGATTCGCTCGATCCGCCGCGCATTCGTCACCCGCACCCCGCCCGGCCGACACACCCGCCCGACGTCATTCCGATGCAGATCCACGATCATCGCCAGCTCGGCCGCGTCCTTCGACGAGCCAAGCAACTCGCCGATCACAGCATCGTCCCGCGCCGCTTCGCCGCTCAGCGGCCGTGTCCCCTTGATCGGACTCGTTCGCACCCGCCCGTCTCGCACCTCCAGGAACAGCTCCGGCGAAACCGACGCGATCGCCCGATCCTCCCACCGCAGAAACGCCCCGTACGCCGCCGGGTTCCCCTCGCGCAGCCGAACGTACGCGCCCAGCGGATCGCCCGCGAATTCCAGCCCGATCCGGTGCGCGAGATTGACCTGGTAAATATCGCCCGCCGCGATGTACTCCCGCGCCCGCCGCACCGCGGACTCAAACCCGGCCCGCGGAACCATCTCCCGCAGGACCGCGGCCACCGGCGGGGGGGTGAACCCTCCCGCGCACGCCTCACTCCACGCCGAAACCACCGAGTCGAGCGTCTCGGTCGCCTCATCGCCCACGACCCCAACCGCAAACGCCCGCCGCGCCCCGTGATCGAGAACAACGCCTTGCTCGAAGAGCCCAAACCGCGCGATCACCTCGTCGGGCCCCGCCCGACACGCAACCCGTTCCAGCAACCCCGCCGCCGCAAACCCCGCGAACCCGATCCACCCCGGCGTCAATCCCAGCCCGCAAGGCTCGCGAACGAAATTCGCGCCGTAACTTTCCCGCAGCAACCGCCAGATACTGTCCCCCCGGACCGGCCGCCGTCCAAAAACGCTAAGTTCAGCATTTCCAGACTGTTGCACGACAACCGCCCGCGGCGCCCACGCCACCAGGCTCCATCGGCCACCGGCGGGGGGGTTCAGCCCCCCGCCGGGGCTCGCGTCCGACGAATCCAGCCACACCAGCTCGTCGAAGCGCCCCGCCAGCCCGGCCACGACTCCCGCCGGAGCCTCCGGCCACGCCACCTCCCGCGTTATCCAACCCTTCACGCCCGCCTTCATGCCGGCACGGTATAGCCCCGCACCCCGGCCCTGACAAATTTCGTTGAATAATCCCAACCCCCGGCCCGTCCGAGTGTCAAACCGTTTGGCGACGGATTCGCCGACGGAAAGAGCCAGCGGATCAAGGAGTGTTTCAGATGACGCGGTTTACGCTTTTCGGTGTCGTGGGCATGCTCGTGGCGATCGTCACGCCCGCCCAGGCGGATTTCGGCTTCTCGTTCGGCTACAGCGACCGCCCGGTCTACCGGTCCTGCGCCCCGGTCGTGACGTACTCGTCCTGTGCGCCCGTGTACTACTCGGCGCCGGTCTATTCGAGCTGCGCCCCGGTCTACAGCTACGCCCCGCGCGTCCGTTACGTCGCGCCGCGTTATTACGCTCCGGCCCCGCGCCGCAGCGTGAGCTTCAACTATTACCACCGCGACAACGACCGCCCGCGCCGCTACGGTTTCGCCGGCTATCGCGGCGAACGCCGTTCCGCCGGCGTCGTTTGGCGTCGGTAGTTGCCCCGCAGGTAAGCGAGCCCGCCGCGCGAGCAACGGAATCCGAGCCCGCCGCGCCAGCAAGGGAATCCGAGCCCGACGCGCTAGCGAGGGCGAGGGCGAGGGCGAGGGCGACCGGGACCGCAGGCCGACGGCCCGGCCACGATCACCGAGCCCAGGACAACCATGACTGAGTCGAGGGGCCGCCGGCCCCACCAACAGGGGCCCCCGCCCGGGGGCGGGGCCGCGCCCGACGCTTCGGCCGGGCCGGTCCCCCCCAACGCGACCGGGTGATGTGGTCCGTCCACCTACGGAGCACGACCGTAGGCGGACGTACACGTCCGCGTGGCCGGCGCGTCGGGGCCCGCCCCCGTCGGGCGGACAGCGAGGTAGGGTGGGGTGCCCCACCCGCGC
>BTUU01000006.1:238910-346308 GCA_045863555.1 Planctomycetota bacterium | reverse complement strand
GGGGGGGCGCCCGCCCTCTGGGTCGGCCGACCGGCAGCGGGGGGGGCCGCGGCCCCCCGCCCGGCTCGCTTGTCTTGCGATGCGGCTTCCGGGCGGCGGCGTCAGCCTTCGAGGCTCAGCGATGGACGCGGCTCGATCACGGCCGCGACGGGCGCCTTCGTCGCTCGAGGCTGCGGCGCGGGGGCGGGCGGGAGGGCGGCGCTGCGCTCCCGCGCGAGCTTGTCGATCAGCATCTGCCAGGTTTCCCGCTGATGGCGCAGGATGCGGATGGCGTCGTCGGCCGCGGTCGGATCGCGGTGCGTGTTCGCGTCGATGAGCTTTCGGAAAATGAAGTTGTAGAGCGCGGACATCTGGTCGACGAGCTCGGGGGCGACCTCGCGCCGCAGCCCCGTCTGGAGCTGCGTCACGATGCGCTGGGCCCGCTCGAAGCCGCTGAATGCCCCTTCGTAATCCGCGGCGAGCAGCGCTTCCCGCCCGCGCGACGCAAAGCGGATCGCGCCGTCAAAAAGCATGAGCTGCAACTGCTCCGGCGACGCGGTCAGCACGGCGTTCTTCAGGTACTCGTACGGCGCGTTCGTCGACATTCGGTCCATTCACTCCATCTGCCGAAAACCCTGCCCGCCCCGGCTACTGGCTCCGGGCGAGCGACAACGAGCTCAACTGGCCCAGCGCCGACTGCTGGCTCTGCATCTGCGCCAGCGCGCTCTCCATCGCCTGGTACTGCCGCAGCAGCCGGTCGCGCTTGCGCGCGAGCAGCTCGTTCAGATCCTCGATGCGGTCGTTGATGTCTTCCTTCTGGTTTTCGAGCGCCTTGTTCCGCCGCCCGATCATGCCGGTCGATGCGTCCGTGATCTCCTCGAGACGTTTCTTCAGGCTCGCGGCCAGGCCCGTCTCGGCCGTCGTGAACAGGCGGATCACGGCCTCGGGATCCTGCGCGTACGCGGCATCGAATTTCGCCTGATCAAACTGAAGCTCGCCGTTGCGGATCGTGATGCCGAGCTGCGAAAACCGGGTCAGCGGTCCGGTCGCCCCGGGAATCGCGCCGGTGAAATAGCGAATGAGCCGGCTCTCGACGCTCTTGACCGTGCTGTCGCCGAGCAGGATGCCGCGCGTGTCGGTATCGGCGTCGTAACCGCTCGCATCGCGGATCCGCGTGATCGCCGCGTTGAATGCGTCGACGATCTCCGCGAGCGCGGTTTTCGCGGCGGAAGAATCCTGATTGACGGTCACCGTCACCGGCTCGTCCGACGTCCCCGTGAGGTTCAGCGTCAGGCCGGGCACGACATTCGTAAACGTGTTCGATGAACTCGTCACCACGACGCCGCCGACCGCGCCGCCGAGAATGATCTCCGCGTTCTGGGCCCGGCTGAGCGTCGTGAAGTCGATGCCCGTCGCGCCGCCGTCGATGATGAACTCGCCCGCCAAACCGCTGCCGCGCGCGTTGAGCTGAAGTCGGTAGGGGGTTACGTTCGTTCCGTCGTTCAGGATCGACGCGGTCGCCGGCGCGGCCCCGGACGCGTTGATGCGATCCACAAGCCCCTGGAGCGTGAGCCCGCTCCCCGCGTCGATGCGGATCTCGTACGAGCCGTCGATCCGGCCGCCGCTCGACGCGCCGGTCAGGTTCAGATCGCGGGCCGCCGTGCCGGTCTGATCCGTCACCGAAAGCGCCCCGGGCCCCGTCGAGCCGTCCTCGAGCAGCAGCCCGTCGCCCGTGTCGTTGACGCGCGCCGTCACGTTGATGTTCGCGTCGTTGATCCGGGCGATCACATCCTGGAGCGAGCGTGTCGATGCGTCATTCAGATCGATCGTCGCGCTGATCCCCGCCGCGTTCGTGATGCGCAGCGTCCCGCCCGAGACGCCGCGGCCGTTGTTGAGCGTGGCGAGCCGCGTGGCTTCGTTGACATACTGCCGCTGAAGATTGGCGCCGCGGATCGTCGCACCGATCTCCTGGATGCCCGCCGTCTGGGCGAAATTTCCCGTCAGATCCGCGATGCGCAGCGGCGTCACGCCGTCGTGCGAGCGCGCCACGAGCCGGGTCCCCGTGGAGTCGTAGGCGACCTCGGCCGCGATATTCGCCGACGCGAATCCGGCGTTGATTCGATCGACGGCGTCCCGCAGCGTCGCGACGCCCGACAGGTCGACCGTCGTCGATTGCCCGCCGGCTTCCAGGTAGATCTGCCCCGTCGTGATCCCGCGCCCGCCGTTGAGCGTGCGCAGCAGCACCGAGTCGATGCCGCCCAGCAGGCGCGAACCGGTGACGGCCCCCGCGAATTCCCCTTTCGGGATGCCGAGATCGTCCAGCGCCGGGGTGTCGTCGATGGCATTGATCACCACGGTTTCACCCGCTTCGATCCGGATCGCCATGCCGTCCAGCGACGCCCGGACCGAACCGTCCGACGTGTCCGCGTGGTTGATCGCCGCGAGCACGTCCGCCATCGTGTCGTTCGTGAGGTTGTCCCGGCCGTTGATCCGGCCGGTCGTCGAATCGCCGCTGATCGCCAGGTCGCTCGCCGTGGTCCCGCCGTTGATGTCCTCGATCGTGATCCGGCGATTGGCGACGTTGCTCGGATAGCCGACGATCAGCCGGTCGCCCGTGATCGTGACCGTGACGCCCGGCGCAGCCCCTTCGATCGCCGTCTTCACAGCGCCGATCGTCGTCGCCCCGCTGACGTCCACGGTCCGCTGCGTGGCGGTCCCGCTTTCGTCATAGGTCGTGATGCGGAATTCGCCCAGCCGCACGCCCGCGCCGTGATTCAACCGGGCCAGCCGCGTATTCGGCGTCATGAGGCCGCTGAGGTCGACGGTCATCCCGTTGATCGAAAAGTCCCCGCCCGCGCGGCGCGCCCGCACCCCATTGCCGTCGTTGATGGCGGTCAGCGGCGTGTTCTCCGAGAGACGGAGCAGGTCGCTGCCCGTGAGGCTGCCCGCCGTCGAGTACGTCCGGCCGGGGCCGAAGCCCAGGTCGCTCGCGGTCCGGCCGTCGTCGACCTCCGCGATGCGGATCGTTCCGCTGGTCGTCTCCGTCAGTTCCAGATGGTCGCCGCGAACGCCGGCGCGAATGTTGATCCCCGCCGCGTTGATTCGTTCGACGACATCGGCCAGCGTGGCCGCATCGGAGAGATTGACCGTGCGCTCCGCGCCCGACGCGTCGGTAAGGCGGATCGCCCCGCGCTGGACGCCCGCGAATCCGTTGAGCGAATCGAGGCGCGTCAGCGTGTTGACCCGGGCCCGGGCGGATTCAAGCGTGATTGTGCCGGACGGAATCGTCGCGTTCGTGGACGAAAACCCGCGGCTGACGAGCTGCTGCGTGGATGCCAGCGAGCGGACGCGGAACGTATAGGCGCCCGGTGTCGCGTTCTCACCGACCGTCGCGCCGATCGCGGCCGGATTCGACGAGGTCGCCGTGCTGGCCAGAAATCCGCTGCGGCGATTCAGCGAAGTCAGGCGCGAGAGCATCGCCGTGATCCGCGCAGAAATGTCCAGGTAGGCCGTTCGTTGCGCGTCGATATTGCCCACGCGGGTCTTCAGAAGGTCGCGCGGGCGGGCTTCGATCGCCATGAGGCGGTCGACGATCGAGGAGATGTCCAGCCCGGAAATAAGCCCCGTGCCGGAGAAAATCGTGCCCATCGCGTTCCTCCCTGATGGAAACGCCGGCGTCGCGCGAACCTGTGCGCGCGCCCCGACGTTGTATCGGCCCTCCGAGGGGCAACCTCCATTCCAGTTGTGTGCATCGGGCCGACGGCGCTTCGCCGCCCGGCCGCGCACCGGGGCCTTCGCGGCCGAAATTGCGCCCGATTACAGTCTTCGGCCGATGAACGCCGCCCCGCTGAGAGTGCTGGTCGAAGATCGTCCGCTGCGCAAGGCGCTGACGGGGGTGGGCAACTACATTTTCCAGCTTCTCTCCCTGCTGCCTCGTTTCGCGCCGGAAATCGCAGCCAGTCCCTTCATGCACACGCACCTCCGGCGGCGCGACTGGCGAAATCCCCCGGCCGCCAGGCCCGAGCCCGCCGCGCCGCCGCGCGGCGACCGCCGCGTGCCCTGGCTCTTGCGGGCGACGCTCGAAGCCGGCTACGGCGCGGCCTTCCGCTGGCACGCGGGGCGGTACCAGCTCTACCACGAGCCGAACCACATCCCGCTGATCTGCCGCCTGCCCACGGTCACGACGATCCACGACCTCTCCGTCGTGCTCCATCCCGAATGGCATCCGGCCGACCGCGTGCGCTGGTATGAAAGGCAGTTCCAGCGCGGGCTGCGGCAGTCGCGCCATTTCATCGCCGCATCGGAATTCACGCGCCGCCAGATGTGCGAGACGTTCGGCATCGCCCCCGAACGCATCACCGTGACGTACCAGGCCCCGCGGCCCGCGTTTTCACCGCAGCCGCAGGCCGACCCGCCGCGCAGCGCCGCGAGCCCGCGCTTAACCACGGTCGAAGGCGCCGCTTTCCTGCCGCCGCCGGGTTTTTTCCTGTACGTCGGCACGCTCGAACCGCGGAAAAACGTCGTCGGCCTGCTCGACGCTTTTCGTGCCCTGCCGGACTCGCTCCGCCGCACCCATCCGCTCCTGATCGCCGGCTCCTGGGGCTGGAAGGCGCAGCAGATCCGCGAGCGCCTCGAGGAACGCAGCCTCGCGGGCCAAGTCATCCTGCTCGGCTATCTGGGCGATCACGATCTCGCCGCCCTCTACCGCCGCTGCACGGCGTTCGTCTGGCCAACCTGGTTCGAAGGGTTCGGTCTGCCGCCGCTCGAAGCGCTCGCGTGCGGCGCGCCGGTGATCGTCTCGGACGTCGCCTCGCTGCCCGAAGTCGTCGGCGATGCCGGCCTGCGCCTCGACCCGCGCGATACGGACGCCTGGACGGCCGCGATGCGCCGAACCGCGGAGGATCCGGAACTCCGAACGCGATTGGCGGCCGCGGGACCGATTCAGGCGGCCCGATTTTCCGGTGAGCGATTCGTCCGCGACACCGTCACGGCGTACCGATCGGCTCTTGAAGCGTAACGGCCGCTGACGGCGCGACCGGCGCGGCCGCGTTCAGCACCGTGATCGCATCCGCGACGATTTGCTCGGTCGCGTGCGGCCGGCCGAGCCGTGCGGCGGCCGCGCGAAGCGAGCCGAGCCGCTGCTCATCCTCGATCAGCCGGTTGACGCGGTACCCGAGCAGGCGCAGGTTGTTGACCTTGATCGCGGCCCCTTTCTCGAGCAGGAAATCGCTGTTTCGCGATTCCTGGCCGGGGATGGGGTTCACGATGACAAGCGGCAGGCCGCAGACGAGGGCCTCGGCCGTCGTGAGCCCGCCCGGCTTGGTGACCACGATGTCGGCGGCGCGCATCCACAGCGCCATTTCGTCCGTAAACCCGACGATGCGGATCGTCCTGCGTTCCAGCGTCGCCGCCTGCCGCTCCAGTCGGAGCCGCAGCGCCTCGTTTCGGCCTGCGACGACGACAAGCTGCGCCGCCGCGGGCATCCGCGCCAGTTCCGCGAGTAGCTGCTCGGTCGGGCCCACGCCGAACCCGCCGCAGAGGACGAGCACGACGGGTAGATCATCGGCGATGCCGAGGCGCCGGCAGAGTTCGTCGCGCGGCGGAGGCGTTCGCGCGAACTCCGCCCGGACCGGAATCCCCGTGACGCGGATCGATGCGGGATCGACGCCCCACGTCGCGAGGTAGGCGCGGCCCTCTTCCGTCGCGGTGTAGTAACGCTCCGTCGGCGCCTGGGCCCAGAGGCGGTGCGTCTCGAAATCCGTCGTGACGGTCACCTGCGGACAGTCGAGCCGGCCCCGGCGGCGCAGATGGGCGACGATCTCCGCGGGCAGAAAGTGCGTGTTGACGATGAGCCGCGGCCGGCGCGAACGGATGTACCGCACGAAGCCGCCGGCGTTCAGATTCTGAAACCCGGCGCGAAAGCTCGTTCGCTTCGAGCGCTCCGGCTTGTCGGTGGCCTCGTACAGCCAGCCCATCGCGGTCGGCGCGTGATTCACCAGCCCGAGGTAGCCGCTGGCATAGAGCGCCCGGAAGAAGGTGTTGGTGTGCCGGAGCGTATCGATCACTTCGACCACCGCGCCGCGAAGCTGCGCGCGAAACTCGCGCTCCAGCGCCGCCGCCGCGACGTTGTGCCCCGCGCCGGCCGACGCACTGAGAATCAGGATGGGCCGATCACTGCTCATTTCGCTCCGCGCGCGGGCCTCGCTCAAGCTTGGCCGCCACGCGCAGCAGCGATTCTACCACGGTAGGAAGGCGAATGTCGGCGGAGTGCGGCTGAATCGCCAGATCCCAGCCCGCCGGAAGCTGCGGCCGCAGCAGGCGAAACGCCTCGCGAAGAACCCGCTTGGCCCGGTTCCGCGCCACGGCGCCGCCCACCCGCTTGCCGACGACGAGGCCCAGCCGCGTCTCCGCGAGGCCGTTGCGGACGACCCGGAACGTCAGCAGTCCGTCGCGGACCCGCCGTCCCTCGCGCATCACCCGGTCGAAATCCGCCGCGCTGATCACGCGCGCGCTCCGCGGAAATCGCAGCCGCGGCCGGGAGTCGGCACCGGGCTTGGACGACGGATCGCTCATCGAGGCGCCTGTCATGCCGGTCGGAAAAAGCCGATGCTCGCCGTATGGCCGTGGACGAAATTCCGCGCGCCGATCGGGCCGATTTCGCCCGCGCAGAAGAACCCGGCCACCGGGATCGCGCCCGCCGATTCCGTCACGGCGCGGGCGTCGTGGTTGCGATCGGGGAAGAGCCGCGTGCCGCGCCCGTTGCACGAAAAGAGCAGTCCGCCCGCGGCCGGCGGGCGCGGGTGTGAAAGCAGCGTCTTCAGGTCGTCCGCGGCGGAATCGCCGTCGCGCAGGTGAAACTGGATCGTCTGCCCGGGCCGGACGCGATCGGGCAGGAACATCGCGCCCGACTCCTTGTCGATGTGCATCGGATTCTGGACGAGGAAATCGCCGCGCGAGAACGTCGCCTTGTACTCGTTGATGACCCGGCCGACGAGCAGCCCGCCGCGCATGACCAGTTCACGATCGCGGGAGGGGCTCTCGTTCCAGATCTTCTGAATCGCCTCGTAGGGCGTGATCCCGCCGACTTCGAGGATTGCGTTTTTCTCTGATCGCGTGATGACCAGGTGCCGCCCGATCGGCCGGCACCCCTGCGAAACGATCGTGTCGATCGTCACGCGGCCCCAGAGCGCGACGCCCGTCAGCCCGTGCCGGAGCACTTCCCCGTCGAAGACCACGATGTTCTCGTTCGGGCTGTCCGCCGCCGACGCCATCCCCCCGATCGCGGGCCGACCCGGAAACGCCGAGTTCAGCCGTTCCAGCAGATCCAGCGTGCCCCGGCCGAAGCTGAACGGATCGCCGAGCAGAATGAAGTGCGAATTCACGTCCGCCGGTACGCCGAGGTGCTCGCGCAGCGCTTCGTCGCCGTCAATTCGGCTCAGGTCCTCATGATCGGAGAAGTGAAACGAGCGGAGCTCGACGTCGGGCAGGTGGGCCGCCCAGATCGACAGCGCCGGCTGATGCTCATATTCCAGCGCGTTGCAGATCACCGCTTCGCCCGACGTTCCGATCAGCGTCCGCGGCGAAAGAGCCTCGTTCAGCCGCTCCACCAGCCGCTCGACCTCGTCGTCGAAATGGGCGCTCGAAAAAACCAGCAGGAGATCGGCGCGACGGCCGCCGAGCCCGGACGTGACGGCGTTGATCAGGTTCTTCGCCGTGTCGTCGTGCCCGACAACATTCGCGATCGCCGACGTGACGATCATCCCTCCCGCCTTTTCGCCCATGGACTCCATGGTATCCCGGCGGCGCGCGGCCTCCAACCGCCCCGGATGCCCCCCGCAGTTGCGAAAACGCCGCTCAGCGATCACGCTTCCTCCGCGCATGACCACGCTCGCGCCTGCCGAACCGCTCGCCGCCCCGCCACGCTCGACCCGCGCCGGCCCGTGGCTCGCGCTGCTGATCTTCGCCGCCACCCGCGCGCTCGTCCTCGCCGTCGCGCTCCTGACGCCTTCCGGGCCCGATCGCCCCGGCGCTGCAACGTGGCCCGACTGGTGGTCGCCCGTCCCGTTGATGCGCTGGGACGCCGGCCATTACCGCCTCATTGCCGTCGAGGGTTACCCGCCGCGGATCACCGATACCGTCGCCTTCTTCCCCGCGTACTCCCTTACAGCCCGCCCGGCGATCTGGCTCGCCCGCGCCCTCACCGACTGGGACGGCGCGCCCGACGTCGCTCTCGTCGTCGTCGCCCACCTTGAAGCCGCTCTGGCCATTCTCCTCTTCTACGTCTGGGTCGCTCGACGCGCCGGACAGGGAACCGCGCTGCTGGCCGTCGCGCTCTTGTCCGCGTATCCACCCGCGATGTTCTTCTCGACCGGTTATCCCGAAGGACTCTTCGTTCTCGGCATCGCCGCCATGCTCTGCACCGCCGATCGCGGCCGCTTCGGCCTCGCCGCCCTTGCGACCGCCCTCTGCACGGCCGCACGCCCGACCGGCCTCGCCATCGCCGCCGTCGTTACGCTGCTCAACTGGCGATGGACTGCCGGCTCGCCCGTCCGGCGCCGCGTCGCCGCGGCGGCCGCCGTCTTCGCCGTCGCGTGCAGCGGTTTCGCCGCGTACATGGGGTATCTCGGCTGGCGCTACGGTTCCCCGACGGCCTTTCTCTCCTCGCAGTCATCCTGGGCCGCGCACGATGACAACAAGACCACCGGCCGACTCTTCGGACTCAAGCCGGTCGTCGAACACGCGTTCAAGCCGTTCAAGTACGCCGCTCGCGGCGAATTCGACCGCCTGACCCAGCCCGAAACCTGGAATGCCCTGCTGAACCTGCTCGTGCTGATCATCGCGGCGGTCGGACTGCGCCGGCCGGGGCCGTTCCCGCGCCTGACGTACCTCATTCCGTTTTTCATCTTTCTGATGGCCTACCTGCCCGACCCCTACAACGGGACGCGGATGATCGGGATCTCGCGCTACCAGCTCGCCGCGCTGCCCTGCTTCGCCGCACTCGCGGCGTGGCGTCCCATCCGCAACCGGCCGGCCGTTGCGGCCGGGCTGCTCGCCGCCCTGCTGATCCTGCAATGCCTCTACGTGCGGGCTTATTGCCGCTGGGAACTCGCGTCGTAGCACGCCGATCGGCCCAGCGGTAGGATTCCCCGATCCGATCTGGCTTCAGCAGGGGTGTTCATGTCCAATCGATTTTCCAGCGGCTGCGCGCTGCTCCTCGCCTGCGCAGGCGCGCCGGCGTCAGAACCGGCCGAAACGAGCGTGCAGGTAAATCCGGCCACGTCTCCCGCGGCCACCCAGGCGGCGTACCGCAACTACGCCGCGTTCACCCGCGATCTCCGGGCGTGGGTCGACGCCAGCCAGGGTGCAGCCACTCTCGAGAAGGTGTCCTCGACGTCTGCCGACCGAACGGTCTGGGCCGTCCAGGTCGCGCTTCCCGGTGCGGTCGAGCCGGGCAAGCGCCCCGCGATCCTGCTGGTCGGCGGCATCGACGGCCAGCACGTCTCGTCCAGCGAAGTCGCCTTTCACGTCGCCCGACACCTGCTCGCCCGGGCACGCGACGCCGCCGACGGCCCCGAGGCGAAACTGCTGAAGGAACACACGCTCATCGTGATTCCGCGGGCGAACCCCGACGGCGTCGAACGCTATTTCACCGCCGTTCGCGATGAGTCGACGCTCAACAACCGTCCCGTCGATGACGACCGCGACGATGCGATCGACGACGACGGCCCCAACGATCTCGACGGCGACGGCGTCATCGGCGTCATGCGCTACCGCGATCCCGAGGGCGAGTGGATGGTCGACCCCGATGAACCGCGCCTGCTCCGCAAAGCCGATCGAAACAAGGGCGAGACCGGCCTCTATCGCCTCGTCCTCGAAGGCCGCGACGACGACGGCGACGGACTCATCGACGAAGACGGCCCCGGCGGCGTCGACCTCGATCGCAACTGGCCGCACTTCTTCGAACCCGGAGTCCCCGCCGCCGGCCCGCACGCTCTGAGCGAGCCGGAGACGCGCGCCCTCGCAGAATTCGTGCTCGCACGCCCGAATATCCGCGCGGCCCTCGTTTACGGCCGCAACGACAATCTCGTCAACGTGCCGAAGGGGCAGGCGCGCGGCCCCAGCGGACGCGACTACCGCGACCTCCACCCCGACGACGTCCCGCTCTACGAAAAACTAGGCGAGAAATACAAGGCGATCAGCGGCTACAAGACGCTCGCGGGCGCAAAGCCCGAGGGAGCGCTCTATGCCTGGCTATACAGCCAGCAGGGACTGCCCACGTTCGCGATCACGCCCTGGTGGCCGCTCGACGCAGCCGCATCTCAGCCGGCAACGTCCGAGCCGACGTCGCAGACGTCCTCGCAGCCGGCCGACGGCGCCGAGCCCGAGGGCGGCGATGCCCCTCGACCGCGTCGCGGTGGCCGCGGCGGTCGGGCTGGCGCGCCGCCGGAAGGCGGAGCACCCGGCGGCGCGGGCGGCGCCCCGGCGGGTGGCGGAGCGCCGGGCCCGACGGCGGCGCCGGGCGGAGGCGGAGGGCGCGGAGGCGGCGGTCCCCCCGGAGGCGGACGCGGCCGACGCGGCGGATTTCCCGGCGGCGGACCCCCGCAGGCTGCCGCGCCGATCGACAGCGCGGCCGCGGATGCCATCGCCGCCCGCCTGGAGTCCTCCGACGGCGTGAAGAAATGGCTCAAGTACCTCGACGAGCGCCGCGGCGGCGCGGGGTTCATCCCCTGGAAAGCCGCGCCGCATCCGACCTTCGGCGAAGTCGAGATCGGCGGTCTCGTGCCGGGCCTCGCCTGGAACCCTCCGGCCGGCGAAATCGACTCGCTGACCGAGCCGCAGGCGAAATTCGTGCTAGAGGTCGCTGCGGCGCTGCCGAAGCCCGAAGCGCGCATCGTGAAAATCGCGAATGCGGGCGGCGACGTCTGGGAGATTCAACTTCGCATCGTCAATCCGACATTCCTGCCGACGCACCTCGCCATCGCCCGCATGATCCGGGAGCCCGCGTTCGTCGTGCAGCCGAAGGTCGCCCGTGAGCGGATCGTGGGCGGTGAAGTCACCGAGCGGGCGGCGTATGTACCCGGCCACGGCGCGACGTCGCCGATGCGCTGGCTCATCCGCGGGTCCGCCGGCGACTCGATCACATTCCGTGTGCACGCACGCCGGTTCGGCGAGATGACCAGGACCATCAAGCTCGAAGCGACAGCGCCGGGCCGGGAGGAAGGCGAATGAACACCACCAGACGAATGTGCGCCGGTCGTCCTCGGCTTCTGCTTTCCGCGCTGCTGCTGCTGGCCTCGTCCGCATCCGCCCAGGACGCCTACCAGTACCCCAGCAAGGTCAACGTCGCCTGGAACCGCCTGTACGACTTCGACGAAGTCACGCAGATCTGCCGCGACCTCGCGACCGCGTATCCCGACCTGCTCACGCTCACCTCGATCGGCAAGAGCGTCCAGGGCCGCGACATCTGGCTGATCACGCTGAACGTCGCGAAGACCGGCAAGGACACCGAGAAACCGGCGATGTACATCGACGGGAACATCCACGGCAACGAAGCCCAGGCCGCCGAGACCGTGCTCTACTCGATCTGGTACCTCACCAAGAGCTACGGCAAGGTCGAGCAGCTCACGCAGCTCATGGACCGTTCGGCGTTCTATTTCATCCCCATGGTCAATCCCGACGGCCGGGCCTACTGGTTCGCGAAGGCCAACACGAGCAGCAGCTCGCGCGGCGGCCAGAAACCGACCGACGACGACGGGGACGGTCTCTTCGACGAGGACCCGCCCAACGATCTCGACGGCGACGGCTGGCTGCTCCAGATGCGCAAGGAGGATCCCAACGGCCGCTGGCGCGAATCCGCAAATGACCCGCGCATCCTCGAAATGATCCCGCCCGACGCGAAGGGCGAGTTCAAGCGCTTCACGCGCTATTTCGGTGGCGAAGGCCTCGACGACGACGGCGACGGCGATGTGAACGAGGACGGCCCGGGCGGCTACGACCCGAACCGCAACTGGCCCGCCGACTGGCAGCCCGAGTACATCCAGGGCGGCTCCGGCGACTATCCCCTCAGCCTGCCCGAGAGCAAGTGCATCGCCGATTTCATTCTCGCCCATCCGAACATCGCCGCCGTGCAGTCCTATCACAACGCAGCGGGCATGATGCTCCGCGGCCCCGGCGCCGAATACGTCGACTACCCGCAGCAGGACGTCGCCGTCTACGACCGCATCGGCCAGCGCGGCGAGCGCATCCTCCCGCTCTACACCTATTCCGTGATCTATCGCGACCTCTACACCGTCCATGGCGGATTCATCAACTGGACCGCCGAGGACCTCGGCATCATCAGCTTCACCAACGAGCTGTGGACCGGCCGCAAGTACTACTACGAGAAAGAGGAGGCCGCCCGCGGGGCCGAGGCGCAGACCGCCCAGATGGACTTCAATGACCTGCTGCTCTTCGGCCAGACCTTCGTGCCCTGGAAGAAATTCAAGCACCCCGTCTACGGCGACGTCGAACTCGGCGGCTGGGTGAAGATGCAGGGCCGAGTTCCGCCGTCATTCCAGCTCGAAGACGAATGCCACCGCAACTTCGCGTTCACGATGTTCCACGCGGAACACATGCCGCTCGTCGAAATCACCAACGTCGACGTGACGCCGCTCGGCGGCGGTCTCAGCCGCGTCCGGGCCGACCTGAAAAACACGCGGATCATCCCCACGACCACGGGCCAGGGCGCGCGGCGCCGCTACGGTCCGCGCGACCGCGTCGAGATCGCCGGCACCGGTCTGGAAGTCGTCGCCGGCGGATTCATCGGCCCCGATCGCTACACCACGCCGTTCAGCTTCGTCGCGCACCAGCCCGTGCGGCTCTGGCTCGATAACGGCGTCCCCGGCGAGGGCGTCCGCTCGGTCCAGTGGCTCGTCCGCGGCGCCGGCGACGCCACGATCCGCTTCACGGGCCCGCGCGCCCGAACTGTCGAGGCCAAGGTGCGACTCGCACCCTGACGCCGCCGCGGCCAGCGCTTCCCGGGCGTCGTTGCCCGCGCGGAACATCCGAAATATGATCCGCCCGCCGGCGTTGGAGCGCGGCCGCCGGCGCTGCCCATCCGGTTGATTCGGCGACCCGAGATCGACTTTCAAAACAATCGCACAGAGAGACTCTCAAATGAACAAGTACATCACGGAGTTCATCGGTACGTTCTTCCTCGTCCTGACCATCGGCATGGCCGAGGGCAACCTCAAGCCGCTCGCGATCGGCGTATCCTTGATGTGCATGATTTTCATGGGCGGACACATCAGCGGCGGCCATTTCAACCCCGCCGTGACGCTCGCCGTGCTGATGCGCGGCCGGTGTAATATCGGCGACGCGATCGCCTACATGATCTCGCAGGTCGCGGGCGCGCTCGCGGCCGCGGGTCTCGTCTATTTCCTGCTCAACAAGACGTATCCCGTGATGCCGGGGAACACGGACAACACCACCTCCGCCCTGATCGTCGAACTGATTTTCACATTCGCCCTCTGCCTCGTCGTCCTGAACGTCGCGACGGCCAAGGGGACGGCCAACAACTCGTTCTACGGCCTGGCGATCGGTTTTACGGTCTTCTTCGCAGCGGTCGCCGGCGGCGGCATGAGCGGCGGCGCGTTCAACCCCGCCGTCGGCCTCGGTCCGACGCTGATGAGCCTGATCGTCGGCGCGGACATCGGCAAGGAAGCGATTCCGCTCGTCTGGATCTACCTCGTCGGTCCGTTCGCGGGCGGTGCGCTCGCGGCGATCATCTTCCGGATCCAGAATCCGACCGACGCCTGATCCGCGTCGATCCGAAACGACTCGCGGGGAGCATCGGTCCGGCGACCGGTGCTCCCCGCTGCCATTTCCTGACGGATCGGAAAATCAGCCGAACCGGCCGGTGATGTAATCCTGCGTGCGCGCGTCGCCGGGGCGGGTGAAGAGCTTCGACGTCTCGTCGAACTCGACCATCTCGCCCAGCAGCATGAACGCGGTCTTATCCGAGACGCGGGCCGCCTGCTGCATGTTGTGCGTGACGAGCACGACCGTGTAGCGGCTCTTGAGTTCGCCGATCAGATCCTCGATGCGGGCCGTGGCGATCGGATCCAGCGCCGAGCACGGCTCGTCCATGAGGATGACGTCCGGCTCCAGCGCGATCGCCCGTGCGATGCACAGCCGCTGCTGCTGCCCGCCGGAGAGGTTCAGCGCGCTCTGGTGCAGCTTGCTCTCCACCTCTTCCCAGAGCGCCGCGGCCTTGAGCGAACGCACGACCAGGTCGTCCATGTCGCCCTTGTAGCCGTTGATCTTCGCGCCCCAGGCGACGTTGTTGTAGATCGACTTCGGGAACGGGTTGGGCTTCTGAAAGACCATGCCGACGCTGCGGCGAAGGTCAATCGGGTCGACATCCCGGGAGTAGATGTCCCGTCCCTTGTAGAGCACCCGGCCCTCGACCTTCATCTGCGCCACGAAGTCGTTCATCCGGTTCAGCGCCCGCAGCAGCGTGCTCTTGCCGCACCCGGACGGGCCGATGATCGCCGTCACCCGGTTCCGGCCGATCGACATCGAAACGTCGCGGATCGCCTGGAAGGAACCGTAGCGGATCGACAGTTTCTCGATCTGGATGACGGCCGAATCCACCTGCGCACCCCCAGCCGACCGCGCGGCCGGAATCTCCGGCGTCGGCGTGCGGGGCGGCAGCGTGGGAGCGCTCATCGTGGTCACCGTCAGGTCCTCGACCGAATGGCCCGAATGGTAACCGCCACCGCGTTCATCGCCAGCAGCACGCCCAGCAGCACCAGGATCGACGCCGAGGCGATCTGGTGCCACTCCTCGCCCGGCTTGTCGGCCGCCTGGAAGATCGTGATCGGCACGACCTGGAACGAGTCGAACAGACCCCGCGGAAGATCGATCATGAACGCCACCGCCCCGATGACGATCAGCGGCGCGGCCTCGCCGATCGCCCGCGACATCGCCAGGATCAGCCCCGTCATGATGCCCGGGACCGCCGCCGGAAGCACATGGTGCCAGATCGTCTGCCACTTCGTCGACCCCAGCGCATACGCGGCCAGGCGCGTCGTCTTGGGAACGGCCGCCAGCGCCTCGCGGCTGGCGATGATGATGACCGGAAGCACGAGCAGGCTGAGCGTCAGCGCCCCGGCCATGATGCTGCGCCCGCAGTTCAGCCAGCGCACGAACAGCGTCAGGCCGAGGATGCCGTAGACCACCGACGGCACCCCTGCGAGATTTGCGATATTCAACGCAATGAACCGCGTGATCGCGTTGTGCTCGGCGTACTCCTCGAGGTAGATCGCGGCCGCGATGCCCACCGGAATCGCGAACAGCGCCGTCAGCCCGATCAGCCAGACCGTGCCGTAGATCGCCGGCTTGATCCCGCCGGAGAGCGGATCCAGCTCGCTGGGCATTTCCGTCAGGAACTGCCACGTCAGCAGGCTCGACCCGTCGATCCAGACGCGGCCGATGAGCACGGACAGCACGACGAGCCCGAAAAGGCTCATGATGGCGCAGCCCACGTGAACGACCCGGGCCCACAGCGCCCGCCGCCGCAGATTCGGCTCGAACTGGCTCGAATGCGGGATCATTCGTAAGCCTCCCGAAAGCGGCCGAGGACGCGCTGGGCGACGAGGTTGATGCTGAACGTGATGATGAAAAGCATGAGCCCGACGGCGAAGATCGAGTAGAACTCGGTGGACCCCGCGGGCGTGTCGCCGCCGGCGATCTGGACGATGTACCCGGCCATCGTCTGCATCGGCTCCAGCGGGTTGAGCGTCAGATTCGGCTGGAGCCCCGCCGCCAGCGCCACCGCCATCGTCTCGCCGATCGCCCGCGCCAGCGCCAGCAGCACCGCGGCGATCACGCCCGACAGCGCCGCCGGCAGCACCACCCGCGTCGACACTTCCAGCTTCGTCGCCGCCAGCGCGTACGCCGCATGGCGCAGCGTTCCCGGCACGGCCCGCAGCGCGTCATCGCACAGCGAGCAGATCGTCGGCACGATCATGATGGCCACGACGATCGCCGCACTCGCGGCGTTGAGCGTCCCGACATTCGGAAACAGCGGCTTGAGGATGTAGGGCGTGACGAACGTGATGGCGAAGTAGCCGAACACGACGGTCGGCACGCCCGCGAGGACCTCCAGCACCGGTTTGGTGATCTGCCGAACGGTCGGCGAGGCGTACTCGCTCAGGTAAATGGCGATCGCCAGGCCGATCGGCAGGGCGATCACCAGCGCCCCGATCGCCACCATCATCGTCCCGCAGACCAGCGGCAGGATTCCGTACCGCTGATCCGTCTTCGGCGCCCAGACCGTGTCCGTCAGAAACGCCACGACCGGCGCTTCCTTGAAAAAGCCGGCCGACTCGACCACCAGCACCACGATGATGCCGAAGGTCGTCAGGACGGACATCGCTGCGCAGGCGAAAAAGAGCCCGCGCAGCGATGATTCCCAGGCTCGCTGGATCTTCGTCAAGGCGTCTCCGCTTTCTTCACGCCGTACACCTCCGCCAGCGGCCGGTGCACCGACGCGGCGTCGGTGTACACCGAGCCCGTGACGCGCTCATCGAACCGTTTGAGCGCCATCGCGTAAAACTCCGGATCGAGCGCGACGTAGCCGACCTTCGGGTGCTCCACGATCGACTTCGCGTTCTTCAGCAGGAAGTGCACGAATTTCTGCACCTCCGGCCGGCCGGCAGATGTCGCGTTCACGTAGATGAACAGCGGACGCGACAGCGGGTGATACTCGTTCGACCGGATCTTGTTGAGATCGGGCGTCACCGGCTTGCCGTCGCCCGCGTCGATCGCCAGCAGCTTCAGCGATTTTTCGTTGGCCTCGAAATAGGCGAACCCGAAGTACCCCAGCCCCCCCTCGTCGCCCGCAACGCCCTTCACGAGCGTGTTGTCATTCTCGCTGGCGTTGTAGTCGCTGCGCGTCTTTTTCCCGCCGACGACCGCCTCGGCGAAGTAGTCATACGTCCCCGAATCGGTCCCCGGACCGAACAGCCGCAGCGGCTTGTCCGGAAAACCCGCCCGCACGTCTTTCCAGTTCGTGATCTTGCTGTCCGGCCCCCAGATCTTCTTGAGTTCTTCGACGGTCAGGTG
Organism: Planctomycetota bacterium; assembly: GCA_045863555.1. GTDB lineage: Bacteria > Planctomycetota > Phycisphaerae > UBA1845 > Fen-1342 > JACRLV01. The sequence continues at coordinate 329,220 of BTUU01000006.1, read as the reverse complement.
ATCGCACCACGTGTTCTTCGGGTTGACGACCACCGCCATGCCGTCATACGCGACCGGGATCTCGATGTACTCGACGCCCGCCTCGACTGCCAGCTTCTTCTCGCTCTCCGAGATCGGCCGGGACGCGTTCGAGATGTCCGTCCGCAGATTCGCCTGCTTATCAAGGAACTTCTTGAAGCCGCCGCCCGTCCCCGAGACGCCCACCCGCGGCGGCCGGATGTCCTTGTTTTCCTTCCGGAACAGCTCCGTCGCCGCGTTCATGATCGGCGCGACCGTGCTCGACCCGTCGATCTGGATCGTCTTGGCCTCCTGGCCGACGGCCGTCGGCGCTGCGCCCCCGACTGCCGCCGCCGCCATCGCGAGTGCGGCCGCACTGGAAAACCAGAATCGTCCTGAACCCATGGTCGTCTCCTTCTCGCGGCCCGTTTCGCCGCGCGTGTCCGCTACGCCACCGCCGCCATCCCCGGCTGCGGGATCGTCACCGTCACCGTCGTACCCTTGCCCAGCTCGCTTTCCAGCGCCACGGTCCCGTCCATCGTCGCCACGGCGTGCCGCACGATCGAAAGCCCCAGCCCGGAACCGCGCTCGATCCCCGTGCGCGCCCGCTCGACCTGGTAAAACCGCTCGAAGACCCGCTCCTGGTCCTCCGGCGAGATGCCGCAGCCCTGGTCGCTGATTGCCAGGACGACCGCCCGGACATCTGTCCGGATCCCGATGCAGACCTCCCGGCCCGCATCCGTGAACTTGATCGCGTTGTCCACGAGGTTGTCCACGATCAGCCGCAGCAGTTGCGGATCCGCCACAAAGCTCGCCCGCGTGCACCCGCTCGTGTCGGCGATCAGCCGCACGCGCCGCGCCGCCAGCTTCTCCGAAAAATTGTTGCGCACTTCCTCGACGAACTGCCGGATGTCGATCGACCGCGGCTTGAACCCCGCCAGCGCCGACTCGACCCGCGAAAGGTCCAGCAGGTCCGATGCCAGCGAGATCAGCCGGTCGCTCTGCCGCTGGATCACCTCCACCCAGCGCTTCACCCCGCTCGCACCGTCGAGGTCGAGCTGCTGGAGCGTTTCGACCGCCGCCCGGATCGTCGTCAGCGGCGTCCGTAGCTCATGCGACGCGTTCGTGACGAAATCCGTCTTCATCTCGATGTTCCGCGTCAGCGCCGTGATGTCCGTGACGACCAGCACGCGCCCGTGCGCGGTCTTCGGATCTCCCTCCGCCGTCTCCCCATCCGGCAGCACGATCTCGCTCGCGTGAACGAGCAGGTGCCGCGTCCCGCCCGCAATCTCAAGCTCCAGTCGCCGCTCCGGCCGGCCGCCGTCGAGGCTCAGCGCCGCCCCCTCGCCCCCGCCGGTCGGCGCCAGCAGCCGCTGAATCTCCATCTGCGGAAAGCACTGCTCCACGGCCATCCCGACGAACGTCGCGGGGGCCTTGGGCTGCGAAAGGCCGAGCAGTTCAACCGCGGCGGGATTGATGATCGCCACCCGCCCGTCGTCGTCGACGACCACCACGCCCTCGCGAAGCTGGTCCAGCAGCGACGCAAACGTCTGCCGCTGGTTGTCCATGCTCCGGATCTGTCCCGTCAGCCGGCCGCGCATCTTTTCCATCGCCCGCGAGAGCAGATCGAGCTCCGGCGTCCCGTCCGCTTCGATCCGGGCCGTCGAATCTCCCGACGAAAGCCGCCGCGCGGTCTGCGCGACCAGTCGCAGCAGCCGTCGAAGTCGCCGCGTGTGGATCGCCGTCATCGCAACGATCGCCGCGACCGTGACAACCGCGAGCAGGATCATTGTGACGGGCGATTCCGGCCACAGCGTCGCCGCCCCGAGGCCGAGCCAGAACGCGGCCGCGACCGTCGATGCGATGACCACGGTCGTGGCCAGGAGGGCGCGCCATGAATTTCGCCGGACCGCCATCAACTCCCCTGGCCGATCGCGGAATGCGCGGGTTCGCGGAAGGTGTACCCCACGCCGCGAATCGTCTGGATCCAGCCCGCCGCCGGGCCGAGCTTCTTCCGCAGCGACGCGATATGCACGTCGATCGTGCGGTTCGTCACTCCGACTCCGCTTCCGACGACCTCATCCAGCAACTGGTCGCGATCGAGCACGCGCCCCCGGGCCAGCATGAGCGTCGCCAGCACCCGAAACTCCGTCGCCGTCAGCGAAACCGACTGCTCGCCCACGCGGACATCGTGCCGGCTCCGGTCGAGCACCACCGGTCCGCTCGCGATCACGTCCGTGTCCACGGCCGCCGGGTCGCTCCGCCGCAGGATCGCCGCCACGCGCGCCATCAGCAGCGTCATCGTGAACGGCTTGCGCACATAGTCGTCGGCCCCGATCGCGAAGCCGATCAGCTCGTCCGACTCCTCCGCTTTCGCCGTCAGCATGATGATCGGGATCGACGCCGTCCGCGCCTCGCGCTTCAGGCGCCGGGCCACCTCGTCGCCCGAGATCTTCGGGATCATCCGGTCCAGCAGGATCAGGTCGGGCGGCCGCCGCTGCACCTCGGCGAGGGCGGAGGCGCCGTCGAACTGGCGGCGGCACGAATACCCCTCCCGCTCCAGGTTCGTCGCGATCAGCTCCGACAGATCGGCCTCGTCCTCGACCAGCAGGATGGATTTCGGCTCAGCCATGCCCGCTCCCCACGTCGCTGGGCGACCACAGTTCCCGGCTGCATCGTCGATTCGATATGTTAACGAATTGTTAAGACCGCCCGAAATCGCGGGTTTTTCGCGGGTCGGTCGCCGGCCGCCCGCCGGCCGCGAAACGCTCCGCATCGGGTCTCAATCGCGTCTGCCTCCGCGTCGCCGCCGTATAATGGGCATGCATTCGGGCCGGAATTCATGGCGGCAGGAGCCCGCCCCGACCGTCCCCGAGTGCAGCCGGCGGCCGAAACGCCCAATGAACCAAATTCACTCGCGGAGTCCCAGCGAATGACATACAAGACGACCTCTCGATTCGGAATGCTCCTCGGAGTGATCATCGCCGTCGGCCTCACCGCGGTCGGCGTCCCCGGCCGCGTGATATCTTCCGTCACCTACGCCGTCGAAATGGGCCGGATCCAGGCGGGTGCCGACGGCCTCGCCGCCGGTCAGGACTTTGCCGACCGGTTCCGGCTCGTCGCCAAGGTCGCCCGGGCGGGGGTCGTGCAGATCACCGTCGCGGCGGACGACGACGAGCGCGAGGAGTTCACCAAGCTTCACGCGCGATCGCGGGAACTCGAACGCGAGATTCGCGGGCTCCGCGGCACCGAAGACCGCGACGCGCTCGCGGAGAAGCAGCAGGAGTACTTCGACGTCGCGAGCCGGCTTCGCGAACTCGCCGAACGGCTCGGCAGCGGTACGGGCAGCGGCATCATCTTCGACAAGGCCGGCAGCATCCTCACGAACAACCACGTCGTCGAGGGCCGGAAGAACATCAAGGTGCGCCTCTATGACGATCGGGTCTTCGACGCGAAGATCGTCGGCACCGATCCGAAGACCGACCTCGCGATGATCCGCATCACCGCGGACGACCTGCACCCGCTCAAGTTCGGCGACTCCGACACGGCCGAGGTCGGCGACTGGGTCCTGGCCATCGGCGCACCCTTCAGCCTGCCCCAGACCGTCACGCACGGGATCATCAGCGCCAAGGGCCGCGGCGACGTAACGCTCGGCCGCAACATCATGTACCGCGAGTTCATGCAGACCGACGCGGCCATCAATCCCGGCAATTCCGGCGGCCCGCTCGTCAACCTGAAGGGCGAAGTCATCGGCGTGAACACGGCCATCGCCACGCGCGAGGAGGGCAGCTTCAACGCGGGCGTCGCGTTCGTGATCCCCTCGAACCTCGCGAAGAAGATCGCCGACAAGCTGAAATCCAGCGGCGAGGTCGCCCGCGGCTGGCTCGGCGTCAGTCTCGCGGAGCTGAAGAGCGACGACACGCGGCGGATCAGCCTCGACCGCCCGGCCGTCATGGTGGATGAACTCTACAGCGGCGCGCCCGCGGAGAAGGGCGGCCTGCAATGCGAGGACGTGATCCTCTCGGTCGACGGCCACCCCATCCGCGCGATCCGCGAGCTTCAGGGCCTCATCGCCGACCGCCTCCCCGGCGAAAAGACGAAGCTGGAGATTCTCCGCGACGGGGAGCGGAAGACGGTCGAAATCAACCTCGACAAGCAGCCCGACGACGTTCAGGCCTTCGCCCGGGCATCCCAGTCGATCCGCGGTCGGGCCATCGAGCACGTTCCCGGCTATCTGCGGACGCTTCGGCCGGGCTGGATCAACGGCGACCCCGACGACCCGACGGGCAGGGCGGCCATGCTGCGTCGCGTGTTCGCAGGCAAGGATGGCGTGCTGGTCATCGCCGAGCGCGACGCGGGATCAGCCTACGACGTGGAGCTCGGCGATCTCATCATCGCGGCCAACGATCTGCCCGTGACGAACGTCGCCGAACTGTCGAAGGTGTTGCGCGAGGCGAAGTCGGGCGTGCGGCTCACGATCGAACGCGAAGGCGAGCGGCGCACGATCGAGATTCGCCGGTGACCGTCTTCCTCTCCGCATAACCATGAAGAAAAGCAGCGTCGAGCCCCTCGGCCCGACGCTGCTTTTGTTGCTTCGGTTCGCTTCAGGGCGACGGCCGGCTATTCCTTCCCGAACACCTCGACCTCGGTGTAGTGGTTCTGGTCGTCCGCCGTGCTGCCCTTGCTGTAGAGCCGCACATAGCGACCCTTCTGGCCCTTGCAGTCGACCAGCTTGCCCTCGTACGTCTCCCAGAATTCCAGGTCGGTCCCCACGCCCAGGCCCGCCGAGTTGTCATGGTCGTTATTGAAGACCGTCCGCACGTTCTTGAGAAAATCCGCGTCATCCGCGATCTGCACGATCACGTCGTGATACACCCGCGCATTGTTGTGGTAGTGCCAGACGACGACCGCGTACAGCTCCGCTTCCTTGCCCAGGTCGATCTGCACCCACTGGAGGCCGGGGCCGAGTTCGACGTAGCTGCCCTCGGTCGCCTCCTTGTCGCCGTTGGTGACGTACTTGAGCGTCCCGATGATCGGGTCGTTATCGCTCGCCTTTACCGGCTTGTCCTTCGACAGGAGCTTCACGCCCTTGGGGGCCATGAACTCCGGCCGCGGCCCCTTGCGCGGCGGTTCGAGGTTCGTCCCCGGCGGAACGTCCTTCGGCGTCCCCTTGAACGCGGGCTTCGGCAGCTTCAGCGGGATCGCCGCCTCGTCCTTTTTCGCGTCGTCCTTCTTCTCATCGGCCGCCTGCACGGGCGTCGCGCCCGATGTCGGCTTGGCGTCCTGCGAGAACGCGTGCGAGGTCGCAAGCGCGGCGACGGCCGCCGCGGCCGAGAGCATCAATCGGAAACTGCGCATGATCCAATCACCCCTTCTTGGCCGGCGCTCGTCGACCGGCGATGGAAACAACCGCTACAAGCCCCAGGCCGACGAGCATCGCAATGCCGAACCATTCGTGCCACGCCAGCAGGTCGCGCATCGCGCCCGTGCCGAAGAGCGGCAGCATCGCCAGCAGCATTACCGTCATGAGGCCCAGGCCCGCGAAAAGCGTACACCACGTCAGCCATTCCCGCACGCCGCGCCGCGTCGTCGAGCGCGCCCAGACCACGCCCCACGCCCCGACCGCGACCAGAAACACCGGAACCGCCGCCGAATGCGCCAACAGCAGCCAGCCCTCGAATTCCGCCGGCAGCAGCGACGTCGCACCCTGAAACGCGGCCGCAACCGCCGCGACGAGCGCGATCACCCGGCGCACCGCCCCGCTTCGCGCGGCCGCACTTCCTGCGGCCGGCCTCTCGTCCCCACTGCCGCTCCCATCCCCGGTTCCGCCCGAGCGCGGGGACAGCGACTCCGCCGCCCACCGCAGCAATGCGAGTGCCAGCACGCCGCATACGACCGCCAGCACCCACTTGCCGAGATCCCGCGATTTGAAAACCGTCGTCCACGCCGTCGCCAGCGTCGTGTCATACCCGTGAAACTCGTGCATCGCGACGGCCGGCTGCGACGCCGCAAACGCCGATTTCGCCGCCGACGTGCCGAAGAAGATCGCCGAATCCCCCGCGTGGCAATCCGTGCAGCCCCGTACGCCGAGCGACTGCTGCGCCGGCCGCACCGCATGCGCAAGGGGCCAGAAATAGGCCCCCGCTCCGTTTTCGCCCGTCCGCGTCAGGCCGCCCTCCGGCCCGAGCGCGTGAACCACGCCCGCCCGCACATAAATCGGCTCCCCACCCTCGCCGACCTTCCCCTTCAGCCCGGTCAGCGCCGCCGTGATCTGCTCATCGGTCAGGGCGTCCGAAGCCTGCTCATACGAGTGGCCCGGCCGCTTGGGCAGCGCGCGCCCGGCGTTCTTCGTCACGAATTCCGGGCTCAGCAGCGATACTCCGCTTGCCGACCGCCTCGCCCAGTACGCTGGCCACACCAGCCGGCTCGGCGTGAGGTCCCCGCTGGTTCGCCCTTCGATCGTGCGAAACCCTCCGGCCGCCACAAACACCGGTTCGAGGATGTGCGGCAGCGCGTCCTCCCGCCGCTCCTTCGTGCTGATCCCCAGCGCATGGGCCGTGGACGTCTGCACGCTCATCAGCGAGGCATCCGGCCAGGGTCCGCTGTGACACGCCGTACACGCGAGTTTCTCGAAGTGCAGGGGCGGAATCCCCGCGTGCCGCGGCTCCGGCGCGCCTCCGCGCCCTCCGAGCGATTCCGCATCCCCAAGATGACACCCGCGACAGGTCAGCGCACTCGCCTCTCCGCCCTTCGCCGCGCGCGGCGGCTCGGCCGCATACCCCCGGTTCATCGCATGGTCGATGCCGTGCGAATGGCAGTCGGCGCAGCGCATCCCCGCGGCCATGTGCACATCGGGCGGCTTCTGCCATCCCGCCGCGGCGCCCGCGCCCACGTGCCGCGTCGTGTGACAGAACAGGCAGCGCTCGTTCACCGGTTCGCGCGAGATGTCGAACAGCACCCGGTTGTCCGCGTCGAACCGGGTCTTGTCGTAGAGCAGCTTCGGAGGCGTCAGGTCAGGCCGGTCCGGCGGGGGCGGAAAGTCGGGGTCATAGTCGTTCGAGACGCTCCGCGCATCCCCCCGGACGGTGCCCAGACCCAGCGCCGCCGTCGGGCTCCAGCGGAAATTCTGCCGCTCCACCTGCCGCTCGATCTCCCCGGCGTCATAGCCGCTTGCGAGCGTCGCGTGGCAGACCATGCAATCGATCTCGAGTGCGCCGGAGATCGCCCAGCGCTTCTTCTCCGCGTCCGTCGGCGGCAGCACGGCGTCGCCGCCGGCCGGTCCGGTCGCGGTCGGCTTGGCGGAGAGGTCCGGGTCGCTGAGCCCGCCGCCTGCCAGGTGTCGTCCGAACAGGAGCGTGAACTGCCAGGCCGTCAGTCCCGCCTGCGCGGGCGTAAACGTCCCCGCCCAGCCCCGCGCCGAAATGGGAATCTGCACCCCAAGCCGTGCATCCGCCAGGATCCACGGCTCGCCCGGCCGCCCCGCATGCACGTCCGGCTTGCCGGCGCTGAAATGCCACCCGCACGCGATCTCGCCATACGCATGACACTTGCCGCAAGTCATCTTCGGCGAGTAGGGCGGCGCATCCGGATCACGCGGGTCGATCGCCTTGCCCGCGTGGTCGTACAGCGTCAGCCGATGCACATACGGTGCGTCGCTGTCCGTTTTCAGGAGCTTCGCTCCTTCCGCCTCGCCGCGTTCCTGCCCGATGAGCAGGGCGGGAAACAGCAGCAGGCCGGTCAGCACCACGATGCCGACCGCCGCGCGTGTCGCCGCACTGGCCTGCTTCCCTCGTACCGCCTCGGATCTCGCCATGTCAGACATCGTTCCGGTACCCCGTCTCCGCCGTACGGCCAATTCCGTGAAATATACGCCCAACCGCACGCCGCCGCCGCCCGCACAGCCGATGACGGCGGTTGCCCCCGCGCCCTGCCCCGGCTACTGTACTCGTCTGTCTGTTGTCGGGCCGCCGGGCCGGGGCCGGACGCTAAACAGGGGTGTCTTTCTCGTCGCAGCGGCCCATTTTCAAGGTCACAACCATGAGACGCTCGCTCGTTTGTGCCGCGCTCGTCGCGGCCGTCGCCTCGGCCTTCGCCCAGGACGCCAAACCCGCCGACAAGCCCGCCGCAGCCACCGGCGGCGACGGCCTCCACCCGCGCGTGAAGTTCGAGACCTCGCTCGGAGATTTCATCCTCGAACTCGACGCCGAGAAAGCTCCGATCACCGTCGACAATTTCGTCCAGTACGTTGAGGCCGGTCACTACAACGGCGTCATCTTCCACCGCGTCATGCCGAACTTCATGATCCAGGGCGGCGGTTACACGCCCGACTTCCAGGAGAAGAAGGAGGGCCTCCGCGCCCCGATCAAGAACGAGTGGCAAAACGGGCTCAAGAACCAGAAGGGCACGATCGCCATGGCCCGCACCAGCATGCCCGACTCGGCCACCGCGCAGTTCTTCATCAACGTCGTCGACAACGGCATGCTCGACCAGCCCCGCGGCGGCGCGGCCTACTGCGTCTTCGGCAAGGTCGTCGACGGCATGGACACGATCGAGAAGATCAAGAATACGCCCATCAAGCAGAGCCGCATGAACCCGAGCGAAACCTCGGAACCCGAAACGCCGCCGACCATCAAGAGCGCCACGATGCTCACCAAATTCGACCGGGAAAGCGCCATGGCAAAGCTGAAGGCCGCCGCCGCGGCCGCACGGGAGGCGTGGATGAAGTCGAACGCGGATGCGATCAAAAAGCTTGAGGAAGAGTCGGGCAAGAAGGTCGAATGGACCGAGTCGGGTCTGGGGTCTGTCGTCCTGAAGGAAGGGACGGGCGATGCGAAGCCCACCGAAAACGACATCGCCTCGTGCCACTACACCGGCTGGCTCACCGACGGCAAGAAGTTCGACAGCTCGGTCGACCGCGGGCAGCCGCTCGAATTTCCGATCAACCCCATGAAGCGGCAGGGCATGCCGGTCATCAAGGGCTGGACCCAGGGCGTGGCGCTGATGAAGGTTGGCGAGAAGCGGAAGTTCATCATTCCCGCGGACCTCGCCTACGGCAAACAGGGCCGGCCGCCGGTCATTCCCGGCGACTCGACCCTGATCTTCGAAATCGAGCTGCTCGCCATCAAATAACGCCGAAAACCGGCCGATAGAGAGTACCGGGCGCGGGGTCGGCGAGATTCGCCGGCCCCGCGCCGTTGCATCGCGACCCGTTCACGCAGTAGGCTAGCATCCGTGTTCCGGCTCGCTACCGCATGGTCAAGGATGACCCCATGAATAACAACCCGATCGCGGTCTTCGATTCCGGCCTCGGCGGCCTCTCCGTCGTGCGCCACCTGCGCCAGCTTCTCCCCGCGGAAGACATCGTTTACTTCGGCGACACCGCCCGCGTGCCCTACGGCACGAAATCGCGCCGCACCGTCGCCACCTTCGCCAAAGAGGACGCCCGCTTCCTGCTTCAGTTCGAGCCGAAGCTCATCGTCGTCGCATGCAACACCGTCAGCGCGATCGCGATGGACGAACTCGAAGCCGAAATCCCCGTCCCGATCGTCGGCGTGCTCAAGCCCGGCGCGGAAGCCGCCGTCTGCCTCGCCCAGGGCGCGCCGATCGGCGTCATCGGCACCGAGGCCACCGTCAGCAGCAACGCCTACTGCCGCGCGATCGAGGCCATCTCACCCGGCGCGCTCGTCATCCAGCAGGCCTGCCCCCTCTTCGTCCCGATCGTCGAGGAAGGCCGCGCCTGCACCGACGCCGTCGTCCGCCACGCGGCCCGCGGCTACCTCGCCTCCCTTCGCGACCAGGGTGTGCGCGTCGTCGTCCTCGGCTGCACCCACTACCCGCTCCTTCGCGACGCCATCGCCGCCGTCCTCGGCCCGAAGGTCGCGATCGTCGACAGCGGTGAAGCCACTTCGCACGCCGTCGAGGCCCTGCTGACCGCATCCGGTGCGTTGTCCTCGCCCGACCGCACCGGTACGATGCGCGCCTTCGTGAGCGACCATCCGGCTCGATTCCGCATGGTCGGCTCGCGGTTCCTGAACCACGACATTGAGGATGTGCAACTCGTTGAACCCGAGCGCTATATCCACTCGTAGCCGTCGCCTTCTCATCGCGCTCGTCGTTCTGCCCATCCTGGCCGGGTTATCGGGCTGCGGCGGGGGGCCGAGCCTCGACGCCGCCTTTAAGAAGATCTTCGAACCGCGCCGCACGCCTCAGCAGTACATGATTCTCGCCGTCTCCGACGCCGACCCCGACGTGCGCCGCGCCGCCGTCGCAAAAATCGCCACCAGCAAGGAAAAGAACCGCGACTGGGCCATCCGCGGCTATGTCGCCATCGCGCTGCTCGAGGACGATCCCCAGGCCCGCTGCGTCGCCGTCCGCGCCCTCGCCGCCACGCGCGACCCGCGCGCCGCCGAGACGATCCTCAAGCTCCTCAACCACAAGGACCACCCGCCTGCCGAAGTGCGCCCGCCCGACGATTCGACCCGCTGGGACGCCGTCCTCGCCCTCGCCGACCTCTCCGACACCGCCGTTGCAGAGGATTCTCGCGATCTGGCGCGAAAGACGTTTATCGACCGCCTGAAATCCGACACCAGCCGGTTCGTGCGCGGCGCGGCCGCCCGGGGCCTCGGCTGGTATCCCGGCGAGGACTCGCTGGCCGCGCTGATCGACGGGCTGCGCGACGAGGACTATTCGGTCGCGCACGAATGCGAATCGAGCCTTGTGCGGCTGACGGGCGTGACGAATTACGCCAGCTACGCGGGCTGGAAGAAATGGGCCGAGGATCACGCGAGCGCGCCCTTCGCCGACGCCGGCGCGATCCCGGCCTCGCGCCGCAAGCCCTACTCGACGCGCTGGGGCAAATTCACCTACGACACGCGCCAGACCCTGCGCTACTGGTTCCTCCCCGAGAAGAAGGAAACGCCCGCGCGAACCGATGAAGAGTAACGCCGCGGCTTCGCCGAGCCGGCGAGCCACGCGGCGCAAGGAGTGGTTGTGAACGCGACCGATACGCTGCCTGTACCGCCGCTGAATCTCGCGGCGAATTTCCGTGAGCTGCGAACCGAGATCCTCGCCGAACTGACCCAGATCGCCGAGTCGGGGATGTACATCCTCGGCCCCAAGACCGCCGCGTTCGAGGAGGCGCTCGCCAAGTACACCGGCGCAAAGCACGCCCTCGGCGTCTCCAGCGGAACCGACGCCCTGCTCATCGCGCTCATGGCCCTGAACATCGGCCCCGGCGACGAGGTCATCTGCCCGACCTTCACGTTCTTCGGCACCGCCGGCGTCGTCTCACGCGTCGGCGCTCGACCCGTCTTCTGCGACGTGAATTCCGACTCGTTCAACGCCGGCATCGACGAAATCCGATCGCGGATCACCGAGCGCACCCGCGCCATCATCCCCGTCCACCTCTACGGCCAGATGACCAACGTCCGCGAGATCATGGAAGCCGCCGCGCCGCGCTCCATCGCCGTGATCGAGGACGCCTGCCAGGCGATCGGCGCGGCCGAACCCGGCGTCATGGGCGCGAAGGCGGGGGCCCTCGGCACGTTCGGCGCGCTCAGCTTCTACCCCACCAAGAACCTCGGCGCGCTCGGCGATGCCGGCGCGCTCCTGACGAATGATCCGAAGCTGTTCGAAATCGCCCGGAAGCTGCGCGTCCACGGCAGCGGCCACACCTACCACCACGACATCATCGGCGGCAACTTCCGCATCGACGCCCTCCAGGCGGCCGTCCTCACGATCAAGCTCCGCCGTCTGGAAGCCTGGACCGAGCAGCGCCGCGCCCGCGCGGGCATGTATACCGAGCTGTTCCAGGCCTCCGGTCTCGCGCCGATCCACGTCCGCCTGCCGCGCGAAGAGTTCGGCCGCCACGTCTATCACCAGTACGTGATCCGCGTCGACCGCCGCGACGAGCTCCAGAAGTTCCTCCAGGAACGCAAGATCGGCAGCGGCGTCTACTACCCCGTGCCGCTCCACTTGCAACCCTGCTTCGCGTCGCTCGGCGGCCGCAAGGGAGATTTCCCCCACGCCGAACAGGCGGCCGGGGAAGTGCTCGCCTTGCCGATGTACCCCGAACTGACCGACCAGCAGCAGGCCGCGGTCGTCGGAGCGATCCGGGAGTTCTTCCGCAGGTAAGAGTTCACACAGCCGCCGCCGCGTGCCGTGCGCAGCGGCCGATTCCCGTGCCCGCCGGGCGGCCCACGCCTTGCCCGGGTTTCCTGGCCAGCGGTTCTCGCGACTCGGCGGCCCGCCCGCGATTCACGGGGCAGCGATTCACTAACCCGCGATTCATTGACCCGCGATTCACTGGGCCGCGGAGCCGACGGTCCGCCCGCCGGCGGCGTTAATCTCATCGAGCAGCGCCACGGCGCGGCGCAGGTGGGGGATCACGATGGACCCGCCGACGATCAGCCCGACATTGAGGATTTCCCAGACCTGCTCGTCGGTGCAGCCGAGTTCCTTGCAGCGGATGACGTGATAGGCGATGCAGTCGTCGCAGCGCAGGACCAGCGACGCGGAGAGCCCCGCCAACTCCTTCGTCCGCGCATCGAGCGCGCCGTCCTCATACGTCTTGCCGTCGAGGGCGAAGAAGCGGTTTGTGACCAGGTTCTTCTGGTCGAAGATCCGCTGGTTCATCCGCTCGCGGAACTCGCGAAACTCCTTCAGCCGGCTCATACGGGCCTCCTGCATTCGGTGCGGGGAGATTGTACGGCCGTGACCTGCGGGCCGGCGCAAGTGCGCCCAACACCCACGTCGTCCGTCGGAGCAAGAGGCGTGACCGCTTGATTCAGTCGCGATGACGGCGCTTCGAACGGCCTACGGCCGCGGTCCAGCGCTTTGTACGCGCCGCCGCGCACAGTCGTCGCCGAAATCCACGAGCACGATGTTCAGATCAAGCTGGTCAACGATGCCGTCGCCGGTGATGTCCGCGCCCAGATCGGGCTCCGGCCGCCGCCACTCGCCCAGCACGAACAGCAGATCGGAGAGCCCAACCCGCTGATCGCCGTCGACATCGCCCTGGCACGGCGGCCGGCCGCGGTAGTACGCGGGTTCTCGCAGAATGGCGATGGAGTTCGTACCGACAATCACCGATCCATCCGCGCTGATCCCGCGGGGGCTCCCGATAGATTCGGTAAGGCCATAATCGTTCCGCAATACGTCGGATATGGTTCGCGCACCCAGTCCCTCGGTCCAAAGAAATGACCCGACTGATGCCAGGTCGCCGACGACGATTGAACCGTCCGCGGTTACGCCCGTGGCGCGCCCTGTTACGGGTGAGCCGTCAGGCCAGGCCAGCAGCGTCAGGGTGTCCGTACTAACGTCATAGCGACTTGCCGTGGTTCCCGTAACGCCGGCGACGTATCGCCCCGTGTAAGAAAGGCCGGCGTTGCGGATCGTGCCGAACCCTACGTACCACTCGGGAAAGACGAGGGGAAGCTCGATCGGTCCGGTGTTCGGTCGCCAGAGAAACGCTGCCGGCCCGCCGGAACCACACGTGCCGACAACCGTCGAACCGTCTCCGCTGATTGCCAGAATGATCGGGTTGACGTCCGGGGCCGGAATGTTCTGGTATCCCATCCCCTCGGTCCAGCGGAATGCCCCGGTGCTCCCGCCGAAGAGGATTCCCGCGATAACGAGCCCGTCTTCCGACGCCGCCGTGGGAATCACGAGCCCGCCGTTAGGCGCGCCGGGAAGTCGGGCCAACCCGGTCTCCTGCGTCCAGCGCCACGAACTGAGGCTCCCTTCAAACGTGCCGAATCCGACGACAACGATTCCACCGCCCGATACGCCGGTCGCGTCGCCCACCAGCTCGATCGCTCCGCCAATGTCGATGCTTCCCTGATCCAGCGTCCATCTGAATGAGTGACGGCGGCCGCCGGGGTAGAGGTAACTGCCCACTGCGGCCGCTCCATCGGCAGAAAGCGAAAACACTTCTGCTTGAGAACCGCCGGGCGGCGCTGGAATCCAGTGAAACTGCGCTTGCGCGAAGACAAGCGGGACAGGCAGGAAAATCGCACAAATCGATGCCAGGTACGCCATTCTGCGACTCATTTGATTCTCCCAGTAAGTCGCAACGGATGATCGTGCGACCCAACGTCTACATCATACGCAATCCCGCGTTCACCTGTTCAGCCTATGTGGATATCTCTGAGTCTCTTGGCGCTCCCTCAGGGCATCAACGCCCCGCCTGCTGAATCCGCCGCCGCGCGCAGTCGTCGCCGAAATCGACGAGCACGATATTCAAGTCAAGTTGATCCACGATGCCGTCGCCGGTGATGTCCGCGCCCAGATCGGGCTCCGGCCGCCGCCACTCGCCAAGCACGAACAGCAGATCGGAGAGTCCGACGCGCTGATCGCCGTCGACATCGCCCTGGCACGGCGGCCGGCCGCGGTAGGGGGCGGGGGCGTGTAACGCCACGACCCAGTCGCCGCCGGCGAAAACCGCGCCGTCCGCGCTCATTGACCGCACGTAGTTGAGCTGCCCAACGTCCAATCCGTACTCGGCTCTCAACACATCATCGAGGTCGCGGGCACCGTGCTCGGCGTCCCAGAGGAACACGCTCATTTGGCCATCGTCCACGTTGCCGACGACAATTGTTCCGTCGGCCGATGCGGCGGTGCCTGACCCGAGCACTGGCGAACCGTCCGGCCAGGCCAGTATGGTCAGCGTAGAAGTGTCAATGTCATAGATGCCCGCTGCTCCGTCGCTCGCGCCGACAATGAACCGGCCATCATATGAAACATTTCCATACGTATAGCCCCACGTGTCTTGGTTTCTCATGTAGGGAAACCGCAGGGGAATCTCGAGACCTCCGATGTCGGACCGCCACGCAAATGCCAGCCGGCCATTCTCTAAGGTACCAACGACTGTGGATCCGTCCGCGCTGATGACCATCGGTCTCATGTCCGCGCCGATCTGAGGAAGGCTCTGGAATCCCATTCCTTCGGTCCAGCGAAACGTGGTTGTGCTTCCATTGAAAAACAGGCCGACCACCGCCAGCCCGTCTTCGGAAATCGAGAGCGGAACAACCATCCCGCCGGTTTGCGGTGGACGGAACGGGACGATTCCGGATTCCTGTGTCCACGTCCAGCCTTGAAGGGATGTCCCGACTGTACCGAAACCAATTGCGACGACTCCGGCGCCGGAACACCATGCGGCGTCGCCCGGACCCTGAGTTCCGCCAGCCAGATCGATGCTGCCGCGAGCCATCGTCCAAAGCAGGGGCCGCAACAGGGTGTCGGGTCCGGCGTAACTACCCGCCGCAGCCGTGCCGTCGGCCGACAGTGCGAAGATGTCGGGGGAGTGTCCGCCGACGGGCGGCGTAACCTCATAGAACTGGGCCTGCGCCCAACCCGCGGATACAAAGGCACATAGCGACCATGCAGCGACCAGGAATCTGGTTTGTGTGGCAGAGAAGACGATTCCGCGACTCATTTGATTCTCCCTTGACGCGGCAACG
The DNA here is from genome assembly GCA_045863555.1 of Planctomycetota bacterium. Lineage (GTDB taxonomy): Bacteria > Planctomycetota > Phycisphaerae > UBA1845 > Fen-1342 > JACRLV01. Next base: position 313,765 of record BTUU01000006.1, on the reverse strand, counting down.
CGGGCCGAACAGCCTCTTAGATCGTACGCCGTCCCGCGTTCGCGGGTTCAGCGTAGTCGGATCTGCTTTCGGGCCATGGGTCGCCAACGGACGGACCGGCATAGCCACAGTTTCTCTGCGCCTCCTCTTCTTCCTATCACCAGACGCGATCAGCGCCCGACGTGCTGAATCCGCCGCGCGCAGTCGTCCCCGAAATCCACAAGCACGATGTTCAGGTCAAGCTGGTCCACGATGCCGTCGCCGGTGATGTCGGCCGCGACGTCCGGCTCGGGCTGCCGCCACTCGCCGAGGACGAACAGCAGATCGGAGAGTCCGACGCGCTGATCGCCGTCGACATCGCCCTGGCACGGCGGGCGGCCACGATACGGCGTCGGTTCCTCCAAGATCATAAGCCACCATGACCCCGCGATTACCTTGCCGTCAGCGCTCATCCCGATCACGCTCGCGGTGGAATTCGGGAGTTCCCGAGCCTGATGCTCAGCATCCCAGATAAACGCATTGCCCATGTCAGTGTGCAAATTCCCGACGACGATGGTTCCGTCCGCGCTGACGGCCTTCGCCCGACCGGAAACAGGCGATCCGTCGGGCCACGTGAGCATCGTCAGCGTGGACGTGTCGATGTCATATCGACAGGCCGATTCGTCGACGGCGCCCACGACGTAACGGCCATCATAAGACAGGCCCATCGTCAGCTCGCTCGCCGATTCAGGGGGATAGTTGAGCGGTAAGGCGATGGTCCCGGTGTCCGCCCGCCAATAGAACACCCGAGTACCACCCGACTCGAATCGGCCCAGAACTGCCGACCCGTCGCCGCTGATTGCGAGCGCCTGCGGGTTCGCTCCTGCGGCGGGAAGGTTCTGGTAACTGACGCTTTGCGTCCAGCGAAAGGAAGTCGGTTGGCCGTTAAAGAGGGTGCCTGCGACTGCCAGACCGTCCGCGGATACATCGTGCGGGATTACAAGCCCTCCATGCCGCGGCGCGGGCAGAGGCTCGACCCCTGCCCCTTCGGTCCAGCGCCACCCGCAGAGGGACCCTCCGATATCTCCGAACCCGATGACAACCAGGCCGCCCCCGGAGACACAGGTTGGCTCTCCTCGAATGGGCTGCTCCCCGCGGATTTCGATGCTTCCGTCCGTCGCGGTCCAGCGAAACGGCCGGTAGCCTCCGTCGTAGTATTTTCCGACCACCGCCGTTCCGTCAGCGGAAACCGCAACCAACTCCGTGAACGAGTCGCCGTAGGGCGGTGGAATGGTCAGGTACACAGGTTGTGCGAGCAGCGTCTGCGCGGCGCAGAATAGGAAACACGCCGACGGCAACCAGGGCTTTGAATAGCTCATTTGCGGTCCCTTTCGAAATAGCCGGCGGCGATTTCGCCCGCGCGTCCTACCGTCCCACGCTCTGAATCCGCCGCCGCGCACAGTCATCGCCGAAATCGATGAGCACGATGTTCAGATCAAGCTGGTCAACGATGCCGTCGCCGGTGATATCCGCTGCGACGTCGGGCTCCGGCCGCCGCCATTCGCCAAGCACGAACAGCAGATCGGACAATCCGACGCGCTGATCGCCGTCGACATCGCCCTGGCACGGCGGCCGGCCGCGGTAGGGCTGTGGCTCACGGAGAGTCACGACCCAGCTGAATCCAGCAATAACCGCGCCGTCGGCGCTAAGGCCCATGGCGTCTGGCAACGGGCCGACACCCAGGCCGTAATCGTCTCTGAGCACATCCTCAAGAAGCCGCGCTCCATGTTCGGCGTCCCAGACAAACGCGTCCCGGTTGCTGTTGTGCAACGAGCCTGCGACAACCGAGCCGTCGGCGCTCACCCCGCATGCGATCCCTTCTACCGGAATACCGTCAGGCCATGTCAGCGGTGTGATCGTCCCCGTCTCCACCTCGAAAACGCTTGCGATCCAGTCCGTCGTGCCAACGACATAACGGCCGTCGAACGAGATCGGGGTTCCCCATTCCTGTGTCCAGATCGGAAGCTCGCTCGTACCCCGGCCGGCCCGCCAGATGAAGTTGGCGAACTGGTAGTGACTGACCCGGAAAATTCCGGTCATCGTCGAGCCGTCCGCACTCATTGCATGCACCATCGTATTGTCGCCGGCCGGCGGGATTGTTTGATAGCCCATGCCCTCAGTCCAGCGAAGCGAACCAACGCTACCGGAAAACAGACTGCCCGCGATCACCAGCCCGTCCTCGGAAATCGCAATCGGAAGAACAAGCGCGCCCGCAGGGATAGGGAGCGGCGCCATTCCCGTTGCCTCAGTCCATCTCCACGGTACGAGTTGACCGCCAATCGAGCCGAATCCCGAAAGAACCAGCCCGGCGCCTGAGACCGCCGACGCGTCCCCGAATTGTTCTGGCGAACTGGTGATCTCGAAAGTGCCCTCGCTCGGCGTCCAGCGCATCGGCCGCGCCCGTCCAGCTCTGCCGAAACTTCCAGCAGCCGACGTCCCATCAGACGAGAGCCTCCAGATGATCGCGTCATAGCCGCCCTCGGGGGGTGTAACGGAGTAGAAACGAGCTTGAGCGACTGCAACGGGCACGAGTAAAAGCGCGAGCGCGGGCACGATGCGGGAAATGCAGTTCATCTGTGGTCCCCCGAAGAATTGCCCGATGCCCGTCGAGGATCGGGATCAGTCCATCGGGATTATGAGACGCCTGACAGCGAAAGCAACCGATTTTAGCGCGGAAGTGAGAGATTGTGCGATCTGGCGCAGCACGCTTCCGTGAACGCACTTCGTGCCACGCGCTCACAGCAACTTCTACTTCGTCTCCTTCCCCGTCTGCCCCTCGCCCTTCAGTTCCGCCAGCTCCGCCCGCAGCGCCGACATCTGCTGGCCCTCGCGGGCCTTTTCGACCTGCTCTTCCGCCGAGATCAGCCGGTCGATCTCCTCATCCGTGATCGCCTCGGCCGGCGCGGCGCTGATGTCCGCGGCCGCACCCTGCTCGACCGAGTCGAGGAACATCTGCATGCGTTCCTCCATGGTCTGGCTCTGGCTCATCGCCTTTTCCCACTGCGTCTGCGTCTTCACGAGGTCCGTGTCCCCGTACAGCTTCGCCACCTCGCTGGCCATGATGTTCATCGCGGCCGCGAAATCGGCCGACGCCTCGGCCTGTCGCTTGATGAGCAGCGCGTTCTTGACCGCGAGGAGCTGCCGTTCGAGGAGCTTCTTGATCGTGGCGGTCTTCTTGAGCGAGTTGCGGATGAACGCGTACTGGCTCATGTCGCCGATCTGCCGCGCCTGCCGCGCGTTCTTGACGAATTCGTCGCTGAACTTGTTTTGCTCGGCGATGGACTTCTCGATCCGGCGGATCCCGGCGCGGATCTTCATGTCCTGCTCGATGCGGCGCTCTTCTTTACTTTTGAACAATCCCATGACCGGCTCCAACGAAGGGCTGGGTGACAAGGGGACAAGGGAACAAGGTAACAACAATACGGGCACGCGGCGCTAGTCGGCGTCACCTGCCTCGAACTTCAGGCCCCGGAAACGATCTGAAGTCGACTTCAACTGCCTCAAATAGGCCGCGAGCATCCGCGAGCAGCGTTCGCACCGCACCAATAGCCAATCTCGTGCTGTCTGCTCGATCAGCTCGAGGTCGGCGGCAAGGAGTACCTGGCAGCGGAGCTCCCCAGCCGAGCCTTTAGAAATGTATGCGAATTCGATGTGCTGTTTGCGGCTTCCCCGCTCGAAACCCTCGGCGATATTAGAGCAAATGCTAACCACGGCGCGCTTCATCTGGTCGCACAGGACTGGTTCGGATCGAAGCCGCTGCGTTCGACACGCGCGGAATACGCCTTTCGTCAGTTCGCGACCAACCTGCCAGACCTCAAGGTCTTCGAACCGCCGAATCGGCCGGGCCCGAGTCGGCGCGGCCGTGTTCGCTCGGGCAATTGTCACCTTGTTACCTTGTCCCCTTGTCACCTTGTTCCCCGCTACTCGGCCGCCTTCCCCCGCTCCCTCACCCGCCTCTCCGCCTCATCAAACGCCTCGTTCGTATCCTTGATCAGCCCCGCGTCCATGTCGTTCCAGATCTTGAGGAGCTCGCTGCTCGCCGGCGAGAGGCCGGCGGATTCGGTGTCGGCTTCGTGGCCGAGCTGGAGGATCGCGTCGAGGCGCTCCGTATACATCTCAGTGGTGATCTTGTCGTTCTCGATCAGCCGCTCCATCGCCGCGAGATCGCCCTCGCGGATGAGCCCCCGGCCGAGCGCCCCGACGCCGGCCCGCTGGGCGGTTTCGCGCATGAGCCGCAGTCGCGTGACGGTCAGCGCCTCCTTGCTGCGGATGTTCAGGTGCCGGCTGAGCATCGTCTGCTCGGTGTGCAGCAGGTCATACTGCTGCGCCAGCGTCCGCCGCATCTCGGGCGTCTTCTCCTTCGCCCCCTTGTCGACGATCGCCTGCTTGTCGCGGGCGAGCTTATTGACGCGGGCCATCAGCCGGTCGCGCTCATTCGTGATGAGCATCTCCTGCGCCCGAAGTTCGGCGACGTCCATCGTCGTCAGCGTCTTGCGTTTCGTCGTCAGCCATTCGAAGAAGTTCATGGTGAGTGCTCAGTTCGCGGTGCACAGTGCACGGTTGGTGAGGGTTCAGGGGTTCGGGGTTCAGGGCTTACGGGCTGCGGGTTCAGCTGGGGGCCGCCGAAGCTGTAGGGTGGGCTCAACCCTCCATCGCCGCCGTGCGCGATCGACTCGGACGATACCACTGTACCGCACTCCGGGCAGACGCCGGAGACGTTCCCGGTCAGGTTGTAACCGCAGCGGCAGAGCGTGCTAGAACGTACACGCCGACGTTCAACGAATACGATCAACAGACCGAGAAGCAGGGATACGACACCCGGCCAGACACTTGGCACGGAGTAATCTCGGAACCCTGGCACCAGCGCCATCCGAAGGTCCAGCCGCGTATTTGGGCGGGCGCGCTTACCGTATGGGAGTTGGTAACAGACACAGTCGAATGGGCCATCGAACGAGAATCGATTCTGGATAGCCGGTTGGGACGACGTCGATGGAACGACCACGGGCTGCGGAGCGTCCGCTGCAATGACCAGTGGCATCGATGTTCGTCGTGGAGGGTTCGGCAATAGCGCCATCGACCAGTCGGGGTCCTTCCCGCCGTATCGAGGACAATACACAATTCGCGTTGTCCCTCCGCCGACGACGAGCTCGAAAGTTGGGCCCGCGGTTGTTAATCGAATTCCCCGTGTGATCGCCCAGTAACTTGCGATGAGAAGCGAGCCGAGAACAAAGAATATCGTCGCGCCAATCAGGCGCCTGCGGCTCAGTTTACATCGGCGAATCGGCACGCAACTCTCCATCCCAGCCGTTGAGACAGTGGTCTCAAACCGACGGCAATCCCAATTTCCGCCGGCACAGTGTCCGGATCTGCTCCATCGTCGCGACCGCCCCGCGCACGACCGCTTCGCTCGGCGCCGGGCCAGGGTACCGAACATCGACGGCAAACGGCTGAAGCGTCGCCGCGGCGGCTCGGACCGTGTCGAATTCGACGTCCAGCTTGGCGCACAACGCGATCAACGCCAGCAAGTCGTGGATTTTTGGAAATGCCGACCCCGCATTGACGAGAACTCCCTTCAGGTATTTCTCGACCGCCCGCTGCGTGTGAAATGCGATGACGAGCCGATCTTCGGGCAAGTCGAGTTTGCGAACCGCGCGCACGTCGGCTTCCGCGCGGTCAATCCACTCCACGGCATCAGGGGAGAGCGCCATACAGCACATGCCCCTTCGTCGTGATTTCCTGGAAGAACGGATCGAACTTCTTTCGCCGTTCGTGAAATTTCGCCGGCGTCATGACGACGAGGTCGATGCCGAAATCTCGCGGGCTCAGCGCATAGTACAGTTCGGCGGCGACCTTGAATGTCTCTTCCGCCCCCTCACTTACGATGAGAAGGTCGACATCGCTGTCAGCGGTAGGTTGCCCATAGGCCTGCGAACCGAACAGCACGATGCAAGTGCAGGGACGTGTCTCGAGGATCCGTTCGACCAGCCGCGCAATCAGTGCATCGTCGACCGGCGCACGGAAGGGGATCTCGAGCGGGTCGACGGCGGTCTTCATCGATGCTGAATCGCTGCGAATCACGACGTCCCTTTCAAACGCGGCTATCGTTATTGGGGAGGCGGTTTAGCCTCTCGCGACGGAAGTCCCGAACCGAACTTGCCACACATGCAATCGCGAACGCCAGCGATGCCCAGCCAGCAACTCCTGCCCCCGACATTCCGGTTGCTTCGAGCCGATCCTGCGGCGCATCCGGCGAGTACCACGCGGAGACGAAGAGACACACCACGGTCAACACAGCCAGCACGACGCTCGCTCTGCCGCAATACATCAGCACGCCCGCCCTTTCACTTTTCACCTTTCACCGCCTCAGCTCACCTCCGGCCGCGCCTCACGCTTCTCCGGCACCGGCGGCGGCGAACTCCGGGCCGCCGGTGCACGGTCCGGCGTCGCCGGCTGACGGCTGTCGCGCTGCGAACCCGCCGTGGGAGCCGCGGCCGCCTCGCCCGCCTTCGAACCCGCCTGCGACGTCGCCTTTTCGTCCGCCGCCTGCTTGAATTCCTCAAAAATCGCCGACATCTCCTCTTCCATCATCGGCGTCGCCGCCCCGACCTCGATGCTCCGCGCCAGCTCCGCGTTCGCCGCCAGCTCCGCCGCCGTCTGCTCGGCCGTCGCCGCCTCGCGCGTGAGATCCTCGGCCTTCGGCAGCTCCAGCCGCTTGTTCTGCTCGGCCAGCGTCAGATGGTGGATGTGCGTGCCGATGACGTCGAGTGCGTTTGTCAGGTTCTGCGCCTGGGCGCGAAACCGCTTCAGCTCCGTGCGGACGCGAACCAGCTTGCCTGCGATCTGCTTGCGCTCGGCATCGCTTTTCGCCTCCGCGCCGTTCTTGAGCGCCTCGCGCTCCTGCGTCTCGAGGATCTCCGTCTTCTGGTCGACCTCGTGCCGCTCCTGCTCGATCCGCACGCGCTGGATCGTCATCTCCCGGACGCGCTCGGCGACCGACGGCTTGAAGCCCAGCAGCTTGCGAACACGACTCCACATTCCCATCGGTGAGCCCTCCTCCGCCAGCGGCGTACGGGCGATGTGCACAGACCCCTCGTGAACGACCGTCATCAGCCGCGGCTCCGTGCGGCAGGCCTGACGGACAAGCTGCTCGACCTCGCCGCGCGGCAGCCCGAGCTTGTCGGACAGCTCGCGCATCGACAGCCCGCGCGAATCCACGAGGTGTGCGTTCGAGTTCAGGTGATGAAACAGCCGGCGCAGGCGGTCATCCTGCGATTCGAGTTCGAACAGCCGCGCCCACGGCGAATTCCGCACGCGCTGCGGCATCGCGACGTCCCAGCCGCCGTCCTCGCGCCCGCCCATGAGCACCAGCGTCGGAAAACCGGAGCCCTCCGCCAGCGCCCGCGCCTCCGGCGAAAAACCGGTCGCGCTGGCGAAGATGATGCCGGTGGGGCGGTCGCGTCGCGGCAGCAGCTCGTAGCGTGCCAGCGCGTCGAGCACTTCTTCGCGGCCGACCGCACCCGGCCGCTCGCCCTTGAGCAGCGGCTCGATCGGTGCGAGGACGCGGACGCGGATGCGCGAAACCGCCTGGTGAAACAGCCCGCCCAGGCGCTTCTTCTTGAAAAAGACTTCGAGCGAGCGCGTGCCCGCGAGTGTCTCGGTGGCGTCGCGGTCATACACGCCCAGCCGGCTGAGTTCAGCCCGTACGCTGTCGATGCCCTCGCCCGTCGGATAGGCCATCACGACGTCGGCCGGCAGCGTTTTGCGCAATAGTGCCAGCGACCGCGCGCGAAGCTGCGCGAGGAATTGCTCTTCGAACTGCCGGTGTCGCGATCGCTCGTCCATCTTGTAGGGTGGGCTCAGCCCACCATTCGCACCTTTTCGCTCTCGCGCGCCAGAGTGGACGGGACCGACCCTGTGCACGCCGTGTTTACGCGGAGTACCGCGAAAGCATGCCACCCATGCCGCTATGCCCCCACCGCACTCGTCAACGACTCCCCACACAGAATGCAGAACTGATCCCGCGGCCCCGGGTACGCCCCGCAGCGACACCGCCGGATCTGACCCACAAGCTGATGCCCGCAGAGCGTGCAGAATTGGTCGTCCGCCTCGCACGGCGCCCCGCAACTGCTGCATCGCTCGTGTTGTGTCGCCCCGCTGCGCCCGACGATCGGCGGCGGCACGCGCGCCGTGCCCGAATTCGGCACCGGCGGCGGCGACACGCGCATGCCCGCCTGCAACTGCGCCAGCACCGCATCCGCCGACTCAAACCGCCGGTCATACCGGGCATACAGCCGCTGAAAAATCTCATCCAGCCAGCGCGGCGTCTCGCTCCGCAGCGAACTCGGCAGTTCCGCCCCCGCCGGCCGCTCGCCGGTCAGCATTTCGAAGAGCATCACGCCGATCGAGTACAGGTCGCTCCGCGCGTCCGCCTTGCCGTGGCCGTCCCGCAGTTCCGGCGCCATGTACGCCAGCGTGCCGACCAGCTTGTTCTCCCGGTCGATCGACGCCGACTGCACGACCGATCGCAGCGAATCCACGCTCTTGAGGCCCAGCCCGAAGTCGCCGACCTTCACATCCGCGATTTCAAGCTCCGAAATTCCCCGGCCGTTCAGATCCAGCAGCACATTTCCCGGCTTCAGATCGCGATGGAGCACGCCGGCCGCATGCGCAGCGGAGACGCCGTGCAGCACGCCGGCGAGCAGCTTCGTAGCGTGAACGACCGCAAGGCCCTTCTTGTTCTCGTCGAGCACCTGCCGCAGCGCCGGCCCGCGCACCAGTTCCATGACCAGGTACGGGTTCTCGGCGTACGGATCGAGCCCGAGCACGCGAACGACGTTCGGATGCCGCAACCCGTGAACGACGATCCCTTCGCGCTGCAGATACCGGACATATTCCGGCTCTGTCGGCAGCTTGATCGCGACGTGTTCGCTCTCCCAGACGTGATGCCGGGCCTTCCACACTTCGCCGAACGAACCGACGCCGATCCGCTCCTCGAGCAGGTATTCGCTGATCCGCAGGCCCGGTTGATAACTGCTCATCATGCTCCGGCCCTCACAATCCACTGCGCTCCGCCAGGTACTCGCAGACAAGGTAATTATAAATCCCGGCCACGCTTACGGCCGCGATCGTCGCCGCCCATGCCCACGCGCCGCTCGGCCAGACGGTCATGAGGGAGATTCCCAGCAGCACATCCGCCAGCGTGAACCCGGCGATGAGGCCGATCCCCGCCCAGTTCGTGCCGAATTGCACGACCCGCCGGATGAACAGCGCCGCCGTCCACGGCACGCCCGCGGCTAGCAAAAACCAGACCACCGACCGCCAGAATCCGCTCCAGATCGCCGATTTCGTGTCGGCGGGCATCTGGTAGATGGCGATCCCCAGGAGCACGACGATCGCCAGTGCGATCCAGCCGAGCACCTTCTCGGACAGCCGGCTCAGAATTCCGCCACCGCCGGGAGCTTCCATCTCCATGAGTGTACCCCCTTTACCGCACGGCCGGAGTTACAAATCCGAGCCGTTTCGCGACCGGCCGGCCGCCGCGGACGCCCCGCGCACGGCGCCGACGCGTTCCGGCGCGCTGGGGCGCCCCGCGTATTCGTTCCGGAACGCCGAATCTTCGACCTTTCCAGCGTTCGCCGCCGCCCACCCGAGCGACCAAACGGCCGGGACAGCCGGCGACCGCACCACCGATCGCCGAATCGCATCCCGTTACTGGAATCCTGGGGATGGAAAGCTATGCTATCCACCCGTTCGGGTTCCCTTCTCACCGCGGAGTCGTCCATGAGCGATCGCGTCGTCCCGCTTCCGCAGCGGGGGTTTGGCCGCACGTCGAGAACCGACGCCTGGTGGCTGCAACCCCTCAGTGTCGTGCTCGTGCTCGGCGCGTTCCTCGTCTACGCCAACATCCGCGTCTTCCAGGGCAGCCATTACCACTACGAAGGCCAGGGCGCCCACTACCTGTCGCCGTTCTACTCGCCGGAGCTCTGGGGAGAATCGATCCACGCCTGGTTCGGCCCGAAGCCCGCGTGGTGGCCGGGCTGGCTCTTCTTCTCGCCGGCCGCGCTGATTCTGTGGGCGCCTGCGGGATTTCGGCTCACGTGCTACTACTATCGCGGCGCGTACTACAAGGGCTTCTGGGCCGATCCGCCGGCCTGTGCGGTCGGCGAGCCGCGCAAGACCTACTGGGGCGAGCGGACTCTGCCGCTGATCCTCCAGAACCTGCACCGCTACTTCCTCTACGTGGCGCTGATTTTCCTGCTCATCCTCGCGTGGGATGCCTGGTCGGCGCTCTGGTTTATCAAGCCGGACGGGAGCAAAACACTCGGGATCGGCGTCGGCACGATTGTTCTGACGCTCAACGTGGTATTTCTCGGCGCCTACACGCTCGGCTGCCACTCGCTCCGCCACCTAGTCGGCGGCTATCGCGACACGATGTCCGACCGCCAGCGGAAGTGCTACGAGTGCGTCAGTTCCCTCAACCAGCGCCACATGCTCTTCGCCTGGATCAGCCTTTTCTGGGTCGCGTTCTCCGACCTGTACATCTACATGCTCTCCACCGGCGCCTGGTCCGACCTGAGGATTCTCTAGATGGCTGAATATCGCTCGCATTCGCACGATGTCCTCATCATCGGCGCCGGCGGCGCGGGCCTGCGCGCCGCCATCGAAGCCTCGGCCCAGGGCGTCTCCGTCGGCGTGCTTACCAAGTCCCTCCTCGGCAAGGCCCACACCGTCATGGCCGAGGGCGGCATGGCCGCCGCGATGGCCAACGTCGACGAACGCGACAACTGGAAGGTGCACTTCGCCGACACCATGCGCGGCGGGCAATACCTGAACAACCCGCGCATGGCCGAACTCCACGCCCGGGAAGCCCCCGAGCGCGTCCGCGAACTCGAAGCCTGGGGCGCAGTCTTCGACCGCACCAAGGACGGCCGCATCCTCCAGCGGAACTTCGGCGGCCATCGTTACCCGCGCCTCGCCCACGTCGGCGACCGCACCGGCCTCGAACTCATCCGGACGCTCCAGGATCACGGCATTCACACCGGCATGGAAGTCTTCATGGAGTACACGGTCGTCACACTCCTCAAGGACGGCGACCGCGTCTCCGGCGTCCTCGCCTACGACCGCGAATTCGGCTACTTCCACGTCTTCCAGGCCAAAGCGATCGTCCTCGCCACCGGCGGCATCGGCCGCTGCTTCCAGATCACCAGCAACAGTTGGGAAGGCACCGGCGACGGACACTCGCTCGCCTATCACGCCGGCGCGGAAATGCTCGACATGGAGTTCGTCCAGTTCCACCCGACCGGCATGGTCTGGCCGCCCAGCGTGCGCGGCATCCTCGTCACCGAGGGCGTGCGCGGCGAGGGCGGCCGTCTGCTGAACAACAAGGGCGAGCGGTTCATGTTCAGCGACATCCCGGAGAACTACCGCAACCAGACCGCCAAGGACGCCGAGGAAGGCTGGCGCTACGTCCGCGGCGACAAGAATGCGAACCGCCCGCCCGAACTGCTCACGCGCGATCACGTCGCACGCTGCATCAACCGCGAGGTGAAATCCGGCCGCGGCAGCCCGCACGGCGGCGTGTTCCTCGACATCGCCTGGATCCAGGAGAAAATCCCGAACGCCGAAGCGCATATCAGGAAAAAGCTCCCCAGCATGTACCACCAGTTCAAGGAACTGGCCGATCTCGACATCACGAAGGAGCCGATGGAAGTCGGCCCGACGACGCATTACATGATGGGCGGCGTCCGCGTCGACGCCGAGACCCAGATGTCCTGCGTGCCCGGCCTCTTCGCCGCGGGCGAAGTCGCGGCCGGCCTGCACGGGGCGAACCGCCTCGGCGGCAACTCGCTCAGCGACCTGATCGTCTTCGGCCAGCGGGCGGGACTCTACGCGGCGGAGTACGCGAAGAAGAACGGCGCGACGAAGGTCGACGACGCGCAGGTGGCTGCGGCGACCAGGCTCGCGCTCGCGCCCTATGAGAACAAGTCGCACGGCCTCAATCCGTTCGATCTTCAGCACGAGCTACAGGAGTCGATGCAGCGACTGGTCGGAATCGTCCGGCAGGAAGAGGAGATGCTCCAGGCGCTGGACGGAATCCGCCATATCGCCCACCGCGCCGAGCAGGTCGCCGTGCACGGCCATCGCCAGTACAACCCCGCCTGGCACACCGCGCTCGATCTGCGCCATCTGCTCACGGTCTCGGAGTGCATCACGCGCGCGGCGATCGAGCGCAAGGAAAGCCGCGGCGCACACTTCCGCGAGGACTTCCCGGAAAAAACGGCCGAGTGGGGCAGGTACAACCTCATTGTCCGGAAGAGCCCGGACGGCGCGATGATCGTCGAGAAGCGGCCGGTCATCGAGCCGCCGCCGGAATTGAAACAGGTGATCGAAGAGAACAAATAGCGGGCTGGATGTACAGGGTGGGGCCGGCATGCTGCCCGCCCCGGTGGAGGACCGGTCTCCGACCGGTCTTCTTCGCGGGCGGCTTCACGGGGAAAGACCGGTCGGATACCGGTCCCCCAAAGTTTCAGACATCGCGCACGCGGTCGGGGACAGTTCTATGGCCACAGTTACGTTACGAGTCTGGCGCGGCGACGCCGGCGGCGGTGAATTCAGGGAATACCGCACCGACGCCGGCGAGGGAATGGTCGTTCTCGACGCGATTCACCGCGTCCAGGCCGAGCAGGCCCCCGATCTCGCCTGCCGCTGGAACTGCAAGGCCGGCAAGTGCGGCTCCTGCTCCGCAGAGATCAACGGCATGCCGCGGCTGATGTGCATGACCCGCCTCAACAGCCTCGACCTGAGCAAACCCATCACCGTCGAGCCCATGAAGGCGTTTCCGCCCATCCGCGACCTGGTCACCGATGTCTCCTGGAATTTCCGCGCCAAGAAAACCATCAAGCCCTTCAAACCGCGCAAGCCCGACGCTCCCGACGGTACCTGGCGCATGCAGCAGGAGGACGTCGAACGCGTCGAGGAATTCCGCAAATGCATCGAGTGCTTCCTCTGCCAGGACGTCTGCCACGTCCTCCGCGAGCACCGCAAGCACGACGAGTTCATCGGCCCGCGCTTCCTCGTCTACACCGCCGCCCTCGAAATGCACCCGCTCGACACCGAAGACCGCCTCAAGGACCTGAAGGACAAGCACAATGTCGGACTGTGCAACATCACCAAGTGCTGCACCAAGGTCTGCCCCGAGCACATCACCATCACGGATAATGCGATTATTCCGCTCAAGGAACGGGTCGTGGACGAGTATTATGATCCCATCCGGCGGATTCTCCGCGTGCTCGTGCGCTGATGCGCCGATGGAGGTTCAACCATGCTCTTCGAACTCAAACGGCTCCCCAAGGACGCGATCGACCGCTCGCTCGCCAAGGCCGAACGCTACCGACTGCTCAATGAACCCGCCCAGGCCGAGAGCATCTATCGCGACGTCCTCGCCTGCGACCCCGGACACCAGCCGGCCATCGCCGGGCTCGTCCTCGCCCTGACCGACCAGTTCGACCAGGCCGCCGGAAGCATGGACGAGCCCCAGTCCCTCCTGACCAAGCTCACCGATCCCTACGAACGCAGCTACTACGGCGGGATCATCTGCGAGCGCTGGGGCCGCGCCCACGCCGCGCGGTACGGCGTCGCCGATGCCGGCCTCGGCTGGCTGCGCGAGGCGATGCGCCTTTACGACGAGGCCGAGCGCCATCGCCCGGCCGACAACGCGGATGCCATGCTCAGGTGGAATGCCTGCGCCAGAACGCTCAATCGCGCCGAGCCCGAGCACGTCGGCGCCTCCTCGCTTCGGCATGCGCGGGAGCTCCCGCTCGAGTAGCCTTGGCCCCGCTCGCGCGCCGCCGCAATCCAGCTTGCGAACCCGCGCCCCGCGACCTATTCTGACGGCGCTTCGACAGGGCCATGGTGGGCCGGTCGATCATCGCCTTGGCAGGGCAGCAGGTGCAATTCGCAGACGGGAGTGAATCATGATCGGGTGGAAGCGGTGGATGCCGGGGCTCATCGGCGTCGTCGTCCTGATGGGCGCGAGCGGTTGTCAGGACGGACGCGACGAACAGATTCGCTCGCTTCAGGAACAGCTTGACCGCGAGGCCGGCGCCAACCGCGACCTCCAGGGCCGCCTCGCCGCCGCCATGCGCGACGCCGAGGCCGCACGCCAGCGCGCCCTCCAGCTCCAGCAGATGCTCGACGCGGCCGCCAATCAGCCCGCAACCGAGCAGGACGGCTGGATCACCGCCGGCCCGTATTCATGGACCAACATCGGCGACGACGTGCTCTTCGACTCCGGCAAGAACACCATCAAGGCCGAGGGCCGCGCCAAGCTGCGCCAGGTCGTCGATCAGATCAATTCGCGCTTCGCCGGAAAGATGTACTGGGTCATCGGCCACACCGACACCGACCCCATCAAGGTGACCGCCAAGCAGTGGAAGGACAACCTCGATCTGAGCCTCGGCCGGGCGTACGCCGTGACGCAGGAGCTCATCAAGCTCGGCATCGCGCGGGACAACGTCATCGCCGGCGGCCAGGGCGAGTGGAACCCGATCGCCTCGAACTCGGACAAGGCCGGCAAGTCCAAGAACCGCCGCGTGCAGATCATGGCCGTGACCAAGCCCGAGCGCGTCGAGGCCACGCGCGGCGAAGGCGGCTGATCCCACGCCGCGGAGGCGTCCCGCGCGACGGGCGTCGACCCGCGGCCGCGCGACGGTCGCACCGGCCGCCGCGTGAACGGTTGAATGAACATGGTGCGCCCGTGCCCTCGGTCAGACCGCGGGCACGGGCGTTTTCTTCTGCACGGCCGGCGCGGACGCGACCAGCCGCTGCGCCTCCTCCGCGCCGAGCCCGCACGCCTCGGCCAGGGCCCGGATCTGCACGCGGCGCAGTTCATCCGCGTCGTCCGTGGTCATGCGGGCCAGGATGTACGCCCGGCAGACGCGAACGTGATAGAGCGGCTGGCCGCCGGGCCCGGCGACGCGGAGGATGTCGGCCTGCTGGCGGAGCCAGGAGGGCGAGCGGCGGAACCAGCGTGCGGCCTCCGGCGGGGTCATGAGCTCCTGTTGAATGTCGATCATGTTTGGTCTCCGTTAGGGTCTTCATAGCGGAGCATAGCCGCGCCGGCAGGGCCGGTCAAGCAATTCTAGAAATTCATGGATGGATCGGGCGCTCGCCGCTCCGCAGCCGGCTAGTCGTCCCCGCCGTCGTCCGCCTGCCCGCCCGCCTTCCCCCGCGGAGCCGGCGACCACGCCGCGTCCTCGCTGTACGGCTGTCCATTCGCCCCGAAGATCAGCTCGTGCGGCTTGCCGTCTTTCTTGAAATGAACCTCGTAGAGATACAGCGTTTTCCGCTCAAACGTGCCGTCCTTCGCGCCCGACTTCTCCGCGGCCGCCCGCACGCCGGACGGGATCTTCTCGACCGGCATCGACTCCTCGATCTCGACCACGTCGCCGCCCTCGGTCACAAGCGCATCCACGTTGCCGTCCGGCCCCTTCCACGAGCCTTCATAGTATTTCACCCCGTGCTCGACCTCCTCGGCGAATTCCGTGAACGCCGCCCCACCGGCCAGCTTCTTCAGCGCGGCCAGTGCCGGCGCGGGAACCTCCGCTTCCTTCACCTTTTTCTCGTAGTCCTCGACCTTGCCCTTGTCCTGGGCCCGGACCACCAGCCCTCCGGCTGCAAACGACGCCACGGCGACGACCGAAATCAGCACCAGGTTGCGTTTCATGGGTCTTGTCCTTCCGGTGTGAAGCTGAGTGCGCGGCTCATCGGGGCCGGCTGAGTATCGATGTCCGCCGGATTCTACCGCGCCCATGACGCGTTCGACCTCTATTTTTCGGGGCACAATCATCGCCGGTCGGCTTCGGCAATCGGCACGAACCCCCGTACCCGCCAGATGCCGCGTGAATCCCGGCCGCCGCTGTCGCCTATTAACCGGCCGCGATGCAGAAAATCCGTGACATCGGCAGCTTCGGCATCCACAATACGCGACGGGTGGTCGCTTCCGGGCTCTCAACAGGGAGGTATTCTCATGAGACTTTCGATCGTCATTCTGGCCGCGTTCGCGCTGCTCGCGAGCGGCTGCGCCGGCGCAAGGCGCGGCGAGCTCTGGGCCGATCTCGGCGACCTGAATCGCCCCGTCACCACGCGATCGGCCGAGGCGCAGGAACTCTTCGACCAGGGCCTCACCTGGGTCTATGCCTTCAACCACGATGAGGCCATCCGCTCCTTCCAGGCGGCCACGCGCATCGACCCCGACTGCGCCATGGCCTGGTGGGGCATCGCCTTCGCCAACGGCCCGCACATCAACAACCCCGAAATGGACGCCGAGCAGATCGCCGAGGCCTACGCTGCCATGCGCCGCGCCGAGGAACTCGCCCCGAGCGCCCGGCCCGTCGAGGCCGCCCTCATCCGCGCGATCTCGAAGCGTTACGCGAAGGACGGCGGCAACCGCGAGAAGCTCAACCAGGATTTCGCCGACGCCATGCGCGAAGTCTGGCGCCAGTTCCCCGACGACGTCGACGTGGCCACGCTCTATGCCGATTCCCTCATGAACCTCCAGCCGTGGGACCTGTGGACGCACGACGGCCAGCCCAAGAAGGCCGCCACGGAGATCGTCGCGATCCTCGAGGACGTACTGAAGAAGGACCCCAACCACGCGGGTGCGAATCACCTCTACATTCACGCGGTCGAAGCCTCGCCCTTTCCCGAGCGAGCAAACGCCGCCGCCGAGCGGCTGCGCAACTGGGCCCCGCTCGCCGGCCACCTCGTTCATATGCCCTCGCACATCGATGTCCAGACCGGCCGCTGGGCCATGGCGGCCGATCAGAATGCCAAGGCGATCGCCGCCGATGAGCGCTACCGCCGCGTGGCCGAGCCGCCGCGCTTCTACACCGTGTACATGCTGCACAACCGCCACTTCCTGAGCTTTGCGTCCATGATGGAAGGCCGCTCGAAGGTCGCCGTCGACGCCGCCCGCGGAATGATCGCGTCAATCCCCGCGGAAATCCTCGCCGGCAAGCCCGCGCTGATTGATCCGTACATGGCGATCCCCTACGAGGCCCTCATGCGCTTCGGCCGCTGGGACGAAGTCCTCGCCGAGCCCGCGCCCGATTCCCGCCTCGTCATCACGACCTGCATGTGGCACTTCGCCCGCGGCGTCGCGTACGCGGCCAAGGGCGACGTCGCCGCGGCCGAGGCCGAGCATCAGCGCTTCAATGAGGCGCGCAAGCGAGTGCCCGCCGGCGCGATGATGGCGATCAACCCGGCCGAGAAGGTGCTCGACATCGCCGACCTCATGCTGCGCGGCGAGACCGAGTTCCGCCGCGGCGAGATCGACAAGGCGGTCGCGAGCCTGACGAAGGCAATCGAGATCGAAGATTCGCTCCGGTACATGGAGCCGCCCGACTGGGTCCAGCCGGTCCGCCACACGCTCGGCGCGGTCCTCACGTCCGCCGGCCGCTGGGCGGAGGCCGAAAAGGTCTACGAGGCGGATCTACAGGTCTGGCCGGAGAACGGCTGGTCGCTGCACGGCCTCGCGGTGTGCCTGAAGAAGCGCGGCGCGCCGGAGGCGGCCGCAGTGCAGGCCCGTTTCGAAAAGGCGTGGGCCCGGGCGGACGTGAACATCGACTCAAGCTGCCTCTGCATCCCGGGCCACGCCTGCGCGGCCGATACAGCCGAGGCAGTCGCGGCCAAGTAAGCTGGCACGGCGGCACGGTGGCATGGATGAAATGGGTGGCATGCTTTCGCGGTACTCCGCGTAGGCATGCAGCCGATCGGAGGTACGAAAAGCGGAGGGACGCGCCCCGCGCCGCATCGCCCGCACGTCGCGCTCGACCGCGACGGCACGCTTCGCCCGCATTCGTCCGGAGGACGTACGAGCGTAGCCAGGGACTTCAGTCCCTGGCCTCGTCCGTATTCTCTCAGCGTCCGGAGGACGCACGAGCGCTTCGCCGCCGCGCCGCACGTGCCACAGGCGCGGCGTCGCCGTGCTCCAGCGCCTTCAGGATGGACTTCAAGAGCCCCGGAAACCGGACCTCGATCTCATCCGCCCGCAGTGAATTGAACCGTTGCGTCCCCTCAACCCGAACCCGAATCAATCCAGCCGCCCGCAACACCTTGAAATGATGCGAAAGCGTCGCCTTCGCCTGCTCGATCCCGATCTCGCAGCACGACAGCTCCCCCCGCGCCCCGCGCAGCCGCCGCACAACCTCCAGCCGCGTCGGATCGCTCAGCGCATGCAGCACGGCCGCAAGCGTCACGTCTCGAAGCTCGGGATGGGCAAGCGAAGCCATGCCCTATTCTTGCGCGCCCCGCCGAATTGTCCAACCTTGTCTTCCGCGCCTCCGCGCCTCTGCGTGAGACTGCCTTCGATTTCGGAGGAGAGCCTCACGCAGAGGCGCAGAGGCGCAGTAACGTAGGCTGGGCCCGCCGCGTAAACCCGCCACTTCGCACGCATGCGCCTTCCGCGGCGGGCCCAGCTTTCGCTAGCGCTCAAGACGCACCATACCCCGCCAGAAATCGCCAATCTTCGCCACCAATACGCGGCGCCAAATTTGCGCGCAACAATTCCTTCGTGTTGACGCGCCGAGCCGGCAAACTGGGACGTGAGAGCTGTGGACCCAACGCACCGACCATCGAAGATGCGCAGTTCACACCCCGAAGATGCGCAGTTCACGATTCCCCCAACCCCGCTGGGATCGCGGAAGCCGCGATATTATTGGAAGATGCGCACTTCGCGTGTACACACCACGCTGCGCACCTTCGATCGGCATGCTCCCATTTGCCACTCCCGACCCCGCGCGCTATCCTCCCCTTGTTCGAAGTTCATCGAACTATCGAGCCCGGCCGACCGCGGCCGCGAGAAACGCAGGAGATCACCCGTGCCGCAACTGTTCGACCCCCTCACCCTTCGCGACGTCACCTTCCGCAACCGCATCGGCGTCTCGCCCATGTGCCAGTACAGTTCCGACGACGGAGCCGCCACCGACTGGCACCTCGTCCACCTCGGCGCGCGGGCCGTCGGCGGCGCGGGCATGGTCATGGCCGAGGCGACCGCCGTCTCGCCCGAGGGTCGCATCTCCCCGACCGACGCCGGTATCTGGGCCGACAAGCACGTCGAGCCCCTCGCCCGCATCACCCGCTTCCTCCGCGAGCACGGCGCTGTCCCCGCGATCCAGCTCGCCCACGCCGGCCGCAAGGCGAGCACGTCCGCCCCCTGGCTCGGCGACAAACAGCTCGACGAATCACAGGGCGGCTGGGAACCGATCGGCCCCTCGCCCGTCGCATTCGGCGGCAACCTCACCCGCGCGCCCCGCGAAATGTCGCTCGACGACATCACGCGCGTCCAACGAGCCTTCCGCGACGCCGCCGCTCGCGCCCTCACCGCCGGCTTCGACATGATCGAGCTCCACACCGCCCACGGCTACCTCGGCCACAGCTTCCTCTCGCCAATCAGCAACAAACGCACCGACAACTACGGCGGCTCGTTCGAGAACCGCATCCGCTTCGTCATCGAAACCACGCGCACGCTCCGCGCCGCCTGGCCCGACCGCCTCCCGCTCGCGGTCCGCATCTCCGCGACCGACTGGATCGACGGCGGCTGGACGCTCGAAGACTCCGTCGACCTCGCGAAACGCCTCAAGGCCGAGGGGGTCGACCTCGTCGATTGCAGCTCCGGCGCGATCGCACCCGGCGTGAAGTACCCCGCCGGCGCGAGCTGGCAGGTCCCGCTGGCCGAAGCGGTCAAGCGCGGCGCAGACATTCCCACCGCCGCGGTCGGCATGATCCTCGAAGCGTCGCAGGCGGACGAGATCATCCGCAACGGCCGGGCGGACATGGTCCTCCTGGCCCGCGAGATGCTCCGAACGCCCTACTGGGCATACGAAGCGGCCAAGACGCTGCGAAAGGTCGACAAGCTCTCGCTGCCGAAGCAATACAGTACGTTCCTGACCTGAAACCGCTCGGTGCTGTGTGCGGGATCGCTCCGCGTGAGATACCATTCCGCGGATGGCCACAATCCCATCACACGGCGGTGCGGCCGCCCCGGATTCGGGGGGACCGCCCGTGACGACGGCGTCGGCTCCGCGCGTCTGGATCCGCTTCGTCGGAGCGATGCTGGCGCTCGTCGCGTGCTGGCTGAGCAACGAACTGCTCACGTACAGCAGCAACGCCGCCGCCGCCTCGCCGCTGCTTACCGCGTTCTGCGGCGGTGCGGCCGACGGCGCGCCGAATGACTGCCAGTCCGTGCTGGCATCGAAATACGCCAAGATCGCCGGCAACCTGCCCGTCGCGGCCGTCGGCGTCGCGTACTTCGGGATGCTGGCGATCTGGTTCGCACTCGTGGGGCCGGTGAACCGGGGCCGCTGGTACTGGTACCTGCCGCTGCTCGCGATCATGCTCACGGGCGCGGTCGAATCGGCGCGGTTCGTGTACATCATGGCGGTTATCCTCGATCGCTGGTGCGTCTTCTGTGCCACGGTTCACGCCATCAACGCCGGCCTGCTGATCCTGACGCTGCTTTCGTGGCCCGCGCCCGCCCGCCCGCAGGCGACCGCCTGGCCGTATCACTCGACGGCGATCGCGTCGCTGCTGGCGATGGGCAGCTTCGGCCTGGCGTCGATCATGTCGTCCGTGAACACGATCGCCGGCTCGATGCTCGCCCAGTACAAGAGCGAGTATTCGAAGATCATCGAGAATCCCGCGTTCGGGCGCTGGCACCACTCGCAGCAACCGCTCATCGCCGAGCCCCTCGACGCCGACGCCCCGTTCGACGGCCCGGCCGACGCGCCGAACACGCTGGTCGTCTTCGGCGATCTGCAATGCACCGCCTGCCGCACGGCGCACGGCGTGATCGAGAAGGCGATGCAGCGGCACCCGGGCAGGCTGAAGGTCATCTACCGCCACTACCCGCTCGACCGCGCCTGCAACCCGAATTCGCCCAACACGCGGCACGTCGTCGGCTGCAAGGCGGCGCGGATCGTCGAGGCGGCGCTCGCGGCGGGCGGCGCGGAGAAGGTGAGCCAGCTGCGGCGGCGCATGTACGCCGATCAGGCTGCGCTCGAGGACCGATCCGAGGCGGAGTGGGCGGAACTGGTCAGCGTCGACCGCGCGAAGTTCGAAGCCGCCCTGGGCGCGACTGAGATCGACGCGCGAATCAAGCGCGACATCGAGCTGGCCGTACGGATCGGCGTGAAAGTCACGCCGGCGCTCTTCCTCAACGGGCGGCGGCTCGACTACTGGTCGGCCGACGCGACGTGGGACGGATTGCTCGGCGATCCGACGTCGAAGCCGGCCTCCGCGCCCGCGAGCCCGCGCCTGGAAACACCCTGAAACGCGGAGGACGCATGACCGCCGCCGCCGCCGTTCGAAAATCCGCTCGCCGCGCTCACCGATCGCGCGCTCGCACGGCACCTCCGGCGGCCGAAAAGGCGCGGCCGGCGACCACCGCATCCGCTCCTTCCGCTGCACCCCCGGCCGATCCTCGGCCGGGCACGGACGCCGCCCGCGCGGTCGCCGCGCTCCTCGACGAGCACGGGGGAAAGATCCGCGCACTGGCCCTGCGCATGTGCGGCAACGCGGCCGACGCGGAAGACATGGTGCAGGAGGTCTTCCTTCAGGCATTTCGCCGCTGGCACACGTTCCGGGGCGAATCGAGTCCGGGGACGTGGCTCTACGCGATCGCGAGCCGAAGTTGCAAAGGTCGCTTGCGCCGCAAGGGCGGCGTGAACCGGGCCGTGCCGACCTTCAGCCAGCTCCTTCCTTGGTCCGAGACGCAGGTGACCTCGCTGGCCGCAAGCGGCGAGGACTCGACGCAGCAGGCCGAGCGGGCGGAGGCCATCGCGGGCGTGCAGCGCGAGATCGCCCGTTTGCCCGAGCACTTCCGCGTCCCGCTCGTGCTCAAGGAGGTCCTCGGCCTTCCGGTGGAAGATGCAGCCCGCGCCCTGGGCCTGAAACCCGACACGATAAAGACGCGCGTGCATCGCGCCCGGCTCATGCTCCGCAAGGCGCTGCTCCGCAAGAGCGAGCGCACGGCCGCGACGCCGCCGGCCTACGAAAAGCAGGTCTGCCTCGATCTGCTTCAGACGAAACTCGCGGCGATGGACCGCGGCCGGGAGGAGTCGTTCGCAGTGACCCAGTCCGAGTTGTGCAACCGCTGCCGCGCGATCTTCGCGGAGCTGGATCTCGTGCAGGACGCGTGCGCTGACATGGCGGAGGGGGGGCTGCCGCCGCAGCTCCGCGCCGCGATCGTGAGGGCGCTGGGCGAGCGCGGAGCGGCCGAGACTCCGGTCCGCGGCCGGGGACGGCGGCCGGTTCGCGGATGAGTCCGGTTCCGTCGGTCGGCGAGAATACGATTCGCTGCAAGAAATGCACAGAATTGGCCGAGTTCACCGGCTGGCGGGCTGGGATATCACCCGATAATGAAACAGGACGGTGTGCGATCGGGTGACGAACGATGCAACACGCGACGGCCATTCGAGTCCTTTCCTCGATGTTTGAGCACGCCCCGTATCCCTGCTCGCTCTGGGTGCCGATCGGCCGAATCACCTACGCGAATGCTGTACTTCGGGCGATCGCCGGCGACGACTTGAACCGCACCTGCGGGGCGATCACGGGATGCAAACGGCTGAAAGCGGACTGCGGGGCGCGCCGCGCGATGCTCGGCGGCGATCCCGTGCGAAGCCCCTGCTGCCTGGACTCGCTCCGCGGCGCGACGACGCTGCATGTGCCGATGCGCGCGGTCGGGATCACGGCCGTGCTGCAACTCTGGATGCCGCATGCCGACTTTCGCGGATCGGAATTCACGACCCAGCGGCCGATCGTGAAGCTCTGCGCCTGGTGCCGCAGCGGTCATCTCCGCCTCGCCTGGGAACGGATCGAGCATCTGCTCCTTCGCAGCGGTGTGGACCTCTCGCATGGCATCTGCGCGGACTGCCGCCGGAAGCTCGAGATTCGCCGCGCGGGGTTTCCGCAGCCTGAACCGTCGGGCGAGATCGGACGACCCGGCCGTCGCCTCGTCATGCGACCGCGCCCGGCTTGCGATACCATGCGGAATTCGAATCGCCGGACGGAGTTCCGGCGTCCGGGAGTCCGCGACGATGGCATTGCGCCTGTACAACAGCATGTCCCGCCAGCTCGAGGCGTTCGAGCCGCTCAAGGCGCCTGACGTTTCCTTCTACAAGTGCGGCGTCACCGTCTACGGCCCCGCCCATCTCGGCCACGGCAAATCCGCGATCGCGTTCGATGTCATGGTCCGCTGGCTGCGGCTCAGCGGCTACAACGTCCGCTACCTCCAGAACATCACCGACGTCGGCCACCTCACCGACGACGCCGACGACGGCGAGGACAAGATCGTCAGGGAGGCCCGCCGCCGCGGCCTGCACCCGATGGCGATTGTCGAGACCTTCATGCGCTCGTGGCTCGACGACATGGACTCGCTGTTCATGCTCCGGCCCGACATCATGCCCCGCGCCGCGGGCCACATCCCCGAGCAGCTCGAGCTCATCGAAACGCTTGTCCGCAAGGGCCACGCGTACGTCGTCGACGGCTCCGTCTACTTCGACGTCAGCACGTTTCCAGACTACGGCAAACTGAGCGGGCGAACCGTCGAGGAGCAGGAGGCCGGGGCGCGGGTCGAGGTGCGCAGCGAGAAGCGCCACCCGGCGGATTTCGCCCTGTGGAAGCGGGCCGAGCCGGGACACATCATGCAGTGGAAGAGCCCGTGGGGGCTTGGCTTCCCCGGCTGGCACGCCGAGTGCTCCGCCATGGCGATGCTCTACCTCGGCGAGACGATCGACATCCACGGCGGCGGGCTCGACAACCAGTTTCCGCACCATGAATGCGAAATCGCTCAGTCGGAGGCCGCGACGGGCAAGCCGTTCGTCCGCTACTGGCTGCACAACAACATGTGCACGATCAACGGGCAGAAGATGGCCAAGAGTCTGGGCAACGGCGTGACGATCCGCGACATCCTGACGACCGAAAAGCCGCTGCTCGACCGCGAGGGCCGGCTGCTGGTGGAGCGCCGGTTCGACCCGGCCGTCGTTCGGCATTTCATCCTGACCAGCCACTACCGCCAGACGCAGGATTTCTCGAACGACTCGCTTCTGGCGGCGGAGAGCGGCAACCACAAGCTGCGCGACCTGACGCGGGAACTGATCGCCGCGGCGCAGGCCGGACCCGTGCGCGGCGCAGTCTCGCCGGCCGTCCAGACCGTGATCGACGACCTGATGAAGGACTTCAGCGCGGCGATGAACGACGATTTCAATACGGCGAATGCGATCGCCTCGCTCTTTGAATTCGCGCGGCACGCCCGCGCCTGGCTCACCGACGCCGTCGGCCGCGAGGACGCGGCGGCCGCGGCGGCCGCAATGACGCGATTCGCCTCGGACGGGCTGGGGCTGTACTGGCCGGCGACGAGCGGCGCGGCGGCGTCGAAGCAGGATGACCTGATCCGGATGCTCACGGAAATGCGCCAGGAGGCGCGCAAGGCGAAGAATTTCGCGCTCTCGGACCAGATCCGGGATCGGCTGCTGGCCCTCGGCGTCGAACTGCGGGACGGGCCGCAGGGGACGACGTGGAGCGTGAAATAGGCGTATCCGGCGTTCCAGCATCGCGTCGATTCTGTGAAACGCGATTAGCGACCTGAGCTAATTCGCACCGGGCGGTGCTATGAGCTTCGTAGCGGCAGCCGCCAGTTTCTGGGCGATCGCTTTCTTGTCTTCTTTGCTTTCAGGCCATCCGATCACATCCGCGTGGTTTGGATTGTCGGGCAGTATCGGGCTGGCCACGATCGCGAGACCGTCGACTGAACATGCCGAAGCGGAAATGTCGGACCGGCCGTGCAAGGAGCGGTCCATCGCACGGGCGACGCTCCGACCGACAGCCCATACATCTTCGATCGTGGCATTCCGGTGCCGCATGACCGAAAGTTCGCGCCGAGGATGCGGCATGAACAAGTCCTGTTTCACGCTTCCGTCGCTGGGGCGGTATTGGCTGCTCTGGGTCGCGAATCGCGCGAGCGTTTCGTCGGCCGCAACCGCGGGGACGTTGGCGGGATCGATCATTGACCGTGGACTCGGCGAATGAGAAATAGCAGGCTTTCCGGCAGTTCGCCATAGAACGGGCAGGAACCTCGCGGATCCTCCTTGCCGAGCAGCGCGGAGTAATAGAGCGTACCCTCCGGGCTGACGCTCACGGACAGCGTCCAGCGGGGATTTCGATGCCACTCGAGCGTCAGATGTCCATCCGGCTCTGCGCCGGCCGAGGGAAGCGGACAACCGATCGGCAGGGCCTCGATAAGCTGATACGCCTGCCGATAGGTGTCCTGCTCGACCGCGAACGCACTATAGCCGTCCCAGTTCGGTCGCCGGCAGGACTGCCAGCAGTCCCAGAGACTCTCGTACGCAGGCCGCTTTGAATAGGCCTGTGATCGGGCAAGGCGCTCATAGTTCAAATGGCGGGCATTTTCGACGATGCGGGCGGCGTCGCTAAAGCCTGTCGCTCGAGATCCCTGGCCCGCCGCGATGCGGGGCGCGAATTGGGCCATCCGTCGGTCAAGTGGTTCTGCACGCTTAGACATCGTTTGCCTTTCCAAAACGCGCGAGTGCCGCATCCGTCACGAGCGCGAAGAAGATCCTGTTTTTGATATAGCGCATGTCGTGCAGGTGATCGTGGAGCGCAGCGGAGTCCAGGAGGCTCTTGAGCTCGATCGCAACGTCCGTGTCGACGATCAGGACACGGCGCTGATCAGACATCACCTGCAATGTCCGCACACTATTCACCAGGTATGGCTGCCCGGCGACGGCAAACGTATCCTGGTGAAAGAACAGGTCGCTCGAAAGCGCCAGCCCCGGCGGCGGACCCGGTGCGTTGTGCAGGTAGGTTGCCGGTGTCTCTGAGGGTTCCAGTTGAATCTGGTTGATGAACCGCACGCCCAGCCGCTCGATGACCGGCGGCTCTGCAACTTCAACATACGCATCCCAGAACCGGAACGCCTCGGCTTCGAACGTCGTCCAGCAGTCATATTTGGCCAGCCGACTGAAGACCAGACCGTGAGGGGTAAGCTGGGCGATGTATCGGTCTTTCGGATTCGTGAGGCGATACCCGTTCCAATGCGTCTGCTGCCGGAGTTCGACGTTGCCCGGCTGCGTCTGAACCGCAGCCTCGATCTCTTGTTGCTCCTGGAACTGGTACTCGGGAAAGCGCTCCTGGAGCTTTTTCGGTATCGCAGCGTCATTCAACGGTTTTTCAGCGGGCGAACGCCAATGGACGACCGCTTCGACAATCGGCGCTGCCGGGAGGTGCGGAAATTTCTCCTCGCGATTGATGATGAAGATCGGCTCAGCGCCCATCGCTCCGCTGTCTCCTCGTAACCGTATACAATCCTATCGAGTGAGTGGCTCGCTCGCCAAGCAGACGCGCTACGAGTCTCGCTGATCGGCCAGTGCCGTGGCCGATTGCCAGGAGAAGGCGTCTCCGTACCCTCGCTGTCGCTCGCGCCTCGGGCTCGACGGGCGCGGATTCATGAGCGCCCCCGGTCGCGCACGGCGCGCTGTCACGTCGTCGGAGCGGCGCCGAGCCCGTCAGTCTTGCTCCCCTTCCCCACCGCCGACCCCCTCCTCCGAAAGATACCGCTCAATATGCCGGTCGAGTTCCGCGATGCCGCCCGCACAGTTCGCCCGGTCGACGCGTTCGACCATCTCGTCCGTCCACGCCTCTTCCTCGACCTGCTCGTTGATGAACCACTGGAGCATCACCTGGGCCGGGTAGTCGCCTTCCTTGCAGGCCGCCTCGTAGCAGCGGTGAATCCCCGCCGTGTTCTCCTGCTCCATCCGCTGCGCGTGCCGGGCGACTTCCAGCAGGCCCGGAAATTCCATCGGCGGAGCGGCGAGTGCCGCCAGGCGGGGGACCGCGCCGCGATCCAGCAGGTGCTTCATGAACCTGGTCGCGTGCTCGCGCTCCTCGGTGGCCTGCTTCGAGAAGAAGCGGGCGAAGCCTTTCAGACCCTGCGCATCGCACCAGACGGCAAGCGCGAGGTAGGCGTGGGCGGCGGAAAGTTCGTGGTTGAACTGCCGTTGAATCTCGGTGAGCACCGTCGGTTTGATCTGCATCGCTGGCATGTCGAATCGCTCCTCGTGGACGTGGCCTCCCGGTCATGTCGGGTCCGCTCATGATAGCGGAGCGGCGCACCCGGATGGCGGCCGTGCTCGCCGGCTGGCCCGGTTGGAGCCCCGTGCCGCGGGTAGTGCGAAGTGAACCGTTCTTGATTCCTCCAGCGTACAGGGTATGCTGCCTTCGCCCACGTCGCATGGTCCGGGCTTCGAGGTGACAAATGAACAAGGCATTCGGCGTCTTCGTGCTGCTGGTCGTCGGCGGGCTGGCGTTTGCGTTCTTCCGCGGGGGCGTCGCGTCGTATGACCCGGACGCGCGCGGGGCCGAGGTGAAGGCCGCGATCAAGCCGGGGATGACCTGGTCGCAGGTGCTCGACGTCGAGGAGCCCGGCAAGTACCAGACGGTCATCAAGACGAAGAAGCGCGTCGGGGGCGAGACAATCGAGATGGAGGAACTCGGGGCCGTGCTGGAATTCAACCGCGAGCTGTTCGAAAAAGACATCGCGGCCAGGCAGATGCCCGACGGCTTCGCGTTCAACTATTTCTTCACACAGCAGATCGCCTTCAAGGTCGTCTTTGACGCGTCGGGAAAAGTCGCGCTCGTGGAGAACAACAAGACGATGGCCGATCTGCTCCAGACGCGGAACGATTGACGCGCGCGTGGCGCGCTGCGGCGCGCCGCCCGGGCGCGCCGGGGGCATCCATGCCGATTACGAACCGGCCGAGCGACGCGGATGACTATCGCGACGTCCCCTGGACGCCCGCGATCGGCCTGCGGAACGCCGCCCTCCGCGGCGGACTGGTCGCGCTGCTTCTCGCCGGACTGCTCGTGCCCGCGTCGATCTACCTGCCCTACATGACGATTCCCTGGCTCCTTCGCGGCCCGCTGACGGTCGGGATCGCGTGGCTGATGTTCAAGGTCGTCCAGGACGCCGCGGGCATGGCCGGGCCGGCCTGCACGGCGCTCGCGCTGGCCCTGACGGCGGGAGTCCTTGTCTCGCAGCATTTCGTTTTCGCCGCATGCGGGGTTCTGGACCTCGGCTCGACCGACTGGT
This sequence comes from Planctomycetota bacterium, assembly GCA_045863555.1. Lineage (GTDB taxonomy): Bacteria > Planctomycetota > Phycisphaerae > UBA1845 > Fen-1342 > JACRLV01. The sequence continues at coordinate 285,585 of BTUU01000006.1, read as the reverse complement.
GGTCGTTTCCCGCCGGCGTCCTGCGGCTTCTGATCCCGCCGGACGGCGGCCTGCTCATCGGTTCCGGCTGGCTGCACGCGTATGTGGTGGCAGCAGTGAATCTCCCACCCCTCATTGTCGCGGGCTCGCTCGCGGCCGCGCTCTGGGGGCGCTGAGCGCATGCAGCGCCCCGCCGGCGCGGTCGCGTCGACGGGGTGCTGCGATGACGGCCGTGGCGAACGGCCGGGCTCCCGAATCGTCAGCGGCGGCGCAGCATCAGAAGCGCAGCGACCGCGAGCGGCGCGGCGACCGCCGGTTCCGGTATGACGGTGAAGTCGTAGGTGATGTCGATCGTGCCGAAATGGCGGAAATTCGGCCAACTGACCCAAAGAGCAGCGTCCGTCGGGTACTCGGGGACACCGCCCGGCGGGATCGGCCAGTTGGGATCGTTGACCCACTCGAAAAAGAGTTCGTTGAAACCGCCGAACACGGTCGTGAGTGCGCCGACGTCCGTGACCGCCTCGAGCACCTCCGGATTTGCCGCATCATAGGCCTGCGAGATCGTGAAGGCGTCGGTGAAACTCCTCCGGAAGGAATCGGGACCATCGTTTCCGGGCACGCCGTCATACGCGGCGAGGTCGCCGGTGATGTCATCGACGAAGTAGGCGCCGGGGCCGAAGATGGGCGGACCCTCGCCTTCTCCACCGCCCTCGCCGAGCTGGAAGAGCGTCAGGTAGGCGAAATCCAGGAGGAAATCGCCCGCGGCGAGCGGCGTCGGGCCGGTGCTTTCGAAGAACAGTTCGAGCGAAAAATTGTGATGGAAGTCGAACGTGACGGCGTTGAGCTGTCGCGTGCCGCCGAGCGTATCGAAGCCCTGCACCACCGGGAACGTCACGCCGAACCCGGCGTCGTAGTCGAACGGAACCGAATGCGTGATCGTATCCGCGGCTGCGATCGCGGGGGCCGCGGCCACGAGCAGGGAAACGGGAAATCGGAATTTCAAAAGGCAACTCCTTGCACTTTCCGTGCGCCGCGCTCGACCGGGGAACTCCCCGCGGCCGGCGCAGGCGAACCAGTAATCGTTCGGGCGGCGTTGGCCGGCGCGATTCACGCCGCCGGCGGCTCTCGGCGAGGGTCATTCGTCGGGGGCATGCTCATTGATGCCGAAAAGACCGCGCCGGTAACGCCTCTACCGTCCGGCAGGATCCATCCGCGGCAGGGGGCGCAGCGCGTCGGAAGAATCGCGCCGCACCGCCGCCTGCCGGGGGCTGGGAGTCTGACCGCAATTATGGGCACGTGGTTCCGTACGCCGCGAGCAGGCCCGCGAGGTCTGAGATGTCCACATCCCCGTCGCTGTCCACGTCGGCCGTACCGCAGCCTTCGGAGCAGCCGAATTGCGCGAGGAGCGATGCCAGATCGCCCAGGTCGACGTCACCGTCGGCGTCGAGATCGCCGGTGAGGCCGGAGGGCGCGGACCAGAGGACGAGATTTCCGACATCCAGACCGTCGGCGTCGCTGAAGATGCCGCCCAGCAGCAGCGCCGGCTCGGTCGCGAGGACGGGGTCCGGGTTCAGCGGCATCGCGAGCGCGTAGCCGTCGATCGCCGTGCCGGGAATCGACCATTCGACGCCGTCCCAGACTGCAAAGCCCGTTGAACCCAGCAGCTCGTGGTAGAGCGCGCCGCTGGTGACGACGAGGTCGGCCGTCGCGGGGCTGGCGTCATGGTCGAAGTGTGTAACCGTGTAGAAGATCCCCACGAGGCCGGGCATGCGACGCCACGCGACGCCGTCCCACTCGGCGATCCCGAGCGTCGCCTCGCCATCGGTCTCGTCGAACGCGCCGCCGGCCACGAGACGCGGGCTCGCGCCGCCCGATGCCGAAACGCTGTAGACGTTCGGATACGGGAATCCGACGAACTGGCTGGCGCCGAAGCCGTGCCAGGTCACGCCGTCCCACGCCGCGACGCAGTTGATCGGTACGCCTCCGGCGAGCGCGAACGCCCCGCCGATGACGAGTTCCGCCGGGGTCGCCGGATTCGCGTCATGGTCGAAGGCCGTGAAGCTATTCACCTCCGCGACGACCACGACGCCATCCGCGCCGGTCACGCCGCCGCCAAAGTCCTCCCATTCGCTGCCGGTCCAGCGGGCGAGGTTGCGGAGTTCCGTGCGGCCGCTGGCGGTGAAACTGCCGCCGGCAAGAAGGCTGGGCGCGGCCGGCCCTTCACCATCGGGGTCAAAGACAGTGAGGGCCTTCACCGCGCCAGTAAGTCCGTCGCTCATCGCGTTCCAGCGATTGCCGTCCCAGGCGGCGACCGCGGCGAGGGGGTCTGTCCCGGTGGCCGTGAAATCGCCGCCGACGATCAGCAGCGGGTTGTCCGGTCCGTCGCCATCGGGGTCGTACACAACGAGGGCTCGGACGACGTTATTCAGGCCGTCGCGGAGCGGATGCCAGGTCAGGCCGTCCCAGCGGGCGATTCGTTCGACCGAGACGCCCCCCGCGGAGAGGAATTGCCCGGCAATGATGATGTCCCGGGGCGCGGGGCCTTCGCCATCCGGGTCGTAAGCGGCGATGGCGTGGACCGCGCCGACGATCTGGGGCGTGCGGAAATCCGCGGGGACCGGAATCCAGCCGTGGCCGCAGTCGGCGACAGCGAGCGGTGCGGAGAACTGCGAAAGTACGCCGGCGGAGAGGAGCAGCGGGACGGTGGCGCGCATGGAAAGTCACCTCGCGTGGTCACTGGTGTTCGGTCGCGGCGCAGCTCGCCCTTTGCCGCGCTCAGCGAGAATTATAGCCCGGCATACTGTTGCGTGCAAGTTGTGGCGCAACTTTTCTACCACTGGACAAACCGCAACCCCCGGTGTATTACTACGCGGGAACGCGACCTATACCCGTCCGCGGCCGAGGTGTTCCGTTCGATGGAACCGCAAGTCGCTGAAAACAAAACATTTGAGAACGTCGCCGCGACCGTGGGACGGGCGCTCGGCGAGGCTCTGCCCGCGCTCCTCGGAGCCGTCACGTCGCGCGGGGCCGGGCCACAGCAGATTGCGACCACGCTCGGTCTCGACAAGGGCGTCGCGAGTCGGCTGCTGAAATCGCTCCGCAGCCGGGACCCGTTCGGCCTGCTGCAGGGCCTCCCCGGTCCGGAACCGCTGCGCAGGATCGTGCGGGCCGCCGAAGACAAAGGAGCGGCGGCGCCGGTCGTCGTCGCGGCCGGCGCGGCGATCGATCAGTTCGATTTTCTGATCCGGGCGTACGCGGGTGACCGGGCGACGTTCGACGGGATCATCGGTCAACTGCTTCCCGATGCGCGCGGGCCGTTCGAGAGCCGGACCAAGCAACTGCTCTTTCGGGGATTCAGCCAGCTCAAGGGATTCCGCAGCGACGTCGAATTCACGACATTCCTCATCGTTCCCTCCCGCGAGGGGCCGTTTGTTGATTATGTCGTGCTCTTCGGCTCGCATGGCTTGCAGCGCCTGCGCCCCGGCGCGGAGGTACGGCTCGCGAGCTGGATGATGGCGATTGGCGGAGAGCCGTGGCGCATCACCACGCTCGATGGCCAGCCGCTGACCGACTGGCAGGCCGGGCGGCTCGATGAATTCTGCACGACGCCGCCGCCGCGCATCCGCGTGAGCCAGAGCGGCGGGACGAATCACTACACGCTCGCGGATGACGGCTTCGGCCCGAATGCGAAGGTCGATCTCGTCTTTGGTCAGTGGAGCCGGAATTCCGCGCCGCTTCATTCACAGCCACCGGAGCAGCGGCGCTCGGGCGTCGGGGCGGAAATCGACCGGCCGACGTGCCTGCTCCAACTGGACGTGCTGGTCCACCGGTCGATCTATCCCGGCGTCGATCCGGAGCTGCACATGATCGACACGACATTTCGCGGGATGGCGAACATCAATGACCCGGCCCGAAAGCCGGACTGGGTGGCGCTGGGCGAACGCATTGAGCCGCTGGGCTCGGACCCGGCGCGATTCCGCACGGCCCATGTCGCGCGATATGCCGAACTGCTGGGATTGGCAAGCCGGGTCAGTGGTCACGAGCTGGCCGAGTTTCGCGGATATCGCCTGCTGGTGGAGTATCCGCCCTACGGACTCCAGATCGGCATGGGCTTTGCGCGCCCGTTTCCGCCCGGCGACCGGTGAGCGCTGCTCATCGCCGCAACCGAACCGTTGGGCGGGCCTCTTCCCGTTGACCCGCGCCGCGCGCGTGCGATAGCCTTAGCAGCATGAGCACTCCCGCGATCGCCGCTCCGGCCGCATCCAGATCCCCGTTTCGCCGTCTCGCGCCCTATGGCGTGGTTGGCGTGGGGTGGGCGGCGCTGCACGCGATCGGGTCGCAGACCGTGCTGGCGCAGGGGCTCGACCGGCCGCTCGTGCTGATCGGCGGTGGAGCGACGGTGATGCTCGTCGCCGGCGTGCTCGTTGCGGCGGCGCTGGTCGGCGTACTTTCGAAGCTGGTCGCGCCCGTCGCGTTCGGTCGCGATGCCCTCTATCGCTTCGGCGTCGTGCTGGGACTCACGTGCTGGTCGATCTCGACCTGCATGGGGGCGTCGGGCCGCAGCGCGCCGACGATGGATCAGTGGCTCATGATCCAGAACCCGCAGCCCGACGTCATCTCCGGCCGCGCGTACGGGGCGCTCCTGCCGGACATGCTTCTGCTGGCGGTGGCGGCGGCGGTGGTGATCGCGTGCCTGCGCGATCCGCGGGCGTGGGGACGGTCGCTATCCACGGCGGAACTGGTGCGCGGCATTCAGGCGGGGGGCATCACGCTCGCGGTCGGCGGCGTGGGGCTCTTTTTTCTGAACGGGCCGCAGTACCAGAAGACCTTCCAGTTCCAGACATTCTTCGCCGCCTGGGCGTCGCTGTATCTCGGGGCGCTGGCCGCACGGCACGCGACCCAGGTGACCCATCCGATCTTCTACTGGCCCGTTCCGTTTCTCCTCGGAGCGATCGGGCTCGTATTCGCGGCGTTCAAGCCCGGCCTCAGCGGCGAGTACGCGCACCTGAATATGATCCCTGTGTGGGGACTGGCACGTCCGCTGCCGATCGAGCTGATCGGTTTCGGCCTGATCGGCGTTCTCACGCCGATCTCGAAGGTCGTGTTTGCGACCGAGCCGGCCTCTTCGAGCGGCCCGACAACCGCGTCTTCGTCGCCCGCTTCGGGCGCGTGAGCTGCCGATGGACATTCGCTGGTCCGACAAGCGGACCGAGACATACGAGGAACTCCGCGCCCGGCTGATCGACGAGACATCTGCGTATCTGACCGAGTGTCTCCGGCATCCGGAGTACGCGACGCGGATTCCGACGATCCAGGCCGGGACGGGCCGGTTCCCGCCGTCGTTTTCGGCTGCGTTCTGGAACGACCTGCTGGCGGAGTAATCCCGGCGTCCTTGCCGCCCCTCCCCGTCTCTCCCGAATCGAGTTTTTTCCCGAAATTTGGCGTGAGCGCGCCGGTTCATCCGCGTTTCTGACCGGGCGAGCCGGTCTGCCGGACGGCAGAGGCGGCAGAAACAGACGCGGCGACGGACATCGACCGCGCGCCTTGAAATCGAGGATGTGCATCATGCGGAATTCTGTGATTCGACGGATTGTGGCCGGCTCGGTGTTCTTTGCTCCGGCGGCGCTGGCGCAGGGCTGGGGCTCCAGCATGTACCAGTATGGGTACGAGGGAACGTACTACGGCCTGTCGTCGGCGGGTATTTCGCTCTCCGCGAGTGACAACGTGCTCATGCCCGGCGAATTGTCGCAGATCAGCGCCTGGGCGCATTTCCCGGCCGACGGCTTCGCATTTGCCGCGGCGCGATTCGACGTCGCGGCGGAGATGGCCGGCTGGACGTTCGCCAGCGACGGCGTCATCGCCGGCTCGCAGGTGCAGGGCATCGAGGCCGCCCAGCCTCACGATCCATTCAATGGAATCCCGGCCGATCCCGCGAACCCGCTGCGCATCTGGACGGGCGTCTTCATGCCAGCCTCACATGAACCGGCGCTGGTGCGGATCGGCGCCGCGCCGCATGAATTCTGGTACTACCCGAGCGAGCAGACGATCTCGTCCGTCGAGGTGGACGCCGGCGGCGGCAGAACGTCGATCCTGGTCAATCCGCTGTCGATCGGCGGCGCGTTCTTCGCACCGGCGCGGGGAACGCGGATCATCGGCGGCGCGGGCAACGACGTCCTCCTCGGCGGAGCCGGCGACGACTTCGACCGCCCGCTGGAATTCGGCCTCGTGGCAAAGGAATGCACGACGGTCGAGCTCAAGCCGGCGCAACCGCCGAGCGGCCTGCGCATCGCGACGGAGGTCGAGGAAGTCGGCGGCGGCCGTGGCACGTTCGTGCTGACGTTCAACGGCCAGACGACCGGCGGATATCAGGTCGGTGCGGGCTTCGCGCCGGCTGACGAGCTTGAAGTCGTCGCCTCCAACGCGCGCGGCCAGACGGTCCGCCTGCGATTCGCCGCGACCAACAACCAGGGCAAGCTCCTCGTCGGTGTGGATCACCTGCCGACGCGATTCGCGACGGCGATCGAGCAGGACGAGCGGGCGCGGCAGACGCGCGTGATCTCGCGCATGAGCTTTGATTCGCCGGTCAGGATCGCGGGCGCGGACGGGCGCGTGATCTCCGCGGATACGGTTGAGATTCGGGCGTGTCAGAACAATCTGAAGCAGCTCGGGCTGGCCGTGCACAACTACGCCGTCGCTCACTCGGGCGGAATGCTCGTTGGCCTCGGCGATGGGTCCGTCCGGACGGTTTCGTCCGGAGTGGGGCGCTGAATCACTCGACCGGGAATGGGGAGCCCAGTTGATGCGGGCGGCCGGGTTGCACCGGCCGCCCGCCGCGTTGCGCGACGTGGTTGGGGCAAGACCCTCCGGCAATGTGCAATCGATCTCCGCGGCCGCTCGTCCGCCTGTTGACCGTCCTCGTTTGGGTCCCCGGGCGTCCTGTGGAGGAAATCTGATGAGTCGATTCTCGCGCAAGAGCGGCGTCATTGCGGCGGCAGGGGCGTTTTTCGCAGCCGGCGGCGGTGCGGCGATCGCGGATGTCATCCAGGCGCAGCGGATCACGCCGATTCCGCGGAGCACGAGCCAGATTTTCGGGCTTTCGCTGGCGTTTGACGGGACGACGATTCTGGCCGGGGCGGGTTTTGAGAACTCGGCGGGGTTTGGGGCCGGCGCGGCGTACGTGTTTCAGAAGAACGGATCGGGGAACTGGGTTCAGCAGGTGCGGCTGCTCGCGCCGACGCCGGCCTCAAGCGAGTACTTCGGAACGGGCGTCGCGATCGACGGCACCACGATGATGATCGGCGCGCCGAGCCGCACATCGAGCGGCGTAGGCGACGCGGGCGAAGCGTTTGCGTACGAGCTTCAAGCGGGCTCGTGGGTCCGCGTGCAGACGCTGGTCTCGTCTGCGCCGATCAACGGCGGCTATTTCGGCGACACGATCGACATCGAGGGTGACCTGGCGGTGATCGCGTCGTGGACATCGCCGTTTCCTTCCGCGGGCGGCTCGGCCGGGCGCGAGGCGCGGGTCTTTGAGCGAACCGGCGGCGTCTGGGCTGAGACCGCCGTCCTCGCCGCGCCTCGCGCCTTCAGCAATGGGTTTACGGGTTCGGCGGATGTCGAGATCAGCGACGGCGTGGTGTATCTGAGCGGGTCGGCGGAGCTCGACGGCGGCAATGTCGTCGGCGCGGTGTTTGTGTACGAGCGTTCCGGCGCGAGCTGGCAGCAGACGGCGACGCTGCGGCCGTCGGACGGCGTGGTGAGTGCGCGGTATGGGCAGGCGGTGGCGATCTCGGGCGACCTGGTCGCGGTGACCGCGCCGAACGACATGATCAACGGCCTCGCGATCGCGGGGTCTGTGTATCTCTACGAGCGCACAGGCAGCACGTTGACCGAGGTGCGCAAGCTGACCGCACCGACGCCGGCCGCGCGGGACTTTTTCGGCGTGGACATCGCGTTCGACGGGCGATCGCTGCTGGTGGGCGCGTATCAGTCGGAGATTACGCAGCCTTTCCAGCGGCGCGGATATGCGGTGCTCTATCACATGACGGGCAGCGATCCCGGCGCGGGGACGATCATCACGGCATCGGATGGCGAGCCGCACGACCTTTTCGGCTGGCACGTGGGACTGAGCGGAGACGAGGCGGTGATCACTGCGCCGATGGAGACGACGAACCAGGGCGCGGCGTATGTCTACCGCGGCGTCGCGCCGCCGTGCCCGGCGGATATCGACGGTGACGGGTCGGTCGGGTTGCCGGACCTTGCGGCGCTGCTTTCGAATTTCGGGTCGCTGGGCGGCGGGCTCAGCGGCGATCTGGATGCCGATGGCGATGTCGACCTGGCGGACCTGGCGGTGCTGCTGGGCGCTTTCGGATCGAATTGCTGATCGCGGGCCGCGGCGCTGCCTACCGATGACGGCGTGGTTCTCGAGCCTGACGAACCTTCCCCCCCCGAGACGGCCGGCAAACCCCGGCCCGTGCAGATGGTCGAAGACCGCGGATCGCGAGATCCGCGGTCTTCGGCGTTCTGTCGCTTTGAAATGAGCAGGGCGTCGTCATGGCCCACATGACGACGCCCGAGTGGAGTTACCTTCCGTTCGCGATGCAGACTGAAGCTCGCGGGGGCCGTCGCCGCATTCAGCGCGGCGACTGACTACGCGTTCCCGCTGTTGTTGCTGTTGTTCGGCCCCGGATCCTGTTCGAGCATCTTCCGCAGATATGAGTTCTCGCGGCGCGTCGCTTCCAGATCGAAGAGCAGGTACTTGATCCACAGGCGCAGAAAATCGATGTTCTCCTGCATGCTGTCCACGCTCTTCTTGATGTCGGCGTGACGCTGGCGGGTCTCCGCGGCCAGGGCTCGCAGGCGGTCGCGCTCGCCTTCCGGGAGCGTGTCGATCTGGGCCATCAGCTCGCCCAGCTTCTGTTGAAAAGTCACCTCGTCCATGCTCCTTCCTCCAAAGGAAAGCGGCCGCGACGGCGCATCGATTCGCTGCGATGTTGTGGCCTTCGACGGATGCTAGGAGGCGCGGTGACGCGAAGGCAACGATCGCGCCCGCAACGATTTGTGAATCGTCGGGGCCTCGGCGGCACGTCCGAAAACGATTGGGGGGAGGTCCGCGGCGAGCGATTCGTTATGAGGATGAGGCCCTCGCCCGGCCGGCCGCGGGGCGATGTTCCCGCGAAAAAGTCGCGGGCTTTTTGCCCGTGTTTTGCCGCCAGAGTTCGCCAGGATTCGCCAGATGGCGTGAGTGCCGGCGCAAGGCCCGCCGCGCGGCCGGATGCGTCGTAGGCTTTGGGGGAAAGCGAGTCGTGTTCACGATTGGAGGATGCGTCATGGTGGAGAATCGGCGTCACACGGAGTTTTTCGGGCCGGACCTTTCGCGCGGGCCGTTCCTGTCGGGGTCTGCGCCGGTGGCGGCGGTGCAGCTTGCGTCGCTGATCGCGCAGCTTCGCGCGCCGCTGACGCGTGCGGAGGCGGACATCGAGGCGCACGCGGATTTCATCCGGGCGCTGGCCGACCGGCTGTTTCCAGATCACGCGTCGCAGATCGGACTGGAAGTGGGTGCGGAGGTCGCGAACAAGATCACGACGACGATCCGCGACGACAGCGGGAGCTATTCGCTGCTGCACTGCTGGCTGGCCGACGCGAAAGGCGGCGGGGAGACGTCGCTCGCGCCGACGTCGGTCACCTTCACCGGCGCGACGGTGCTTCAGACGATCACGGCGAGCAAGCGATTTCTCATCATCACGCCGAGCACCGGCCTGGCGACGGCGATCGTCGATTATTCGGGCGATCGGACGTGGTACTGGGCGTTTGCGCGGACGGGGCGGGTATTTTATTCGAATGCGCTGAATTTTGATTAGGGCGGGGCATGTCGGCGGCCTCGGCGTTTGCGGTTTTTTCAAAGTGTCTGCGCGCTTCCCGGCCCGATGGCAATTATCAGGATAGAGAGTCGACGAATCGATTTCGCGGTCGGGAGACCGCGAGCGAGGCGACCGGAACGCCGGTGGCGGAGGTTGCGGCGGACCGCGAGCAACGACTCGGCGAGGTTGCGTCTGCGCCGCCGGCACGGAGGCGATTGACCCTGGCAAACCGTGTTGCGTAGAGTTGTTGGCCCCGCTTCTGTACGCGCACGGCGACACGGTTATAGGACGCTCTTTCGACCTGCACGAATGTCGGTCGTCGCCCTATTTGTCGCGGCTCGTTTCATGCGGATTTGGAGGCGGGCTGGAGGTTCGAAATGTCCACGACGGTACGGAACGTGGTTTTCGCACTCATGATGGCGCTGGCCGTCGGTCCGGCACGGGCGGATCAGTACTGGGTGGCGTACGAGGGGAATGACTTTCCTGAGAATGAGGGCTGGACGCGAATCATCGAAGGCGACGGCCCAGCCGTGCGAACGCTGGCGGATGGCGTTCTCACAATTGATTCGCTTTGGAGTCTTCAGGTGGCGGACGGCTACCGGATGGACAGGTCGATGAATCCGGCCGTCGGGGAAGAGTTCGTAATGCGCTGGCGATTACGGGTAAACCGAGTTGAAGGGACCTGGCCCTATGACCCCGGTGTCGCCCTGTTTTCCGATGACGAGTGGGGCCTTGGCTTCCAGTTTGGAGAAGCCGAACTACGAAGCGTATTTGAACATCGCACCCTCGCCCTTGCACCAGGAGTGTTTCATGAATTCGAAGTGCGGTCACGCGATATGAGGACCTACGACCTCTCCCTCGACGGAATGCCGGCACTTGTCGGCGCATTTTGGGAGCCGGCGGTTACGCGGTCGTACGTTGCGTGGGGTGATGCGGGTCGTGGAAGTTCCAGTGTATGTGATTGGGACTATTTCGAGTTTGGCGTCGTGCCAGAGCCCGCGTGTGGCGTCTTGCCGATGCTGGCGTGCGCCGTCCTCTATCGACGATGCGCGAGAAGGAGATCGACATGAGAGCGTCCGTACTCGTTCTTCTGTTCCTTGCGTTTGTTGCGAGGGCAATGGGCACTATAACTGTGTGGAGCGGTCGGGTGGCATGCTTTCGCGGTACTCCGCGTAAGCATGCAGTTCGCGCAAGAGCCTCCGGACTCCGACTGTGTCTTGCTATGATGACCGGATGCGACTCCCGGATGGTCGAATCCGCAAGCTCCGCCGCAGTTCCGATGATCCCACCGCCGCGCATTCGTTCACGTTCTCCTGCTTTCGACGCCAACGATTCTTGAGCCGCGATCGATCCTGTACCTGGCTTATTGACACACTTGAGCGGGCGCGCCGTGAACACGGGTTTGATCTCTGGGCGTGGGTCATCATGCCGGACCATGTTCATCTGATTGTCTGGCCCGGCGGCGACTCGTTCGCCACGGGGCGCGTGCTCGCGGCGATTAAAGTTCCGGTGACGCGCCGCGCCGTCGCGTTCGTGAGAAAGACCGCGCCGCAGTTCCTGGTCCGAATGCTCGACCAGCAACCGAATGGCCGGGCGACGTACCGCTTCTGGCAGCCTGGGGGCGGCTACGACCGCGACCTTCATGACCCCGGGACGATTCACAAGACGATTGACTACATTCACGCCAATCCCGTTCGCGCCGGGCTGGTTGAGCGGCCTGAACTCTGGCGCTGGTCGAGTGCGGCGTATTTCGCGGGGACGGGCGAGCCGCCGCTGGTGCCTGATACGCGTTCGATTCCGTCGCCGCCGGCTCATTGGCGGTTCTGGAGTTGCCCGGGCCAGACGGGGTCGTGAGCCAAGCATGCTTACGCGGAGTACCGCGAAAGCATGCCACCCGGGAGGGCGAGGCGGCATCGTGAGCGAAGCATGCTTACGCGGAGTACCGCGAAAGCATGCCACCCATCATGCCCTTTGCAAGCTACCCGTGCATTCGCCGACTCAGCATGGCCGCGCCGAGCGCGAAGCATGCGGCGCCGATGCCCACGAGGACGCCGCAGGGGATCAGCATTTCCTCGAGCGTGTACTCGCGCCAGAGGCCGCCCTCCAGCGCGCGGATCGACCAGAAGACCGGGCTGCAAGTGGCGATCGTCTTCATCCACTCGGGCATGAGGTTGATCGGGACCATGCCGCCGCCGAGCATCGAAAGCAGCGTCAGCACGCCCCAGCTCACGCCCGCGGCCGAGGTTTCCGTGCGGCCGAGGTTCGAGAGCAGCAGCATGATGCCGATGAACGCGCAGGCGATCGAGACGACGGCCATCGCGACGAAGGGAATCGACGCGGGCACGACGCCGAAGCCGACGCGGGCGAGGATGAGCATCGCGGCCGAGACGGAGACGATGACGGCGAGCGACGCGAGCATTTTTCCCGCGAGGATCTGAACCGACGTGAGCGGGGCGACGCTGACGCGGCGCAGCGTGCCGCGCCGGCGTTCCAGCGCCATGCCGACGCCGAACGCGGCCGTGCAGCCGAGGAGGCCCCACATCATGCCGAGGGGGAAGGTGACGGCGTAGAGGTTTCGCGGGCGGTCGCGTTTCACGTTGAGCTCGATCTTTTCGATCTGCATCGGTTCCCACGCGCCCGCGCCGGTGCTACTTGCAGTCGCCGGCCGGCTCGTCGTGAGGAACAGGTTCGCAGCGGACTCGGCCGCCGTGAGCAGGAGATCCAGCGCCGAGTGCATGGCCTCGTTCATGTCGGTGCGTGCGTCGAGACGTTCCCGCGCAGTTGCAAGCTGGGCGCGGAGGCGCACGGGATCGCTGAACAAACCCTTCACGTCGAGCATGAGATTTCGCTGGATGGCCCCCATGACGATCGCGCTTTCCGCCGGCCGGGCAGGGTCGATGGCGATCTGGAGTTTCGTGGTTGCACCCGCCAGGATCGCCTCGCGGGCCGCGCCAAAGCCCGGCGGAATGACCAGGCACGCAGGGCGGCGGCCGTGACGGACATTGTCGACGCCCGTTTCGTATTCCGCGTCGGCGGTTTCGACTTCGCCTGAATCCCGAAGCGCGGCCGCGAAGGCCTGGGACTGCGGCGTGCGGTCCTGATCGACGAGGAAGATGGGAATCCTCCGGCCGCGATAATCGCCGAGGCTCGTGAAGATGAGGCCGAAGAAAATCGCGTAGATGGCGGGGAACGCGAAGGTGAAGAAGACGCCGCCCTTGTCGCGGAGCAACAGCCGGATGTCCTTCATCGCTAGCGTGAGGATCGCCTGCATCAGTCCCTCAGCGTCCGGCCGGTCAGGTGAAGAAATACGGCTTCGAGGTTCGGCCGTTCGACGCGGAAGTCGGCCAGTTCGCCGCGGGCCTGAAGGGCGGTGAGCTCGCCGAGCGGATCGCGCGTGGGGACGCGGCGTTCACGGCCGTCGGTTTCGAGCACGATCTGCGGGTCGCCGCCGTGGTCGGCGATGAGGCGCGAGACGGTGTCGAGCGCGAGGAGCTTGCCGTGGTCGACGATGGCGACGCGGTCGCAGAGCCGCTGGGCCTCCTCCATGTAGTGCGTGCTGTAGACGATGGTGACGCCTTTCCGGCGGAGGGCGAGCACGTTTTCGATGATCGCGTTGCGGCTCTGCGGATCGACGCCGACGGTCGGTTCGTCGAGGAGCAGGATTTCGGGCTCGTGGGCGATCGCGCAGGCCAGGTTCAGGCGGCGCTTCATGCCCCCGGAGAATGTCTTCGCGAGACCGGCGCGGCGATCCGTGAGTCCGACGAATGCAAGCGACTCCACGATCCGCGTTCTCAGGGCGCGGCCGTGGAGACCGTAAAGCCGGGCGAAGAAAGCGACATTCTCGGCCGCGGTGAAGTCGTCGTAGATGGCGAGTTCCTGGGGAGCCACGCCGATGCGGCGGCGGACGTCGGGCCGCGTTGGGGCTCCGGCGGGTTCGAGCGTCACGCTTCCCGCGTCGGGCTCGAGCAGGCCGCAGCAGAGCGAGACGGTGGTGGATTTTCCCGCGCCGTTGGGTCCCAGGAGGCCGAGAATCTCGCCGCGGCGGAGGATGAGCGACAGGCCGTCGACGGCCCGGGTCTCGCCGTAGCGTTTGTGGAGGTTCTCAAGGGTGAGCATTCCCGTTCTTTCGATCCGCGCCGTGCGTGGGGGAATCGTACCGCAGCGCGCGAATGAGTCGAAGCGCCCGGCCGCCGCGCAGGTTTTTTCGCGAGGCTGAAGAAAAATCTGAGGGGAACCGCCGGTTTGTTCGTCTATATGTCCGAAGAGCCGCGGCGCGAACCCCGCAGGACGCCGCTCCCCGGAAAAATCCGCCGATCGCGGGTGTACCTGCTGCCCGAATTCGCGATCGACTCCCCGCCATACAACGATATGCTCCCATGTGCGGCCGTGACGCGCCTCTCCCTCCTACGTCACGGCCGCCGCCTTTTTCCCGGCACTGCCGCAGCGAATAAACTGATGCGATGAGCGAATCCGTCCGGATCACCGACGTCGCGCCGCGCGACGGGTTGCAGAATGAAAGCGCGATCGTTCCGACGGCTGACAAGGTCCGCCTCGTGCGGGCCCTCGTCGCCGCGGGCGTGGATGAAGTCGAGGTCAGCAGCTTCGTCTCGCCGAAGTGGATTCCGCAGCTTGCCGATGCCGCGGATGTCTTTTCCGCCGTCGCCGAGGAGAAGCCGGCGGGCGTGCTCTTCAGCGCTCTGGTGCCGAACGAGAAGGGAATGGCGGCCGCGTTGGACGTGAATCAGCGTTCGGGGCGGCGCGTCATCGACAAGGTCGCGGTCTTCACGGCCGCGTCGGAGACGTTCAGCAAGCGGAATACGAACGCAACCATCGCCGAGACGATCGACCGATTCCGGCCGGTCGCGACGTCGGCCGCCGCCGCCGGGCTGGCCCTGCGCGGGTACGTCTCGTGCGTGGTTCGCTGTCCGTTCGAGGGCGACATCGCGCCGGAGCGCGTGGCGGAGGTGGCGATCCGACTTGAGGACCTCGGCGCGACGGAGATCGACCTCGGCGAGACGATCGGCGCGGGCACACCCGGTTCGACGCGGGCCCTGCTCGATGTCGTCCTGCCGAGGTTGGGAAAGAGCACGCTGGTCACGCTGCATCTGCATGACACGCAGGGGCGGGCGGCGGATTGCGTCGCCGCGGCGCTGGCCATGGGCGTCCGGTCGTTCGACGGTGCGGCCGGGGGGCTCGGCGGCTGCCCCTATGCGTCGACGCCGGGTCGGCGGGCTCCGGGAAACATCTCGACGGAGACCCTGGTCGCGACCGTGGAGCAGGCAGGCTTTCGCACGCGGGTCGACCGGGCCCGGCTCGTCGAGGCGGGTCGGCTGGCGGCTGCGCTGCGTTCGGCATGACCGAGCGGACTCGCAGGGACTGTTTTCTCCGCCGGCCGCCGCAAAAGCGCGGCTATGATTCCGTGTATGGTCAACCGGGCTGTCGTCATCACGATTTCCGACCGCTGCGCGGCCGGGCAGGCCGCCGATGAAAGCGGCCCGGCGATCATCGAGCGGCTGGGCGGCCTCGATGCGTCAGTGGTGCACCGGGAGATCATCCCGGACGACATCGATCGAATCCGCGCGACGGTCGAGACCTGGCTCGGGCGCGTGCAGCTCGTCGTCACGACCGGCGGGACGGGCGTCGCGCCGCGCGACGTCACGCCGGAGGCCGTCGTGCCGCTCATTGACCGTCCCTTGCCCGGCTTCGGCGAGGTCATGCGGATGCGCGGCTTTGAGCGGACGAAACTGTCCATCACGTCGCGCGGCGGAGCGGGGATTGCCCAGGGCACGCTGGTCGTGTGGCTTCCCGGGTCGCCGCGGGCGGTGCGCGAATGCCTGGAGTGGCTCGGACCGGCCATCCGGCACGTCTGCGAATTTCTGCGCGGCGCCAAACCTCATTGATGGCCTGCCGCTATCATTCCGGACCGGATCTCCGAGGGTCGACCGTGCGGGTGAATTTGATACTGACATCGCTGCTCGCGACACTCATCGCTCCGTCAGCGGCCGCCGCGCCGCAGGACGCCCTGGCGGCGAATCCGGCCGCCGGCCGGGATGCGCGCGTGATCGTCGTCGGAATCGACCAGTCGTTCGACATGGCCGAGCCATTCGCCCCCGAGCCATGGTGGCCGGTCGGCGCCGCGATCCTGCGCTATTTCGATCACAGTGTCGTCGCGGTGAGCGGCAAGGATGTTCCCGACCTGGTCAAGCGGCTGGATCGGAGGCTGGCGGACGGCGGCTTCTCGGGGATCCGCAAGCTCGAGGTCTGGACGCACGGAGGCGCGGGCTGGTTCCGCATCCAGGGTCGCAGGCAGCATGCGGACATCTTCGACGGAAAGAGCGCGACGCTGGCGCGCGCCATGTCACGGCTGCGCGAGCTGCTTGCCCCGGGCGCGATCGTGCACTTCCGTTCGTGCAGCACCTTCCGCGATCGCCCGGGCATCCTGTTCGCCGACGCGGCGGCGCGGTTCTTCAACACCGGCCGGCGCGACATCACGGTCATGGGGCATACGCGGCCGACGGGACTCCAGCATCCGGGGTGGCAGACGATCCTGCCGGGCGGCCGGGCGCGCTGGCCGGCGAGCGAAGGAATGTTCGAATCGGAGATCTACGGCGTCGAAATTCTCGCGCGCGACCTGCTGCGGATCTTTACAGGGCACGGCTATGAAGTGATCCCGTTCGTGCGCGAGCGGATCGTGCCCGGGCTGGCGGCGGAGCTTCAGATCGCGGCGAGAAACATCCGGCTGCGGCTGACGGGCGAGGGAAAATCGGCGGGCGGAGGCGCGGCGGCGGATGGACATCGGTCCCGTTAGCCTCGAAGGCAAGTGTGTACGGCTCGAACCGTTGCGTGACGTGCACGCCGCGGGCCTGTTCGAGATCGGGCGCGATGCATCGATCTGGACGTGGATGCTCCGCGTCCCGTTCACGACGCTCGCCGAGGCGCGCGAGCTGGTCGCGTCGGCCCTGGCCCTTGAACGCGCGGGTACGCAACTCCCTTTCGTGATCATCGAGAAAGCCGGCGGGCGCGTCGCCGGTTCGACCCGTTACCTGAATATTTCGCACGTCGACCGCGGGCTGGAGATCGGGCACACCTGGCTGGGCGTCGAATTTCAGCGGACCGCGGTGAATACGGAGTGCAAGTACCTGCTGCTGCGGCATGCATTCGAGACGCTCGGCTGCGCGCGGGTGCAGCTCAAGACCGATGCGCTCAACGAACGCTCGCGCCGCGCGATCGAGCGGATCGGGGCGACTTTTGAGGGCGTGCTGCGGAAATACCAGCTCACGCGGAATGATCGAATCCGCGACACGGCGATGTACAGCATCACAGACGATGAGTGGCCGCGCGTCCGTGCGCTGCTCGAATCGCGGATGACGTAGACCTCTGGCCCGCCTGGTCGCCGGGCGATTTCCCCTCACCGCGAACCGCGCTCCACCGGGGCTCCCGCCGCCTCCCACGCGAGCATTCCGCCCGCGAGATTCGTGACGTGGTATCCCCGTCGCTCCAGCAGTGCGCACGCCCGCGCCGAACGTCCGCCGCTCCGGCACTGCACCAGCAGCGGCCGGTCGCGCGGCACGCGATCGAGCTGCGCGGCCAGGCGCGTATGGGCGATGTTGAGCGACCCCGCGATGTGGCCCTCGGCATATTCGGCCGCGCGGCGCACATCGAGCACCGCGAATTCATCGCCGCGCCGACGGGCGGCCGCGACGTCGATTTCCGGCGTCTCGGCCAGGCGGACGCCGAGGCTCCGCAACTCGTCGATCTGCTCGGGGGCGGCCCAGCCCGCAACGCGGTCGAGCCCGATGCGGACGAGATCACGGATCGCGGTTTCGAGCTGCCCCTCCGCGACGATCAGCACGATCTCTTCGTTTTCGCCGACCATCGACCCCACGTCCGTCACGAACGCGCTGTTCACCGGATGAAACAGCGATCCCGGGAGATGGCCCGCCCGGAAGGCCTCCCAGGGACGCGTGTCGACGAGAGCGACGGCTTTCGTATCGAGCGCCTTCAGATCGGCCGTTGAAAGACGCCGCGGGCTCGGCAGTTTTCCGAGGATGCGCGGTCCGTGCTTGTTGTCGCGCTTCATCCGGGCGAAATAGAGCGGCGGTTCCGGCTGGCCCGCGAGAATGTAGTCGACGAACCGCGCCTCGCTTGTGGCGGCGAGGATGGCCGGGTTGAAGCGCCGCTCGTAGCCAATCGTCGACATCGGCACCGCGCCGAGCGCCTTGCCGCAGGCGCTGCCCGCGCCGTGGGCCGGCCAGACCTGCACGAACTCGGGAATCTCCGCCAGCTTCCGGACGCTTGCGAATAGGCGGCGGGCCGAAGGATCGGCCGCGCCGGCGCTTCCGGCGGCCGTTTCGAGCAGATCGGGCCGGCCGAGATCGCCCACGAAGACAAAGTCCCCCGACGCGAGACCGATGGGCTCGGTCGCGCCGCCGCCCCGGTCGGTGACGAGCAGCGCGATGTGCTCGGGGGTGTGGCCGGGCGTGTGCAGAACGCGAAAGTCGATGTTGCCGATGGAAAAGCGATCACCGTCGCGGAGCAGGCGGTGGTCGTAGGCGCCGCCGCCCGATTTCTGATCGAGCCACCCGTATTTCCAGTCGGCATCGCCTTCGTCCGAGACGTAGACGCGCGCCCCGGTGCGTTCCGCGAGTTCACGCGAGCCCGAGAGGAAATCGGCGTGGATATGCGTCTCGTTGACCGCGACGATCCGCAGGCCCTCCCGGGCGGCGAGATCGATGTAGCGGTCGACGTCTCGTTCCGGATCGATCACGATCGCCTCGCCGGTCCGCTGACAGCCGATCAGGTAGCTCGCGGCGGCGAGGTGGTCGTCGTAGATCATGCGCATGAACATGGCGGGAATCCCTCACGCTGGGCGCCGCGATCGCCAGAACGGTCTGACCACGATCTGCCGCCGGCGCCCGGGTCTTTGAGGCGTTGCGCGGTGACGGGTTCCGAAATCGCGGAGCTGTCGGGACGGGATTCTACCGCGCGCGGGACCGCTCCTCCTTGCGGAGGCGTTCCTGGCGGGCTTGCTCGAGGCGATCGCGTTCTTCGGGGGTGAGCGACGCGATCCCGCTGCGGCTGATCTTCTCCAGTAGGTCGTCGACGTTGATCGAGGTGTCTTCTTCGTCGTCCTGGTACTCGTCGTATTCCGGCTGCTCATCTTCCGAGAGGTATTCCATCTCAGGCGGATCCTGCGGTCGGCTGCGGCGGCGGAGCCGTCGGCGACGCCCCGGCCCCTCCGCATGCCGCAGCGCCAGCACTTCGAGCACGTACGCCGCGCCGGCCGCGGTCAGCCCGCCGGCCGCCAGGGCCGCCGCGCCGGCCCGGTAGCGGAGCAGCGCGGCGATCGCGGCAACCGCCAGCACCACGCCGCAGAAGCGCATGACGCGGACGACGAATCCGAAGAGCGAAATCACCTCGTACGGAAAGTGGCGGACGATCACGACCGACCACGCCAGCACCGCGCCGAGCGGGACCGCGAGGGGTCCGGTTGCGAGTCCCGGAAGAAAGCCGGCGACCGCGACGTAGCCGATTCCGGAAAAGACATTTCCGAGCACGTAGAGCGTGAAGAGCCGGTTCGGACCGATGAGCTGCTCGACCGCCGTCCCCACGACCCAGATCACGAAGATCGAAATCGACGAGGCGAGTCCCGAATTCGCGGCGATCGGATGGGCCAGAACCGCGTACGGCGAGAGATACCCACTGCTCAGGGCCAGTGGCACGGATTCCTGCGGGGCATTTCCGTAGCCGACCCCGAGCACCGCGAAGTATGCGACGAAGTGCACCAGAACCAGCGCCAGCGTCGCGGGCGGCGGGAGGAACATCCGCAGGTCAGACCAGAAGCGCCGCCCCGCGCCAGCGCCCTCGCCGTCCGCGTTGTAATCTCGATCCTGCCAGCCCATCGACGCCTCGGGAAATCCGGCCCTGACCGCGCGCCGCCGGCGGCGCGGTCCCGCCGTCTATTCTACGGTTCGGCGGCCGTCCGCGTCGCGGCGTCTTCCCGACCGATTCAACGAAATTGACCGACCTTCACGCGGTATAGTGCCGCCTGGCGGATTCGGAACCTGCCGATAAGAGAGCCGTGACGCATGAAGCCTGCTGACCCCTTCATCCGGACCAGGATCGTGGCCACGCTCGGCCCGGCCACGGAGCCCCCGGGCCGGCTCGAATCGCTCCTCGAAGCGGGCGTGAATGTCTGCCGCCTCAACTTCTCGCACGGCACGCATGCGCAGCATCTGCTGGCGCTGGAGCGCGTCCGCGCCTGGTCCACGGAACAGGACCGCGCCGTGGCCGTTCTCGGCGACCTGTGCGGCCCGAAGATCCGGCTCAACGCGGTCGCGGGCGGAAAGGCAACGCTGAAGGTGGGCGATCGCGTGTCGATCGTCCGCGGCGACGCCGACTGCACGGCCGAGCAACTGACCATCACGTACCCGACGCTCCTGGACGAACTGTCCGTCGGCCATCGCGTGTTCATCGATGACGGCCTGGTGCGGCTGCTGGTCGTGGACCACGACGAGGAGCGGGCGGTCTGCACGTGCACGGTCGGCGGCGTCATCTCCACTCGCAAGGGCGTGAACCTCCCCGATACCCGGCTCAACACGCCGGCGCTCACGGACAAGGATCGTGCGGATCTGGAGTGGGCGATCGCCAACCGGCTCGACTACGTGGCCCTGTCGTTCGTCCGCACGCCGTACGACCTGATCGATCTGCGGAAGGCGATCGACCGGGCCCGCGGGTCGGTCGGGATCATCTCAAAGATCGAAAAGGTCGAGGCGCTGGAGCACCTGGATGAGATACTGGCGCTTTCGAACGGAATCATGGTGGCCCGCGGCGACCTCGGCGTCGAGATGGACGCCTGGCAGGTGCCGCTGGTGCAAAAGTCGCTGACGGCGCGCTGCCGCGAAGTCGGAAAGCCCGTGATCATCGCGACGCAGATGCTCCAGAGCATGATCTCGACGCCCGTCCCGACGCGGGCGGAGATCAGCGACGTCGCGAACGCGATCCTCGACGGCGTCGACGCGGTCATGCTCTCGGCGGAGACGGCGTCGGGCGAGTTTCCGCTGGCCGCGGTCGAGATCATGCGCCGTGTCGCCACGGCGACCGAGGCCTTCCGGAGTGAGAGCCGGTCGGAAACGACCGACGAGCGGGCGGGCGGCGGTGAACCGCGAGCCGCCGCACTCGCCGAAGGCGCGGCCCGGACCGCGCTGCACCTGGGGGCGAAGCTGGTCGCCGTGTGGACGACATCCGGCGATACCGTGCGGCTGATGGCCCGCTACCGCCTTCCGATGCCCGTCGTGGGCCTCACGGCGGCGCCCGCCGTCGCGCGTCGAATGGGACTCCTCTACGGCGTCGTACCGGTCTGCGTCCCCGGCCACGAGCATCCGGCAGCGCTGCTTGGAGCGCTCAACACGATCCTGAAGCGCCGCAGCCTGGCGGCCGTCGGCGAACTCGTGGTCGTCCTGGCGTCAACCCAGCCGACGCAGCGCGGGGCGACGGACACCGTCATGATCCATCGGGTGGAATAGGGGCGGCGAAGGGCCCGCGGGGTTACTTCGAGATCAGCGTCCAGCGGTGGTTCTGCGTAAACCAGAGCGGCACGAGTGTGTCGGGGATTGCGTTCCCCTGCGGCGTGCTGGCGAAGTTCGGGGCCGCCTGGTTCGGGTAACCGTCGTCGTCGATCCGATCGTTCGGGTTGACGTTCACCGATTCACCTGGTCTCCACACGAACGTTAGGGACGTGTTGACCGGCCGCGCGGCGTTCGCGTCGTATCGGACGGCACTGACGTGCGCGTCCTGGTAGAGGATATTGGCGGCGCCGGGGCCGCCGTGCGAAGTGCGGTGCCGCCCCCACGCGATCGTATTGTCGTATTGCGTCGGGTTGTTCCACACGTCGGTCACCAGCGCACCCCCGCTCAGGTTGTAGATCGACGTGTCGTAGGCATCCGCGGCCAGGACGCGCCCGGAGATGTTCCGGTCGTAATCCCTGAAGCGCCGGTTGCCGGGCGTACTGGGGGTGCGCAGCTCCCAGCCCCCGGACGCGAGCGGCACGCCGATGCCGTAGCTGTAGTCGACGCCCCGGAGATTCCGGTCGGGCGGGTAGATCAGGTTGCTGTTTCGGGCCGAGTTCAGCGAGTCGGGGAGCCGGTCAAGCGGGCAGTAGCCGACGCTGCGGTCCGGAATCCGGCCGCTCGTGGACTCCGAGAGATAACGATTCTGGATCAGAACATCGATCCACGTGTAGCGGATCGGCGCTCCGCCGTCGTCGGTCAGCGGGTAATGGTTGGTCTCGTAGAAGACGGTGGCGAGGCTCCGCCCAACCTGCTGGAGATTAACGGAGCAGCGCGTCTGAAGCGCCTGCTGACGCGCCATCTGAAGCGGCGGCAGCAAAATCGCGAAAAGGAGCGAGAGAATACCAATAACGACGAGCAACTCCGCCAGCGAGAAGGCGGCCTTTGAACGGGGCTCACGAGTTCTTCGATCGATCGCCATTCGACGGGGCCCCGGATAGATGCCGCCCGTCGCGCTCCGGACGGCGGTGATTCGGGACTGCTCCCACTGCTCCATCTCAGAGGATACGTCACCCGGAAACGGAATTCAAGACAATTTTTTCCGCGAACCGACGCCCGCCGCGGGCTTCGGAACCGGCCGCCCCTTTTCCGATATCATGAAGAGTCTATGTACGATCTGCTTTTCTTTGTCGCGGTTATCGCGTGCGCCGCGTGTTTCGCCCTGATCGAGATCCAGATCGAGGGGCCGGCGGGCTGGGCGGCGAATCTGCCAACCTGGCGGCTCAAGAACACCTGGCTGAACCGGCTCTTTCCAGGCCGCCCGATCACCGGTTACCACCTCTGGACGCTGATCTTCGTCGCCCTGATCGCCCATATCCCCTTCGCGTTCCGCGTTCCCTGGACCTGGTATGGCGAGGCGCGCTCGATCGCCTTCATCCTGTTTTTCTGGGTGATCGAGGACTTTCTCTGGTTCGTTTTCAATCCGCACTTTGGCATCCGCCGGTTCCGACCGCAGTTCATCGAGTGGCACCGCCCAAGCTGGTGGTGGCTCGCCCCGCGCGACTACTGGATCGCGACTGCGCTGGCGATTTTCCTCTACATCCAGAGCCGCCACGAGCCGGAGATGCAGATCGTTCTGCGCTGGCCGTGAACTTCGGCCGAGCCGGCATTTCCCCCAATCCCGTTCGACGCCAGCGGCAAAAAAAGGCCGCGACGCCCAGTCTCGTGCGAGGTGGGCGTCGCGCGCCGGTGGTCGACCATACCGTGGCACGTCGTCAGACGTGGCGGCGTCTAGCCCTGTTGCTGCGGCGCGGCCTTCCAGAGGCCGACGCAGTTGCCCTCAGGGTCGGTAATCCATGCGAAGTGGCCCATCCCCGGCACTTCCGTCGGCGGAACGACGGACTTGCCGCCGAGCTTGGTCGCCTGGGCGATCGTCGCTTCGAGGTTGTCGACCAGGGCGTAGATGACGCAGTAATTGTGCGGGGGGTGGCCGAGGTTGTTCAGGTGGCCGCCGATGCCCTGGCCGCCGCACATACCGCCGATGTTGGCGATCATGGACGCGGGGCCGTAATCGCTGAACTCCCAGCCGAAGAGGGGGCCGTAGAAGGCGCGTGCCTTGGCGGTGTCCTTGATTCCGATTTCAAAGTGAACAACTGGCGCTGCCATGCGTTTCTCCGAGGGGACTCCGCGCATCGCACCGCGCCGGAGGCCGAGGTTGGATTCGACCCGCGGGGGAATGAGAATCGCAGGATCGTGGAATGTCAATCGAATTCGGCTCCCGGACGCACATTCTGACTGTTCGCCTCGACATCGATGGATGCGCTCGACGGACAGGTGGGCGGTCGGGACGCGATTGCGACACCGCTGCCGGTCTGCCTGCCTGACGCTAATGCCATTGTGGCAGACCATTTATCGCGTTTTCCCGCCGGATGGCACCCGACGGGCCGACAACCGCTGGCATGAGGCATGCATTCTTTTCCGGCGTCGTCCGGTTTGCGCCGGCGGCAGAAGGAGGCGCCGAAATGCAACCTGACCGGTTCACAATCAAGGCCGCCGAGGCCGTTCAGGGCGCTCAGCAGCTTGCTCAGGCCGCCGGCCATCCCGAGGTCACGCCCATGCACCTGCTCGGCGCACTCCTGAGTGGCGGCACTCGGGCGGCGGGTGACGGGGAGGCGGGCGGGATCATTGTGCCGCTGCTGGAGAAAGCCGGTGCGCCGGTCGGGCGCATCCGCTCGATCGTCGAGTCGGAACTCGGGCGCCTGCCGAAGACGTCCGGCGGGTCCATCGGGGCGCATCGGTCGTTCGTCGAAGTGCTCCAGGCGGCCGACAAGCTCGCCCAGCAGATGAAGGACCAGTACATCTCAACCGAGCACCTGCTGCTCGCGCTGACGGAGGTCAAGAGCGACGCCCGCGAGCTGCTGGCGACCAGCGCCGTGCGGAAGAACGACATTCTGGCCGCGTTGAAATCCATCCGCGGCAGTGCAAGCGTTACGTCGCAGAATCCCGAAGACACGTACGAGCCATTGAAACGCTACGGTCGCGATCTGGTTGAGGCGGCGCGGCAGGGGAAGCTTGATCCAGTCATCGGCCGCGACGAGGAAATCCGCCGCTGCATGCAGGTGCTCGCGCGCCGGACGAAGAACAACCCGGTGCTGATCGGCGAGGCGGGCGTGGGCAAAACGGCGATCGTCGAGGGCCTCGCGCAGCGCATCCTCGCGGGCGACGTGCCCGAGACGCTCAAGGACAAGCAACTTTTTGCGCTCGACATGGGCGCGCTGATCGCCGGGGCGAAGTACCGCGGCGAATTCGAGGAACGGCTCAAAGCCGTCGTCCGCGCGGTCGTGGAATCCAGCGGGCGCGTGATCCTCTTCATCGACGAGCTTCATACGCTGGTCGGCGCGGGCAAGACGGAGGGTTCCCCCGACGCAGGGAATCTTCTGAAGCCCGCGCTGGCCCGCGGCGAGCTGCGCTGCATCGGCGCGACGACGCTCGACGAATACCGCCAGCACGTCGAAAAAGACAAGGCGCTCGAACGCCGCTTCCAGCCGATTTTCGTCGGCGAGCCGAGCGTCGAGGACACGATCGCGATCCTGCGCGGTCTCAAGGCCCGCTACGACGCCCACCACGGCGTGCGCATCCAGGATGCCGCGCTCGTGGCGGCCGCAACGCTCTCGCACCGGTACATCACGGACCGGCACCTGCCGGACAAGGCGATCGACCTCATCGACGAGGCGGCGAGCCGGCTGCGCATTGAGAACGACTCTCTGCCGCAGGAACTCGACGAACTCCGCCGGCGGCTCATGCAGCTCGAAATCGAGCGCGAAGCGCTCAAGAAGGAACGCGACGAGGGCAGCCGCCGGCAACTCGACGCGGTCGAGCGCGAGATCGCCGAGCTGCGCGAGGACGACAAGCGGTTGACCGCGCAGTGGCAGAACGAAAAAGGCGCAATCGACGGCTTGAAGTCGCTGAAAGAACAGATCGACGCCAAACGGACCGAATTCGACGATGCCCAGCGGCGCGGCGACTTCGAAGCGGCCGCGCGGATCCGCTACGGCGAGCTGCCCAGGCTCGAAGGCGACCTGAAATCCCGCGAGCAGAAGCTGGCCGAGCTGCACACGGGCGGGCGCGGCCTGCTGCGCGAGGAGGTGACGGCCGAGGAGATCGCCGAGGTCGTCGGCAAGTGGACGGGCGTTCCGGTTTCGCGGCTGCTGGAGGGCGAGAAGGAGAAGCTTCTCAAGATGGAAGACCGGCTGCACGAGCGCGTCGTCGGCCAGGATGAAGCGATTCGCGCGGTCGCAGACGCCGTGCGCCGCAACCGCGCGGGCCTTGGCGATCCGAACCGTCCGATCGGCTCGTTCCTCTTCCTCGGGCCGACGGGCGTGGGCAAGACGGAGCTGTGCAAGGCGCTGGCGGAGTTCCTCTTCGACGACGAGGCCGCGTTCGTCCGCATCGACATGAGTGAGTTCATGGAACAGCACTCGGTGGCGCGACTCATTGGCGCGCCGCCCGGGTATGTCGGCTACGAGGAGGGCGGGCGGCTCACGGAGGCCGTGCATCGGCGGCCGTACAGCGTGATCCTGCTCGACGAGATCGAGAAGGCACACCGCGACGTCTTCAACGTGCTGCTCCAGGTGCTCGACGACGGGCGGCTGACGGACGGCCACGGCCGCACGGTCGATTTCAAAAACACGCTGGTGGCAATGACGAGCAACATCGGCAGTGAGCACATTCAGCAGCTCAGCGAGACCGGGGCGAGCGACGTGGAAATCTCGCTGAAAGTCCGCGACGATCTGAAGCGGCACTTCCGCCCCGAATTTCTCAACCGTATCGACGAGACGGTCATCTTCCACCGCCTCGGGCGCGAACACCTGCGCGGGATCGTCGATCGGCAGGTGGCGATCCTTCAGTCACGGCTCGCGGGCGGCGGTGCGCTCGGGGCGACTGAGGGCCTCGCGCTGACGCTGTCGGAGGCGGCGAAGGACAAGCTGGCGAAGGACGGCTACGACCCGGTCTACGGGGCCCGCCCGCTGAAGCGGCTGATCCAGCAGCAGATCGAGAACCCGCTGGCAAAGCGGATCCTGTCAGGTGCATTCGGACCGGGGGATGAGATCGTCGTGGATGTGAATGGGGATGGGTATCGGTTTGAGAAGCGGGTGGGGGAGGCGATGGGTCGTTAAGTCGAGAAATTTGGCGTGTCGGAGGCGAGCCGCGAGAGAAATTCCGCCACGTGGATGATCTCCGTTTGCCCGTAGCTTCCTAGCGCGAGCAAGTCCTCATCTCGTGTAACGAGAACATCGGCAGACGCAGCAGCAGAGAGGGCGAGGAGAAAATCATCACTGGGATCGCGGCATACCTGTGGAAAATCGGTCGGGCGATGGAGTTCTGCGCGACGGAGAAGACCGGCAATCTCCTCAGAGTCAGTCTGATCGACTAATCGAGCGAACCGGGGGCGCGCGACTACTTCCGAGAATTCCTCAATCGAGTTAGGCGATGCGACGATGAACAAGCGCCCGGAGCTGATGGCGGCCGCAATCTGGCGCCACCATCCCTTGAGCAACGCACTGATCAGGACTGACGTGTCGAGGACCGCGCGGATAGCGGTTTCTCCTGTCGCACTGCGTCAACATTTTCGTCAATTTCCGCTTCAGAGACCTCGGGTTGCCCCGAGGCGCGGGCCTCGATCCGCTCGCAGATAGCACGCCAGCGCGACGTCCACGTCAGCCGATCCACCGCTTCCGCAAGTTCGACCTGCTGCTCCGGTGACAGACGTTTGATTTGCTCAACAAGCGCATCTACGGGCGGCGATGCCATATTGGTCTCCGGCGGGTTCCCGGTTCTTCCCATTATAGGCGACCCGGGGGGTTCGGCGCATTGCCAGAAACGCCACCGAAATAGAAAACCGCGCCGACGGCGGGCGTCGGCGCGGTTCCGGGCTTTGACGCCCCCCTGAGAGCCTTCGCTCGACGGCCGCACTCAAGCGGCCGCCCGGATCTTTACGTACCCTCGTGCGAACTCGACAGGTACGCGACCTGGTCCTTCGTCAGCTTGTCGATCTTCACGTTCATCGCGGCGAGCTTCAGCGCGGCCACGCTGTCCTCGATCTCCTTCGGCACGTCGTGCACGTGCATGCCGAGTTTCTTGCCCTGCTTATGAGCCCATTCCGCGGCCAGCGCCTGCGTTGCAAAGCTCATGTCCATGACGCTGGCCGGGTGACCCGTCGCCGCCGCGAGGTTCACCAGTCGGCCTTCCGCCAGCAGGAAGATCGATTTGTCCTTGCTGATGACGTACTCGTCGACGTTCGTGCGGACTTCCTTGCGGACTTCCTTGCTCATCGCCGCGAGTGCGGGAATGTCGATCTCGACGTCGAAATGGCCGCTGTTGCAGATTGTCGCGCCATTTCGCATCTTCTTGAAGTGCTCGGCTCGCAGCACGTGCTTGTTACCCGTCACGGTGATGAACACTTCACCATCGGCGGCCGCCTTGTCCATCGGCGCGACCTGGAAGCCGTCCATGACCGCTTCGAGGGCCTTGAGCGGGTCGATCTCGGTGACCGTCACCAGCGCCCCGGCCCCGCGGGCTCGCGACGCCACGCCGCGGCCGCACCAGCCGTAGCCCGCGACGACGACGCGCTTGCCTGCGAGCAGGCAGTCGGTCGCGCGGACGACGCCGTCGAGCGTCGACTGGCCGGTGCCGTAGCGGTTGTCAAAGAGGTGCTTGGTGTCGGCGTCATTCACGGCGATCACGGGGAACTTCAGGATTCCCTGCGACTCCATCGCGCGGAGCCGGATCACGCCCGTCGTCGTCTCCTCCATGCTCGCGACGATCTCAGCCCCCGCCTTCGCCCGCTCGCCATGCAGCAGGTTCACGAGGTCCGCCCCGTCGTCCATCGTGATGTTCGGCTTCGAATCGATGACGGCATTGAGGTGCTTGTAGAACGTCTTCTTGTCCTCGCCGCGCCGGGCGAAAACAGGCACGCCGAAGTCCTTCACCAGGCTGGCGGCCGTGTCATCCTGCGTGCTGAGCGGGTTGGACGCGCAAAGGGAGATGTCGGCGCCGCCAGCCTTGAGCGTCCGCATCAGGTTCGCCGTCTCGCTGGTCACGTGCATGCACGCGCCCATCCGCAGGCCCTTGAGCGGCTTCTTCTTCTCGAAGCGCTGACGGATGAGCGCCAGAACCGGCATGTCGCGATCGGCCCACAGAATGCGTTTCTTGCCATGCGCGGCAAGCGCCAGATTCGATACGTCGTGCTTCGCCATCCGCTGCTTCTCCATCATCGCCCGCGGCGTTCAGCCGCCGACAGCCCGCGAGATCTCGGCTCGCGATCGGGGAACCCTGGGCGGCCCATCCGCCCGCGTGCATCGCCCGGCGCCGCGCCGTGGACGGTCTGTCCTGCGGCCGGGCGAGAATTCGTCACTGTAGCCTAAGAAAACGCCCTGGACAACTCGCGATCCGCCAGCGCCGCCAGCTCGCTTCGCTCTTCCAGCAGCGATCGAAGAAGCGTGAATTGAACTCGGGCCCGGTCGAGATTCTGCCGCGGCCGCGCGGCTCGATAATAGCGGTCGCCGTCAAGGTCGTCGGTCAGGAACCGTACGCCCTGCTCATACGTGATGACCAGGCCCGACTCCACCAGCAGCCCGCGCTCGGCCGGTGTGAGAAGATCGCCGGTCCCGCGGGCGTAGCCGCGCACCAGGGCCTCAAACATGGCCGGATCGACGCGGACGTCGCGGCAGTCGGCCGCGTCCTCGGCCGCGCGGCAGGTCATCGAGCGGACCATATCGCCGAAGTCGAAGAGCGCCGCCCCCGGCATCACCGTATCGAGATCGACGACGCACAGGGCCTCACCGGTCGACGCGTCCAGCAGCACATTGCTCAGCTTGGCATCGTTGTGGACCACGCGCTCGGGAATTTCGCCGCGGGCCATCGGATCGAGCAGCAGCGACGCGATCTCGGCGTGCTCGCGGACCAGCGCGATCTCCTCAGTCACCGAGGCCGCGCGCCCGGTCGCGTCGCGGTAGACGGCGTCTTCGAATCGGGCGAGGCGTCGCGGGGTGTCGTGGAAGCCGGGGATCGTCTCTTCCAGGCGCGGCGGCCGAAAATCCGCCAACAGGCGCGCAAATCCGCCAAATGCGAAGGCCGCCGTCTCGGCGTCCGCCGGCGTCTCGACCGCCTGCCGACTCGTCGTGTTTTCGATGAACTCGAACGCCCGCCACGTCGCCCCCGCCGCGTCGCGATGCACGCTCTCGCCGGAGCGGGCCGGAACGAGCGTGAGGCAGCGGCGCGGCCAGTCCGCGACGCCCTCGGCCCGAAGCCGGGCGCGCACGTGCTCGCTTACGCGGCGGATGTTCCGTGTGAGGGCCCGCACGTTCGGAAAGACGAATTCGTTGATCCGTTGCAGCAGAATCCGGAGTTTGCCACCCGAATCGTCGCTGGTATCGACGATATATGAACCGTGAATGTGCCCGGCGTGAAATGGCCGGATGTCGCCGGGCCCGGCCGCGCCGCAGAATTCCGCGGCGATCGCGCGAAGCGCAGCCAGATCGTTGCCATCGCCCACGGGAAGTCCAGTCGTCGCGCCGCTCCTGGGTCCGGCGGTCTCAGGTCCACAGCCTTCGCGGGTACGTGCCCATTTCCACAAGATCGCGAAGCATCTTCTCCACGTTCGCCCGGTCGGCCCGATGCGTCACGCCGCACCACGCATCCGCGCTCTGGAGCACCTTCACCCGCGCGCCCACGCTCTTCATCGCCTCGCGGACGGCGAACGGCAGGTAGAACTCCGCCTTCGCCGACGTCGCATTCTTCTGGATGAACGCGGAAAAGCCCGCGCGGAGGACGTCGAAAAAGCCCGGCTGAAAGCCCCAGAAGTTCATTGACACGAGCGTTTCGCCGGGGATCGAGTGCGACACTCCCGCGTCGTCGATCCAGCGGCCGTCGTCGCCCGACTGTTCGATGTTCGTGGTCTCGACGATGTCCGTCAGCCAGCCGCCCGCGTCGCAGTGGCAGACGCCGCGCGAGACCGTGCCCGATTCGCTCAGCGTGTCGCGCAGCCGGTAGCCGACCATCGCGTATGTCGGCTTGGGCGTGGACCGGTTCGCGCTCAGGAACTCGGCCATGACGCTGTACGCGCTCGATCCGTAGAAATCGTCGGCATTGGCCGCGATGAACGGTTCGCCCACGACATCCGCCGCGGCGAGCAGCGCCTGCCCCGTGCCCCACGGCTTGACGCGCTCCGCCGGCGGCGTGAACCCCGGGGGCAGCGCATCGAGCCGCTGCTCGACGTAGCGCACGGCCATCTGCTTTTCGATGCGGTTGCCCAGCGCCTCGCGGAACTCAGCCTCCATGCCGTGCCGGATCACGAACACGACCTTGGAGAAACCCGCCCGCCGGGCGTCGAAAATGGAGTAATCCATGATCGTCTCGCCGCCGGGGCCGAACGATTCGAGCTGTTTCGCGCCGCCATAGCGGCTGCCGATCCCGGCGGCGAGGAGAACGAGCGTGAGGTCGCCGCGTTGCGTGCTTGAAGTAGCCATAGCGCGGGTATCGTACCGGGACGCGGGTAACCGCGGCCAGTGGCGGGTGTTCGATTGGCCCGCCCCGGCGCCCGTTTCTATAATGGCCGCCGGTCGGGTGTTTGGGTCCGACGCCGGGAGTGAATCGCATGGCTGACGAGCGCGTCGTAGTGCGCCGGTTTGACTGGATTGAGGCGCTGCCGATCTGTCGCCTGTTCTTTCCCATCCACCGCGCCCTCTCGTTTGAGCCCCTGATCATCGGACTCGTCACGCTCGTGGCGGTCTACGCGGTTGGGCGGATCGCCGACGTCTTCTGGGTCTGGGGCGGGGCCGGCGTGATGCGGACCGCCGCCCACACCCCGCGCGGCGATGCGACGGTCAATGAGATCGCCGCGGGCGTGACGCTCGACGCGGCGAGCTACGGCGACTGGAAGCGGGCCGCCCGGGAACTTGCGGCCGTCAGACCCGCCGAGACTCCAGAGCAAATTCTCGACGTCGAAACCTGCCGCCAGTTGATCGATGACCGGGTTTCGGCCGGCGTTCGGCTGATCGGCGAGGATGGCGCGCGCGATGCGACTGCCAGGCGCGACGCCCAGACCTACCTGCAGCGAGCCGGGGATGTCCTTCGCTTCGTGCTGGCCGAGCGCGGCGCCACGCCCTATCCCGGCCTCTCCACGCGCGAAGCGATCGACGCCATCGTCGCGGCCGATCCCGCGATCATCGATCAGCGCAAGCGCGAAGACACGGAAAAACTGCGCCGCACCGTCGAATCCAAGGAGGCGGCCATTCGCCGGGCCGTTGCGGCCCCCCGCGGCCCGTTCATCTCCCTCTTCGACCACGTGTCGCACTGCGCCTCCGCGGCCGTGGATGGGGCGATGAACGGCCGGCTCGGTTTTCAGGGCGGCGCGTTCAGCGGCACTCCGGCGCTGGCCGGCAGCCTGGTCGATCTCGGCGGCGGATTCGTCTGGCTCGTTCGCGAACGGCCGCTCTTCGCGCTGATCTTCGGCCTGATCGCCGCGTCGATCCTCGCGCTCGGCGGCGGACTGATCTGCCGGCTCGCAGCCATCCAGGCGACGCACGACGATCAGAGCGGCGACATCTGGGAAGAGCTGAAGTTCATCCGGAGCAAGTGGCCGGCGCTGCTCTTCGCGTTTGTCGCGCCGGTGGCCCTGCTGATCGCGATCTTCGTGGCGATGTGGGTCGGCGGCCTGGTCGCGGGCATTCCCTGGCTCGGCCCCGTGCTCGGCGGTCCGACGTTCATCATCGCGCTCGTGGGCGGCCTCGCCATGGGCATCCTGTGGGTCGTCTGGGCCTTCGGCTCGCCGCTCGTGTGGCCGACGATCGCCGTCGAGGGCTCGGAATCCGTCGATGCGCTCTTCCATGCCGGCAGCTTCATCTTCCGGCGGCCGATTCACTACGCATTCTTCGGCCTCGCGATGCTCCTCTATGGCGCATTCTGGTTCATCCTGGTGCGGATGCTCGTTGTGCTCGCGTTGAAGCTGACGCACTTCGCGCTCGGCGCGGGGATGCTCTGGGGGAGTTCCTGGCTGACGAGCAGCATCTCGCCGCTCGACGCTATGTGGCACATGCCCGCGTGGCAGGACCTGCCCCTGCTGCCGGCCCTCGGCGGCGCGCCCTTCTGGGGTGATATCGCCTGGGCCCCGCTGAACGGGACGGAGGCCTTCGGCGCGTTCTTCATCGCAATCTACGTCTTCCTCTTCGTCGGTCTCGTCTACGCCTTCGCCCTGTCGCTCTTCTTTGTCGGCGCGACGCACGTCTACTTCCTGCTCCGCAAGAGCGCCGACGGGACGGACTACAGCGAGATGTTCTACGAAGGCGACTGGGACGACGACGGCCTCGAAGACGCCCCCCCGCCGGCAAAACCCGCCGCAGCGCCTGGCACGACGCCGCTGCCGGTCATGAAGAACGGCTGATCGAACGGTCTCGGGGGGGCGCGCCCCAGAATCGATACGCGTGGCGGCCTGTCGGTACGATCCGGCAGGCCGCCTGCGTTCTCAGCCGAATTTTCACCTCGAAAATCCAAGGTCACCCGCCGCACTTGCTGTTTCTCCGGGTGAGCCATCCGGATGTTCCGGAATCCCAGCCATGGTTCACCATCGTTCACGCCGAGGCGCTCTCGGCCGGAGGAATCGATGCACCCCCTCGGAAGACACTCGGCGGCGCTGGCCGGCTTGTTCATCGCCGGCCCGCTCGCCATCGCCCAGACTGAGCCGAAGCACACCGTCGTTATCACCCCTTCCGCTGAAATCGCCCCGTCGGGCGCGGCGGAAGTCGTCCGTGGAATCCGCCGGATCGTGCAGTCCGCCCTCGTGCCCGCGACGCCCGGACAGGAGCGGGCCGCGGGCAAGTCGTCGTTTCCGATCGACTCGCAGACCGGCGCGATGATCGTGCCGACCCAGCGCTTCTACCTGCCCGACGGCTGGAACTGGTCGAGCGTCGGCGACGGCGAAGTCGACTCGCTCGGCCGGGCGATCGTGAATCGGCCGCTCGGTTGGACCGCGTGGACGCAGGACGACGTCGACGCGCTGCGGGCGACGATCCAGCAGCAGCTCGCCGACGTCGCCGACCGCGGCCCGGGCGTATCGCCCGAAGCGGACGCGATGCTGGGCAACTACATCGGCCAGGCCGTGGCGCGCGGGATCGACGTATCCGACCTCGTCGATCTCGCCGCCGATCCGGTCATCTCGCCGACGGTCGCGGAGTCGATCCTTGAGCGCATGCACACGTACGAGCTGGCGCGCTACGAGGCGGGCGTGAACAGTCTGGGCTATACGCCGTCGAGCTACCCCGCGTCCGTGCTCGAATTCGTCGCGGCCAGCGGCTATTCGATCGAGGACGTGCTGGCCGTCGAGGACCTGCCCGCCGGCGGCAGCGCCGGTTCGCGGTCGGTTCCCTCCGGCTGCTACTTCCGCCAGCCCGGCGCGGGACTCGGCCTGAACCTCCTCGTCGATTCGACGACCATCTGGCAGGCCGACGGAACCGACGACGCCCAGGCGGACATCCCGCTGGGTTTCGGCATGCGCTTCTACGAGTGTGACACGTCGGCCCTGAACACCGCGGTCCGCGTCTCCTCGAACGGATATATCACGTTCTACCAGCAGGGCGGCGGCGCGACGAACGGCGTCAACTTCGTCAACGAGCCCATCGGGACGCCCGCGTCGCCGAACGGATTCGTCGCCGGCTACTGGGACGACATGGCCATCCTCAACCAGTCGAACATCCCCGACCGCGTGAGCTGGAAGATCGAGGGAACCGTCGGGACGCGCGTGCTCACGGTCGAGTATCTCTCGATCTCGCGCCTCGGCGGCACCACGCTCGACTATCACACGTTCCAGATCCAGTTCTTCGAACGCCGCGACCAGATCCCGGGCCTCTTCCCCGTCGTCCTCGCCTATACCGGTAACCCGAACGACTGGCAGGCCGACACCGAAGACGCGGCCACCGTCGGCCTTGAGAACTTCGACGGCACGAGCGGAGAATGCCTCGAGGACTGCGCGCCGCTGACGGGCATCCCGCAGCACAACTACATCTTCTACCCGCTGGCGAACGACACCTGCGGCGACGCCGTTGACCTGATCCCGAACGAGTCGTATTCGAGCGATCTGCGCTTCGCGTACAACGAAACGACGACGTGCAGCAACGCGAACCCCGACCGCTGGTTCAAGTTCCAGGCCCCCTGCGCCGGCACGCTCACGATCGACACCTGCGGCACGAACGACATCGGCGGCGTCGACCAGGGCATCGACACCGTCATCTCCATGCACACCGCATGCCCCAGCGGCGGCGGCGCACTCATCGGCTGCGACGACGACGGCGCGGCCGGCTGCGTCGACGCCGGCCTCGTCCGCGATTCACGGCTGTCGACCGGTCTCATCAACGCCCAGGTCGTCTACATCCGCGTAACGTCGTTCATTCCCTCGACGACCCGCGGCGCCTTCTTCATCAACGCCACGTTCGTCCCGAGCGCTCCGCCCCCCGCGAACGACAACTGCGCAAACGCGACCAGCATCGGCACGCCGTCCAGCATCGGCGGGAACCTCTACGCCGCCACGATCGACGGCGACGGAACGAGCTACGAAGGCCGCGACGTCTGGTACGCCATCACGCCGCCGCTGGCCGGGACGCTCCGCGTCACGTCCTGCGGCACCAATGACCGCCACGGGATCGACCGCGGCGTCGACACCGTGATCGCCCTGCACGCCGGCTGCCCGGCCACACCGGCCAATGAGATTGCCGTGAACGACGATCCGTTCACCTCCGCCTGCGGCGACAGCGATCTCGGCTTCTGGCTCGACGCGGATGTCCGCGGCTCGGTACGCGCGGGCGAGGACATCCGCATCCGCGTGCTGCCCTTCGCCGACTTCCCCCGCAGCGGCGATTTCCAGATCCACACGTTCCTGCTCGTCGCCGATCTGGATGCCGACTGCGATGTTGACCTCCAGGACCTCGCGACGCTGCTGAGCGATTTCGGCGCGACGGGAGCGAGCCTCGATGGCGACATTGACGGTGACGATGCCGTAACGGTCCAGGACCTCGCCTACCTGCTGAGCAGCTACGGCAGTTCCTGCCCGTAATCGAATGCGACAGACCTCGATCTGAATGGAAAGCGGACCGGCCGGCGCGATGTGCGTCGGCCGGTTCGTCATGTTCCCGGCCGGACGCACAGATGAGACGAAGGTCGCAATTTCGCCGATAACCGGTGTCGCCACCCGGCGTACGGCTCGCAGGCGCGCGATGAATACGGGCAGCGCCCCTGCTATCATGAAGCGAGGAGGCGAGCCATGTCATCGATTCGGATCCTCGCAAGCGCGTTCCTCTGCCTTTGCACCCTCACCACATTCGCCCAGCGATCGCCGGAAACGGCCCCGCCGGCTTCGCAGCGAACGTGGGTCTATTTCGTCGACAAGGGCGTCCCTGCCGGCTCGGCTGCCGAAGCGGACGCGATCGCGCGGCTTGTTCAAACATACGACGCGCGGGCGGTGCAACGCCGCGCCCTCCGGCGCACCGCGCCCGGCCTCTTCGACGCCCGCGACCTCGACGTCGCGGCCGAGTACACCGCTGCAATCGAGTCGACCGGCGCGCGCGTGCACGTCCGGAGTCGCTGGCTGAACGCCGTGAGCGTCGACGCCTCGCCCGAGCAGCTCGCACAGATCGCGGCCCTCCCGTTCGTTGTGCGCACCACCCCGGTGCGCGGCGGCCGGAGCAGCGCCGCCGAGGCGCTCCCGTCGATCACGCCTGTCGCGCCCGGGAACCAGCGCACGTTCTACGGCATCGCCGACGAGCAGCTCGTGCAGATCAGCATTCCCGCGCTCCACGCGCAGGGCCACACCGGCGCGGGCGTCGTCATCGGCATCCTCGACACCGGCTTCCTCCGCGTGCACAACGCGTTCAACAACCCCAATCACCCGCTGAACGTCATCGCCGAGCACGACTTCATCAACAACGACGGCAACACCGCCATCGACCCCGGCGACGACGGCGGGCAGCACGTCCACGGTACGCTCATCCTCGGCACGCTCGCGGCGTACCTGCCCGATGTCTACGTCGGGTCCGCGTATGACGCCGCGTTCGTCCTCTGCAAGACCGAGGACATCACCAGCGAGACGCCGATCGAGGAGGACAACTACGTCGCCGGGCTCGAGTTCATCGAGCTGCACGGCGGCGACGTCGCGACCTCGTCGCTCGGGTACATCGACTGGTATACGCAGGCCGACCTCAACGGCGTAACGGCCGTGACCACGATCGCCGTGAACGTCGCGACGGCCAACGGCCTGCACTGCTGCACGGCCATGGGCAACTCCGGGCACGACGACAATCCGGCCACGTCGCACTTCATCGCACCGTCGGATGCGTTCCGCGTGATCGCGTGCGGGGCGGTTGACCTTGGCGGCTCGATCGCCGGGTTCTCCTCGGACGGGCCGACCGCCGACGGACGGATCAAGCCTGAGCTCCTCGCCCGCGGCTCAGGGACCGTGACCGTCGCGGCCGACGGCAGCAACGACTACTGGGGCGCGAGCGGGACGAGCCTTTCGACGCCGCTGGTCGCGGGCGTGGTCGCGTGCCTCGCGGGCGCCCGGCCCGAGTGGACGCCGGACCAGATGCGGACGCTGCTCTTTGCGACGGCGAGCGATTTCGTCGCGAACGGGACGCATGACCCGCTGTACATCCGCGGCTACGGCATCGTGAACGGTGCGGCCGCTCTGGCGCGGGACTGCAATCACAACGGCATCGACGACGCGGCGGACGTCGTGGCCGCGACGAGCGCGGACTGCAACGGCAACGGCGTGCCGGACGAGTGCGAATGCGGGGGCGACTTTGACGGGGACTGCGAGATTGCGCTGCCGGATCTGTCGATGCTGCTGGCCCATTTCGGCACGGTGGGCGGCGTCGCGTACGGGGACGGCGACATTGATTTCGACGGGGACGTGGATCTTGCGGATCTTTCGGCGTTCCTGGCGCAGTTTGGCGTGAGCTGCGGGGGCTGATGCGCCTGGCCGCGCGGTTCGCGCCTGGTAAGGGACGAGGGGCGGCGACCTGAGAAGATGGGAAGTCTCTCCCCGCGCACGGACTGTCTAGAGTCCCTATCGAAACCCGTTTTTCAGCGAACTGGCCGAAGGATGCCAAACTCCTTTCTGCGCGTGTGCCGGGTTGGCAATGTTGGTTATCGGACGTTTCCGCGGATCGGGGGGGTGGGAGGGTGGGAACGTGGGAAGGTGGGAAGGGCCGATCGCGGCGGGCGTCGTCGTTGTCTTTCATTTCCAGCTAGTCTAGCTACGCGGCCGGCGGCAGAGTCGTTACGCACGTGAGTATGAGGCGCGCTGGCGGGGAACGGCGAGGTCTGTGGTGAAAGGGTCGGCTCAGGGGCCGCGGGTGGGCGGGGCGCAGGGTTTTCAGGCGCAAGAGCGAGTGGAGCATGCGGACCGCGCCGGCCGGTGTTGGCTCGCAGCGCGGCCGCGACGGTCGAGGGCTGAAACGGTTGCGAGCGTTTTCTCACGCCGGTAGCGTCGCATGGCACGAATATTGTCGCGACGCCACGCGCCCTTCAATCGCGCTCGGCGCCCGCCGCGGACCACCACGCCCGGAGGTATGGCGGCAGGCCGCGCTTCTCCGGATGCGCGCGGTCGAGCGCGGTCACCGCGGGGCGGGGGTCATCGCAGATCACCATTTGCTGCTGCCGGCGGGCGTCGTCGAGGAAGGCGCGGATCCCGGGCAGGTCCGCGTTTTCGGGGACCCAACCTTTGTAGGGGATCAACTTCAGACGCGGGTCGGACCGGATTCGACCGGCGTTGTAGTCGT
Source organism: Planctomycetota bacterium (assembly GCA_045863555.1). Taxonomy (GTDB): domain Bacteria; phylum Planctomycetota; class Phycisphaerae; order UBA1845; family Fen-1342; genus JACRLV01. The sequence goes on along the minus strand of BTUU01000006.1, from coordinate 247,419 downwards.
TCACCTCGACGACATGTTCCCAGACGTCCGCCCGATCGAGCATGTCGGCGATATCGTGCTCGATACCCGGCTCCTTGATGTCCAGGTGCAGCAGGGCTGCGCGAGCGACGGCAAACGCTAGCACCGCCGCCAACGTCGGTGGGCGAGTCTCGCGCGTCGCGGGACCGTAGACGTCTTTTGGCGTGACCCGGAGCAATTCGTAGTAGCTGAGGCGAGAAACCTGCCCCGTTGCGCTCGTCAAACGTTCCAGATCGTCGTCATGAAACAGATAAAGAACGCCATCCCGGCTGCGACGGATATCGATCTCGATCCCATCCGCGCCGCAATCCATCGCTGCCGCGTAAGCTTCCAGCGTGTTCTCCGGGGCAATCCTCGAAACACCCCGGTGCACGATGATCGGCAGACCGGCCCGTCTTGCAGCCACCAGGCTGTGGCGCCAGGCCCGGGCCTCCGTCGACTCAAGCGGGACCTCGTTGATGTAACCCAAGATGGGCCCTGGTGGGCTCGCACAGCCGGCGAGGGCGGCGAAGAGCAATCCGACGCCGGCAAGCAAGGCAAGCAAGCTTCGCGTCATGCTGCACAACCGTAAATCGACGACCCTCGAGTCGCAAGCCATCCGATCGCCGTCATTGCCGCCGCGCCCGGACAAGCAGCTCTCGCCAGATCGCGCAATTGGGGTCGGATTCGCAGGGTCCGCTGCCACCGCGGCGATCACTAGTGATCCCCGAATTTCCACCGGGCCGTCGCGTCGCGGGTCAGCTTCTCGCCGATGAAGTCCGTGCGGATCAGTTCGATGGGGATCGGGCCGTAGGTGAGGAGGCGGTCGTTGAACTGCTTGTCGGTCAGCTTGCCCGATTCGACCATCTCGCGGTGCAGCGCACGAACCTGGATCGCGCCGACCATGTAGCCGCACTGGTAGAGGGGGGAGTAGTCGGGGCCGATGTAGCGGCGGACTTCGCTGGTCGCGCCCATCCGCTCGTGGCCGACGCGGTCGACGAGGAAGTCGATCATCTCCTGCGGCGTCATCTGGCCGAGGTGGTATTTGAGGCTGACGAGGATGCGTGCGCAGCGGTGCATGCGCCAGAAGAGCATGCCGATGCGGTCCTCGGGGCCGCGGGCGTAGCCCAGCTCCCACAGGCGCATCTCCCAGTAGACGGCCCAGCCTTCGACGAAGAAAGGCGTCGAGAACTGGCGGCGGTAGCCGCGCAGCCGCTCGGCGTGGTAGGCCTGGAGGTGGTGGCCGGGGATGAGCTCGTGGGGGATGACGATTCGCGTGAAATGGCGGTTATTGCCGCGCATCGACATCAGTTTGTCTTCGAGCGACATCGACTCGGCCGCGTAGGCGACGCCGACGTACTGGCCGCCGTAGACGGCATAGGGAAGCGATTTCTGCGTGTCGGCCGAGAGCATCTCGATGCGCCACATTTCCTCGGCGGCGGGGGGGATGGTGATGAGGTCGTGCTTTTTGAGGAACTCGACGGAGGCGCGGGATTCGTCGAGCACGAGGTCGTCCTGCTGGCCGGCGGGGACATAGGCGGTTTTTACCTTGGCGAGGGCGGCTTTCCAGTCGTCGGCAAAGCCCATCTCGGCCGCGGCTTTCTTCGCCTGCTCCTCGCACCAGGCGAATTCGCGCTCGCCGATGGCAATCAGTTCGGTAGGTGAGTAGGCAATGAATTCCTGGCGCAGGTCGGCGAGGAGCGCCGCCTCGCCGATGGGGTCGCCGATGAGCGGGTCGTCGGGCTGGCCTTTGATGCCGGCGACGGTCTCGCGGAGGTACTTGGAGTATTCGCCGAGCGCGTTGCGGGCAGCCTCGCGCGGCTTGGTGAGCCACCAGGAGAACTCGGGCTGGAAGTCTTCATAGGGGCGGGACCAGGTGTCGAGCGTGTTCTGGAGCTGGTTGACGGCCTGGGCGGTGCGGAGGGCGAGTGAGGGGGACACCTTCAGCGCGTCTTCAGCGGCCGGGGTCGTGGCTGGCGCGGAGGCGGGCCCGGAGTCCGGGGCGGACGCGGGGGTCTTCGCGGCGGCGCGGGCTTTTTCGATGCGGTCGCGGACCTGCTGGATCTGCTCGGGGATCTTCGCGACAGCTTCGGCGGCGTGGGCCCAGTCGGCGGGTTTGCGGCCGCGGCGGGTGAGCTCGAGGTCGGTGATGGCGCGGCGGAAGGGGAGCAGGGGGTCCATCTCGGCGAGGCGATTTCGCTCCAGGGCGAGCTTGGCGCGGTTGTTTTCGAGTTCGAGGCGGAGGAGGACGTAATCGATGCGGCCCTGGGAGTCGAGACGGTCGAAGTCGACGCTTTTCAGCCGGGCTTCGCATTCATCGTAGACGGCCTCCTGGCGGCTCATGCGGGCCTCGGACCAGGGGACGGAGTAGAAGCGGTTGACGTAGCTGATGTCGGACTGGCAGAGTTCGACGAGGCTGCGGAGGTCGGTTTCGTTCGCGGGCTGGACGTAGGGGAGGCCGGAGGATTGGGCGAGGAGCGGGGATGCGAGGCTGATTGCGAGGGCGAGAAAGCGGATCGGCCGGGGCATCGGGGTCTCCTGGAGCGCGTCTTTCAGGGTGTCGTCGGGACGGGCGGATGGTATTCGAGATTGGCGGGGGTGCGTAGGGCTAATGAGGAAGGAGCGACCCTGCTGGGGTAGAGGCTGAGAGGGGTACTGTGGACACGAATGGCGGGAGCGGGGCGGGGATTTGGAGCGGCCACGGCGGTGCGGAGCGAAACCGGCCATTGGCCGGTTCCACACTTTCCAGCGAGGCCGGTTCGACACGTTGACAAGCCTGCTCAAACGCCGCATTCTGACGACTCGAATGGCGAACCCGCAGACCACGCGGTCTTCAACCAGTCCAACCAGCGAGTCGCGCCCTCTTTCGGGGCCTGCCGGCGCGCCTGCGCCCGCGCCCGTCGACCTGCGCGTGAGCATCGCGGGGGTCGCGATGCGAAACCCGATGCTGACGGCGTCGGGGACGTGCGGGTACGGGCCGGAGTATGAGGGGAACGTCGACTACTCGCGCCTGGGCGGGTTCACGACCAAGAGCGTGACGCTGCATGAGCGGACGGGCAACGAGCCGCAGCGGATCGTCGAGGTGCGGGCGGGGATTCTGAACGCGATCGGGCTGGCGAATGTCGGCCTGAAGCGGTTCCTGGCGGAGAAGGTGCCGTTCATCCGCACGATGGACACGCGGGTGTTCGTGAACGTCGCGGGGTACAAGGTTGAGGACTACGTCGAGGTTTGCGCGGCGCTGGACGAGGTCGATTGCCTGGCGGGGATCGAGCTGAACGTTTCGTGCCCGAATGTTTCTGACGGCCTGATGTTCGGCACGTCGCCGGACCTGCTGCGACGGCTCATCGAGGCTGTCCGCGGGTCGATGAAGAAAAAGCCGCTGATCGTGAAGCTGTCGCCGAACGTGACGGATATTGCGACGATGGCGCGGGCGGCCGTGGACGGCGGGGCGCAGGGCCTGAGCCTGATCAACACGTACGTCGGCCTGGCGATCGATGCAAAGGCGTGGCGGCCGATGCTGGCAAACGTGACGGGCGGGCTGAGCGGCCCGGCGATCAAGCCGCTGGCACTGTTCAATGTGCATCGCGTGTATCGCGAGGTGGCGCGGAAGCACAATATTCCGATCATCGGCATGGGCGGCGTGCAGAACACGACGGACGCGGTCGAGTTCATGCTCGCCGGTGCGTCGGCGGTGGCCGTGGGGACGGCGCTCTTCGTCGATCCGACGCTGCCGATCAAGATCGCCGATGGACTGGCCGCGTACCTGGCGCAGCGCGGCCTGTCGAACGTGGGGCAGCTGGTCGGGCAGCTTCGGCTGCCGGGCGAGGCGGCGCCGCAATGCACTTCACCCTGATGCGGGCAAAGGCTGGGTATGTTTGATCTTCCTCCGATCGTGCGCGGCGGCCTGGGCATTCTCATGCTCATCGGCGTCGCGTGGGCGCTGTCGAGCCACAAGCGGAAGTTCCCGATCAAGATCGTGTTCTGGGCAGTGCTGCTTCAGGTGGGGCTGGCGCTGCTGGTGCTGAAGACCGAATTCGGCCGGGCGTTTTTTGACGGCATCGGCGCGATCGTGACGGTGATCCTCAAGGGGTGCGACAAGGGAGCGGAGTTCGTCTTTGGCCCCCTGGCCGGGACATCCGACGCGTACAGCTACATCCAGTGGCCGGCGGTCGCGGGCATCAAGATCATGTCGACGATCATCGTGTTCTCGATGCTCTCGTCGATCGGCTACCACTACGGGATCCTTCAGCGCGTCGTGGCCGCGATGGCGTATGTGCTGACGCGCCTGCTCCGGGTCAGCGGTGCGGAGAGTCTGTCGTGCGCGGGAAACGTCTTTCTCGGGCAGACGGAGGCGCCGCTGCTCATTCGACCCTACCTGCCCACGATGACCCGCAGCGAACTCATGGCCGTGATGACGGGCGGGTTCGCCACGATCGCGATGGGTGTCATGGCGGTGTACGTCAATTTCCTGGGGATCGACGACTCCGGCATGGCGAGCGATGAATCCAAGAGACAGGTTGCACGCCATCTGCTCACGGCGAGCTTGATGTCCGCGCCGGCCGCGTTCGCGATGGCCAAGGTGATCATTCCGGAGACGGAGACACCCAAGACGCTGGGCACGGCGAAAGTCGACCTTCAGCTCGAGACGCAGAACGGCCTCGACGCGGCGACGCACGGCGCGTCGCAGGGGATGATCCTGGCGATCAACGTCATCGCCATGTTGATCGCGTTCATCGCCCTGATCGAAGTGGTCAATATCGGCCTGGCCAGGCTCGGGGCGATTGAGTCGATTCAACCGATTGTTGAGTCGTGGGGCATGAAGACGCTCAGCCTTCAGGGGCTGCTGGGCGTGGTCTTTTCACCGGTTGCGTATTTTATCGGGGTTGAGTGGAACGAGCTGCACAAATTCGGCAGTCTGCTCGGCACGGCGATGGCGACGAACGAGTTCATTGCGTATCTCTCGCTGTCGGACATGCTCAAGGCGAGTGCGGCGGGCGATGTAGCGAACGGAATCAGCCACCGCTCGGCCACGCTGGCGATGTACTCGCTGTGCGGCTTTGCAAACGTCTGCTCGATCGGCATTCAGATCGCGGGGATCGGCGTGCTGGCCCCAAGCCGCCGCGGAGACCTGGTTCGGCTCGCCCCGCGGGCGATGCTCGGCGGAGCGATGGCGTCGTGGATGACGGGGTGCATCGCCGGCGTCCTGACCGACATCTAAAAGCCGTGGGCTGCGCCGGCCTCGCGCGTCGAGGGATGGCGGGTGGAGGCGCCGGAGCACGCGGATGATCGACAATCTCACCTGGCTGCTCTTCGAATCGCGGATCGCGCTTGGGTCTCTTCTCGGGTTCGTGCTTTTCTGGCTGCTCGTGCATTGGCGGCGCTCGCTGAATCCGCGTCCGCTGCTGATCGGGCTGGCCGCGGCGCTCGTGCTGATGATCCTTCAGGCGGCGGTGGTGACGCGGCGCGAGACGGTCGCGGCGCTCATGGATCGGGTCGAGGCGGCGATTGTGGCGCGGCGGGCGGACGATCTCGCGCCGCTGTTGAGCACGGCGTTTCGGTACGACGACCTGGGGCGGCCGGAGTTCATCGAGTTTGTGCGCGGGCACCTGGAGCGGCTGACGGTTCACACGACGGGTCGGGGGACGATTCAGGCGCCGGTTGGCGGGGATGAGCGGTTTTCGGCGGAGATTCCGTACATTTCGCGGGTCTCGGTGCGCGACTTCGCGGGCCAGCCGCTGCCGACGCGGTGGCGGATCGAGTTCGTGCGCGAGGACGGGGAGTGGCGGATCAGCGAGATTGTGCCGCTGGAGATTTTGAATCAGCCCGTGCGGGATCCGATGCGGCTGGGGGAGTAGCGAAGCGCGAAGGACGCAATGAAATGCGGCGCACCCGCCGACTCAGAGCCCCAAGCGCGAGCGCGTGGGTCCGGAGCGCCAGCGACCGCTTGTCGAGTGCGAATTGTCCGCGGAGTCGACGGGCGGCGTCACCTTCGCGCGTGCAGGATTGCCCCGCAGCGGCGGGCCCAGTTGTAGGCGGCGGGATCGAGAGTTGCGCCGCGGAGGTCGACGAGGTAAAGGTCGATTCCGCCGAGGTCCGCGCCGCGCAGGTCTGCGCCGCGCAGGTCGGCCTTGCGGATTTCGTCGGGCGACTTGAACCCCTGCTCGGTCGCGTCGTCGGTGTAAAAGCCGGTCCGCGTGCCCTCGGAGGCGAGCGGGCTGCCGACGAGGCCCGAGCGGGAGGAGCCGGCGTGGAAGGTGCAGTTTCGGAATGTGGCTTCGCGGAGATCTGCGCCGACCCAGGAGATTTCGGCGAGGCCGCAGTCTTCGAACCGGGCCCCGCGAAAGTCGGGACTCTTCAATTCAGACGCCGTGAAATCGCATCGGCTGAACTGTGCCGCGAACGCATTCAACTCATCGGCGCGGATTCCCTCGAAATTCGACGACTGGCACGTCGCACCGCGGAATGACGCCCGGTCAAGATGCGCCGTGCGGAAGTCGACCTCCCAGATCGAAGCGCGGCAGAAACCGGCCGACGTGCAATTGGCGTCGGTGAGGTTCGTCCGGCGGAGCGAAGCCGCATGCAGCGCTGCGCCGACGAGGGATGCGTCAGTCAGGTTGGCGAGATTGAAGTTCGCCTTTTCGAATTCACCGTGATCCAGGACGGCGCGCATCAAGCTCGCGTTTGAAAAGCGGGATCCCGGCGCGATCGCTTCCGCCAGGATGGCGTCGTCGAGACAGGCGAAATCGAGTTTTGCGTCCTTGAGGTGCGCCCCGCGGAGCCGCGCCTGCATGAGGAGCGCATTGCGAAACGACAGGTTGTGGAGCATCGCCTGTTCGAGGTTCGCTCCGCTGAGATCAGCGTCCTCGAAAAAGTGGGTGCGCAGATCGCGGCCCGGCCAGGCGATGCCCGCGAGATGAGCGTCTTTGAAATCCTGGGCGAGGGCGGGCGGCGGCCACCAGACGCCGCTGTACGTCAGGATGGATGCGGCGGCCGCGGCGGATGCGCTCATGCGGTATTGCAGAGATGCCAACAGTTTCAGGCGCCAGGCGGGCGTTGTCGCTGCGTATTTGCCCGCGGCTGCGGCCAGGTGCGCGGGTAGTGTGAGCTGCGTCTCGGCGGCGCGGTGTGCGTCGTTGAATACGCGGATGACGCTCTTGAGCGCCAGCCGGTCGAGGACCGGCGGGCAGCGGAGGAGTTCGACGTCGGATTGCCGCAGGCCGGCGAGATGCTGTTCCGTCCAGCGCGGCCACGTCTCGTCCGGCTCGTCGGTTTGGAGATGGAAGCGCGCCTCGTCTTCGAGGCCCGGGCGATCGCCGATCCGCACGCGGAGGAACTCGTCGAGGGCGTCCGACGGCGTCTTGATCGAGTCCAGCGTCGCGAGGACGTCGATGACCGTCCGCCAGACGAGGGGGATGCCGTCGAGCGACGGGTCGGGCGTGGGCATGATGCGGCCGAGAATCGATTTCGCCTTCTGAGGGTGCGTAGCGAGGACGTATTCGATGATCTCGTCGCTCGACCAGGCCGCGAGATCGAACACGGCCGTGTAGATCCGGCGTGCGAGCGGGCAGCCGACGTCGATCGCCCAGCCTCGCAGGTGAAATTGGAGGTCGGGATTGGAAAGCTGCTCGTCGGAAACGCGCACGTCCGCGCGGCCGCGGAACTCGGCTTTCAGGTGGTTCGCGGCCGCGGTGAGGTCGCTGCCGGGACCGCCGCGGATGAGGATTGCGCCGCTGCGGCGGTGGTCGGTGTACATGCGCACGGCGAAGTCGACGGGGATCGGTCCGTCAGCGCCGAGGACGCGGGGTGCGGGATGTTTCTGCGTCGTGGTCATCGTCGTGTTTCGCCCATTCGAGGGTGTAAGTATGGGCGGCGTCGACCGGGGATTGCAAGAGAAATCTGCGCTTGCGGCGAAGTTGCGGTGAGCACGCGCGGTTCGGCCTCGCAGACCGGAGCCTGTCCGAAATCGGCGGCGTTGAGCTATTCGTGGACGCTTCGGGGGTACGAGAGACAGATGCTGCGGGAGCGGCACGGAGCAGGCAGTCGGCACGGCGGTGCGGCGCTGCGCCGGCCATTGGCGGGCTCCACACTTCCCACCCAAGCCGGCTACACGATTGCCGGCGCGGCCGCGTTGTGAGCGCGGCGGGTTTTGAACGAACCAAAAAAGAAAGATGGAAGGTCTAGCCGTGGCGCGGGAAGAACCTTCCATCTGATCGCGAGTCTGATGACTCGGACAGCTCGATTTTTGATCCGGCACTCGCCGTACAACCAATCATATACCGCGCCGCGGCACGCAATGCACTAGGCGCGCCAAAATAATTTCGGACGATCGCACCCGCCGCCCTCCCCCCGTCGCGCAAGTTTGACACACGGCGGCGCGTTTCGAACCCTCTCTTGGGGCCGGACAAACTCCGCTTCGTGATCTCCATCGCAGCGCGGGGCGCCCCCCCAGCGGGCGCGACGCGCGGCCCCCCCCCCCCCAAGTCTGGTGTGTCATGCGGAATAGACGTCCGGC